>JAVKCY010000018.1:0-4272 GCA_040223265.1 Parvibaculum sp. | reverse complement strand
ATCGAACTTCCTTCTCCACCCGCAGCCCGCGATCCGGAGGAGGCACCCGCGTCCCGTCGCGCCGCTTGCCGGGCAGCGAGTTCGCTCTCGATCGCAACGATTTCAGAATCTAAATCCTCGATAATCTTCTTTATATTCTCTGGATGCTGCCCCGGCAGATTCCCCACAAACATTTCAAACAACGATCTGTCACCGCTTTGCCGTCGTTCAAGCTCCTCTTCAAGCTGCTGTCGCGCAGCGGCGAGCTCTGCCTGTGCGTCAGGAAGTCGCGCCTCTAGTGTGTAGGTTGTCTTCTCCGGGATTTCTCGAACAGCATCGGCAAAGGCAGAAGCCCACCTCGCCACATCTGCAAAAAGACCCGCCGTCTCGATCAGGAGCGGTGCGAGATCAACAAAGGCAGCATTAAGCTGCACGTCAATCACATGGTTCATCTTCTCAAGCTCAGCGTTAAAATCCGCACCGCGTCGGATGAGCTCTCCATCCACAACGGCCCCGAGCGAGCGAGCCTCAGCGCGAAGCCGGTTAATCTCGTCCGCGCCCGCACGCACAAGAGAGACAAATTGCTCACCGCCCTGACCACCGAAAAGCTCATCTGCGAGACGGATTTGCGCCGCATCATCAAGACCTTCCATGCGCCGGATCACCTCTTCGAAGAGCAAGTCGCTATCCGAGAGCAGAGAATTGACTTCGCCTTGTGAAAGGCCGAGACGCTGGTAGGCTTCCGCCGCCGCCCCGGCCCCGGTGACCGCAAACTCGTCGGCCCGAAGATTGAGCTCCTTAAAGCCGTCAAAAAGCGCTTCTTGGGTGATGCGGAGCTCGCGCCCCACAAAGGTGAGCTCTTGAAAGGCTTCGATCGTCACCCCCGCCCGCCGGGCAGAAGCCTCGAGCTCGGCGGAAAATTCAGTCGCAGCGCGCGCCTGATCGAGTGCAGCGTTAAACCCAAGCGCCAGCGCCCCAATCCCCGCACCCGCCGCAAGCCCCAAAGGGCCAAGCCGCTGCAAGCCAGCACCAAGTGGCCCGAGCGAGCCCGTGAATTGGGTAAGCGAAGATTTGACATCACCAGCCACCCCGTCGAGCGCGGAGAGAGATTTCGACGCGGGCTTGCTTGCATCCTCCAGCCGCTTGAGCGCCCGCGCGCCGCGCTCCCCCATTTGGGTGAGCGCTTCCTCCACGACCTTGTGATCTTTGGACGACCAACGCAGCTGGATCTCACGCGCCATCGCTTGCCTCCCTCTTTTTTGCAAGTCCCCGAAGGACGCCTTGCTCCACCTGCTCCACAAGATGCAAAAGCGCGGGCGAAAGCTCGGCACCCGCCGCAAACTTCAACCGTGCGTCAAGTTCGGCAACATCAAGCCCCGTGATCTGGCCGTCGAGCCCGGCGCGCTGCCAGACGCCGGATGCCTGAACGCAACGCCACACCCGTTGCCCTTCCAACGTTTTTGGCCGATGCACCACAACAGGGCACGCATCGCATCGCAGGTATTCGCCAAGCGCCGCAAGGTTTTCCGGCGCGACATCACATCGCGCCGCGTCAGTCTTTTCGGCTACACAGCCTCGGCAATAGTCCCCGCCTCCCCCGAATTGCCATTCAGCGAGGGAGGCAATCCTTTTCCCTCGGCAAAGAGAGCGAGGATGGGAGCGGTGTACTTTTCAACAAACTCATCGGCGATGCCTGGCACCATCATGAGCTCTTCCCGAGTGGCATGGCTGCATGGGGCGGGGTCACCCGTCGCATCGACCACACCCTCCCAAGTACACATGCCAAGGTGCGCAAGCTCGCGGGCAATGAGCGTCTGCAGCATCGCGCCAGCTGCCACAAGGTCCTCAAGGTCCGGCAAACCAGAGATCACACCACCAAGCGCTGTAATCTCCTGCTGTTCAGCCATGGTCCGTCGCAGTCGATCAGACGCTTTGAACCGGGCTGCCTGATAGATCACTGACGAGAGGGGACGCACCTCAACGCGCACGCCGTGCGCGAGATCCAGCCAATAATTTTCGCGGGGCAACCCGAGGCGCAGGCTCATGCGTACCCCAAAGTCTGATTTTTAAGCGTCACAACCAACATACGGCCATCCGCTTCTGCAGGGTCCGCCGCGCCGGTGAAATTGTAGCTAACAGAAACGCCACCCGGGCCCTGAAGTCCGACTTGCGCTTTCGGCATTTTTACCCGACCCGCACGAATGGAGAGAGACTTGTTCGCCGCCTTTGCCCATTTGAGCTCAAGCGCAAATGGCGTGTGCTGGTCCGACATGTCGAAAAGTGTCGCGTCCGTATAGCGCGCAGTCAGGCTCCCGGTGGCCGCCGGCACACCGCGTTCAAAGCCTGATTGCAACCCCTCGACGTTCAGCCCTTCTTGCCCAGAAAGATTATTTGTAAAACTGAGATCTGCCTGCGTGACACTTGCGACGGCGACATCATCGATCAACAGCTGACCTTTGAAGGCGAGCAATTGGTCAAGAGGGACAGACGTCGGTACGCCCGCCGCACTCGCCCCAAGCTTCACTTCCTTCTGACCCACCAGGTCGAAGTTTGCCCGACCGTAGCCCCCGGAGCGCGCTGTACTGAGCGACAGACTGTTCGCCATAAGCCCAATGTGCTGGTGCACGATATCATTGCGCAACTCAAGCTCCGCAACACCATTCACCAATGTTAGTCCGCCGCTCTTCCAGACATGCGTGTAATCGCCACCCGTATCATCAGTCGTGACCGGCTCGCCGAGCAGCAATGTGAACCAATGACCAAGCTGATTGACGCAAAGCGGTACCGCAAGCTGACCCGCATGGTCCGTCACGCCCTCGACAGCATCTGCCGGGTCCCACGCACCGCGCCCCAGAACCGGGTCTTCTTCCAACGGGCGAGATGCAGCAAGCGTAGAGGAATAAAAGGCAAGCTTCGCATAATTCCCGCCCGGCACATCGCCAAAGCTTCCAGCCTTCTTGTAATAGAGATTTGAAAGCGCACCATGTATTTGGCCCATGTGTCCGTCTCCTGTTAACGTTGCGCAAGCGCGACATCGCGCTCATTTGCCGGGCGAGCGGCACCCACATCAAAAAGCGCCGCCGCTTCTGTCTCATTCAGTTCGATCACTGCGCCATGAGCACCAAGCCCCGCCAAATGATCCAGCAAGACAAGTCGCACCATGAGGGGCTCTCTGCGATCCTCACCCGCGCGAGCCGTCTCCTTCGTCTCCGTCGCCGGAGCCGCTTGTTTCTTCACCATCATTCTCTCCCATAGAAAAATCAGCCAGTCGCGCGGGTCGCGACATACCAAAAGACAATCGGCACCAGCCCGGCTTTCACCCCGGACATGCCTTCAATCCCTGCTTCGAGCGGGTCTGACACGGCTTCCACTTCCATATGATCGACGAGACCGCCAAGGGTTGGATCGCCTGCCACTGCGTCATGCACGGCGTCGATCAGGTCGGAAAAACGTTGATCGCGGATCGCCTGATCCACCTCCGCCAAAGTGATCTCGAGTTCCGCCGCATGCTCAACCGCATAGCCATCGCCAAGGAGGGCCTCGACCTCGCGCGGCGCGCCATCGAACAATGAGACATTCGCCGCACCCGCGCTAATATCATCGGCTCGGGTTTCGTTCCGCGAAAAATGAACGTCCGACAAGGCTCCAATGAGCATGGTCTCAAGCGCTTGCAAAATGGGTTCACGCTGGCTCATGCATCCACCCCGTCATCAATCAAGCGAAAGTGACGCTCAAGCGAGCGCAAAAGAAACTCATCACCTGACCGCTGCACCGCTTCAATGTTGAAGGCACGCTTTAGCCGGATCTGCGGCACCAGAAAAAACATAATCACGGTCGCGAGCCCGACGCCCGTTTCCCGTGCCCGTTTTGATGCGGGACGAAATCCGCGCACCTGCCCTGTCTTGCGCGAGATGGAGGCCCGTTGATTGTCCACGACCAGCATGCCCCGACCACGCGGCAGCGGCACAAACCGCAACGGCCCGAGCTTCCATTCCGGGAAGTTGGACGGGCTGATGCGCTTTCGATTGTCACCCCGCTTCGGTGCGGCCTCTGTCGGGATGGCGAGGTAGAACCCGTTGCCCGACCGAATGGTCTCACCCGCCCCTTTGGAGAAGGCAGCGACAATCCGGTCGGCCTTCGAGAACACATTCCCGGCAGCCCCCATGCTGACTGCGCCACGCGGAAACCTTGACCCACGCCAGCTTTTGGCAAGACGTGGGCCAAGCCCGGCACCGGTCGTCTGGTTCCGAAACCGTTCTTTCGCAAAAGCGACCGTATCGTCTACCGCACCGG
>JAVKCY010000013.1:0-72287 GCA_040223265.1 Parvibaculum sp. | reverse complement strand
TGAAAGTGGGAAACGGACGTACATCATCACCGCAAGGCGGATAATCTCAGGTGATGTTTTGAAATACCGGAATGGATTTGTCATTCAGAAAAGTTAACCAGCTTGAATCGCGAGCTCAAGCGGTTTTCCTCTGACAATGCCCCTGCAACGGATACTGGAAGTCCGCGCGCAATCCCGCCGTCTGGTAACCATTGGCGCGTGCGCAACGTCGGGCGGTATTCAAGCCTTGCGCAATTTCGCCGACATTGATGATTTTGTCGCTGCGGTTTACGCAAAGCCTGAATATATCGATACGCTGGCAACATCGACCCCGATATCTGATCATGTACCCGTCGACTTCGAGCTGCGCGGATGCCCGATCAATAAAGCACAATTATTGGAAGTCATTTTGGCGTTTCTCGCGGACCGCCGTCCCAATATTCCCGGCTATTCTGTGTGCGTTGAGTGTAAACTCAAACAAAACACCTGCATCATGGTGGCTCAAGGAACGTCTTGTCTGGGACCGGTTACCCATGCCGGGTGCAACGCGATTTGTCCGAGCTACAATCGTGGATGTTATGGCTGCTATGGTCCGATGGAAATGCCCAATATGAAAGCCATGACGGGCTGGCTGACTGCAACAGGTATGGTCAGTCGCGATATTCAACGGATATTGCAAACCTTTTATGCCAACGCAGAGCCGTTTCACGAAGAAAGCACCCGCCATGACGCGTAGGGAAATATCGGTTGACTATATTGCGCGCGTTGAGGGCGAGGGCGCGCTAAAGGTCACGATCTCCAACGGCGCAGTTGAAAATGTTGAGTTGAAAATTTTCGAACCGCCGCGCTTCTTCGAAGCCTTTCTTCGTGGTCGGGATTTTCGCGAAGCGCCCGACATTACGGCGCGTATTTGTGGCATTTGTCCGGTGGCTTATCAAATGAGTGCAGTGCAAGCGATGGAGCAAGCTTGTGGCGTTGAGGTGCCATCGCCGATCCGAGATTTACGTAGGTTGCTATATTGTGGTGAGTGGATTGAGAGCCACGCGCTCCATATTTATATGCTTCATGCACCCGATTTTTTGGGTTATGAAGGTGCCATCGACATGGCCAAAGACATGCCTGGCGTCGTTGAGCGCGGCCTTCAATTAAAAAAGGCCGGCAATAAAATTATGTCGCTCTTGGGGGGGCGAGAAATCCACCCCATCAACGTCAAGGTAGGCGGGTTTTACAAAACACCGACGCGCAAAGAATTGGAACCGCTTGCAGAAAGCATGAAATGGGCCCGCGACGCCGCTGTTGAAACGGTCAAGTGGGTAAGTCAGTTTGATTTTCCGGCGCAAGAACGTGATTACGAATTTGTCTCATTGCAAGGTGACGGAGAATATCCGCTAGGCGATGGTCGTATCGTCTCCAATAGGGGGCTAGATATTTCGGCTACAGAATTTGAGCAACATATTTCGGAAGACCAAGTCCCACATTCTAATGCTCTCCATGCGCGCATTAAGGCACGGGATAGCTATCTGGTAGGACCGCTTGCCCGGTACAATTTAAATGCACACCAGCTTTCTCCCCTTGCACGGGGGGTCGCGAAAGAAGCTGGTCTAACAGACCAATGTCGTAATCTCGCGCAGAGCATTATCGTCCGCAGCATTGAAGTGCTTTACGCTTGCGATGAGGCGCTTCGGATTATTGATCAATATTCCCCACCCAGTGAGCCATCAATTTCTGTTGAGCCAAGGGCGGCCATTGGCTATGCCTGCACAGAGGCGCCACGGGGCATTCTGTACCACCGTTACGAGATAGATAGTGAAGGAACGATCCAGGACGCGGTGATTATCCCACCGACCTCACAGAACCAACTCAGTATCGAGCAGGATCTGCGCGCACTCATTGTGGAAGAGATTGACTTGGATGATGAGACATTGCGTTCGTTATGCGAACGCACCATCCGCAGCTACGATCCTTGCATTTCCTGCGCGACGCATTTTCTGAAGCTCGATAGGGTAGAACGATAATGGTCGTACGAACGCAGACCTCAAACTTGCGGCCTCTGATCATTGGCATCGGCAACGATATGCGAGGCGACGATGCGGTCGGATACGAGGTCGCGCGACGGTTGATGAAAATGGCATCGGCGAATTGGGATGTGTGCCATGCTGAGGATGATGCACTCGCACTGATGGAAGTCTGGCAAGAGCGGGAGGCTGTCTTCATTGTAGATGCCACGCAAGCAGCGGGGTCACCGGGAAAAATTCAGAGGCTTGATCCAACTATAGGCCCGTTGAACAGTATTATGAACGATGTCTCCAGTCATGGATTGGGCCTCGGATATTCGTTAGAGCTTGCGCGATCATTGGGAAAAATGCCGGTGCAATGCTTCTTGTTCGTCATTGAAGGAGTTGATTTTTCTACCGGTGCTGACATTTCGCCGGAAGTTGAGAAGGCCATTCCAAAGGTCATCGAACAGATTACGCAAGAAGCTGATAAGTTTGTCTCGGGTTGAGACTTGAAGTGAGCCATCAACGGAGAAATGCTTATGCATGAAGCATCACTTACCAACGACTTGGTGCGCAAAATGGAAGAGATCGCAAAAAGCGAAAATGCGGGACGGGTCGTGCGAGCGGAAGTCTGGCTAGGCGCGTTGTCTCACATGTCGCCTGATCATTTTAAGGAGCACTTTAAGGTCTCCTCCATGGGAACCCTTGCTGAGGGGGCAGAGCTGGTGATTGAGACTTCAGATGATATCGCGCATTCGGAAGCGCAGAGCATCCTGCTAAGACGCATTGAGACAGAGGACTGACCATTTCGAAAATGGACACGCAGGGGAACATCGTGATCGCGCAAGCTGGCCGTTCGGCACGCCTGCGCATTGAAATCGGTGGCGCTGTTCAAGGGGTTGGTTTTCGACCATTTGTTTATCGCGTTGCATACAAGTTGGGTGTCTCCGGTTGGGTCCGCAATGGCGCTGCGGGTATTGTCTGCGAAGCAGAGGCCGATGGCGATGTGCTGGAAGACTTCTTAGATGTCATTCGCGCAAATGCACCCCCTTTGGCCGAAATTCATAACATTGCCTACAAGCCCATTGAGCCAACGGGGGCAGTGTCATTTGACATACGCACAAGTCGCGTCGATGGGCCGGTGCAGGTTCTGGCTCTGCCCGATATTGCAACCTGTGCGGACTGCTGTGATGATATTTTCGATCCCGTCGGCAGGCGATATCTTTATCCGTTTGCGAACTGTACCAATTGTGGTCCGCGCTACAGCATCATTGCACGCTTACCCTATGACCGGGCGAACACGTCGATGGATGGCTTTTCCATGTGCACGGCCTGTCGTGCGGAATATGCCAATCCATTGGACCGCCGATTTCATGCTCAGCCAAATTGTTGTCCTGAATGCGGACCTCAACTTGCGCTCTGGGATCGGAAAGGGCGCACGCTTGCGATCTGTCGTGAGGCTTTGAAGGAAGCCGCCACTGCTATTAGCGATGGCAAGATCGTCGCAGTTAAAGGGCTCGGAGGTTTTCATCTATTTGCCGATGCGCGAAACAGCGATGCAGTGCGTAGGTTACGGCAACGCAAATGTCGTCCACACAAACCGTTCGCTATCATGTGCCCCGACATCGCCGCGGCAGGTGCCCATATTCGTTTATCCGCTCACGAAGCTGACCTACTGAAAAGCCCGCAAAGTCCGATTGTGTTGCTGTCACGGTGTCAATCGCTTCGTTCGTTGGCACAAGACGCTTCTGTTTGCGAGGAAGTGGCGCCGGGAAGCCTTGATCTGGGGGTGCTGCTTCCCAACACACCGTTGCATCACATTTTGATGCGTGAGCTCGGCTTTCCAGTTGTTGCGACAAGCGGCAATCTCTCGAATGAACCGCTTGCCTATGACAATCATGATGCTCTAAAAAAATTGGGAAACATTGCTGATGTCTTCCTCGTTCATGACCGACCTATTCTGGCACCAGTCGACGATTCCGTGGTGCGGGTAATGGGCGGCGCGCCCATGGTTTTGCGCCGGGCACGTGGCTACAGTCCTTATCCACTATCGTTGAGCGATGGGGAGGAGTCGCAGGAGCCTGTCATCCTCGGCGTTGGCGCTCATCTCGCCAATACGGCCTGCATACTCAAGGGCAAGCGCGCCTTCGTTGGTCCTCACATTGGTGATCTGGAAACATCCGACGCGCTGGATACATTTGAAAGCACGATCACACGTCTCTGTGACCTCAACGAAGCAGCGCCGGACGTTGTTGCCTGTGATCTTCACATTGATTACCGCTCGTCCCAATATGCGCAACAAGCAGGTCTCCCCATTATACCTGTGCAGCATCATGTCGCACACCTCTCTGCATGCATGGCTGAGCATGGTCTTGAGGGACCTGTTCTCGGGATCGCGTGGGATGGCGCTGGGTTAGGCGACGACGGGACGTTGTGGGGCGGAGAATTTCTACATATGGAGCCGGGTCAGTATCGCCGTGTCGCTCATTTGCGGCAGTTTCAGCTGCCCGGTGGTGAAGTCGCGATGCGCGAACCGCGCAGGGCGGCTTTCGGCGTCTTGTGGGAACTAAATGGTGACCTCGTTTCCGATCAAACGAGCCTTTCGCCAGTTGCTGATTTGACGGAGGAGCAACGTCGGGTTTTCTCAACGATGCTCAGCAACAATGTGAACGCGCCGATTTGTTCCAGCGCGGGGCGCCTGTTTGATGCTGTGGCGGCATTTGTCGGCCTCCGATTGCTGGCCGGGTACCAAGGTCAGGCGGCGGCAGAACTGGAATGGGCAATTGATGGGATCAAAACGGATCAGGTTTATGCGTTTTCCGGCCAAACAAACACGCACCCATCAACCGGTGTGCCACTGGTGCTTGATTGGGGGCCGATGATAAAAGAGCTTCTCGCCGACCACGCTGACGCGATGCCCGTGCCAATGATTGCAGCCAAGTTTCACAACACCCTTGTGGAGATGATTGTTTCGGTTGTTGAATGTCAGGGGCTCAACAAAGTCGTCTTCGGTGGCGGGTGTTTTCAGAATAAATATTTGACTGAGCGGATTATGAAACGAATGAGAGAGATAGACGTTGACTTCTTCTTCCCGCAGTCAGTTCCGCCTAATGATGGCGGCATCAGTTTCGGCCAGGTTGTCTGGGCACGCCATGTCTTGAAGAGAAGGATGCCCAATGTGTCTAGCCATTCCAGGTAAGGTTCTGAGCGTCACCGAGGCCGGGCCTCTTGCCCGGGTCGGATTAGTCGACTTCGGTGGCCTCCAGCGTGAGATTAATTTGACCTGCGTGCCCGAAGCGCAAGTCGGCGATTATGTTTTGACGCATGTCGGCCTTGCCATCAGCGTGATTGACGAAGATGAGGCACAGCGTGTCTTCACCTATTTGGATGAGATCGGCGAGCTGAGCGTCGGCGGTGGAAGCCGATGAAATTTGCCGACGAATTTCGAGACCGAGACCTGGCCGAGCGGTATGCGGCAGCTATGGCAAAACTCGTGACGCGACCGTGGAATATCATGGAAGTGTGCGGCGGACAGACCCACGCGATTGTCCGCTATGGCATCGACGAATTACTACCGCCCGCCATCAATTTATTACACGGGCCGGGCTGTCCGGTCTGTGTTACACCCACGGCCTATATCGACAAGGCCATTGATCTGGCCGGAATATCCAACGTGATATTCTGCTCCTATGGCGACATGATCCACGTGCCGGGCACGAACCACGATCTTGACATGGCGCGAGCTGCAGGGGGCGATGTGCGTATCGTCTATTCGCCGCTGGATGCCGTTCGTATCGCCCAGGAGAATCCAACCAAAGAAATCATCTTCTTCGCCGTCGGCTTTGAAACAACGGCACCGGCGAACGCTATGGCGGTGCTTCAGGCCGCTGCGGCGGGGTTGACGAACCTTTCTTTGCTGGTCTCTCAAGTGCTTGTGCCGCCTGCGATTGAGGCTCTCTTGTCCGCACCGGACAATCAGATCCACGGTTTTCTCGGCGCCGGTCATGTCTGTACGATTATGGGCGTTGAGGAATACGAACCGGTCGCCGCCAAATATGGCGTTCCTATTGTCGTTACGGGTTTTGAACCCGTCGACATCCTGCAGGGCGTGTATATGTGTCTGCGCCAGCTGGAACAGGGGGAGGCCAGGGTGGAAAACCAATATGCCCGCGTCGTGCAGGCGGCGGGAAATCTCGAGGCCCAACGGATCATGAATAAGGTTTTTGAAGTTGTACCGCGGGACTGGCGGGGAATCGGTGAGATCGGTCAAAGCGGTCTCGGTTTGCGGCCCGACTATGCGGCGTTTGATGCCGAAGTCCGTTTCGGCGCTGTCCAAAACGGCGCTGAGAAGGAAACACCGTGTATCAGCGGTGATATTCTCAGAGGCCAGAAAAAGCCGACCGATTGTCCGCTGTTTGGCAAGAGCTGTAACCCGGAGGCCCCTCGGGGTGTGACCATGGTTTCTTCTGAAGGGGCATGTGCTGCCTATTATCGGTATCGCCGCACATCAAGCGGAGCGTCCAAATGACAAAAGATACTGAATTTTCCCTCACCCGTCCCACGCCGACAAGCGCCGGTGGTCATATCCGGCTCGCCCATGGCGGCGGTGGCCGATTGATGCATAACCTCGTTCAGGACATCTTTGCGCCTCATTTCGGCGGGCGAGCCATCATCGAAGGCCATGACAGCGCGACGGTCGACATCGGCACCTCGCGGTGCGCCTTCACAACCGATTCCTATGTTGTAAAGCCCCTGTTTTTTCCCGGCGGTGACATCGGCACGCTGGCAGTCAACGGTACGGTCAATGATTTATCAATGGTTGGAGCTTTGCCTATCTGTCTAAGCGTTGGTTTTATTCTCGAAGAAGGGTTTCCTCTCGAAACCCTCGACTGCATTGCTGCCTGCATGGCATCCGCCGCCGCCCTTGCCGGTGTATCGTTGGTTACCGGCGATACCAAGGTGGTGGAACGAGGTAAGGGCGATGGGCTTTTTATCAACACGTCAGGGATCGGTCTTGTCCCCGAAAACCTGGAGATCGGACCCAAGCGCGTCGAGCCTGGCGACCTCATCCTTGTAAGCGGTGATATCGCCCGCCACGGCATCGCCGTCATGATTGCCCGCGAAGCGCTCGGTTTTGAGAGCAATATTGAAAGCGACACGGCCCCTCTGGTCGGCCCCGTGCAACGGCTGATTAAGGCCGGTATCGATATACACTGTATGCGAGACTTGACGCGCGGCGGTCTCGCTAGCGCAGCTGTCGAGATTGCGGAGTCGTCGGGTGTTGGCATCCTTCTCGATGAAGCATCAATCCCAGTGCATGCGAATGTTGGTGCGGCCTGCGAGCTGTTGGGCTTCGACCCTATTCATGTTGCCAATGAGGGGCGCTTTATCGCCTTTGTCGCTCAACAGGATGCTCACGCAGCTCTTGATCTTTTGCACCAAGAGCCATTCTGTGATGAAGCAGCGATCATTGGCCGCGTTACCGATGAGGGGTCTGGGCGGGTGGCCATGACTAGTCTTGTCGGAGGATCGCGGATGGTCGATATGCTGAGCGGCGAGCAGTTGCCCCGCATCTGTTAAAGCGTCCATCTGCACCTGTCCCGACCAAAAACCTCACCCACCAACCAGCGCTGTGGGATCAATAGATCTTCCCTGCTGCGGTGGTTTTGATCCCTGAAAACTGATTGAAATTCCCTGTTCCAGATTTGGGGAAGTCTCGCCTCAAACGTAGAACTAGCGCCGCCATTCGGTGCTAATGTCGGTGGATACAGACCAATTCCGCGAAATTTCCCTGTATTTTCCCTGTTAATCAGGGAAAATGACGGAGACGAGTTCGCTCAAGACTGCACACACCACCAAACCTTCCCAAGCGAACCCATGGAATTAGCGGTGACCTGATCCCTTAAAACGCCTCCAATTTTGAGTAGAGTCCGTCCCCATCAGGAAACCCAAAGGCGCGCTCGACAGGCCCGTTGGGGGCGATGGCTTGTTCTACAAGGCAATTGCCGCTATTTCTGTGAAGCTAAACAATCCCAGGGACCTTCCATGCAGTATGATGATGTAATCTTGGGCCGCCGGAGCATCCGGGGCTACAAATCCGATCCCGTTCCGAAAGCGTTGGTAGAAGAAGTTCTGACACTGGCGATGCGTGCGCCTTCGTCGATGAACACTCAGCCTTGGAGCTTCTACATCATCTCTGGCGAGCCGCTGGATCGGATCCGTGCTGGAAATACTGAGCGAAATTTGGCAGGGGTTCCACACTCGCGCGAGTTCCGTATCGGTCAACCTTTCGACGGGAAGCACCGTGAAAGGCAGGTCGGTGTTGCCAAGCAATTGTTTTCCGCGATGGGTATCGCCCGGGAAGATAAAGAAGCCCGCCAGGATTGGGTGTTGCGGGGCTTTCGCCAGTTTGATGCGCCTGTATGCGTGATTGTGACCTATGACCGTGCGTTGGCCGAAAGCGACGATACCGCGTTCGATTGCGGTGCGGTGACAACTGCGCTGGTAAATGCGGCATGGTCGCGCGGGCTTGGTGCCGTCATCAATAGTCAGGGCATCATGCAATCGCCTGTCGTGCGAGAACATGCAGGCATTGCAGACGATCAGGTCATTATGAAAGCCATCGCGCTCGGCTGGCCCGATGAAACCTTCCCGGCTAACGCGGTGGTTTCAGAACGCAAAAATGTTGAGGAAGCGGCTGTGTTCGTCGGCTTTGACGACTAATATGGTGTCAAAATGTAATCGCATCCACGAACGGCATGGCTCATGAAACGTCAGCCGTCCTTGTTTTGAGGTGCGCGCGCTTTGGGGCCACCATGCAGGGTCAGGCCGGTCGTTTGTGACCCACACTAGGTGCCGCCAATGCCGCCGTGTCCGCCCTTCGCCGGTCATGTGGCAAATTTTAAGCATGACAGAAATTTGGAGGTCGATTGATGAACAATAACCAGGGTTCCGCTGATAAGGGTGTTTTGGGTCACACCGCCAGCTACTACGCAGCGAGTGCTAATGTGTCCCCTGATCGTCCGCCGCTTGACGTTGACCATAACATTGACATTTGCATTGTGGGTGCAGGGTATACAGGGCTTTCAACGGGCCTGCATTTAGTTGAGAAAGGCTACAAGGTTGCCATTGTCGAGGGCGCACAGGTGGGATGGGGGGCTTCCGGTCGGAACGGGGGCCAGATCGTCAATGGCTTAAATGCCAGCCTGCAAACCATTCGAAAGCGCTATGGCGCGGATACAGCCGACTTCGCGCTGGAGATCGAACTGGCGGGCGTCGTTGCGACCGGTGCGCCCTATTTTACGCCACGGGCGCTCGACGCGCTTGAGCGGATGCGCAAGCCGGACAAATGTTCCTGAAAAACTTCCCGCGCCGCAGCCTGGTGGAACTGGAAGAGCTTGATCATATCGTCGCCTATCTGTGTTCTGATGCTTCAAGTGCGGTGGCGGGTGGGGAATTTGTCGTTGACGAAGGACAAAGCCTCTAGTTGATCCGGTGTGCGGTCCTGATTTGACCCACAACTGATCCAGGCAGGTTCCATGACCGTAGAACGGTCATGAAAAACAAACTGGCTTTTTTGATCCCCGTTTTGATCCTCTCTGCTTTGTCTGTGGGCGGTGTCACCATGGCTAGCGCAACAAACGCTGGTCTGACAGATGCGCAAAATCCGCTCGTGGAGCTCCTTTACGGAGACAGTATCAAGTTTGATGTCGTGCGAAATGGCGCACGCATTGGCTCACACAATGTGGTGTTTGAGCGAAGGGGCGACATCCTGTCCGTTGTCACGGATTTTCAGCTGGAGATCGGGGCGCTTTTCATAACGCTTTTTGAGCTCAACTATCGCTCTGAAGACCTGTGGCGCAATGACCAGCTTGTCTCCCTCACCGCCCGAACGGACCAGAACGGAGATGTCAGCCAGGTGACGGCTGAGTTCACCGACGGGTTGTTACGTGGCCAGGGGCCCAATGGTGCCTTTGAAGCTTCGCCGGGTGTCTACCCGACCAATCACTGGAATGCCGGTGTGCGCGGCGCGACCCAATTGATCAATACGATCACAGGCCGGGTCAGCGATGTGCGGCTTGTCCCAATCGCCATCGAGCAGGTTCAAACTGAGCGCGGCTTTGTCGAGGCGACCAGATACAAATATGTCGGCGCGATTGAAAACGAGATCTGGTACGACAATCAGGGGCGCTGGGTGCGCATGCAATTCCCCGGGAACGATGGTTCACTTATAGAGCTGAGCTGCCGGAAGTGTTTCCCAAGAGAAATGGTGACAGCCCCCAAAGCGCAGGGCACTCGGGATTAGGGCCCGCCGTCGGGTCCAAAAACGCCCGAAAAACTACCCAAAAAATCCAGGCGAAGCCAGACCTGCGACATGCTATACGTTCGCAACCCGCTGCTTCCCCTTAGGAGAGTTTTATGAAGTTCCGCTTCCCCGTCTTTATCATTGATGAGGATTTTCGCTCCGACAATTCTTCAGGCTTGGGGATCCGCGCCCTCGCGGAGGCCATCGAGAAAGAAGGCTTCGAAGTCGTGGGCGTTACCAGTTATGGGGACCTCTCCCAGTTTGCGCAGCAGCAGTCACGGGCGAGTGCATTCCTTCTCTCGATCGACGATGAAGAATTTAGTGCAGGGCCAGACATTGACCCCGTCATTGTTAATCTGCGGAACTTCATCGAGGAAGTACGCTGGAAAAACCCGGATGTGCCGATCTATCTCTACGGCGAAACCAAAACCAGCCAGCATCTGCCCAACGACATTTTGCGGGAGTTGCATGGCTTTATTCATATGTTTGAAGACACGCCGGAATTTGTGGCCCGGCACATATTGCGGGAAGCCAAGGGCTATCTGGAAGGCATTCAGCCTCCCTTTTTCAAGGCATTGCTCAACTATGCCGACGACAGTTCCTATTCTTGGCATTGCCCAGGCCACTCAGGCGGTGTCGCATTTCTGAAAAGCCCAATCGGCCAGATGTATCACCAGTTCTACGGTGAAAACATGCTCCGTGCGGATGTGTGTAATGCGGTGGAGGAGCTAGGTCAGCTCCTCGATCATAATGGCGCCATCGGCGCGTCAGAGCGCAATGCCGCCCGCATCTTCAACTCCGATCATTGTTTCTTTGTTACCAACGGGACCAGCACAAGCAACAAAATGGTTTGGCATCACACCGTGGCGCCGGGCGACGTCGTGGTGGTTGATCGAAATTGTCACAAGTCGATTTTGCACAGCATCATCATGACAGGCGCGATCCCGATTTTCCTCAAGCCGACGCGGAACCATTATGGAATTATTGGCCCGATCCCGAAAAGCGAATTTGAGATCGATGCGATCAAAGCAAAGATCCGAGAGAATCCGTTGCTCGCGCATATCGATGCGGACACAGTGAAACCGCGCATTATGACACTGACACAATCGACCTATGATGGTGTGCTCTACAACACCGAGACCATCAAAGACATGCTCGACGGTTATGTAAATAACCTGCATTTTGATGAAGCATGGTTGCCGCATGCAGCCTTCCATCCCTTCTACGGTAATTTTCATGCGATGGGCCGCAAGCGCGAGCGCCCGCAACACTCGGTGACATACGTTACGCAATCCATTCACAAACTGCTTGCCGGCATCAGTCAGGCGAGCCAGGTTTTGGTGCAAGATTCTCAAGACACCAAGCTGGATCGGCATCTCTTCAACGAAGCATACTTGATGCACACCAGCACAAGTCCGCAATACAGCATCATCGCAAGCTGTGACGTTGCTGCTGCGATGATGGAGCCGCCAGGTGGTACTGCCCTGGTGGAAGAAAGCATCGCCGAAGCGCTTGATTTCCGTCGTGCGATGCGAAAGGTGGATGACGAGTTTGGCGTGGGAGATTGGTGGTTCCAGGTATGGGGGCCGGAGCAACTCGTCGAAGAAGGCATTGGTCGCTCAAAAGATTGGGTCCTGAAAAAGACCGATTTCGAAGGTGTGCAGCCATCTGATGGTGAAGATTCATGGCATGGCTTTGGTGACATGGCACTCGGCTTCAACATGCTGGACCCGATCAAGACAACCCTTGTCACACCCGGATTGAACCTTGATGGCCGGTTTGAAGACGCGGGCATTCCCGCATCTATTGTGACCAAATATTTGGCCGAGCATGGCGTTGTTGTGGAGAAGACCGGCCTCTACAGCTTCTTCATTATGTTCACCATCGGCATAACCAAAGGGCGCTGGAATACGCTTCTTGCCGCTCTCCAGCAGTTCAAGGATGATTTCGATAAGAACCATCCGCTATGGCGCACAATGCCGGAATTCTGTGCCAAGCAACCGCGTTATGAGCAGATGGGGCTTCGCGATTTGTGCATGCATGTGCATAAGCTTTATGCGAAATATGATGTGGCGATCCTGTCCACTGAGATGTATTTGAGCGACTACACCCCAGCGATGACGCCAAGCGATGCCTTTGCGCATATTGCACAGCGCACCACCCAGCGCGTACCGATCGATGATCTGGAAGGCCGCGTGACAACGAGTCTGATCACGCCCTATCCACCAGGCATCCCATTGCTGGTGCCAGGTGAGGTCTTCAACGATAAGATCGTGGATTATCTGAAGTTCAATCGACAGTTTGCTCGTGAATGTCCAGGCTTTGAAACAGATATCCACGGCCTGGTGCAAGAGATCGGTGCCGATGGCGAGATGCACTATTTTGCGGATTGCGTGGCGGAATAATCGCACAGTTCGTTGGCATAGTGCTTCTCAGGCCCCGTTCTGCCTGCGGAAAGCACGTGCCTCGCGAGGATGCCCCTGTTACATTCTCCTCATCTCTGGTGCGGGGGCATGGCTCCCATGCCGGTAAACCAACTCAAATTGCGAAACCCAAATTGAACTGAGCAGACGAGGAGAGTAGTCTTGGACGTCAAAGACAAAATTATTGTGGTGACAGGGGCCGCAAGCGGCATCGGTGTCGCTTTGGTAAAGCGCTTTTACGCTGCGGGCGCAAAACATATTGTGTCCGTCGACATCAACCTTGAGGGCGCGAAGGCAACGGCTGCCGAGTTTGGCGGGACGGCGATGCGCGCTGACGTGAGCAAGGAAGCAGATATCAAAGCCGTCATCGACAAGACGGAAGCAGAAATTGGTCCGATCGATCTCTTCTGTTCCAATGCAGGCATTGGTGCCGGGCGTGATCTCTCCTCCACGGACGATGAATGGGCGCTTTCCTGGAATGTGAACCTCATGTCACATGTCTATGCAGCGCGCCATCTGGCACCGCTCATGGAGAAGCGGGGAAGTGGTTACTTCCTGAACACTGCATCGGCAGCAGGCCTGCTCAATCAAGTGGGCTCCGTCACTTACGGCGTGACCAAGCATGCTGCCGTTGGCTTTGGGGAATGGTTGGCGCTCACCTACAAGCATAAAGGGATCGGTGTTTCCATCCTGTGCCCACAGGCCGTGCGCACGGCGATGACGGCAAACGATAGTGCAAGCACACAGGCCGCCGCCAGTGATGGCATGATGGAGCCGGAGGAGCTGGCGGAAGCCGTGATGGAAGGCCTTGCCAACGAAACCTTCTGCATTCTGCCGCACAAAGAGGTTCTGGGATATATGCGCCGGAAGACGGATGATTATGACCGCTGGATTGGCGGCATGAACAAGCTTCACCGTCGCCTGACAGGGGAATAAGGAGTCAGGACAGGAAGCGTACTGAAGGCTTCCTGTCCATGCATTGCCTATCGCGGTGGCATGCGGATCGCGCCATCCAGGCGTAGCGCCTGACCGTTAAAATAGCTGTTCCGCACAAGTTCCATCACCAGACTGCCAAACTCTTCCGGCTTCCCAAGACGCTTGGGGAAGGGGACAGACGCTGCGAGCGTGTTCAAAACTTTTGCAGGTGCGCCCATCATCGGCGGCGTTGCAAAAATACCGGGCATAATCGAATTGACGCGGATACCAAGGTCCATGAGATCCCGTGCCATCGGTAGTACCAGCCCATTAACACCTGCTTTGCCGGAACCATAGCCAATTTGCCCAACCTGCGCGTCTTGAGCGGCGGCAGAGGAGGTGAGGGTGATGACGCCGCGCTCTCCATCTTCAAGCGGGTCAAGCGATGCCATGCCCAACGCGGAAAGAGAGGCGATGCGGTAGCTGGCAACAAGAATACCCTGGATAGAGAACTCATACATCTCGGTCGGGTAGCGAATGAAGGCCCCCGTTTCCTTGTCACGCCCGACGGTTTTCATGCGCCCCCGTGAAATTTGCGCGCAGTGAACACAAACGCGCTCCTGCCCATGGGCGGCGCGGGCCTGGTCAAACCCGGCGATCACACCCTCTTCGCTGGTGATATCAACCTTGCAGAAGAGAGCACCGATTGAGGCGGCAACCTCTTTCCCCTTTTCCTCGTTCACATCAAAAATGGCGACTTTGATACCGGCCGCCGCCAGGGCTGTTGCGCTCGCTCGGCCAAGGCCGGATGCACCGCCTGTGACGATGGCAGCCGTGCTTTTATCTATCTGCATAATGTTTCCCCATATCTCTCATTTTCAAAAAGTGTATCGGTAATCAATGCGTCTGTGAACTTGTGCGAGGCGCATGGATGGAAGCACATGGGCTGAGAATAGCGAGTTGACGTAGCGGGACCCACGCCTTTCCTGCAAGCCTATTTTTTTCTGAAAAGAACGTTATTCTGACCGTCAAACAGAACATGCTGCTTGAGCCATAAAGGGACGGACAATGACCGTATCGAACGATCTCCAGGAATTTCGCACCGAAGTTTCAACCTGGGTGCAGAAGAATTTTCCATCCTCATTGAGAGGGTTTGATCTTTCCTCCGAGAGCCCGGTAAAGGCGGGGGTCGATACTGATTTTGAGTTGTGGCGGAAAAAGCTGAGCGACAAAGGCTGGGGCACACCCACATGGCCGAAGCAATATGGGGGCGCGGGACTGAGCGACCCAGAAGCGAAAATCATTCGTCAGGAAATTGCAAAAGCAGGCGCGTTCAATCCCATTCCACCCATCACCGGAATGGGCGTGACGATGGTGGGGCCAACGATCCTTGAATATGGGACGCAAGAGCAAAAAGCAAAACACCTGCCGGGGATTGCGAGCGGCGAAGTGCGTTGGTGCCTTGGCCTGTCTGAGCCGAATGCAGGGTCGGACCTCGCCTCTCTGGCAACCAAAGCGGTGGAAGAAGGAGATGCTTTCATCTTGAACGGGCAGAAAATCTGGACATCAGGGGCACATATTTCTCAATGGTGCGGGGCCGTTGTCCGGACCGACCCAAAGGCGAAAAAGCGCGACGGTATCAGCTTTGTCATGTTGCCCATGGATCAGCCCGGCGTGGAAACACGCCCCATCAAACTGATCGCGGGCTCATCCCCTTTCTGTGAAACATTTTTCAATGACGCCCGTGCCGAGAAGGCAGATCTACTGGGCGACCTCAACGATGGCTGGAGCGTTGTTAAGCGCTTGCTGCAGCATGAGCGGCAAAGCCAGACCTCCTCTCCCGGCGCGCCAAAAGCGGATGCAGAGCCGTTGCAGGAAATGGCAAAGCGTTATGTTGGCACGCTTGAGGATGGCACGCTCGCCGATCCTGATCTCCGCCTGCGGTTGGTGCGCAACTTGATGGACGCGGACGCTCACAAGCTCACAGTGTCGCGCATCACAGCGGAGGCGCGCGGCAAGGTGAATGTAAGTGCGGCGGCATCCATTTTGAAAAACTCCATGACGCGGGTTGCGCAAAACAAAGCCGAACTGACATTGGAGATGATGGGCAATCAGGGCGTGGGCTGGGAAGGGCATCAATTCTCTAATGACGAGCTGAACAGCGTCCGGGAATGGTTGTTTGGCAAAGCCATGTCCATCTATGGCGGGTCAGCCGAAATTCAAAACAACATCATCTCAAAAAATATTCTGGGTCTCCCGGAAACCACCCAGCAGGGCTAACAGGCGAGATCAGGGAACATCATCATGGCTGCACTTAACGAAGAACAAACTCTCCTCAAAGATCAGGCAAGCGCCTGGGTAAGCGCTGAAGCGCCGGTCGCCAAATTCAGGGCGATGCGTAACGAAGGCAAAGAGGCTGCCTTCGCCCAACCCACATGGGCCGCCATGGTGGAGATGGGCTGGACCGGTATTCTCATTCCTGAGGAATTTGGGGGATCCGATCTCGGCTACCTCACTTTTGGCGTTGTGCTGGAGGAACTGGGGAAACAGCTCACAGCCTCCCCCCTGTTTGCCTCCGCCTATGTGGGGGCCTCAGCGTTGATGCTCGCGGGCAGCAAGGCGCAGAAATCAGAGCTTTTGCCAAAGATTGTCGATGGTAGCGCGATTGTCACACTCGCACTGGAAGAAGGCGCCCGCCACGCGCCCTTGCAGACGAAGCTGAAGGCCGCAGCTGACGGAGATCATTTCACGCTCACCGGTACCAAGACATTGGTGCTGGAAGGCATGACGGCTACGCACTTTATCGTCGTGGCACGCACCAACGGCAAGGCGGGAGACGTGAACGGACTGTCTCTGTTTGTCGTGCCAGCAGATGCAAAGGGGCTTGGCCGCACGGCGATGAAAACAATGGACAGTCGCGGCTACGCAGAGCTTCAGCTTGATGGCGTGAAAGTGCCATCATCAGCCTTGATGGGCCCGGCGGATCAGGCAGGCGAAGTGCTGGACGAAATTCTGGACAGGGCGCGGGCCGGGCTGGGGGCGGAGATGCTGGGTGTCGGCGCACAGTCTTTCGCCATGACACTCGACTACCTCAAAACAAGAAAGCAGTTTGGTGCGGTGATCGGATCGTTCCAGGCGCTGGGGCATCGCGCCGCTGAACTTTTCTCGGCAATGGAACTTGCACGTTCGTGCGGCGAGGCGGCCTTGCAGGAGCTTGATGGACAGAGCAATAATGTCGCCAAGGCCTGCTCGCTCTCCAAAGCGAAGGTCGGCGACTTCCTGCATGAAATGTCGAACCAGCTGATCCAGATTCATGGCGGCATCGGCATGACGGATGAGTTCGATGCCGGCCTCTACCTGAAACGCGCGCGTGTGTTGGAGGGGCTTTACGGCACACCCGCTTTCCACCGGGACCGCTACGCTCGCCTTCTGGGATTTTGATCGCAGCCGATTTCGAGAGCCCGCGATCTGCAATCCCGAAACCCGAGACGCAAAAAAAGCCCGGTGAGACTCACCGGGCTTTTGAATTTCGCCAGAGTGGCGCGGACGTCTTAGCCTTTCGCTGCCAGTTCCGCCTTTTTCCTGATGCGGTAAGCGTGGAGAAGCGGCTCTGTATATCCGCTTGGCTGCACTTCACCTTCGAAGACGAGCGCTTTGGCAGCTTCAAAGGCGAGGCCCTTAAAGCTCGGTGCCATCGGCTCATAAAGCGCGTCCCCCGCATTCTGCCCGTCTACCTTCACAGCCATCCGTTCAAACGCAGCATTGACCTGCTCTTTCGTGCAGATGCCATGCGCAAGCCAGTTGGCCATGTGCTGGGATGAAATGCGAAGCGTCGCACGGTCTTCCATCAGGCCGATATCATTGACATCGGGCACCTTGGAGCACCCGACGCCCTGGTCGATCCAGCGCACCACATAACCCAGAATACCTTGCGCATTGTTTTCCAGCTCGCGCACCACAACATCTTCCGGCCAATTGGTGTCGCGGGCGATGGGGAGTGTGAGAAGCGGCTCCAGCGGCGTTGCAGCTTCTTTGCCGATTTTTTCACGCACAGCAAACGTGTCCACCTGATGATAATGAATGGCATGGAGCGTTGCAGCCGTTGGGCTTGGCACCCACGCCGTGTTGGCACCCGTTTTCGGGTGGCCGATCTTCTGTTCCAGCATGTCGCCCATCCGGTCAGGGGCCGCCCACATGCCTTTGCCGATCTGCGCCTTGCCGGAAAGACCGCACGCAAGGCCGATCTCAACATTGCGTTTTTCATAGGCACTGATCCAGGCCGTTGCTTTCATGTCCGCTTTTGGAATGACCGCGCCCGCCTTCATGGCAGTGTGGATTTCATCGCCGGTCCGGTCCAGAAAACCGGTATTGATGAAGACAATCCGGCCGGATACCGCTTTGATGCAGGCCGCAAGGTTTGCCGAGGTGCGACGCTCTTCGTCCATCACACCGACCTTGATCGTATTGCGCGCAAGACCAAGCAGGTCCTCCACGGCGGCAAAAAGCTTATCCGCAAGTGCGGCTTCATGGGGTCCGTGCATTTTCGGCTTCACAATATAGATAGAACCTTCACGGCTATTGGCGCGCCGCCCGTCCGGGCCAACGTCGCGCAGCGAGATGAGGCTGGTAATGATGCCGTCAAGAATACCTTCGGGTGCCTGACGTCCATCAGGCAACAGCACCGCTTCCGTCTTCATCAAATGGCCGACATTGCGAACGAGAAGGACGCTGCGGCCTTTAAGAATGGCCGTCTTGCCGTCCGGTGTGTTGATTTTTTTGTCCTCGGCCAGACGGCGTGTCATCGACGCGCCACCCTTTTTGAACGTCTCAATCAGATCGCCGCCCATCAGGCCTTTCCAGTTCCGGTACGCATCAACCTTGTCGAACACATCAACAGCCGCAACAGAATCTTCCAGGTCCACGATGGTGGAGAGTGCTGCTTCCATCAAAATGTCGCTGACACCCGCAAGATCGGTTGAGCCAACATTCGTAGACCGATCAATAAGGATTTCAATGTGAAGACCATTATGCTTGAGAAGGATCGATGAAGGAGCCTCCGCCGTGCCGGTGAAGCCCGCAAAGAGTGAGGGATCTTTCAGCGCAGGCATAAGCGCACCGTTGCCTACCTGGTAGGCTTTGACAGCCTTATGGCTGCCTGTGGCGAGCGGTGCAATTTCATCGAGCAGGCTTTTTGCGCGATCCACAACCTGCGCACCACGCGCCTCATCATAGCCCGGACCTTTTGCGGTGCCGGGAAGGGCATCAGTGCCATAGAACGCATCATAGAGGCTGCCCCAACGTGCGTTTGCCGCATTCAACACAAAGCGCGCATTGAGCGAAGGCACCACAAGCTGCGGTCCAGCCATTGTCGCAATCTCTGCATCAACATTGCTGGTCGTGATTTTGAAGGGTGCGGGCTCGTCCACAAGGTAGCCGATTTCCCGAAGAAACGCTTCATAGGCAGCATAGTCTGAGACGGGACCGGGGTGCGCCTTGTGCCAATCGTCAATTTTTGCCTGAAGGACTTCGCGTTCAGCGAGCAATTTGTCGTTTTCAATGGAAAGCGTCGTGAAGATGTCGGCAGCGCCCTTCCAGAAGGCGTCAGCGCTCAAATTCGCGACGTCAAGACACTCGTTTTCGACAAAGTCGACGAGTGGCTTGGCAACCTTGATACCGGATTTGCTCAGATAGTCCATGAAAGTTCCTTATGAATGTCGCCGAATGCAGATAACCCCTGCATTCTTTTTTGAGGCGCTTAGCGCCCGCTTGATTTTGGGGCGCTCTCGCCCGCGTGCCGTCATTTGGCCAGCTAATGAACCGACCTTGGAGGGGATCCCAAATTCGGGCCCCCAACGACAGGGCGCAATGTACACATTCCTCCACAAAAATCCATTCCGGGGCCGCAGACCTTGCGGAAAAAACGCCCCCTCCGCGAGGATTTTATGGGCGGGCGCCGAACGCATTTCCCGGTGACCAAAGCGAAGTGCGGCCTAATTAGCACATAGAACATGGAAAAACATTTATACATCTTGAAAAATTTGTTAAATTAACATATTTTCGGCGGAATTTCGCCGTTTCCTGAAGAAACGAGGTCTCACACAAAAATGTCAGAAGGCTGGACCTGACCCCGGTTCCATCCTATATGCACCCCGTACCACCCCGGGTTTTGCCCGGATTTTTCTGGGTATCACGAGCAAGAGTAGTTGTTATGACCGAAATTCTCGCCTCCTCGCCGAATAAAGCCTCCAAAGGACCAACAGCAGAAACCGTTTCGCAGGTTGAGCATTACACCAACCGGCTGTTCCGTTTTTCTCTGTCGCGCCCGGCGAGCTTTCGGTTCCGCTCTGGCGAGTTTGTGATGATCGGTCTGCCCAGCGAAGAGGGGCGCCCGGTCATGCGCGCCTATTCGATCGCCTCTCCCTCCTGGGATGAGAAGCTCGAATTCTATTCAATCAAAGTACCAGACGGTCCTCTGACATCGAAGCTCCAGAAGATCGAGCCGGGCGACAAAGTCCTGCTTGGCAAGAAGCCAACCGGTACGCTGGTTCTCGACGCCCTGACGCCCGGCAAGCGGCTCTACATGTTCTCGACAGGCACAGGCTTTGCACCTTTTGCGAGCCTCATCCGCGATCCGGAAACATATGAGAAGTACGAAGAAGTGATCGTGACCCACACTTGCCGGGAGAGCGCAGAGCTTGATTATTCTCGGGAGCTCGTCCGTAACATTGAGGAAGATCCGATGTTGAGCGAGTTGGTTGACGGCAAGCTGCGGCTTTACACGACCTGCACCCGCGAGGCACATGACGTGAAAGGCCGGATCACGGATCTGATCTCAAACGGCAAATTGTTTGATGATCTGGGCGTGCCCAAGCTCAACCCGGACACAGACCGCGCCATGATTTGCGGCTCGATGGAAATGACCCAGGACACTAAACTGCTGCTGATGAATGCCGGGTTTGAAGAAGGGTCCAATGCCGCCCCCGCTCAGTTCGTTATTGAAAAGGCCTTTGTCGGCTGACACCCGATGATCATCTAAAGCTTCCGACGCCGAAGCCGCAGCGCGTTCCCGATGACCGAGACCGATGACAGGCTCATGGCGAGCGCGGCGATCATGGGTGAAAGTAACAGCCCGAAGACCGGATAAAGGATACCTGCCGCAATCGGCACCCCTGCGGCATTGTAGAAAAACGCAAAGAAAAGGTTCTGGCGTATGTTCTGCATCGTGGCATGCGACAGAGCACGTGCTCTTACAATGCCAAGCAGATCCCCTTTGATGAGGGTGATCCCGGCGCTTTCCATCGCAACGTCAGCGCCGGTGCCCATCGCAATGCCAACCGTCGCGGCGGCAAGGGCTGGCGCATCATTGACCCCGTCGCCCGCCATGGCGACACGGTGGCCTTTGGACAGAAGGTCGGAAACGAGAGCGGCTTTGTCTGCGGGTAAAGCATCAGCCCGGTAATCATCAATCTTGAGGCGCGTCGCCACAGCCTCCGCCGTGCGCGCATTGTCGCCCGTGGCCATGATGATCTTGAGCCCTTGCGCATGCAGCATGTCAATCGCCGCCGCACTTGTCGCCTTGATCGGATCGGCGACGCAGACAAACCCGGCCAAGGTGCCGTCCACGTTGAGATACATCACCGTTTCACCGGCGGACTGGCGGGCCTCAACGGCCTGCGTGTGAGCAGAGAGATCAAGACCGGCAAGCAACATCATGGACGCATTGCCAAGAGACACAGGTTTTCCCTGGATCAGCCCCTCCACGCCTTTCCCCGTAACGGCATTGAAAGCCTCAACCGGGCTGAGAGCGGCGGATCGATCCTTGGCACCTTCCAGTATGGCGGCAGCGAGTGGATGCTCACTTGTTTTTTCCAAGCTGGCAGCAAGCGCCAACACGTCCTCTTCTGTGTAAGGAGCGACAGAAATGACAGCACGGAGTTTCGGTTTGCCCTCGGTCAGCGTGCCCGTCTTGTCAATGATCAGCGTGTCGATGGTCGCGAAATGTTCGAGTGCCTCCGCATCGCGGATGAGTACACCGTTCACTGCTCCCTTGCCGGTCGCCACCATAATGGACATGGGTGTGGCGAGCCCGAGCGCGCACGGGCACGCAATAATCAAAACGGAGACGGCTGCAATGAGGCCATAAACAGCGGATGGCTCCGGCCCGACCATAAACCAGACGACAAAAGCACTGACAGCAATCAGCACAACAGTCGGCACAAAATAACCGGCGACCTTGTCCGCAAGGCCTTGTATCGGGGCCCGGCTGCGCTGCGCTGCTGCAACCAGCCCGACAATCTGCGCAAGCAACGTTTCCGCGCCAACGCGTTCCGCCCGCATCACGAAGCTGCCAGTCCCATTGATCGTACCGCCGGTCACAGCATCTGTCGGTGATTTTTCAACCGGAAGGGCCTCGCCGGTGAGAAGGCTTTCATCAATGGACGAATGCCCCTCAACAACAATCCCGTCGACAGGCACAGCTTCTCCGGGCCGCACCCGCAGGAGATAGCCGCTTTGTACGTCATCGAACGCGATATCTTCTTCGCGCCCGTCGCCCAACAATCGCCGCGCCGTTTTGGGTGCTAGCGCAAGGAGTGCTTTGATCGCATCCCCGGTGCGCTCTCTTGCGCGCAATTCCATTACTTGTCCAAGTAGCACAAGAATGATGATCACGGCCGCCGCCTCGTAATAGACCGGTACAGTTCCGTTCGTCAGCCTGAAGGCCGCGGGGAAAAGTTGCGGCACAAATGTTGCGATCAGCGAATAGCCGTAGGCAGCGCCCGTGCCCAGTGCAATGAGCGTCCACATGTTGGGGGACCTGTTGACGATGGAGGCCCAACCCCGTTTGAAAAAGGGCGCAGCGATCCACAACAGGACCGGTGTCGTCAATATCAGTTGCACCCATACAAAGAGCGTGTGCCCAAGCCAATGCGCAAACGGCAGGCCAAGATGATGGCCCATCTCAAGCGCAAAAACGGTCCCCGCAAGCGGTGCGCCGATCCACATCCGCCGCGTGAAATCGACAAGTTCCCGGTTCGGCCCATCATCAAGACTGGGTGTCATGGGTTCGAGTGCCATGCCGCATATCGGGCAATCGTCCGGGTGGTCCCGAATAACCTCCGGGTGCATCGGGCATGTATATTGCGTGCCAGCAGGCATTGGGGGAGGTGCCGCCTGCTCACCCAAATAGGTTTGAGGTGCGGCGACAAATCTGTCATGGCAGGACGCAGAGCAGAAATAAAAGCGTTCGTGGCCATGGCGGAACCTGTGCACCGCACTCGCACGGTCTACGTCCATCCCACAGACAGGATCTTTGGCGACAAGGTAATCATCAGGTGCGGCGGCAAACTTGTCATGACAGGGCGTGCCACAAAACCCGATGGCGCGCCCTTCATGGACGAGGGAATGTGGAGCCGTCTCAGGATTGGCGGCCATGCCGCAAACCGGGTCGTGGGTGGCAGGCCTTAAATGGGGACTTTGCATCGCGGCGCTCGCTCAGGTGAGGTTCAACTCCACCAAACCTAAAGCTTCCAGTAATGGGAAGGTCAAGCGCCCAATGGGAACATTGAAAGAAGAAGTCCGCTCGCCGCCGCGCCCAGGATGACCCATATGACATTGGTGCCAAACCGGAAGAGCGCAATGCATGCACCAAGTGCAATGAGAAGTGAGCCCACATCAAAGCGCCCACCCACGCCCTCCGGCCAGAAAACATGGATGGCGAAAAACAGCGCCAGACTTGCAATGACACCGACAACGGCGGCCGTAATGCCAGAGAGCGGCGCGGTGAGCTTCATCTCATCATGGGTGGCTTCAACAAGCGGTCCGCCGGCGAGGATGAAAATGAACGAGGGCAGGAAGGTGAACCAGGTGACGGCCAGCGCTGCCCCGGCACCGGCCAGAAAACGGAATTCACTTCCCGCAAAGCCATCAAGATAGCCCCCGACAAAACCCACAAACGTCACGACCATGATCAAAGGGCCAGGCGTCGTTTCACCAAGCGCCAACCCGTCAATCATTTGCGGGCCTGTTAGCCAACCAAAATGGTCGACGGCTCCTTGATAGACATAGGGCAAGACCGCATACGCACCCCCAAAAGTGAAGAAGGCGGCTTTAGTAAAAAACCAGCTCATCTGAGCGAGAATGTGCTCCCACCCGAGGTAGAAAACGAAAAGGCCCATCGGCGCAAGCCATAAGATAAAGCCAATGCCGATAACTCGTGCACACCGCATCCAGGTAAAACCGGTGTGAGGCAGCACCGTCTGGTCATGGATCACCGCTTGGCGATACTCGCCAATCTTGCTGGCATGCCCGCCGGTAGATTGAAATGCGGCAGGTGCCAGGCGCCCGCCGACAAAGCCAGTGAGGGCTGCACACATCACAATCAGTGGAAAGGGAAGCCCCAGCGCAAAGATGGCAACAAACGCGCTGATCGCAATGCCCCATGTCCAGGTGTTCTTCAGCGTCCGCAAACCAATCCGGTAGGCGGCCTGCGCAACAATCGCGGTCACAGCGGGCTTGATGCCATAGAGAAGACCGGCCACCCAGCTTACATCCCCAAACGCGATATAGACCCACGACAAGCCGATCAGAATGAACAGAGACGGCAGAACGAAAAGCGTACCGGCAATAATGCCGCCCCATACGCCATGCATCAGCCAGCCAATATAGGTAGCCAATTGTTGCGCCTCTGGCCCCGGCAGGACCATGCAATAATTGAGTGCGTGCAGAAAACGCCGCTCGCTCACCCAGCGACGGCGTTCCACGACTTCATCATGCATGATCGATATCTGCCCGGCTGGCCCCCCGAAGCTGATAAATCCGAGCTTCAGCCAAAACAGAAACGCCGCCCTGAAGGGAATCTGATCGGCGGCTGAGGCTTGAGTGTTGGGTGCAACCACGATGTTTTCTCACGAGTTGAGGAGACGGCGCGCGAGCCTATCACACGCCAAAAATCTATCTACCGCTTCCGAAAATCACCATCTCGGCGATAGGCCGAAAGGCGCGATATGTCGCAGCCAGGAAGCAGGTCGATTGATCCAGGTCAGCGCTCCATAAGGGGCAGAAGCGCATTGTCACAAAAGAGACACGAACTACTCACCAGGTCGGCGAGGGGGGGCGGTGAAGGTGGATCGGATGCAGGTGACCGAAATGGATCTGAAAGGCTTTGCAGAGGAAGTCCATGACTTTCTGCGCAATCAGCTGACGGAAGACCTGCGGGAGGCTGGTCGCTACACAATTGGTACCCACTCCGACATCGGCGCGAGCCGCGAATGGCACAGGCGGCTTTTTGAAAAGGGCTGGATCGCGCCGCATTGGCCCGTCGAGCATGGCGGCACAGGGTGGAGTGTTGCAGAGCGAGGCTTGTTTGAACGGGAGAGTGCGCTCAATGAAGCACCGATCCTGTTTGCAGGCGGTCTGCGCAGCCTTGGGCCTTTATTGATCGAGATGGGGACGCGCGCACAGAAAGCAAAATACCTTCCTGCCATTTTGAGCGGCGAACATCTTTGGTGCCAGGGTTTTTCAGAACCCGGAGCAGGGTCAGACCTGGCCGCGTTGCAGATCAAGGCATCTCGCGAGAAAGATGAATATGTTCTGGACGGCACGAAGATCTGGACGACCGGAGCGCACCTTGCCACGCATATGTTTTGCCTCGTCCGCACGAGCAAAGGGGAGAGGCCCCAAGAAGGAATGACATTTCTGCTCATTGATATGAAGGCACCCGGCCTCACGGTGGAGCCGATTGAAATGCTGAACGGTGAGCATGAGTTCAATCAGCTCTTCTTTGATCACGTTCGTGTAAGCGTTGCCGACCGCGTGGGTGAAGAAGGGGATGGATGGAATGTTGCCAAAATACTGATGAACCATGCGAGGTCCAGTAACACAACAACGGCACATCTTTACCGCTCCCTGAGCGCTCTTCGCCGGATGGCAAAAACCGTATCGGTTGAGCCAATGCTCGCCAAACGGATTGAAACGCTCAACATCCGGTTGAGCGCATTTGATAGTTTGGAACATCGTTGTCGCGCAGAGGGCGCAGACCAGAAAAATCGCACGACGCCAATGAGAGCGCCGACGATGCGGCCATCTTCCATGCTAAAGACGTTGGCGACTGAACTCCATCAGGATATCAGTGAGGTCGGCATGCTTCTCGCAGGGGCTCAGGCTATCGAACATCACGAGCCTTATGTTTTCAAACAAGGGGAAAATGAGACGGGACGATTTAACGACGCCGATTGGGCGACCGCGAAATATCTGGGGATGCGCGCTGCCAGTATTTACTCAGGCACAAGCGAAGTGCACCGGAACCTGATGGCGAGATCGCTGGGTCTCCCCCGATAGAGCAATCGTGAGAAACGAGGATGTGAAGAGAAGGCGCGTGAGCAGCCGGACATGATTTTGATGAGACCATAAACTGCCGGGACGATCCCGGCGTTTGGGATGACGTGAGGAACGAAGATGAAAGATACTGGATCAACCCGCAGCAATACTGCGTCATATATGAAGGTGTTACTCGCATCGAGTGCGTTGATGGGTGCGGCAATCACCCCGGGCGTTGCTCTGGCCGAAGGCCCGAGCTTCACTGAAGCACTGCTCGGCGGCAAAGCAATGGCAAACATCCGGCTGCGCTACGAGCATGTCGATCAGGATGGCTTTTCTGAACGTGCTGATGCCAAAACCATTCGCGCCCGGCTTGGGTATGAAACGGGCGTCTATGCGCATTTTTCTGCACTGGTCGAAGGTGAGTTCATCACCAATCTCGGCGCGGAAGACTATAACGACACAACCAACGGCAAGGTAACGTTGCCGGTTATCGCCGACCCGAACGAAGCGCAGCTGAACCGTGCCCAGCTCACTTTCACAGGTATTCCCGACACGGCCATCATTGTGGGGCGCCAACGTGTGATCCTCGACAATGCGCGTTTTGTCGGCAATGTAGGCTGGCGCCAGAACGAACAGACATTTGACGCAGCCGTCGTCTCAACGTCTTTCATTCCGGACACGACATTGATCTATGGCTATGTCGATCAGGTCAATCGCGTGTTCGGTCGTGACCATCCATTGGGCACCCTGGATACAAGCTCACATTTGTTGAATGCCAATTATAGCGGCGTTCCGGGCGTGTCCCTCACGGCCTATTCTTACTTGCTGGACATTGATCGGGTCGCGGCAATCTCCACTGCAACCTACGGTCTGCGGGCGACAGGCAAAACCGATATTGCTGACGGGTTGACGCTGGATGGCGCGGTTGAATATGCGCGCCAGTCAGACTATGCAAACAATCCCGGCAATTTCGACCTCGACTATTACCGTGGTGATGCGGGCCTGTCATATGCGGGCGCGAAATTTGGCCTCGGGTACGAAGTGTTGGAAGGCAACGGAACAAACGGTTTCTCAACGCCATTGGCCACGCTCCATGCCTTTAATGGTTGGGCCGATGTGTTCTTGACCACGCCAACAACCGGTCTCGAAGATCTCTTCGTGAGCGCAGGCTATGGTGTTTCAGATGTTCTGGGGCTCCAGAAGCTGAACGGTGCTGTGATCTATCATGACTTCGAAGCTGAAACCTCTGGCGCAAGCCTTGGTGATGAGTGGAACGCGGTGCTGACAGGCGTCGTGACCGACAATCTGTCATTGACGGCAAAATACGCGACCTATGACGGCCCAACAGGCGGGCCGGCTGACCGGGATAAAGTCTGGTTCCAGGTTGAGCTCAACTACTAACAAGTTGAGTTCAACTACCAAGCGGAGCGCAAATATCACCACGTAAAAGACAAGCCCTCGCCATCATCTGGCGGGGGCTTTTGCGTGACAATGTTCAAGGCTGGCGTGCCAGCTCTTCAAGCTGTTGAAGGTCATACGCCGTGTCTGCATCACGGAACGGATCAAAGGGTAGTGCCGGGAAAGAAATCTCAACCGTATTGATCACCGATTGCAGACGCCAGAGCGCGCGTACATTGTTGCGGCATTCACTCGCGATTTGGTCGAGCGTACCGGTGCGCCAAAGTGCAAACACCGGGTGCGCCTGGCCATCGCTTGCGGCGCGCGCACAGTCCGCATTTTCATTCACCAAACTCGCAAGCAAACATGTCGCAAGGTCTTCGGGAAACAAGGGCGCATCGCAAGGCACGGTGAGCAGATAGTCAAAATGATCTTTCTCGGCAAGGGTGAGGCCGGCAATCAGACCTGCAACAGGTCCGGCATCGGTTAGCCAAACGGGGTCGGAGACAATTTCCATATCAAAGTCAGAAAATCGGGTCGCATCCCCATTGGCGCTCAGGGCCATTTTTGCCACCTGGGCCCCCAGCCGGGCCTTGGTGTGGGCAAGGAGGGGGCGACCTTGGAACGGGCGAAGCGATTTGTCCCCGCCGCCAAACCGGGTGGCTTTCCCCCCCGCCAGAATGAGACCGAGAATGTCGGGCATGTATTCGTTTCGTTTTATCAAAACTCGCTCAAACAAAAGGGGCCGAAAATATGCAACGGCCCCTGCTTGAAAAATGTCAGGCAGGCTAAGGCCCGCACGAACAATTACTGAATAGAAACAATCTTCGCTGTGCCGGACGCGCCAGCATTTGTTGTGTATGCGCCGGTATCGCCAACTTTTGGTTCAGCGTTTGCAGGGCCTTCGAAGGTTGCGCAAACTTCTGCGCCATCCGCGCCTGTGCCGCAAATCGTGTTTGTTTCAGCGTTGAACGTATAGGCACCCGTCTCGCCGGTGGCGACGTTGGTTGACGTGTTGGCTTCACCGTCGAAGGCAAACGTGATGGCATCACCTTCAGCCGGTGCAAACTCAACAGTGATAACCTGAGCGAACGCTGATGTGGAGATCAGCAAAGCTGTTGCAAGAGATGCAAGAAATTTTGACATATAGACGCTTCCCATGTGTTGTTTATTGGAGTGAGTGATTTTTAACTTGGATAGTACCTGAGCGGATGATTGTCTTAGGTGCCGCTCCCGATCAAATTAACCTTGAATCTGGCTCCAAGATCAAGGCGAAAATGGAAAGTTTATGGGCAGTTTTGCTCTGTGGACACAAGATCAGTGTCACAAGGGGCGTTATGAGAAGAGAATATCGCCAAGCACTGCCACCATGCCTGTGATGATAATGACCCCGGCAAGATTGAGCCAGATCCCGGCTCGGATCATCTGACCGACTTGAACGGCACCTGACCCGAAGACAATGGCATTGGGGGGCGTGGCGACCGGCAGCATGAAGGCGCATGTTGCCGCGAGGGCAGCAGGAAGTGTCAGAAATTGTGGCGGTATACCCGCCTCAACGGCAACGGCACCGACAACGGGCAGAAAGGCCGCAGCGGTTGCCGTGTTACTTGTGAGTTCCGTCAGGCTGATGATGAGTGCAGCTGTTGCCGCGATGAGGAGGATGAGCGGCAACGTTCCCAAGATCGAAAGCGCTTGGCCGATCCAGGTTGCAAGGCCTGTATGATCCACTGCATGGGCAAGGCTCAGGCCTCCCCCAAAAAGAATCAGGAGATCAAAGGGCGCTTCTTTCGCGGACTGCCAGTCCAGCAAAAACTCTCCGTGTTTCCGACCTGCGGGAATGAGGAAGAGCAGAACGGTCCCAAGGATCGCAATGCCAGAATCTGAGAGAAGCTCAAGACCCAGCCCATCGGGCAGGAAGGGGCGAAACATCCAGAGCCCGGCAACAAGAGAAAAGACAAAGGCCACACGACGTTCCGGTGTGGTGATCGGGCCAATATCATCAAGCGCCTTTTGCAAACTACCGGTCGGATCTCCATCATTCGTGGATTCCAGTTTGAAGACCACTTTGGAAAGAACGAACCAGGTAATCGGCAGCATGAGAAATGTAACGGGCAAGCCCATCAGCATCCATTGTGCGAAACCGATCTCATATCCATAAGTTTGCGCCATGAAGGCCGCAACCAGCGCATTGGGTGTTGAGCCAACCAGTGTCGAAAGACCGCCGATGGACGCCGCATAAGCAGTGGCGAGCATCAGCGCAGCGGCAAACATGTTGTTTCGCTTTTCAGACCTGTCAGCACTGGAAAAAGTCGCAAGTGAAAGCGCGATGGGCATCATCATCATGGCCGTCGCCGTATTGCTGATCCACATGCTAATCATGGCTGTTGCAATCATTACACCTGCAAGGAGGCGTGTCTGGCTCACGCCGGAGCGCACCAGCACGTGGAGCGCGATGCGCCGATGCAGATTCCATCGCTGCATGGCGATGGCAACCATAAAGCCGCCAAGGAAGAGGTAGACAATGGGATGCGCAAACGGGGCCGCCGTCGTCTTGAAGTCGGAGACGCCAAGCAATGGCAACATGACGAGAACAAGGAGCGCCGTAGCTGCGAGTGGCAGCGCCTCAGTCACCCACCAGATCGCCATCCACACCGCAATGATGGCGGTCATCCACGCTGTGGGTTGAAGCCCGCCAGGCGCGGGCGTGGCAAACATGACAAGCGCAACCAGGGGCCCCAGAAAAAGGCCGATCATCTGATGACGCTGAAAACTGGCCTCGGCTGCATCTTCAAATGTCATGTCCAACCTCTTTCTACCTCGGGCAACAGCGCCGGAGTTTAGCGGCATCATTTGCAAGATGCGAGGTGTGGAATGAGACTTTCGGGAAAATTGTCTCAAGTCATAGTAGTCTGAGCGGACAAGCCTATACTGGTTAGCGATGACCTTTCGGATTGAAGAGCGGGGAATAAATGCTTCTGAATTTTTGTGGTGCCGCAGAAACGGTGACCGGGTCATGCTATTGGCTGCAAAATGAAAGCAATCAGTTTTTGGTTGATTGCGGAATGTTCCAGGGATCAAAAGCGCTCAAAGGGCTCAATTATGAGAATTTTCCATTTGATCCAAAAAAGATCGACTTTGTCCTGCTCACCCACGCCCATATTGACCATTCCGGCCTGCTGCCAAAGCTCGTGAAACAAGGCTTCAACGGCCCGATCTTTACGACCGAAGGCACTTTCGACCTCCTCACCTACATGCTGCCCGACAGTGGTCACATTCATGAGATGGAAGTTGAATGGCTGAACAGGCGGAACGCACAGCGCGGCAAACCAAGTGTAGATCCGATCTATACAAAAGCCGATGCGGGCGCCTGCCTGAAAAATTTCTCCGTCGTGGAATATGAGGATTGGCGGGATGTAGGCGAGGGGGTCAGGGCGCGCTTTTGGAACGCCGGGCACATATTGGGTGCGGCATCAATCGAGGTCGAAATCACTTCACCTAAAGGGAAGCGCGGTCAGGCGACAAAACGCCTTCTCTTCTCCGGTGACATCGGTCCGGACCACAAACTCTTTCATCCAGATCCCGACGCCCCCAACAATTGGGACTTTATCTGCTGCGAGGGAACCTATGGCGGCAGGACAAGAACCGAGGCGACGCCTGATGCAAGACGAACCGCACTTGGGCGAGAGGTGAATGAGGCGCTGGCAAGAGGCGGCAATCTTCTGATCCCGTCTTTTGCTGTGGAGCGAACACAGGAATTGTTGCTCGACCTCGCCCACCTGTTTGACGATGGAACGTTGCCGACCGTGCCTGTGTTTCTGGACTCGCCGCTGGCGATCAAGGCAACAGAAGTCTTTGCAAAAAACGCGCACGATCTGGAAGACACCGACGGACATGGAAACCCGTTCAGGCGCTCCAACATCCGTTTTACGGGCACAGCCGAAGAGAGCAAAACCATCGCGAGGGTCAAGGGTGGTGCGATCATTATGGCAGGCAGTGGCATGTGTGAGGCAGGGCGCATCCGCCATCATCTGAAGCAGAACCTCTGGCGCACCGATGCGACCGTGCTGCTTGTGGGATATCAGGCGCCCGGCACATTGGGTGCGGTGCTCGCATCCGGGGCTAAAGCCGTAAAAATTCAAGGTGAAGATGTGCGGGTCGGCGCGGCCATACGCCAGATCGATCTCTATTCAGGCCATGCCGATGGGGAGCAACTTGTGCGCTGGGTGAAAGCCCGCTTGCCGGTCAAGTCAGCGATCTTTTTGACCCATGGCGAAGAAGAAGGCCTGAGAGCTTTGGCAAAAGATATTGCAGAGCTCGGTGTGGATGAAGCCAACATTATCATCCCAAAACTCGACGATGCGATTGATCTTTCTTCGGGAAGGGCGACAGGCAAGTCCAAAGTCAGGTTCCGCCGGAAAGATCGTCGACTGGAATCCAAAGCGGTGCGAGAGCCAGACTGGCACAATGATTTGGCTGAACTGTCATTGGAACTGCGTCGTCAGTTGGACGATGCCGCCGATGATCGCTCGCGCAAAAAAATCTTGCGGCGCATATCTCGCGCTCTATCTCCGCGATGAAAATAGTCAGCTTAAAGAATGCAGCCAGAAGCAATATTTATTTGCCTTTCGGCTTCTTCGTTGACTTTTTTCTGGGTTGCGTAGTTTGAGGCATGAAAAAAGCAATGAAAACTGCCACCTATTTCGACGAAACGAGTGGGCGCGATGGAGTGCGTCCCGCTTACCGTTCAGTGCTTTCATGGATTGAAAGCCTGGGTCCCGACGCGTTGAAAAACAAAAGAAAAGAGGCAGAAGCCCTCTTTCGAAAAGTGGGGATTACTTTTGCTGTCTATGGGGAAGAAGGTGGAGCAGAACGCCTGATCCCATTTGACATCGTGCCCAGAGTTTTCACTGCGAAGGAATGGCGTTAACTCGATGCTGGGATCAAGCAGCGCGCAAAAGCGCTGAACATGTTTCTTTACGATGCCTATCACCGGGCCGAAATCATTCGGGCGGGCATTATTCCCGCTGAACTTGTCTACCTCAATGAGTCTTACGAACCTGCAGTGGTCGGTATTGATCCAAGTCGCAATGTTTACAGTCACATTATCGGTACTGATATCGTCCGCGTAGGCGTCGATGATTTCTATGTGCTTGAAGACAATTGCCGCACACCATCGGGTGTGTCTTACATGTTGGAGAACCGGGAGATCATGATGCGCATGTTTCCCACGCTCTTTGGCAAGCGGCATATTGAACCTGTTGAAGCCTACCCGGCGCTGTTGCGTAAAACACTGGCAAGTGTTGCGCCGGCAAAATGTGACGGCGACCCGACTTTGGTCATTCTGTCGCCGGGCCCGCTGAATAGCGCGTACTATGAGCATTCATTTCTCGCCGACCAGATGGGCGCTGATCTCGTCGAAGGGCAAGATCTTTTGGTCGATAATGATCGTGTTTGGATGCGCACAACAAGGGGTCCGCAAAGGGTCGAGGTGATCTATCGCCGCATTGATGACGCCTATCTTGATCCTTTGTGTTTTCGACCCGATAGCTTGTTAGGCGTCCCCGGTTTGATGAACGTTTATCGCTCAGGTGGCGTGTCAATTTGTAGCGCACCGGGCGCAGGTGGCGCGACGTTGATGCTGGGCGGTCAACGAAAATGCGGCGGCGCGCGGCTTTTCCTGATGTATTCGGAAGGCAATTTTATTGAGGCGACGGAGGACACACCGTACCTTCAGATCGGTGAGCACAAGTATGGCAAGCCGATCCTGGACCGGGTTGTTACAACCGAAACGCCGCTGAACGAAGCTGTCAAGGCGGCCCTGCTCTCGATGGACTCAACGCTTCGAAGCAATCTGTCGGTCGGCATGCCGCTTGATCTGGCTGTCCTTCCGACCGATGCCTGCGCGTTTTCAGAACGCCGACGGATCGATGCTGATGATGCTGGTTTTCACTCTTTGAGCGACGCGTGGTCCCAGTCCCTGAGAGATGCGTTTCAGTCGATCACTTGAAAACAAAAAACGGAGGCGATGTTACGCCTCCGTTTTCGATGCTATCGCACGCTTTTTTGTAAAATGTTACTCGGCGGCAACCTGGGGTCTTGCCTGGTTAACATTCGCCGCAGCAGGCACTTTTGAGAATTCCATCGTCCCATCATCAACCGCGCCATAGCCCAGCATCACAATGTCGAGCGCGTAATTCTGGTAAAGCTTCCATGGGCGCGTTGTGCCCTGCTTTGGCAGAATGTCCTTGGCGCGCTGCACATAGCCCGATGTAAGGTCGAGCCATGGCTCAACTTCAACTTTCTGATCTTTGAGGCGTGGTGTCGCCTGCTGTACGTTCGCCTGATCCATATGATTGATAACGCGGCAGAGATACTCGCATGTCAGATCGCATTTCAGCGTCCAGGATGCATTGGTATAGCCAAACGATGAGGCAAGGTTCGGAATATCCGAATACATCATGCCCTTATAGGTAAGCGCGTTTGAAAGCTCGACCGGCTTGCCGTCCACACTGATTTTAAGGCCGCCTAGAACTTCAAGTGTGAGGCCGGTTGCCGACACAATAAGGTCAGCTTTCAGCTCTTCGCCTGACTTAAGTCGGATGCCATCAGCCGTGAAGGTGTCAATGTGATCTGTGGCGACGGAGGCTTTGCCCGTCTTCAATGCCAGGAACATGTCACTGTCCGGTACAAGGCAGAGCCGTTGGTCCCATGGATTGTATGTCGGGTTGAAGTGCTTATCGACATCAAAGTCTGGTCCAAGCTCTTTGCGTACTTCTTCAAGCAAACGCTTCTTCACCATGTCCGGCTTGGTGCGGCAGAGATTGTAGAAATACATGCCAAGCAACACGTTCTTCCACCGGGTAATGCCGTAAGCAAGCTTAGCAGGCAGATACCGGCGTAGCGCATTGGCAATCTTGTCCTCGGCTGGGCGCGACACAACATAGGTAGGTGAACGCTGGAGCATGGTGACGTGGGTTGCTTTTTTTGCAAGCTCGGGAATGAGCGTCACGGCGGTTGCACCACTGCCGATCACGACAACTCTTTTGTTTTCATAATCAATGTCGTCGGTCCATTTCTGTGGATGGACGAGACGGCCCTGATAGTCGGCGACACCTGGATAGTCCGGCGTGTAGCCACCCTTGTAGGAATAATAGCCAGCACACATGAAGAGAAAGTTGCAGGTAAACTGGGACGGTGTCTTATCGTCTCCAAGCTCAACATCAACCGTCCATTTTGCATCAGCTGACGACCAGGAGGCGTTCTTGACCTGATGCCCATAGCGGATCTTTTTGTCGATACCATGCTCTTGCGCGGTTTCATTCAGATAGGAAAGAATGGAAGGAGCATCTGCAATCGCTTTTGCTTTCGTCCAGGGTTTGAACGAATAGCCAAGTGTGTACATGTCAGAGTCAGACCGGATGCCGGGATACTTGAACAAGTCCCAGGTGCCGCCAATCTTGTCCCGCCCTTCCAGGATGAGATAGCTCTTGTTCGGGCAGTTTTTCTGCAGGTGATAACCTGCGCCAATACCAGAGATACCGGCACCCACAACGATGACATCAAAATGTTCCATATCGACCGACCATCTAAATATGACAAAAAATCAGTTTGTGTGACAATCTGTAGCACAACAAATCTCATTTGGGAAATCATGAGGGTTTCTGCGGATAAAAACCTACCAGCTAGCAGAGGAATCCTGCAATTGGCACGCTCTGGTCCTTGTAAATGCGCTCGCGCGGCGATCGAATAGACGTGGTTTTGGCGCAGACGCATAACGACCGCACAATCTGCCGCCTGGAGGATGGATCCGATGTTGAAATATGTGACGTTGATTTTCGGCAGTGCCGCTCTTTTCAATATGTTGGTAGGCGGCGCGCTTTTTATTCAAGGCCCGTCTCTCATGGGGGCGGTCGATGTGCCGCTGCCCGGCGAAGTCATGGTGGTGGCAAACTTGGCCGCTGTACTCATTTTCGTGTTCGGAATTGGCTATCTGTGCGTAGCGTTGGACCCACATAAAAACATTTCGCTCGTCTGGTTGGGGGCCGTAGGGAAAACGGCTGCAATCATCGTCGTCACATGGCCTTGGGTCACAGGCTCACTGACGGGGCCTTTTCCGTACCTCGTCCTGATTGATTTGATCTATGTTGTTTTGTTTCTGGGTGTATGGCGCGCGTTGAAGGCGAGTTGACTATTTGGCGCGCAGCCGGAGTAGGGGCGCAACCAGCTCAATCCAGCGCGCCACCATGCGTTGCTGCCGTTCAGGATCAGCTGAATATTGATCCTGAATGAGAAGGCCACGGAAAAAGATATTGCTCATCCACGGCAAGAGTTCCGCATCTTCCGGCCGCCCGGTGGCGCTTTCATAGGTCGTCATCATCATGTTGACGGACTGGGTATGGTAGGCGTGCAGCGTATCTTCGATCTGCGCATGGAGCTTATGGTCGGTGCGCGCAGCGATCAGGATTTCCAGCAGCGCCCTGTAACTGGGCGTGTTGATGAAGACGGTCCAATTGGCCAGCAAATCATTCGCCACGCGCGCCGTGTCATCAACAGCATCGACACTCGGCACGCGCGCTTGCCGCGACCGCGTGCGCCCGAGCAGGAACTCTGCTGTCGCTGTCATCAAATGCTCTTTGGACGGGAAATGGTGGAGAAGCGCCCCATTCGACACTTCAGCCTTTTGCACAACGCGGGCAATGGTCGTCTCGCCATAACCGAATTCGATCAGGCAATCGATTGTGGCCCGGCAAATGGTCGTGCGGGTCTTGAGGCTTTTGGCCTCTTGCTTCCCCAATGGCTTGCCCGCGTCTTCCATGCCCTGATTCCTGTGTGCCAGATTGCCCAAAGGCTTGATTTCGTTGCGGTATTATAAAAACAGTATGGACGGTTTGCAATTTAAAAAAACTTGTGCTGAAATTTGCTCCCGCCTTCTGCTGGGCCACTAGACTTGATTCTGGTGGCGGCAACGGGCGGCTGTAAACAGAAGCTCAAAAGAGCGCGATGGGAGACGGTCATGGCCAAGAAGATGATCCGCATTGGTGGGGCAAGCGGCTTTTGGGGCGATGCCTCCATGTCGACACCGCAACTGCTCGCAGTCGGAAATCTCGACTACATCGTCTATGACTATCTGGCAGAGATCACAATGTCGATCATGGCGCGCGCTCGCGCCAAAGATCCGGACCAGGGCTACGCCACTGATTTCGTCTCGCTAACGCTGAAGCCGAACCTGAGCGAGATCGCCAAACAAGGCGTGAAGATCATCGCCAATGCAGGCGGGGTGAACCCGGTCGCGTGCGCAAACGCTGTGCGCGCGCTCATTGCCGATGCGGGCCTCGACCTGAAAGTGGCAACGGTAACAGGCGATGATTTGATTGCGCGCAAGGACGAATTATTGGAAGGCAGGTTTGCCGAAATGTTTTCCGGTGAAGCCTTTCCGCCGGTCGATAAACTCCTTTCCATCAACGCCTATCTCGGTGCCTTCCCGATTGCAAAAGCATTGGACGGTGGCGCCGACATTGTCATCACCGGACGTTGCGTGGACAGTGCGGTCACGCTTGGCGCGTGTATTCATGAGTTTGGATGGACACCTGCCGATCTCGACAAGCTCGCCCAAGGCTCGCTTGCCGGTCACATTCTGGAATGCGGGCCCCAAGCAACTGGCGGCAACTTCACCGACTGGGAAGAGGTGATCGACCGACTTGCCGACATTGGCTATCCGATTGCTGAAATTGCGGATGATAGCAGCTTCGTCTGCACCAAACCGGAAGGCACAGGCGGTATTGTGAATGTGGGCACCGTCTCAGAGCAGATGCTCTACGAGATTGGAGACCCGCAGGCCTATATGCTGCCGGACGTTGTTTGTGATTTCGCCAACGTCACGGTTGAGCAGGTGGGTGCAGACCGTGTCCGCGTCGCGGGCGCCAAGGGGCACGCGGTGCCCGATACGTACAAAGTCAGTTCAACATTCGTGGACGGTTTCCGTGGCGGCCTCACCATGAGCTTCTACGGAATTGATGCAAGCCGCAAGGCCCAACGCTTTGCAGACGCGGTCTATGAGCGCGCACGCCGCACCTTACGTGGATTGAATCTCGGCGATTTCAGCGAAACGAGTGTCGAGGTTATCGGTGCAGAAAGCCAGTATGGCGCAGCGAAACAGATCGAGGGCGCGCGCGAAGTGGTGGTGAAGATCGCCGCAAAACATGACGCGGCCTTGGGCATTACCATCCTGCTGAAAGAAGCGACAGGCCTTGGCCTTGCGACACCGCCGGGCCTCTCCGGCTTTGCCGGGGGGCGACCAAAGCCAACCCCCATTGCACGACTTTTCTCCTTCATGATCCCGAAAGAGAAAATTGCCATCGCAGTCGACGTGGATGGTAAAGGTGAAGCCTTCGCCGAGGTTGCGGGTCAGGCCTTTGATGCCTCAAACCTCGAACGTCCTGCGGACCCGGCGAAGAAAGCCGCCGGTGATACGGTCGCTGTGCCTCTCGTTGCCCTCGCCTGGGCACGAAGTGGTGACAAGGGCAATAAGGCAAACATTGGCGTCATCGCGCGGAAAGCAGACTATTTTCCTTTCATTGCAGCGGCCTTGACCATCGAAGAGGTGAGCGAGCGTTTCGCACATTTCTTGGAAGGGAATGTGGAACGCTTTGTTATGCCGGGGTCGAACGCACTCAATTTCCTCCTGCACGAAGTGCTGGGGGGCGGTGGTGTGGCAAGTTTGCGCAACGACCCGCAAGCCAAGGGCTATTCACAACTCTTGCTGGAAGTGCCGGTAACAATTCCGGCAGAGCTTGCGCGCAAGCATGGTCTTGTTGTGAAGGCAGCTTAAGTAAAACAAAAGAAGGGCTGAATGCCATGGCGCGTTTTGTGTCGAAAATAAATACAGGCTCGGAAAGTTTTGCGAAGAACCGCAAAGATATGCTGTCGCTGATCGAGCGACTGCAGATCCTGAACGCGCGCGGAGCGGCGATCTCGGAAAAGCGGAAGCCCCGTTTTGAGGAACGCGGCCAGCTGACACCACGCGAGCGCCTGGCGCGATTGCTCGATCCCGGTATGCCGTTCCTCACCATTGGTAATCTCGCGGGCTATCTGGTGGACACACCAGACCCAGACAAATCCATTGCCGGGTCAACGGTCATTTCCGGCATTGGTTTCATCTCGGGCATTCGCTGCATGGTCGTCGTGGACGATAGCGGTATTCAGGCCGGTGCGATGACGTCGGGCGGTGGCTACCGCATTCGTCGTGCCGAACAAATCGCGCTCGAACAGAAATTGCCCTTCGTGCATTTGGTGGAGAGCGCAGGTGGCGACCTGCTGAACTACACGGTTGAAGGCTTTAGCGAAGGCGGTCGCCTGTTCGGCAATCTGGCGCTCCTGTCCGCTGCCGGCATTCCCGTTATTTCGATCCTGCATGGGTCATCAACCGCAGGCGGTGCGTACATGCCGGGCCTCAGCGACTATGTCGTCGCAGTGAAAGGCCGAGGGCGCGCTTTCCTTGCGGGGCCGCCCTTGCTGAGGGCTGCAACCGGCGAGATTGCAACGGAAGAAGAGCTGGGTGGTGCAGAAATGCATGCAAGCGTTTCAGGCCTTGCGGAATATCTGGCTGAAGATGATGGACACGGTGTTCTCATCTGCCGTGAAGTCGTGAAGCGCCTGCAATGGAACGCGAGCTGCCCGACGCCGCCAAGCCGGTCTTTCGCGGACCCGGTGTATGACCCGGACGAGATTGCAGGCGTCATCCCGACCGATTACCGCATTCCCTATGACATGCGCGAGCTGATGGCACGCATTGTTGACGGTTCTGACATGCTTGATTTCAAACCGCGTTATGGGGCTGCAACGGTCTGCCTGCAGGCGGAAGTTTTCGGTCAGGCGGTTGGTATTCTCGGCAATAATGGGCCGATCGACCCGGAAGGCGCGACCAAGGCAGCTCAGTTTCTCCAGCTCTGTGATCAGTCAGATGTGCCGGTTCTCTTCATGCAGAACACGACAGGCTACATTGTGGGCACCAGGTCAGAGCAGGCGGGCATGATCAAACACGGATCAAAAATGATCCAGGCCGTGCGCAATCTTGAAGTGCCACGCATCACCATGATGACCGGCGCAAGTTTTGGCGCTGGCAATTATGGCATGTGTGGCCGGGGCTATGATCCGGACTTCCTTTACACCTTCCCCAATGCCCGCATGGGTGTGATGGGGGGCGAGCAGGCGGCCAAGACCATGTCCATGGTGGCAAGAGGTCAGGCGGCGGCGCGCGGTATTGAGCCGGATGAAGAAGCGCTGGCAAAGCAGGAGGCATTTCTTGCCGGTCATTTCGACAGCCAGTCAGATGCCTTCTACACATCGGGCCATATGATGGATGATGGCATGATCGACCCGCGCGATGCGCGCAACACTTTGGGATTCCTGCTGGAAACGGTGTGGGAAGCCCGCAACCGCACAGTGCGAACCAACAATTTCGGCATCGCCCGGATGTAATGGAAGGAAAAGAGAAAATGACAACGGCACTTCCTGATACATCAAGCCTGATCCTGGAGCGCGACGGCTCCGTGCTCAAAATCTGGTTTAACCGTCCCGAGGCTCGCAATGCCTTGACGGGTGAAGTGGTGGATGAACTGTCTTCTGTGCTGGATGCTGTGCGCGATGATCGCACATTGCGCACGATCCTGATCCGCGGCAAAGGGGGCGTCTTTTGCGCGGGCGGCGATATTAAGGGGTTTAAATCGGGGCTCCAGGGCGGAGGCGGCAACTCCGGCGGTGCGGCCGCGAAAGAAGTGGCGCGTGGCAATCGCACATTTGGTGACCTGATGCTGAAGCTGAATGAACAGCCACAGGTCATGGTGATGCTGGTGGAAGGTGGGGCGATTGGTGGTGGCCTCGGCCTCGCCTGCGTCGGTGATGTCACCATCGTGACAAAAGACACGAAGTTCCAACTGAGCGAAACGAGCCTTGGCATTCCGCCTGCACAGATCGCACCCTTTGTCACCGAACGTGTGGGGCTCACCCAGGCACGTCGGCTGATGTTGACCGGTGCGCGCTTTAAAGGAGAAGAGGCAGTGCGTCTGGGCATCGGGCATTTTCTGGCTGATGATGCAGCCGATCTCGAAACGCAATGTTCAGAGACACTGGCCCAGATCGCCAATTGTGCGCCCGGCGCGAATGCGGTCACCAAGGCGATTGTCTTTGAAACCACGCGCCGCCCGCGTGGCGAAGCATTGGATTTCGCAGCAGACGGTTTTGCCACCTGCATGCTGAGTGATGAAGGTCGGGAGGGCGTTACCGCCTTTATCGAAAAACGTAAACCCCGTTGGGCAACGGAAGGATAAGAGGCACATCATGGCGCGTTTCAAATCCATTCTTATCGCCAATCGTGGTGAAATTGCCTTGCGCGTCATGCGCACGGCGCGGGCAGCAGGCTTTCAGACCGTTGCTGTCTATTCCGACGCCGATGCGAACGCACCGCACGTCAAATTTGCAGACAAGGCTGTGCGCATTGGTGCTGGCCCCGTCGGCGAAAGCTATTTGCGGGCGGACGCGATTTTGGCGGCGGCAAAAACAAGTGGCGCTGAAGCGGTGCACCCGGGTTACGGCTTCCTGAGCGAGAATGCAGATTTTGCCACCGCGTGTGAAGCCGCAGGCGTTGTGTTCATTGGCCCAAAGCCCAAGCAGATCGAACTGATGGGCAATAAGGCAGAGGCTAAACGGCGAATGATCGCCGCTGGCGTGCCATGTGTGCCCGGTTACGAAGGCAAGGATCAGGACGACGCGACCCTCATCAAGGAAGCCGCCAAAATGGGCGCGCCTATCATGGTGAAGGCTGCCGCCGGTGGCGGTGGGCGGGGTATGCGCCTCGTGAACGATCTGAAAGACCTGCCGCGCTCCATTGAGCTTGCACGCTCCGAAGCACAAAACGCATTTGGTTCGGGCGAGCTTATTCTGGAAAAGGCGATCCTGCGCCCACGCCATGTGGAGGTGCAGGTCTTCGCCGATGAACACGGCAACACAATCCATTTGGGTGAACGCGACTGCTCGGTACAACGTCGCCATCAGAAGGTTGTCGAAGAAGCCCCTTGTCCGGTGATGACGGAAACCTTGAGAGCGGAGATGGGGGCAGCTGCGGTAAGCGCCGCCAAAAGCATTGCCTATCGGGGCGCCGGGACAGTGGAGTTTCTACTGGATGGAGAGGGCAAATTCTACTTCCTTGAAATGAACACCCGTCTTCAGGTGGAGCATCCGGTGACAGAAGGCATTACCGGGCTTGATCTGGTCGCACTGCAATTGAAAGTGGCGTCAGGCGAGGAACTCGGTTTAACCCAGGAAGACGTAACGCTCACAGGCCATGCGATTGAAGTGCGCCTCTATGCCGAAGACCCGGCACAGGACTTCCTGCCCGCGACGGGACCGGTCGATCTTTGGGTGCCCGCTACCGGCGAAGGTGTGCGCATTGATGCGGGCATAGAGACCGGTGGAGCCGTCTCCCCCTTCTATGATCCGATGTTGGCAAAGATCATTGCCTATGGTCAGGATCGGAATGAAGCAAGAACCCGCCTGATCAAGGCGCTGGAGGAGACGGTGTTCTTCGGCACCAAGACAAACAAGTCGTTCCTCATCGATTGTCTCTCACACGAGACCTTTGCGAGGGGAGAGGCAACGACGGCCTTCATACAGGAGAGCTTTGTCGATGGGCCTCGGGAACAATTCCCGACCTTTGAGGAGGCAGCCATCGCCGCCGTGCTGGAAGTCGATGAGGCATGCGATGCGAGCTGGGCGTTGACCACGCGGGTTGGCTTACCACTGCGCAATTGGGCGAACGCTAGTCCGCTCGTCTCACGCGTAACTTATGTCTTCGGTGAGACATTATTTGATCTGTCTATCTCGCCTTTATCTAGAGCGCGCTACCGGGTGAGTGCGGGCGATGCATCAGCGGAGGTTACGCTGGAGGAAAAGCCGGGGCGTTCGGCGACCCTTCTGATCGGGGATAGTCGCTCCCGTGTAAGTTTCTTGCGAGGGTCGGCGGGTGAGTTCCACCTCAATATCCGTGGTCGCGCTCTAAGCTTTGTGAATCTGATTGCCCGTGCGGGGATTGCAGAAGAAGCAGTGGGCGGTGGCCGCGTCGTGGCACCCATGCATGGGCAATTGCTCAACGTCTTTGTCGCGGTGGGCGATGAGGTAACGAAGGGGCAGCGCCTTGCCGTGCTTGAAGCCATGAAGATGCAGCATGAAATACTGGCGGAGGCCGATGGCACCGTCGCAGGTGTCTACTATAGCGCCGGACAACAAGTGTCAGCCGACGAACTGATGATTGAAATTGACGTCAAAGAAACGCAAGAGGCCTGAACATGAAGCTTTATCATTGCAAGGGTGCGCGGTCCGTCCGCCCGCTCTGGACGCTGGAAGAAATGGGTCTCGACTATGAGCTGGAGAGCATGCCTTTTCCGCCACGCTTTTTGCGGGAAGGCTATACCGGCCTGAACCCGATCGGGACAGTGCCATATTTTGTCGATGGCGATGTGGAGATGACGGAATCTGCAGGGATCAGTCAGTATCTGGTGGATACGCACGGACCAACCGATATAGGTCTGAAGCCCGGCGACAAGGATTATGGTCTCTACCTTAATTGGTTGCACCGAAGCGACGCGACGCTCACCTTCCCGCAAACAATTGTGCTGCGGTACACGCAATTGGAACCGAAGGAACGCCGCCTCCCACAAGCGGTGGATGATTATACGCAATGGTTTTTCTCCCGCCTGAAAGCGGTGGAAAGAGCAACGGCAGATCGCGACTATCTCTGCGCGGGACGTTTTACGATTGCTGACATTTGTGTGGGCTACGCGCTTTACCTGGCGGACACGCTGGGACTGCGTCCAGGCTTCAAACCCAATACCGAAAAATATTATGCGCGGCTGGCAGAGCGTCCCGCTTTCAAGCGCGCGATTGAGCTTTAAGGAGCGGATATGGCGGAAAAATTTTCAGACGGCGCAAGCCCGGTCGATATTGATCATCGCTATCGCGGCCCTCTTTACAATGCGGACCATGAGGCATGGCGGGCAACCTTGCGCAAGTTCGTTGACATAGAGCTGATGCCCAATGTCGATGAATGGGAAGAGGCGGGTGGTTTTCCTCGCGAGCTTTACAAGAAGGCTGCGGAAATTGGTTTGATCGGTCTGGGCTATCCCGAGGAATATGGCGGAACGCCCGTCGATGATCCGATGTATTCCATCGTCACCAGCGAAGAACTGGCCCGCACGGGTGCAGGCGGGATTGGGGCAAGCCTTCTCGTGCATGGTATTGGCCTGCCGCCGGTGCTTGCCATCGGCTCCGAGGCGATGAAGGCGCGCGTTGCGCCGCAAGTGCTGGCCGGTGAGAAGGTCCACTCGCTCGGGATTACAGAACCGTCTGGCGGCTCCGACGTTGCAAACATAAAGACACGTGCCGTGCGCGATGGTGACCATTATGTGGTGAACGGATCTAAGATGTTCATCACGGGGGGTATGCGGGCAGATTACGTAACGTTGGCCGTGCGCACCGGCGGCGAGGGGCATCGCGGTATTTCGCTGCTTCTCATCGAAGGCGACATGAAAGGCTTCACACGCACACCGCTGAAGAAACAGGGCTGGTGGGCGTCGGACACGGCAGCGCTCTATTTCGATGATGTGCGTGTGCCAGTTGAAAACATGATCGGCGAGGAAAATAACGGCTTTATCGGCATCATGCTCAACTTCAACCATGAGCGGATCGGTCTGGCAGCTGGCGCCGTCTCCTATGCCCGCATCTGTTTTGAAGATGCACTCGCCTGGGCGCGGAGCCGTGATACATTTGGCAAGCGCCTTGCTGACCACCAGGTAATCCGTCACAAATTTGCGGAAATGGCGCGAAAGATTGCGGCCACTCAGGCCTATCTGGAACAATGTGTGGTGCGCGTACAAAATGGTGAAACACCGGTCGCCGACTTATCCTTGTTGAAAGTACAGGCGACACTCACGATGGAGTTCTGCGCGCGCGAAGCCATGCAGATCATGGGGGGCGCCGGTTACATGCGTGGCTGCCGTGTTGAGCGCATTTACCGCGAAGTGCGGGTGAACGCCATTGGTGGCGGGTCGGAAGAAATCATGCGGGATCTGGCGGCACGCCAGCTCGGTATCTGAAGAAACAACAAACGGGAGCGCGCGCAATGAACGCGATCAGTGAAAAAGAGCTTCAAGACTATCGGGAGGGCGCAAGTGCCTGGTTCAAAGAGAACACCGTAGCGGACCCCGGCTTCATGTTGCCGCTGACTTTCATGGAAGTGGGGACCGATCAGCAGTTCAACTTCCTGCGGGAGTGGCAGAAGAAGGTCTACGAGGCGGGTTATCTCGGCGCAGCCTGGCCTAAACAGTATGGCGGTGGCGGGCTTGATCGGGCGTTTCAGGACATCGCGACGCAGGAAATGGCGCGCTATAACGGACCGATCATGCTGAACGCCATTGGCCTCAATTGGGCGGGCCCGCTGATCCTTGAAAAAGGAACGGAAGATGAGCGCAAGCGCTACATCAAGGGCATTCTGTCGGCAGAAGACATTTGGTGTCAAGGTTTCTCCGAGCCTGAAAACGGTTCGGACCTTGGCAATGCGCAGCTGAAGGCTGTGCGCGATGGTGACGAATGGGTGCTGAACGGCTCCAAGATCTGGACGACCCAGGGAAACTACGCGAAGTACATGATCCTGCTGGCGCGCACGAATCCGGATGCACCGAACAAATATGCAGGCCTCTCTTTCTTCCTGGCACCGATGACGGTACCCGGTGTTGAGACCGTGCCGATCCGCAAGCTTACCGGCGAATATGGTTTCACACAAACCTTCTTCACCGATGCGCGTATTGCGGCTGATTGCCTGATGGGCGAAGAAGGTCAGGGCTGGCTCGTCGCCATGCGGACGCTTGAATATGAGCGCGGTGTGGCAGGCGGCCAGGCCGGTGGCTACGTCATGCGTGCCTCGGACCCGTTTGAAATTCTGGACCTCGCGCGAAAAGCCACACGGGGTGGCAAGCCCGCCCTTGAAGATCCGGTCATTCGCGACAAGCTTGTGCAATTGCTGACAGAGGCGCGCTCCCTCCAGCTTTGCTCCAAGCGGGGTCACATTCAACCGCTCGTGCAAGATAGGCCCATGTCCCTCCCGCTCTCGTCAAAACTTATGGCGACAGAATTTACCCGTCGCCTCAACGAGTTTGCAATTACGCTGCAGGGGCAACGCGGTGCTTACTATGTGGGAGAAGAGGATGCCTATGATGAGGGCATCTGGCAGCGAGGCTATCTGAACGCCTTCTCAGCAACCATTGGTGGCGGTACGTCACAGATCCAGCGCAATATTATCGGCGAACACGTTTTGCGCCTGCCAAAGAGCTGAGCCAAGGAGAACAACATGTCAAACAAGGCAACCATAGGCTTCAGCGAAGAGCAGGCCGACCTTCTGGAAGTGGCAACCACATTCTGCCGGGACAAATCGCCGGTGAATAAGGTGCGCGAGCTTCTGAGTGATGAAGCCGGTTACGACAAGACGGTGTGGAACGAGATTGTGGAACTGGGCTGGCTCGCCATCGCTGTGCCTGAGGAGCTCGGCGGCATCGGTCTTGGTGTTGCCGAGATCGTACCTGTAGTGGAGCAGATGGGTAAGTCACTCCTGACAGGCCCGTTTATCAGCACGAGCCTCGCCGCGCAGGCGCTTGTCGTCGGCGGGACGGAGGCACAGCAGTCAGGTCTGCTGGCGGAAATTTGTGCGGGCAAAATTGCAACCCTTGCGCTTAGCGAGCCGCATGGCGACTGGGACCTCACCCATGTGGAGACGACGGGCACAAAATCCGGCGATGAGATTACACTCAAAGGTCACAAGACCTTTGTTGAGAACGCGGCTGCCGCGGACATTATTATCGCGTCTGTTCTGCTCGATGGAAAGCCTGTTCTGGTTGCTATCGACAAAACACTGATCCCGTCGGGGAATTTTCGCCGGGAGACAATCATCGATGAGACGCGCCGCTCCTATCAGGTTTCGCTTGAGGGCGTGAAGGTCGGACGGAACGCTGTCTTGGACCCTTCAAAGGCGGCAGCAACGTTGGAGCATCTACATCTCGCGGCAAATCTTCTGCTTGCAGCAGAGATGTGCGGTGCGACCCAGGCTTGTATCGACTACACGGTCGATTATCTGCAGACACGCAAACAGTTCGGCAAGTATATCGGCTCCTACCAAGCGTTGAAGCATCCGATCGTTGATGCCCATGTGGCCTACGAGCAGGCCCGCTCTCATCTTTACTCAGCGGCCTTCAATTTCAGCCAGCAGGGTGAGGGTGAAATCGCCACACGCATGGCGAAAGCGGAGGCCTGCAATGCACTCTCCTTCGCCGCCGACCGGGCGATCCAGTTTCATGGCGGCTTTGGCTTTACCTTTGATTGCGACGCGCAGCTCTATCGCCGTCGCTCTTTCTGGTGCGAAAACCAACATGGGGACGCGGTCTATCACCGCACAAAACTCGCCGACCTGTTATTGGGCTGAGTTAAAAGCGAAAGCGGGGGAGGAGCGAACGCAGCGGCCCCCTGATAAAAAGGTCCTTCGTTCATAAGCGAGGGACCTTTTGTGCATGGATGAACATTGCCGGCCACAGGCAAGGCTGTAGATTTGCATCAGGAGTTTGCCGGAACCGTGTTCAGACCATCGGCAGCATATGAGGAGACCCAAATGTCAGGACAAGACCGATACCCGCACCTTTTTGCGCCGCTGGATCTAGGTTTTACGAAGATCAAGAACCGCGCCTTGATGGGCTCAATGCATACCGGGCTGGAGGAACAGGAAGACGGTCACATTCGCATGGCGGAGTATTTCGCTGAGCGCGCCCGGGGCGGCGTGGGCATGATTATTACGGGCGGCATCTCTCCCAATGTGGAAGGGGGGCTTGGCGCGAAGCTCGCAACCGCGGAGGAGGCTGCTCGTCACAAAGTGATCACAGACGCCGTGCACGGCGCCGATCCGGACGTAAAGATTTGTATGCAGATCTTGCACGCGGGCCCGCTCGCAGGAACGGAACTTGCGGTTGCACCCTCACCTGTTCGCTCTCGTATCGCACGGTCTGCACCGAACGAGCTTGATGAAGCCGGTATTGAAAAGCAGATTGCTGACTTCGCCAATTGTGCCGCACGTGCGAAGGAGGCAGGCTATGATGGGGTGGAGATTATCGGCTCCGCTGGATATCTTCTTTCCACCTTCCTCGTTGAAAAGACGAACCTGCGCACAGACAAGTGGGGCGGGTCTTACGAAAACCGGATGCGCTTCCCCCTTGAAATCGTACGCCGCGCCCGCGCGGCCGTAGGGAATGATTTTATCATTATCTTCCGCGTCGCGGCGATGGACATGCTGCAAGGCGGCATGTCATGGGATGAGGTAGTGCTGCTCTCCAAAGAACTGGAGAAGGCAGGCACCAACATTATTTCTACCCACTTCACGTGGCATGAAAGCGCAGTGCCCACAATTGCAACCATGGTCCCGCGCGCGGCGTTTACCAGTGTGACAGGTCGCCTGCGGAAGGAACTCAACATCCCGACCATCACGTCGAACCGTATCAACATGCCCGACGTGGCAGAAGACGTGTTGGCACGGGGCGATGCTGACATTGTCTCCATGGCACGGCCAATGCTTGCAGATTCGCAACTGATTAATAAGGCAGCCGAAGGGCGTGAAGACGAGATCAATACCTGTATCGGCTGCAACCAGGCCTGCCTTGATCACACGTTTGCGGGCAATCAGGAAGTATCCTGCCTCGTCAACCCGCGCGCCTGTCATGAAACACAATTGAAATACGAAAAGACCGCGAGGCCAAAGCGCATCGCCGTTGTGGGGGCAGGTCCCGCCGGATTGTCGTTCGCAACGACAGCTGCCGAGCGCGGCCACCACGTAACGCTTTATGATGCCTCGTCAGAGATCGGCGGGCAGTTCAATCTTGCCAAGCGCATTCCCGGCAAGGAAGAGTTTTACGAGACACTGCGCTATTTCAACAAAATGATCGAAGTGCAGAAGATTGATCTACGGCTCAATACCCGTGTTACGGGAGATATGCTGAAGAATGAAACCTATGACGAGATCATCATCGCAACGGGCATCGCGCCGCGCACGCCTGAGATCAAGGGCATCGGCCACTCTAAAGTCGTTCCCTATATTGATGTCATCCAAGGCAAGGCCAAGGTCGGCAAGAAAGTTGCGATCATCGGCGCTGGCGGGATCGGCTTTGACGTTGCCGAACTTGTCACCCATGAGGGCAAGTCCTCTGCACTTGATATTGATCTCTTTGCCGCAGAATGGGGTGTTGATTTCAAAAACCATCCGCGCGGCGGTGTGACAGGCGTAGAGCCCGTCGTGCACAAGTCGGACAGGGAGGTCTATCTGCTGCAGCGCAAGACATCTTCTGTTGGTCGGGGCCTGGGTAAAACAACCGGTTGGACACACCGCCTGACCCTGGCCCGACGCGGAGTTAAAATGATGAACGGGGTCGAATACCGGCTGATTGATGATGAGGGCTTGCATATGCTCGTGCACAACGAGCCCGTCACGCTGGATGTGGATACGATCATCCTCTGCGCCGGACAGGAGCCATTGCGCACCCTTTATGATGAGCTGAAGGCGACAGGCCAGAAAGTGGAGCTTGTGGGCGGCGCTTTCGAGGCGATGGAGCTCGATGCCAAGCGGGCGATCAATCAGGCGAGTTATCTGGCTGCTGCAGTTTGAACCATAAAGAGATCGTGACTTGCGATTTGTAACCTAATCGTGTGAACTCCCTCCCTCATGAAAGGGAGGGGTTCATGCGCAATTTCTTTGCGTTGATTGCAGTGCTCAAGGCGCTGGTGCTGGTGATCATTGTTGGGGTCATCTTGTTGCGTGCCGATGCAGAGGCACCGGGCCCGGTCGCCCTCCAGCCCCTTTTGGACAAAGCGGCTGCATATGAAGTCACTATTCACCGTGATGAGTTTGGCGTGCCGCACATTTATGGTGCGCGGGATGCGGATGTAGCTTTCGGCCTTGCCTTTGCGCAATCAGAAGATGATTTCGCAACCCTTCAGGAAGTGGCGATTGCAACGCGGGGAAAGCTTGCGGCGATCAAGGGCGTGGACGCCGCAGTGACGGACTATCTCGTCGCACTCCTGCGCGTGTGGGAGGCAGTGGACGCAGGCTATGAGACGAAACTCACACCCGAGGCACGTGTCATCGCTGAAGCTTATGCAGACGGTGTGAACTATTATGCCGCACTCAACCCTGGCGCCGTAGAGCCGGGCCTCTTGCCAATGACGGGCAAGGATGTGGTCGCAGGCTTCACGTTCAAGGAACCCTTCTTTTACGGGTTGCAGGCTGACCTGATGGAATTGTTTGAACCTGAGCGCAAGCGGGACCTGTCTCTGGGCCCCGATGCAGCCTTCCTCACTGTGGAGGAAGCGTTTGCCCACGCAGGCTCGAACGGTGTGGCCGTTGCGCCGTCGCGCGCCGCCGATGGCAAGACCCGCTTGCTGGTCAACTCGCACCAGCCTTATGCGGGGCCGGTTGCCTGGTATGAAGTGCGCCTTAAAAGCGAAGAGGGGTGGGATGTGGCAGGGGGTGTCTTCCCCGGCGCACCGGTCATGCTTCACGGACACAACAGGCATCTGGGCTGGGCCTCAACGGTCAACAAACCTGATCTGACAGATGTCTATGTGCTCACCTTGAACGATGAGAATGAAGATCAGTACCTGCTTGATGGGGAGTGGGTAGATTTTGAAAAGTCCTATGTCGACATAAAGGTGAAACTCTGGGGGCCGTTCTGGTGGACGGTGACACGTGCGGTTGAGTATTCAGCGCACGGGCCCGTGGTCCGCCAGCCCCACGGTACTTATGCCATTCGCTATGCGGGGATGGGCGAGGTGCGCCAGCTTGATCAGCGTCTGGCGATGAATAAGGCAAAAAATCTGGAAGAATGGCTAAACGCCATGGCGATGCAGTCGCTCGCTTCAATCAATTATGTCTATGGCGATGCGGAGGGAAATATCGGCCTTCTTTATAACGCCATGATGCCCGCGCGCATCGAGGGATATGACTGGCAGAAATACTTGCCCGGCGACAGGTCAGATCTCATCTGGCAATCTTATCGGCCCTTCAATCAGGTCCCGAAACTCATTAATCCGCGCTCGGGCTTTATCACGGAAGCCAACAGCACCCCTTTCCGCGCGGCGGCACCTGAGGATGATCTGAAGCCGGAGGATTTCTCTCCCACAATGGGCATTGAAATCCAAATGACCAACCGGGCGCTGCGCGCACTGGAATTGTTTGGGTCTGATGCGTCGATCACACGCGATGAATTTCGTGCTTACAAATATGACCATGCCTATTCCAAGGACAGCGAACTCGCAGCCATGATTGCAGAGATCCTTGAGATGGATGCGGGCAATGATGCAGATCTTGCAGCAGCACAAGTGATCCTGCGAGACTGGGATCTTGAAACGTCTTACGAGAGCCGGGGGGCGGCACTCGGTGTGCTGATGGGAGAGCCTGTGGTGCGTGCGCGCTTGGGTGGTAAGGAGCCACCGGCGGCCATCGTCACGTTGCGAAAGGCCATTGAGACGCTCAATACGCATTTCGGGCGACTTGACCCGACATGGGGAGAGGTGAACCGCATCCGGCGCGGATCCATAGATCTGCCGATCCAGGGCGGGCCGGACATTTTGCGCGCTGTCTACGGGAGGGCAGCTGACAACGGCCAGTTGGTTGCTGAAGGTGGTGATACGTTCATCATGTTTGTGGAATGGGATCAGGATGGGACCATCCACTCGGAAAGCATGCATCAGTTTGGTTCAGCCACGCTGGATGCGACGTCGCCTCATTATGCAGACCAGACGCCTCTTTTTGCGCAGGAGCGCACAAAGCCCGTTCGTATGGACTGGCTCGACCTCGCACCGCATGTTCAGGAGAGTTATCGGCCCGGCACCCGCTGAACAGGCACTCGCTGAACAGGAACCCGCTGAAAAAGTCTTGAGGGCCCGTGTCGCTTTGCGGCTGACAGGCAGCACGCAATCTGCTTCAGTACGCGGATGAGCAAAGAGTTTGAGCCGAGCGAGGCCTTCGCACAATCTTTCGACCAATTACTGAGATGGCGTCGTGATGTACGCCATTTCAAAACCGATCCGGTTGATGATGGCGTGCTCAAAGGCCTCATCGAACAGGCATGTCTCGCGCCAAGTGTCGGCAATAGTCAGCCATGGCGCTTTCTGTCGATTGAAAAACCCGAAACCCGCGCCGCCGTCCGTGAAAACTTCATCGTGACAAATGCACAGGCGGCCAATCTCTATACAGGTGAACGCCGGGAAACGTACGACAAGTTGAAGCTTGCCGGGCTTGTGGAGGCGCCAATTCATCTTGCCGTATGTGCGGATATGGAAACCGAAACCGGCAAGGGCCTCGGGCGGCAGACCATGCCGGAAACGCTGCTCTATTCAACCGTCTGCGCCATTCACACGCTTTGGCTGGGCGCCCGCGCCCGTGGCCTCGGGCTCGGCTGGGTCTCCATTCTGGATGTCGCTACATTGGTTAAGACGCTTGATGTGCCGGAGAGCTGGCAGTTTGTGGCCTATCTCTGCCTTGGTTTCCCGGCGGAAACCCACGAGGAACCGGAGCTGGAGCGCCGTGGCTGGGAGGCCCGCTCAGCCGCACATGCGCATCTTCTCCGCCGCTGAGTTTCACAGTGCGATACAGTTCTGAGGCCGTGCCTCATTCTCTGGGCTTGTGAGTGCGCGAATAGTGCGCTAAAGCCAATGCCAGATGGTGCCCCGGTAACGGGGTGAAAAGGGAATGCCGGTTTAAAGCCGGAGCTGTACCCGCAACTGTAAGTGGGAAGTTCATCACCACTCATGGCCACTGAAGCGCAATGCTTTGGGAAGGTCGGAGATGAGCGTCGATCCACAAGCCAGGAAACCTGCCATCGTGTCGTCCATCCCCGGACCGGGCAAGTCCATGGGAGTGGTTCACGCAGTGACGACAAGTGTTGTAAGTGAGGGGTAGAAGCTGCCGCGCACATGGCCTTGTCATGTGTGTAAAGTTTACGCCCTTCGTTTTTGAAGGGACATGAAATGTCATTGCAGAAGAAAATCGTCAAAACCACCGTGCTTATGAGCGCTACGCTCTCCGTTGCATCTATGCTATCCGCCATGGCGGCTGAACGGGCACCGGAAATTGTTGTAACGGCCACCCGCACTGAAGTTGCGACCTCACAAGTCGGTAGTTCGATCTCGGTTCTCACGTCGGAGGAAATTGAAAAGCGCCAGTATAGCTTTACCGTCGATGCCCTCCGTTCCATTCCAGGCGTCACCATCAGTCAGAACGGCGCGTTTGGAGGCGCGGCCACGGTCCGTATTCGCGGTGCGGCATCCGATCAGACACTGGTGCTGATTGATGGTGTGATCGTAAATGATCCCGCGAGCCCCGGCGCTGGCTTCAACTTTGCAAGCCTTGACCCCAATGACATTGAGCGGATCGAAGTACTGCGGGGCCCGCAAAGCACGCTTTATGGTTCGCAGGCCATTGGCGGCGTTGTCAACATTATCACAAAGCGCGCGGACACGCCGTTCGCCTATTCAGCCTTTGTAGAGGCGGGCTCTTACAATACCGTTCGCAGCGGCGGCACGGTATTGGGCAAAGAAGGTAATACGGACTACCGTGTCTCGCTCAGCGGTATTCGCTCCAGTGGGATCTCCAAAGCTGATGAAAACCAGGGCAACAGGGAAGAAGATGGCTACCGTGGATATACCGTGGGTGGCAATGTTGGGCACAATCTGACAGAAGCCTTCCGATTGGAAGCAGATGTTCGATACGCCGAGAACCGCAGTGAGTTTGATGCATTCGGCGGCGTGGGCGGTGACGGAGACCGCGTAGGTTACACACGCGAACTTCAGACATCAGCGACAGCGCACCTCTCCACCTTTGACGGGTTGCTGGAAAACCAATTGACTGCAAGTCATGCGTTCATAGACCGGGACGATGAAGCCAATGGCGTTCGCAATTTCAGCGCAACGGGCAGTCGGACCGCGCTTGAATATCTTGGTGCAATTACTCCGTCTGACATGTGGAATGTCATCGTTGGTGCAAAAACCGAAGAAGCGGAGATAAAGGGAGGACAATCCCTTCGCACAGACAGCGTCTTCACACAGGTGCAGGTTTTGCCCGTGGAACAACTATCACTGATCGGTGGCGTCCGATATGACGATCACGAGACAGCGGGAGGTGTCACCACATTCCGCTTTACCGGTGCGTATGATGTGGTCGAGACCGGCACGATTTTCCGCGCAAGCTGGGGAGAGGGTTTCAAATCTCCAACACCCTTCCAGTTGACCTTTGCTTGTTGTGGTGCGCTGGGGCCAAACACGGGTCTTAAGCCGGAAGAAAGCCGTGGCTGGGATGCAGGCATCGAGCAGCAGTTTTTCGGTGATCGTTTGAACCTGCAGGTCAACTATTTCCAACAGGACATAACGAACCAGATCACTTTCCAGGCGGGACGCTATGAGAACATCGCACAGGTGGAAGCAGATGGGTGGGAGTTTGTTGCCACAGCGCGGCCAGTGGATTGGCTGGACGTGAGCGGCAATTTCACCCACCAGACGGCAAAAGACAAAATCACGGAGCAACGCTTGGCGCGCGTACCGGTAAATCTCGCCTCGTTGCACGTCACAACCTATCCGACGGAAGATCTGAGCGTCGGGGCGTCGGTGACCTATAATGGTCGTGAGACGGAGGTGTTCGGCGCGCTCGATAATGAAGACTGGACGCGTGTTGATCTTCGTTCGGCCTATCAGGTGAGTGAAACGGTGGAACTGTTCGGTCGTGTCGAAAATCTCTTTGACCAGAAGTACCAGGACATAAGCGGGTATGGTACACCCGGCCTGTCCGGCTTTGTTGGGGTGCGGGTGAAAGGCTGATGAGACAGGCAATTGTCGCTGCGCTGGGAAGTGTGATCTGTGGCTTTGTCGCAGAGAATGCCCACGCGGCGACCTTTGCCTCGCTTGATTTTTGTGCTGACCAATATGTGCTGGCATTGGCGGACAGAAACGAAATTGTTGGCGTCTCGCCGCACGCTGATACGGAGTTCTCCTATTTCGCAGAGAAGGCGGCAGGCCTTCCCAAGGTCCGCCCGACGGCTGAAGATATCCTGGTTCTTTCTCCCGATCTCGTCATCCGCCAATGGGGCGGTGGTTATGGGGCAGGCGATCTGTTGAAACGCTTCGGCGTGCCGACAATCGAAGTGACGTTTGGTGTGACCTTTGACGATGCGCGCGCCAATCTGTTGCGGATCGGTGAAGCGATGGGAAAGGGCGACCGCGCACATGCGCTCGCAGCACAGATGGATGCGCGTTACAATGCGCTGAAAGGCGCGATGGGCGATGTGACCACGCGCCCTACAGCGCTTTACATCACACCTTCGGGGACAACGTCTGGAACAGGCACCTTCATCCATGATGTGATGAGTGAAGCTGGCGTCGGAAATGTGTCCGGCGAGCTTGGTACCTCTCCCTGGCATCCTGTCAATCTGGAGGCTTTAGCGTTAAGTCCGCCTGATATGATTGTGGCAGGCTTTTACGACCTGCGCTCCCGCCGGCTGGACAATTGGTCCCTGTCCCGTCACCAGTTTCTGCAACGCACGATAGCGACGAAACCTGTCGCCTTCATCCCCAGCCGTGAGATCGCCTGTGCAGCCTGGTTTGTGATTGACGCGGTGGAGGAGATTGCCACGATCCGGCGTCAAGTCATCTCATTGCCCCCCTCCGCGAGCGTCACAATGCCATGACGCATGTTCCCACTCACCTTTCTCTGATCTGGATAGTGGCCGGCGCGTTCGCACTTGAACTTCTGATTGCCTATCCTGACCGCGTCTTCAAGTTGATTGGGCATCCGGTGTCGTGGATGGGTGCGCTCATCGCCAAGTTTGATCGGACGGTGAATTCCGGCGGCACGCGCGCCATGGCAGACTTTGTTTGGGGCATGATGCTGATAAGGCTCGCAGGGTTTGCCATTGTGCTCTCGACATGGGCTTTGAGCGCAGGTCTCACCTTTCTGCCATTTGGCTGGGTGCTTGAGCTTGCGTTGATTGCGTCCCTTCTGGCGGCGCGCTCGCTCTGTGACCATGTGAAAGCGGTGGCAACCGCCTTGGCGGATAAGGGGCTGGAGGCTGGTCGCGAAACCGTATCTCTTATTGTGGGTCGAAATATTGATCAGCTGGATGAACCAGCGATTGCGCGCGCTGCCGTGGAGAGCCTTGCCGAAAGCAGCTCCGATGGCGTAGTGGCTCCCTTGTTCTGGGCGAGACTTGGGCTGCCGACGGATGAAGCCGATTGGACGCGAATTGAGGCATCATTTCTGAAGCTGAACCTCCCCCTCAATTTCAAAGGAGATCATCATGGATAATGCAGAACATAATTCAAAGATGAAGCAGATTCAGGCAAACCATCAGGAGAAGATGGCGGAGAAGAAAGAAGCGGAGCGGGGCCTGCTTCTGGTGATCACCGGTGATGGCAAGGGGAAATCAACCTCCGCCTTTGGCATGGTTGTGCGTGCACTGGGATGGCGCCAGAAAGTGGGCGTGGTTCAATATATCAAAGGCAATTGGAAAACCGGTGAGCGCTTGTTCTTCAAGGACCGTCCCGAGCTTATGACCTGGCATACAATGGGTCAGGGCTTCACCTGGGACACACAAGACCGTGTGAAAGATATGGAAGCCGCAGAAGCCGCCTGGCAGGTTTCCAAAGATATGCTGTCATCTGGCGAGTATGATCTTGTTGTGCTGGACGAGTTGAACATCGCCCTGCGTTACGAATATCTCGACATTGATAAAGTGGTTGAGGGCCTGATGGCACGACATGAACGAACAAGCGTTGTTGTGACCGGGCGCGATGCGCCTGCAAGGCTGCGCGACAAGGCAGACCTCATCACTGAGATGACACCGGTTCGCCATCCCTTTGAAGCCGGTATCAAGGCAAAGCGCGGGGTTGACTTTTGAACGGCCTCTCTCCATTGCGGTCTCCTGTCACCGCATTCGCCGCACTTTTAGTGATCGCGATGATCGCTGCGCTGTTTCTGGGTTATGCGCCCCTGTCGCTCAGTGATGTTCTGCTCGCGCTTGTCGGGCAAGGGGATGAGCGCTATGTTTTCATCGTGCAGGAGATCAGGCTGCCGCGCGTCTTGCTGGGTGCCATGGTCGGCGCATCATTGGGACTGTCCGGTGCGGCCCTGCAAGGGCTCCTGCGAAATCCGTTGGCGGAGCCATCGGTCATCGGCATCTCCACCAGTGCCGGCCTTGGAGCGGTGATCGCTATCTATTACGGTCTGGCAGCATCAAGCGCGATCATCATCCCGGCCTTTGCTATCGTTTTCGCATTCTCAGCCATGCTGGTTCTGGTCTGGCTCGCGGGGCGTGATGCCAGCATCCTGACGCTCATCCTGGCGGGCGTTGCGATATCCAGTCTTGCGGCAGCGCTTACCTCCCTCGCGATGAACCTGTCGCCTAATCCGTTTTCGTTGAACGACATTATTATGTGGTTGCTGGGCTCCCTTGCTAATCGATCTTTCACAGAAGTCTGGCTTGCGGGCCCCTTCATGCTGGCCGGTTGGGTGGCGCTCTACCTCACACGCAAATCTCTTCCGGCTTTGAGCCTGGGAGAGGAGGCCGCCGCGTCACTTGGTGTTGACCTTCGGCGCTTGAGACTGCTTGTCATCTTCGGTGCCGCGCTGAGTGTGGGGGGGAGTGTCGCAGTGAGCGGCGCGATTGGCTTTGTGGGCCTTGTCGCCCCTCATCTTGTCCGTCCGCTGGTGGCGCATGATCCGGGCAGGCTCCTGGTGCCAAGTGCTCTGGCCGGTGCCTTGTTGCTGGTATTGGCCGACATTGGTGTGCGGGTCATGCCGGGGGAGACGGAGCTCAAGCTCGGCGTTGTGACGGCATTGCTGGGTGCGCCCTTCTTCCTCTGGCTTATCATCCACACCCGCCGAAGCATGAGATAGACCATGATCGAAACACAAAACCTCTCTGTGCAGCTGGGTGAACATGCCGCCCTGTGGGACGCAAGCATTTCGATCAACAAGGGAGAGCTTGTTGGTTTTATCGGGCCAAACGGCGCGGGCAAGACAAGTCTTCTCCGCGCTATCTTGCGATTGGTGCCCGTGTCAGGAGGGCGTGTCCTGCTGAATGGCGAAGACATTACCCACGCCAAGCCCCATGCACATGCAAGATCGATTGCCTATCTGCCTCAGGGGCAGAGCGTTGCCTGGCCCTTGATGGCACGAAATCTTGTGGCACTTGGACGTATGCCGCACCTCAACAGCTGGACGCGGCTTGGACCGGAGGATAAGCGAGCGATTGATGAAGCTTTGGCGGCGGCAGACGCGACAGACCTGCAAGGACGGCCGGTCAGCGAATTGTCCGGTGGGGAGCGCGCCCGTGTGCTGCTCGCGCGGGCTCTCGCCGTCAAGGCAGCCTTTCTTCTGGTGGATGAGCCAACCGCGTCGCTTGACCCCTATCATCAGCTCACAAGTATGGAAGCCCTGAAGCGGGCGTGTGACAGCGGTACCGGGGTGGGACTTGTGGTGCATGATCTCTCTCTTGCCAACAGGTTTTGCGACCGGCTCTATCTGCTGAACAAAGGCCGTGTGGTCGCATCCGGCACGCCGGAAGACGTGTTGAGCGAGAAAAATATGGCAGACGTTTACCGCGTTGAGGTGCGGCGTGAGGCAAACGGCACAATCAGGCTTGGGGAGAAACTCCCAAGCCAACAATCAACGCAGTCCGGGGAACAGGTGTAAAGCGTGACACGTGTGCTGATGCTTCAGGGAACGGGTTCGGATGTCGGCAAGTCCGTTCTTGTCGCAGGCCTTGCGCGCGCACTTCTGCGGCGCGGGCTGAAAGTGATGCCCTTCAAACCGCAAAACATGTCGAACAATGCAGCAATTGCCAAAGAGGATGGCGAGATCGGCCGCGCCCAATGGCTGCAGGCGGTGGCCGCTGGCGAAGAACCAAGCGTGCATATGAACCCTGTCCTGTTGAAACCGCATTCCGATGTGGGTGCGCAGATTGTTGTTCAGGGTAAGGTCTGGGGCAGGGCGGACGCTGCCGATTACCAGACCAAACGACAAGACCTTATGGCAGCGGTGCTGGAAAGCTTCGCACACCTGAAAGAACAGGCTGACATTGTGCTGGTGGAGGGGGCGGGAAGCCCCGCTGAAACCAACCTCCGCCTGTTTGATATTGCCAATATGGGTTTTGCCACGGTGGCCCGGGCGCCCGTAATCCTTGTCGGTGATATTGATCGCGGCGGCGTGATTGCAAGCCTTGTTGGCACGCACACAGTGTTGAATGATGAAGACAGGCACATGATCGCAGGTTTCATCATCAACAAGTTTCGGGGCGACGTTCGCCTTTTTGACAAGGGTCTGGAGGAGATCACAGCGCGTACGCGATGGCCGAGTTTCGGTGTTCTGCCCTGGCTTCCCGTCATACGGGAGCTGCCAGCGGAAGATGCTGTCGTACTGGACGCGCCGGCAGTGCGCAAGACAGGGCAGATCAAGGTCGCCGTTCCGATGCTATCGCGGATCGCCAATTTTGATGACGTGGACCCGTTGCGGGGAGAGGCGTCCGTCGATCTTTCTTTTGTGTCACCAGGGCAGCCATTGCCGGGCGATGCGGACCTTGTGATCCTGCCAGGAACCAAGGCAACGATCGCCGATCTTGGCTTCTTCCGTGCGCAAGGATGGGATGTTGATCTTGCAGCCCATGTCAGGCGCGGCGGCCATGTGCTGGGCCTGTGTGGTGGGTTCCAGATGCTGGGCACTGTGATCATCGATCCGGCAGGACGGGAAGGCGAGGTGCGCGAGGCAAAAGGGCTGGGCTTTCTTGATATGCGCACGCACATGACGGATGAAAAGAAAACCAAAGAGGTGACAGGCACCCGCGCCGACGCCAATGTGCCCTTTCACGGGTATGAAATCCATATCGGCGAAACAAAGGTTGGCGCGAGCGTGACCCCGTTTCTTAACATCGATGGTGCGCCGCACGGTGCGGTGAGTGCCGATGGCCGGATCATGGGCGCCTATGTCCACGGCCTTTTGGATGACGGAAAATTTCGTGCAGATTTTCTGCGCCGGTTGGGTGCGCAAAGCGATGGCGTGACCCACCGCGTTAAAGTGGAGAACGCGCTGGACCGGTTGGGCAACGCAATGGAAGCAGAGCTTGATATTGATGGCTTGCTTAAGGTCGCCGCGTGTTTTCCTTTAGTATGAGCGGGAGGCCCGCCACGATGAAGGCAACCTGGTCGCTGGCGGTGGCAATCTTTTGATGCAGGAAGCCGGCCTCATCGCGAAAGCGCCGCGCCAGCGCATTGTCGGGCACAATGCCTTGCCCAACCTCGTTCGAGATCAGGACGATCCGGCCTTTTGTTGCAGCAAGAGCTGCGACCAGCTCATCGGTTGCGCGGACGAGATCCACGTCCCTTTCCATCAGATTGTTGAGCCACAGAGTGAGGCAGTCAACAAGCACAAGGTGGTCGGACGTGAGATCACGGGTCAGAACGCGCGCAAGCTCGACGGGTTCTTCGATCAGCACCCAATCCGCGCCGCGCCGTGCCTGATGATGCTCAATACGTGCAGACATTTCCATGTCGCGCGCTTCCGCCGTTGCAACATAAAGGCGTGTTCCCATCGCCTGAGAGACAAGCTCTTCGCCGATCCGGCTTTTGCCTGACCGGGCACCGCCAAGAAGAAAAGTAATGTGAGGGCCGGTAGGAGGGAGAGTAAGCATGCATCAAGCCTAATGGATCATCACAACGAGAACCAGCAGAAGGGCAGTTTCGCTGATCTCAATACCCGCACCCAAAAGATCGCCGGTCTGGCCACCCAGTTTGATATGGAGGTAAAGCCCCCATCCAAACAATATGGCAGGAGCAAACATGAAAGCAGGGGACAAGAATGCGGTGCCAAGCAGACCGACAACCCACGCCCAGATGACAAGCGGCGAAATGCTCCAGGCAAAACGTCCACCACTGGCTGCGTCTCCATGGGCCGCATCATTGCCAGCATCATCTTTCAAGACCGGCAGATAATGTGCCCAGAGAAGCGGACCGAGGCGTGACCATGCGCAAAGTGGGATAAGAAGCAGATAGGCGCCTTCGCGCGCCATGATCAAAAGCAGGACGGCCTTCATAAGAAGATGCGCAACAAGTGTGACAACACCGAACGCGCCTATGTGCGGATCTTTGAGTACGGCGTGAAACCGCGATGGGTCCCGGTGTGCGGCACCCATCGCGTCGGCCATGTCGGAGAGGCCATCCAGGTGGAGAGCGCCCGTCACGCCAATCCAGGCGACAAGCGCAAAGATGGCGCCGACCCATGGGTCAATGCTGGTGCCGACCCACATGGCGAGTGCCACAAACGCGCCGACGAGGGCGCCTGCGAGGGGAAAGAAGCCAGACGCCCGGCTTAACGCCTCCGGATTGAAATCGGGAACCTGCGGTGTTGGAAGCCGGGTCAGGAACTGAACTGCCAGAATGAAAGAACGAAGTGCAGGCGTCATGCGGTGCCTTTCAACGAGAGAAGCTGAGTGTGGCGCTGCTGCGTTTCACTGTCCAGATGAACACAAAGCCGCATCATCGCGCCGAGAGGGAGAGAGATTTTCCACGCAGCCGCGAGCGTCATGTTTAATTCCGAAACGAGAAGCGCGCGCATCACGCCGGCATGGGTAATGAGAAGAAAGGGGCCTTCGGCCTGCGCACCAGCGTGGGATGCGTTCGGCGTCTCAGTCAGAGAGCTGAAGGCTTCCCCAACGCGCGCCTGAAAATCGCCCCATCGTTCCCCGTTGGGGGCAGGGTGGGCATCCGGGTCTTGCCAAAAAGCTTCAAGCGCCGCCGGATTCTCTACCCAGATCTCTTGCGTCTCGCGCGCTTCCCATGCACCAAAATGCATTTCCTGAAAACGTGGATCAATCATCGCTGCTGGTGCAAGCGTTTGGGCAAATTCGGCGCATCGCTTGAGGGGCGAGGTTACGATCTGTGCCCAAGTGCCAGCGCCTACCTGGCCACGCATCTGGGCCCAGCCACATTCCGTGAGATCAGGATCGGAACTGCCGCAGAACCTGCCGGACAGCACGGTCTCCCCATGTCGAAGGACGTCGATGATGAGCGGCGGGTTGGTCATGTCGCGGTTGAAACCCCGGCACTCTCAAACGTGGCCATTTCGCTGTGCAGTTTGACGGCGTGTTCAATGAGCGGATAGGCGAGCGCCGCTCCGCTTCCTTCGCCAAGGCGTAATCCGAGGCTCAACAACGGGTGCGCACGCAGTGCCTGTAGAACAGGTGCATGCCCGGCTTCAGCGGATTGGTGGGAAAAGAAAAACCACTCAGCAACGCCAGGGTTGAGATGAGTGGCGGCGAGCGCCGTTGCGCTGCAGATAAATCCATCAACCAGCACGGGCACACCGCATTGCGCAGCGCTGATCATGGCACCGACAAGCGCCACGATCTCATGGCCGCCAACTTTCATCAAAACTGCGGCAGGGTCCGGTGCGGGGTCACTTACAGTGAAGCCATGAAATGCGAGGCTCTCTTCTATGACGCGTACTTTGTGGTCAAGACTTGCCTGGTTGAGGCCGGTGCCTGCGCCGACGACATCGCGCGCGGGAAATTGCAGGAGTGCTGCAGAAACAGCACTTGCAGCACTTGTGTTGCCGATCCCCATTTCGCCAAAGATCAGAAAGTCAGCCCCGAGGTCAACGGCTCTTTCTGTTGCACGACGCCCCGCCTCAAACCCATGGCAAAGCTCAAGCTCACTCATCGCGGCGTGATGCCGGAAATTGCCTGTGCCTCTCGCGACCTTGTCTTCATGAACGCCTTGAGGAGCAACAGCGAGAAGTGTGCCGACATCAACCACCTCAAGCCGTGCATCAAGAGCGCGGGCAAGAACGGAGATCGCAGCGCCACCATTTACAAAATTGGCAAGCATCTGGCCCGTGACGTCAGACGGGTAGGCGGAAACACCTTCCTCAACAATGCCATGATCACCGGCAAAAAGGACGATATGGGGTGCAGAAAGCGCGGGGGCTGCCCGCCCCTGAAGACCGGCAAGGCGAACGGCAATATCTTCCAGCTGCCCCAGCGCACCGCGTGGTTTGGTCAAAACCGCTTGCCGAGCCTGTGCCGCCTTGAGAGCGGCAGCATCAGGTGTTTTCGTTGGGTTGAAGACCCAAGCAGGAAGCTTGCTCATTGTTCGCCCATTCATGTCGGGCGATCTTAGTAGCAGAAACAATCTGTCAGTAAAAACACCTTATCTGATGGCAGCGTGCTGGGTTTTAACGCCATCCCGCCCGATCAAAAATGCGAATGGCGAGCGCCTGGTTTCGGCCAAGCTCGGACGCATTTACTTCATCCTCCTTGAACGTACCAAAGCTTGCAATGGGCCCGTCGGTCGCGACATCAACGACAATCGGATATTCATTGTTTCCTTCGGCGAGGATCTTTTGGGCCCACTCACTGGTTAGAAATTCAAGAAACTTGATCGCATTATCCTTGTTGGGCGCGTGGGTGAGCAGACCCGCCCCGGAAATGTTGATATGCGTGCCGCGTCCATCCTGATCCGGGAAGACGATGCCGACCTTGTTGGCGAGCGCCCGTTCATCTGCAGACGCAGAACCCAGCAAGCGCCCAAGATAATAGGTGTTGGCAATACCAAAGCGGCATTCCCCGGCGGCAACGGCTTCAATCTGCGCGGTGTCATTGCCCTGTGGCGCGCGCTGGAAGTTCTTAACAACGCCATCAGCCCAGGATTGCGCGGCGTCCGTTCCCTCATGGGAAATGATCGCAGCCAATAGAGAAATATTATAGATGCTGCTTGAGGACCGAACACAGATCGACTGGCCAAGTGCTGGGTTTGCAAGCGCTGCATAGGTGGTGAGGCCAGTTGGTGCCCCGTCTTCCTTATTGTAGACGAAAACGCGGGCACGCTTAGAGATACCAAACCAGAGATTGTCCGGGTGGCGCAGATGAGCTGGCACGCGGGCTTCAATCACATCAGATGTGAAGGGTTGGAAAGCATTGGACTGCTCTGCTTGCCAAAGCCTGCCAGCATCGACGGTGAGAAGCACGTCACCAGGACTAAACTCACCTTCCTGTGCAATACGCGCCAGAAGCTCTTCGCTCTCACCTTCCACCAGATTGATCTTGATGCCGGTGTCTGCTGTGAACCGTTCATAGATCGAAAGGTCTGTATCGTAGTGGCGGGCTGAGTAGATATTGAGCTCTTCGGCCGCCTGCCCAGTGCCTGAAATCACAGAAAGCCCGAGGAAAGCAGCCAAAAATCCGATGGAACGCTTGGAAAACATGGGGGGCACGGCAGGTTCTTTCTTGATAATGAGTATCAGAACTAACTTAGGCCTGCGGCAGCGATTGCGCAAGGCCCGTAACGCGCGCCCGTTTGTGTCAATCGGTCGCTGGGTAGAGGAAGTGCTCCGCACCCTCAAAGGAGACAGAGACAGACTGCCCGAGGACCAAATCATTGGCTGAGGCGAGGTGGGCGCGCAAAGGCGGTGTCTGTGGATCGGCGTGTTCGACCAGCACAAGCCAGTGATTGCCGCGAAAGCGAATGTCGATGACCACAGGGTCTGCGGGCGAGGTGCTTGCCGTGAGCCGTATGGTGGAGGGACGCACCACAAGCTCAGCCCTGCTGCCCTCCGCAACCGCGCTCGTAGGAACAGATCCATAGGCAAACATCGCCTGACCCTGTTTAATGTGTGCTTCAAAAACCTGCGCATCGCCAAACAACCGTGCAACAAGCGCGCTCTGCGGGTGGCAATAAAGATCAACAGGCTTCCCATGCTGGAGAATGCGCCCGCCTTCCATCACCGCAATCTTGTCTGCCATATCCATCGCTTCATCAGGGTCATGGGTCACCATAACGGTGATGGCGCCGGTCTGCTTGAGTGTAAGCCGCGCATTTTCGCGCAGTGCGCGCCTGCGCGTGACGTCGATACTGGCAAACGGCTCATCCAGAAGGATCACGGAGGGGCGGGGCGCAAGCGCGCGCGCGAGCGCAACCCGCTGTTGCTGACCACCAGAGAGTGTATGCGGAAACCGATCCTCATAGCCTGCAAGGCCTACGTCCGCGAGGACCTGCCGAACGATGGCGCTTCGTCCACCAGCGCCAGACTTTTCAAGGCCAAAGGCGACATTTTGCGCAACGCTCAGATGGGGAAAAAGCGCATGATCCTGAAACACCATGCCAATCTGCCGTGCTTCAGCGGGCACGGTGTGTTTCGTGTCAGCCAGCACCTGACCATCAAGCGTAATGGTTCCAGCTTGGAGCCGCTCAAGCCCGGCGGCGAGCCGCAAAAGCGTCGTCTTGCCACTGCCGGACGCGCCCAGCAGGCAGAGGATCTCACCTTTTTCCGCCACCAGCGATACATCGCGGAGCACGGGTGACACGTCAAAACGGTGAGTTAGCTGGGAAAATTCAAGGGCCATGGAGTGAAACACAATCGACAGGTATAAGGTTCTTGCAATTGAGGCGCAAAATAACTTTGCTCTTCGTCCGCCTATTTGTATCAAGTGTCAAATGTCAGTCACCCAAAAAGATCATGTCCCGGTCGGCAATAACGGCCAAATGAGCGGCCAAATTAGCGGCGCGTGGCCCTCTGCAAGGTTAACGGCTCTGCTCTGGCGCGTGGTACCGGCGCTGGTGGCGCTTCTGGTCGCAGCACCGATCATGAGCGTTCTTTGGAGCCTCACCAACCTGTCGGGCGACACATGGCAGCATTTGGCACAGACAGTGCTCCCTACCTATGTGGCGAACACGTTGTTATTGATGGCATTGGTCGGCGTGATGACTTTTTGTCTTGGTGTCGGCGCTGCCTGGATCATCGTGTCATTCCGTTTTCCCGGCGACCGCATCGTGAGCTGGGCTTTGGTTTTGCCGCTCGCTATGCCCGGCTACATTATCGCTTATGTGTATACCGATCTGCTGGATTTTGCGGGTCCCGTGCAATCGGCATTGCGCGACATTATGGGCTGGCGGGCAGGCGATTATGCGTTTCCACCCATTCGCTCTCTGGGTGGCGCGGCACTGATGTTGAGCCTTGTTCTCTACCCTTATGTCTATCTTCTCGCGCGCACGTCTTTTCAGCGCCAGTCCGTCGCACTGGTGGAGGCCACGCGCGTTTTGGGTGTTACGCCGATGCAGGCTTTCCTCCGTGTGGCGCTCCCGTGCGCACGTCCTGCTATCGCGGGGGGGCTTGCCCTAGCGCTGATGGAGACAATCGCAGACTATGGCGTGGTCGACTATTTCGGTGTGTCCACCCTGACCGCAGGCATCTTCCGCACATGGCTCAGCATGGGGGAGCCGATTGCCGCCGCTCAAATTGCCGCGATTCTCTTCTTGTTTGCTGGAGGATTGATCCTGTTTGAACGGATGAACAGGCAAGGAAGCGTTGCAAATCCGCTCGGGCGTGATGTCGCTGCGGCACGCCAAACGCTCTCGCCCATCAAATCATTGGGGGCCATTGCGGCCTGTGGCTTGCCCATCCTGTTTGGCTTTGCCATTCCAGCCTATGTGCTTGCCGACTATGCGCTGACCATTGGCGATCCTTTGTTGGGCGCGCGCTTCTTTTCTTTTGCTCTCAACAGCCTGTGGGTTGCGACGATTGCAGCTGTCATTGCCACATCCTGCTCGCTGATGCTGGCTTACGCAAGTCGCTGGGACAAAAGCGTGACGAGCAATACGCTCATCCGCCTGTCCACGCTCGGATACGCCCTGCCGGGCGCCATGGTGGCTATTGGTGTGCTCTCGATTGCCGGAACGGTTGATCAGAAGATCGCCATCTTCATGCGCGACACGCTGGGAATGAAGCCACAGCTTTTATTGACCGGCACGGTGCTGGGGCTCTTGTTTGCTTACGTGGTGCGCTTCCTCACCGCGTCCTTCAACAGTGTTCAGGCGGGCCTGGAGAAAATTCATACCACGCTCGATGATGCCGCACGCATGCTGGGTGCCGGGAGCGGGCGCATTATCTCTCGTATACATTTACCCTTGTTGCGGGGGCCATTGCTCGCAGGCTTCCTGCTTGTCTTTATTGATGTGATGAAGGAGCTTCCGGCAACCTTGTTGCTGCGGCCCTTTAACTTCGAAACACTGGCGACCCGCACCTACCGCCTTGCGTCCGATGAAAGGCTGGCGGAGGCTTCAACCTCCGCCCTCCTTATTGTTGCACTGGGTCTGATACCGACCATCATGTTGTCCGTGTCGATTGCCCGTGCCGCGATGCGCCGAAAAGGCTGAGAGAACTTAATGACCATCGACCACCAGATCGTCTTTCAGGTGACGTCCGGCGACAAAATAGTGGTACGCCGCCCAAAGATTGATGAGCGAGAAACCAAGCAGGCTGTAGCGCAATGCTTCATCTCCAAAAGTCGGCGTCAGCAGGTCGGTGATGATGCCCACAAATGTCGGGCCAAGGCCAAGCCCGATGATGTTGATGATGAAAAGCAGAATGCCCGCCGCGACCGCTCTCATTCTCAGTTCCACAAGGCCCTGCGTTTGGCTGAAGGTTGTCGCCTGATAAAAATTGCCAAGCAGGATCGGGATGATCATTGCAATAAAGGCGATCTCAGCACTCGTGCTTAGATAGATTGCAAAACTGAAGGGTGTTGCGACAAGCAGCGCGACGGCGGTTGTCCACAAATACCAGCGTGTATCCTTAGCGCCATACTTGTCGGCAAGATAACCGCCAAGCGCAATCCCGATCCCGCCAGGAATGCCCAGAATGAGGCCGAACCATGTGCCGATCTCGCCCGTACCAAGCCCGTAGGAGCGGATCAGGAAGGTGGGAACCCACGTCACCACGCCATACCCGACAAAGGCGGTAAGAGCGGCCGCAAAAGCCAGGTGCAGGAACGATTTCTTTTTCAGAAGGTAGGAAAGCGTCTCGGTGACGCTTGGCTGTGTGGCTGATGCAATGCGGCCTTCGGCTTTGCCGCGCTCGGGCTCCTGCATCGCAAACCGCACAATGATGGCAAGCAGAATACCCGGTATGCCGACGACAAAAAACGCCATGCGCCATCCGAAAAACTCGTTGATCCATCCGCCGGCAAAAAGACCGAACATGATACCGACCGGGATACCCAGCGAATAGATACCAAGGGCGGTGGCGCGTTGATGCGCGGGATAGAGATCGGAAATAATCGAGTGAGCAGGCGGACTGCACCCGGCTTCGCCAACACCAACCCCGATGCGCGCAAAAAGCATATGCCAGAAATTTTGCGCAAGACCGGAGATCGCCGTCATGAAGCTCCAGACGGCGAGAGCGAGGGCAATCAGGTTTCGCCTGTTGCCCCGGTCTGCATAGCGGGCGATAGGAATGCCAAGTGTGGCGTAGAAAGCCGCAAAGGCAAAGCCCGTGAGCAGACCCATCAATGTGTCACTGAGCCCTAGGTCTTCTTTGATCGGTTGTATAAGGATCGACAGGATCTGCCGGTCAATAAAGTTGAATGTGTAAACGACGACAAGCAGTGACAGCGCAAAATGACGCGCCATTGTTGTGCGGTCGCTGTCAGCGCCCGTTAAGCTGGACATATAGCCCCCTCCCAGAAGGTTTGATGTCCAACACCTTACCTGATTTCCTTCCAGAGATAAGAGGAAAGGCAGGGGATGTTGCCGATACGGAATGTCTTCTCTCACAAGCCTGCTTGACCCCAAATTATTTAGGGCCACTATCATCGGCGTTTGCATCTGGGGGAAGAGGACACAACGCATCGTGAACAGGAACCGGACAATTGGCATGTGGTCGCGCCTGGGCGCGGCGATCATCGTTTTCAATCTAGGGTTTTACGGCCTCGCCGAAGCCGCAACACAGAAAACGGTCACAGCCAACGGCATTGACTTTACCTATCTGGAAACGGCACGGAGCGGGGCCTATCTGCAGACACTGATCATCGCAGGCGACGCAGATGGGGCGCTGGACCCGGAGCATTTCTCACGGGCCGAGGCCGCCTTCACCAATGGCTACCGGATCGAGATATTGGAGAATGTTGGCCACTTCCCACAGCTGGAAGCACCGGAACAGGTGGCAGATCTCATTCTTGAGTTTCTGGGCAAATAGATGAGATGAAAAACCCCGCGAAGCTTTGCTTGCGGGGCTTTCTTTTCTATCATTGCACAAGGGCCTTAGCTCGCTTTGGTAACATCCATTGTGACGCGCAATTCCTTCTTCAGAAATTTGCCGCTTGCATTACGCGGCAACAGATCAGTTTGCGTCCAGATGTAGCGGGGTATCTTGTAGGCTGCGAGCTTCGCTTTGCAAAACGCACGGATCTCTTCAGCGGTCACGCTTTTGCCTGATGCGGTCACAATGACAGCTCCCACTTCTTCACCAAGCCGATCGTCAGGCACGCCAAAGACGACACATTCGGCAACCGCTTCGTGTTCAAAGATGGCGCTCTCCACTTCCGAACAGAAGACGTTTTCACCGCCGCGCAGAACCATGTCTTTCGCCCGGTCAACAATGAAGATGAAGCCTTCAGCATCAATCTTCACAATGTCACCGGTGCGAAGCCAGCCGTCTTGAATGGCTTCTTCGGTTGCCTCCGGGCGGTTGAGGTAACCGCGAATGACGCAAGCTCCCTTCACGCAAAGCTCCCCCGCCTCACCCGGCCGAACTTCATCCCCATTGGCATCAATGCATTTGGTTTCAAAAGTCGGCATAGCGCGGCCAGCGCTCGCCGGTTTATCAACAAAAAAGTCAGATGCAACAGACGTGATGATGCCGCAGGTCTCAGTCATGCCGTAGCCGGTATTGGGCCGAGCATTCTTCACGGATGTATCGAGCTTGCCCACAAGGTCCGGCTGCAATTGCGCACCGCCACCACCGATCGATAGCATGGTGGATGTGTCTGTGGTTGCAAAATCGGGATGTGCGATAATTTCCCGCGCCATCACAGGCACACCGCTGAAATGCGTAACTTTTTCCTGCTGGATCAACCGGAGCGCTTCGCCCGCATCCCAGCGATACATGTGAACAAGCTTGCCGCCGGTGACGGTGGCCGCATGCGCCACGCAATTATTGGCAGTCACATGAAAAAGCGGTGTGGCCACCATCGCCGTAATGGCAGGGGCGACGGCAGATTTGAATGCGACTTCAGCATCCTTGCCTTGCTTCTTGGCAAGCGCCAGGCCTTGTGCCTGTCCAGCAAAAGCAATGTTCAAAATATTGTTGACGCAACCACGATGCGTAAGCTGCGCACCCTTTGGGCGGCCTGTGGTGCCGGATGTGTAGAAGATGCATGCATCGTCATCAGCGGCGATCGAAACAGGTTTCGGGTTTGGTGTGGTGGCAATGACATCAGCCCATGGCGTAACGCCAGGCGTGTTCTGCAATGCTTCGGGCAGGCGCACGCCCGCGATCTTCAGCGTCGGGAACGAGCTTTTGACCTCCAGAAAACGCTCAAGACGTTCACCGTCGGTGATGAGGGCCTTAGGTGCGGAATCTTCAAGCCCGTATTTCATTTCATCGGCAACCCACCAGGCATTCATGCCAACGGCAACGGCACCGATGGAAAGGATGGCCCAATAGGAAAGCATCCATTCGGGGAAATTGCGCATGGCAATGGCAACCCGGTCATGCTGACCGATACCTTGGGCCGTGAGCCATGCGGCGATAGAAGCAACTTCGGCGTGAGCTTGGTTATAGGTCCACCGCTCGTCCTGATAAACAATATAGTCCTTGTCACCGTGAGCGGCCGTCATCGCCCAGATGTCAGCCAGGCTCGCAGGTGCGTGTTTGTAGGATTTGATTTGGCGGCCCAGCGCCTCGACCGTTTCAAGCTCAAACATTTGCCCTGGGCTGGTCAGTTCCTGCCAGGCGGCATCCAACTCTTTATACATTTAGCGTCTCCCTCATGTTCCAGGTACAGGGCAACGCGCGAGCCAGCCTGCACAACGGAAATTTTGTTTTCCCATCGATACCTGCCTTTGGCGGTAAATACAACGGCGAGAGCCCGACGGAATTGGGTTCCACCGGTTTTTTGAGAGGCCGGATTCTTGTGAGGCTTGAGGAAGGTTGGCGTGGGCGCGCGGAGAAGCTTAAAGCATAGCCGTTGTTTCAGAGGTCCAGAAACGGATTTTTTCCAGAAGCTCGGAAATCACAACCGGCTTGGCCACATAATCATTCATGCCGGCTTCGATGCATTTTTCTCGGTCGCCCGTCATAGCCCCGGCGGTGACGGCGATGATCGGAATGTCAGCAAGCGGCCCACCGAGCTTGCGGATGCGCTTTGTGGCCTCAATTCCGTCCATTTCCACCATTTGCACATCCATGAGGATGAGGTCATAGGGTAGGGAGCGCGCAGAGGCGACGGCCTCTCGGCCATTTGCGACGGTATCGACGGTAAACGGGTGTTTTTCGAGAGCACTCTGAATGAGTTTCAGATTAACAGGATTATCATCTGCCAGAAGGACGCGACATTGAGCGCTCCCGTCTTGCGGTTTTTTGGTGCCGCCTGCGTGATCAGAGACAACTTCTCCCCGACCGCGTGCGGGCAAGGGAGCGCGCGTACCTGCAGTGTCCTCTTGGGATGGGGTGGCGGATTTTCGCGTGACAAGGGGTGCGGCATCCGACAGAAGCTTTTGCATAGTTTGCACAAGCCGCCTTTGGCTAACGGGCTTCGGCGCAGTTGCATCAAACCCCCATTCAGCCGCTTGTGTCGCGGTGGCAATGCCGGATGAGGAAAGGATTAACCGCAAGCTGTCGAGCTTGTTGTCTTCCCGCAGTAATGTCGCAACTCCCACTCCGTCCAAGCTTGGCATCATATGGTCGATGACAGCCACGTCGAAAGGTTTGCCCTTTTCGATAGCTTTGCTAAGGACATCATGTGCTTTGGTTGGGTCGTCAACCGTCTCAACCTTGCAGCCATAGGCCGCAAGCATAAGGCCGATGACGCGCAGGTTCACCTGATTGTCATCGACAACAAGAATCCGCCGTCCACGAATGGATTGGGCGTCGCCATCATCCAGATAGCGTTCGTCCCCATCATCTGTCGTAAGAATGATCCGGGCTTTGAAGCTGGACCCTTTGCCAAGCTCACTGGTAACAGAGATGGAACCATCCATGAGTTTGATCAGGTCATGACAGATCGACAGGCCGAGACCAGTACCACCAAACTGGCGTGTGGTCGAAAGATCGCCTTGTGTAAAGCGCTCGAACAGCGATGCCTGTTGCTCTGCTGAAATGCCCAGACCTGTGTCGCTGACCGTACACGAAATAACAATGCGGTCGCCCGGTAGCAACTCTTCAAGCTTGATTTCAAGCGCGATCCCGCCTTCTTCGGTGAACTTGATCGCGTTGCCGATCAGGTTCAGCAGGATCTGGCGGAGGCGGCCGGGGTCGCCAACAAGGGCAACGGGAATGCTCGGATCAACATAAGAAACGATCTCAAGGTCTTTCGATTGCGCCCGCACCGACAAGAGGGTCATGACACTGCGGACCAAGCGCTCCAGATTGAAACTCGCTTCTTCAAGTTCGAGCGCCCCCGCCTCGATCTTGGAGACATCCAGAATATCATTCAGGATGGCAAGCAGGCTCTCTCCACTGTCGGCAATTGTGTCGACAAAATCCCGTTGGCGTTCATCAAGTGCGGAATCGCGCAAAAGGCTCGCAAACCCGAGCACAGCGTTAAGCGGGGTGCGGATCTCATGGCTCATGTTTGCGAGGAATTGAGATTTGGCTTTTGACGCAGCCTCTGCATTTCGCCGCGCCACGCGAAGTTCTGCCTGGTGTTTAAGCTCTTCAGTTTTGTCGAGAGAGGTGCCGACCCAATTGCCATCGCTCATGGACTGGAAGCGAACACACAAGGTCCGCCCTTCCTGCGTGGGCGTAATCAGCGGTTCGCCCGACAGGAATGCTTCCATTACAGAATC
>JAVKCY010000064.1:0-92316 GCA_040223265.1 Parvibaculum sp. | reverse complement strand
CGTGAAATGTCTGAGCTTCGGCGCTGGACCCGTGGCAATGAGGAAGGCCGCCGTCGACGCAGTCGTGGACTGCAAGACCGTGTCAGCGATCTCGTCGCGGGCGATAGCGAAGGGGAAAGCCTGCTTGATATGGCGATACGTGCGGCGGCCCAATTGCCCGGGCCCGGTTGGCTACAGCGCGTTCATGGCGAGGCTGCCAACGGTCCTGCAGAAGCCTTTCTTCATGTCGCGCGGGCGCAGGTTCTCGCGCGGTCTGACGCGCCGGACACGCCCTATTCGCTTGAGTGTGAGCTGAGGCCGCTTGAAGGTGATTTATCAGATGCTGCGGCCCTACTTGATCAAGCGCTCAGTGGTTTGGAACGAGCTTTCCGCTCCCTCGCGGATTGTCTGCGACGGCTGCTTGACGAACAGAATGAAACGCTGGATGGCTCAACCCGCACACGCATGGATGCGGCCATTCGAGGCCTTGATCGCCGGGGACGGGCAACACTTCCGGGCTGGCGGCATATGCTTGCAGACCTGATGAAGGAACCACATGAGGCATTTGTCGATTGGCTGTCTGTCGAGCGCATCGATGGAAGCGATTTTGACGTCGGCTTGCATCGTCACTGGATCGACCCGAGCAAGCCTTTCGCCGAAGCCGTTCTTCAGCCCCTGCACGGAGGCCTTATTACGTCTGCAACCTTGCGGGACAGGGGCGGCGACGCAGACATTGATCTGACCGATCCAACATCCAGTTGGGAGAGTGCCGAAATCAGGACCGGCATTATCCACCTGCCCACACCGGTGGAGCGGGCACATTTCAGCTCGCCCTTTGACTATGGAGCACAGGCACGCATTTTTGTTGTCCAAGATGTAAGCCGCGACAGGCCGGAGCAGGTGTCCCATGCCTATCGTGACTTGTTTCTGGCGGCCGGTGGTGGGGGCCTGGGGCTCTTTACGGCTGTGAACCGGTTACGCGCCGTCTATGAGCGGATTGTGGAACCGCTGGAGACGGCAGGCCTTCCGCTGTACGCGCAGCATGTCGATGCCATTGACACAGGCACGCTCGTGGACATTTTTCGCGCTGAGGAGGCCTCCTGCCTTTTGGGAACGGACGCGGTGCGCGACGGGGTGGACGTGCCCGGACGGTCGCTCAGGCTTATCGTCCTTGACCGGACCCCCTGGCCCCGCCCTGACATTTTATACAAAGCCCGGCGTGCAGCGTTTGGCGGCGGGCGCTATACGGACATGATCACCAGGCTCCGTCTTCAACAAGCCTTTGGCAGGCTTGTGCGTGCATCGACAGACAAGGGTGTCTTTGTCTTGCTCGACAACCGGCTGCCGACCCGGCTCACCAAAGCCTTTCCGCCCGAGATTGAGGTCCACCGGATCAGCCTCAAGGAAACCATTGAAGAAACAAGGCTTTTTTTAACGCCTTAAGGTTCAAATCAACCCATCGAAAAGCCGTTCTCTCCGGGATTGCCCTTGCCCTTCCGGCCTGCGGTTTCTAAGTTCACACTCTCAGTTCGTTGTGCCCGGTTCCGGGCACCCCTCAGCAAGTCAGGTTTTACTCATGTCGCAGACGATCAATCCACAAACCGCCCTCATCTACGTGATGGTCACCATGTCAGCCGTGGACAGCGCCATGAGCGATGAAGAAACAAAAAAGATCGGGCAGATCGTCACGACATTGCCGATCTTCAAAGGCTTTGATACCCGCCGGTTGATCCATGTTTTGGAAGAATGCGCATCAATCCTTGCGGAAGATGGCGGTCTTGACGCCATATTCGGCCTTGTGCGCGATGCCTTGCCGAAAAAGCTCCATGAGACGGCCTATGCAGTTGCCGTTGAAGTGGCGGCAGCCGACCTCACCGTTGAACAGGAAGAAATCCGCTTGTTGCAATTGCTCCGCGACACGCTCGGCATCGAAAAGCTCGCCGCAGCTGCCATTGAGCGGGGTGCCCGCGCCCGTCACGCAACGGCGTAACCTTTGCCGGTCAGGCAAATGTGAACAAATGGGTTTTCCAATAGGCCACAAGCTCGCCTATCCTGTTGCGTCAAAATGCTGCCACTGGAAAGGGGAGACGCTTGGAAAACTTCATTCTCACGCATGAACCGGTTCTGCGACTGAGCGGCTTTTTGGGCCTTCTGTGCCTAATGGGCGTGTGGGAATGGGCGTTGCCGCGCCGGGCGCGACACTATTCGCAAGCGCGGCGTTGGCTAACCAATATTGGTCTCAGCCTCTTCAACTCAGTCTTGTTGCGGTTTCTTGTGCCGGTGCTGGCGGTGGGTGCGGCGGCTCGTGCCCAAGAGAACGGGTTCGGCCTTTTCAATCTTGTCGACCTGCCGGTGTACCTGGAGTGGGCTCTCGCTTTTCTTTTACTGGACCTCCTCATTTATGGGCAGCATGCGCTCTTCCATCATGTACCCCTATTCTGGCGCTTGCACAAAGTGCATCACGCAGACCCTGAGATTGATACATCCACCGGGGTCCGATTTCACCCGGTGGAAATTCTTTTAAGCATGGCGATCAAACTTGCCGCGGTCACCGCACTTGGGGCCGCGCCTGTGGCGGTGATCCTTTTTGAGATTGTGTTGAACGCGACGTCTCTCTTCAACCATGGAAATGTGCGTCTTGCGCCAAGGGTGGACCGCTGGGTCCGACGGGTTTTTGTGACGCCGGATATGCACCGGGTGCACCATTCCGTCCGCATGCAGGAAACCAACAGCAATTTCGGCTTCAATCTGTCGGTTTGGGACAGGCTGTTTGGCACCTATCGGGCGCAGCCCGAGGACGGGCATCTGGGCATGACAATTGGCCTTTCTGACCACCAGAATCCAGCGCCAACCGGGTTCTTTTGGAGCCTGGGCTTGCCTTTCGGTGCGGGTCGTGGGAAAGAGCATCCATGAAACGTCTTTGCATCATGCGCCATGCGAAATCCGACTGGTCGGACCCGACCGCACAGGATTCTCAACGCACATTGAACGAGCGCGGGAAAAAATCCGCTGTTTTTCTGGCCAACCTCATTATCGATAGCGGTTGGACGCCTGACCATGCGCTTTGTTCAACCGCGATCCGGGCCCGTTCTACCATCGCGCCGCTCGCAGAGCGGCTTGGCTCGACATGCGAAATCGACTACCGCGATGATCTTTATATGGCGATGCCGGATGGTCTGCTCGACATTATCAAGTCACAGGACGACGCGCATGACGCATTGCTGATTGTCGCGCACAATCCGGGTCTTGAGATGCTGGGTGTCCAACTTGCTGACGCGACCAGTGCGGACGCCGCAGCACAAATGGAAGATCATTTTCCAACCGGTACTTTGGTCGTGTTTGAATTTGCGGCGGACCATTGGGTGGAAATTGCATCCGGCACCGGGCATGTCGTCTTTTTTGGCCGCCCGCGCGAACTGATGGCAGACGCCAACGCGTAAAAGCGCGCTTGTGACGCGACCGCCATATATTTAAAAAATACGCCCACCAAAATAATTGACCGATAATTGCTCCAGCGTACCGTCGGTCCGCATGCTGGCAAGCGCGTGATCAATATCCTGCTTCAACGTTTCATCGCTCGTGCGAAGGGCAAAGCCAACCCCGGCCCCAAAAAGAACCGGGTGTTCGACGCGCGCACCGACCGCGACACAACAATTCCTGTCTTTCACCCAATCCAGCACGGTCGCGTTGTCGGCGAACACCAGATCTGCCTTTTGCGTTTCAAGCGCGTCGAACGCCTCTGCCAGTCGGTTCACCTGCAAGGGCACAAGATGTGGATAGACCTCGGCGAGGTAGGCCGCATGAATGGTGCCAGCCTGCACAGCCACGCGCCCTGAACTGATCAGATCCAGTAGGCCGCGCGTTGCAGCTCGCTGCCCCACAAACCGGCCTTGGACCGCATAATAGGGTTCGCTGAACATTGTGCCGGAACCGGGCACTGTTTCAATTCGGAGGGAGGCTGCAATAACATCCGCCTCATCTGACAACAAGGCCGGCTGCAAATCGTCCCAAGGCTTGGCGGCAATCGTGCATTCCGCTTCAATACGGCGGCAAACCTCGCGGACGGTCGCGATGTCGAAACCGGCGAAGTCACCTTTCTCATCGATATAATTGAAGGGTGGGAACTCTCCTTCAGTCACCACCCGGAGACGGCGCTGTGGAACAACCGGTGTCTGTTCAACTGCCGGGACCTCTTCAACTGACGGCGCTGCTTCTATGTCTGTCTGGTGGGGTCGGCGTTGCGGCTCGACCATTGTCGCAACCACTTTCTCGTCGGTGGGCTTGGAGCGCGGGAGCGGCAGGGTTGGTGACGGCTCACCTTCTGCCGCGTCGGCGGTTTCCACTTCTGTTTCCCGCACAGGAACTGGCGCCGCCGGATCTCCACTCAGTTGAGTGACCGGTGTATGCGCGTCAATGACAGGTTCGCCGAAGCGCGTCCCCTCAACCACAATGGCGAGCGAACCCGCCAGCAAAACCACCGCCAGGGCATTGATCAAAAGCAACCATCTCATGGGCGGAGAATGACGAAAGCAACCCGGCGGGTCCAGCTCTAGATCACACGCATTTTTTGTTCTTTTCGCCTTGGTTAACCGCGCGGGTTAATCGCGCACAGCCATCAGTTGTAAATGCTCCGTCACCTATCGAAACCCTTGTATTGAATACCGCCTTTTACCTTTTAGTATTAACCATAAGGGGATGGGGCAATGTCTGTTAAAATTGGGTCTGGTAAAATTGGTTCTGGTCAAACGGAAGACGTGCGACCAGCATTTCGCGACTTGCGTGGTTCGCCGCCCGAGGGGCTTGCGGAGATGGCGACGTCATTCACACGCAAAGCTAACCCTATCGGGCAATACCTTCTTTCTGCCGGACATATTTCCAGCATAGATCTTGACGAATGCCTTTCCCGACAGAAAGTGTCAGGGCTTCGGCTCGGTGAAGAACTTATCGGCCGGGGAAAAATCAGGCCGATTGATTTTTACCGGACACTCGCGGAGCAATCAGGCCTCCCCTTTGTGAACCTCGTGAGCGAGGGGCCAGACGCAAGTTTACTCGATGCTGCTGACCTCGATCTCTACCTCGCCGCCCGAGCCCTCCCCTGGCGCAAGATCAAAGGCACGCTCGTCTTCGCAAGCGTTGACCCGCGTGGTGCCCGCTCCTTGCTCAGCGCGCGCATCTCTGAACCGTTTCTGATCTATCAGACCTCATCATTTGACGTCTTATGGGTCACGCAGAAACTGTTTTCCGAGGTCCTGTCGGCCCGGTCCCGCAATCAGTTGCACGAGACAAACGTGAGAGCGTCCGCAAAAATTTTGTTGACGGGGCCTGCGCGGGTGTTCGCCTTTGTCCTCCTGGTCGCCTTGATTTTTGCCACAGCCCTTCTGCCGGGGCCCACATTGTTGATGGCAAATTTTTTTGCGGCTCTCGCCTTCCTCTCCCTTGCGGGCTTGCGCCTTGCTGCCCTTCGTGGTGCACGACGGCGGCGCGCGGCACCAACACTGCCTCCTGAAAACACGATCCTGCCAACCTATTCCGTTCTGGTGCCGATGCTGCGGGAGGCAGACGTTCTCCCCATACTTGTCGATGCTCTCAAACGGCTCGATTACCCCGAAGCAAAGCTCGATATCAAGTTGGTGCTGGAGGCAGAGGACAATGAAACATTTCAGGCGGCCCGCGAGATGAAACTGCCCGGCAACTTTGAAATCATTCGTGTGCCACCGTCTCTGCCCATGACCAAACCAAAGGCCTGCAATTATGCGTTGCACTTTGCACGTGGTGACTATGTCGTCGTTTTTGATGCCGAAGACATGCCACACCCTCAGCAATTGCGGGAGGCTATTGCCGCCTTCGGTACGGGTGGGCCTTTGCTCGCCTGTGTTCAGGCACCCCTTACCTATTACAATTGGAACGAGAACTGGCTGACCAAACATTTCGCCATTGAATATGCGACGATTTTCGATCTGCTCTTGCCCATGCTCTCCCAGCTTCGCCTCCCGTTTCCGCTCGGCGGCACATCAACCCACTTTCGAACCGCCGTCTTGCGCGCGGCGGGGGCATGGGACGCTTACAACGTGACGGAAGATGCAGACCTTGGGTTTCGCCTCCATGAGGCCGGTTATCGCACAACCACCATCTTCTCCCCCACATTGGAGGAAGCCAATTGCCATCTGCCCAATTGGGTGCGACAGCGCTCACGTTGGCTGAAGGGCTGGATGCAAACCTATCTCGTGCGCATGCGCCACCCTGTGATGAGCTGGAGGCAACTTGGGGCCCGCGGCTTCCTCACGTTTCAAATTGTGATCGGGGCGTTCCTGCTGTCGGCCCTATTGCACCCGCTCTTCTATCCGATGATCGGGTATGCCATTTTCCATTCGGTCCGAGAAGCCACCAGCCTGCAGACCAGCTTGCTGGGCCTGGTGAACCTTTTCGTAGCGGTCCTGGGCTTTAGTGCGGCAATCCTCTCAGGCCTTGTCGGCGCCATGGTTCGGCGGCTTGACGGGCTCACCGCACATGCGCTCACCATGCCCGCCTATTGGCTGCTGATTTCGTTTGCAAGCTACAAGGCGCTCTTCCAGCTCATCACCCGACCACATTACTGGGAGAAGACCGTGCACGGTATCAGCGCACTGGCGCCATCGCTCGTCGCACAGGCCCGCGCTCGCCCGTGCCAAAGTGGCCCCAAGGATGCCTGAATGGTCCCAAGGATGCCTGATCCGGCAACGGCTTGTTAACCCCTTGCAAAATACAATTGATGCGGGTGGCTTTCTTCTTGTGCACTAATTTGTGCAGGTGGTGAAAGCGTATGTCGGCGGAAAAAATACAAGACATTGATCTTGCCCCGCTCTCTTTTCTGATCGTCGATGACAATCAGCACATGATTTCCATCCTTCGGGAATTGCTCCGCGCGTTTGGCGCTGTGCAAATTCATGAAGCGCGCGACGCTGCGGATGCGTTTGAGCTTGTGCGTTCGGTCAAAATTGACTTTGCGATTGTCGACTTTCTAATGGAACCCTTGGACGGGCTGGATTTCACGCGTCTGACGCGCACGGCGTCTGACAGCGCCAACAAGAAGATGCCGATTATTCTCCTCACCGCCCATACGGAGCGCAGCAAGATTTTCGCCGCCCGCGACGCGGGCGCCTCCGATGTTGTACGCAAACCGGTTTCTGCCCAGGTTCTCTACCAGCGCATTCAAAACATTCTGCAATCTGAGCGCCATTTTATCTCAAACAAGAAATATGTGGGGCCCTGCCGGAGGCGGCGTGCCATGCCACTCAATAGGGAAGACCGACGCAAAAGCTAAAAGACTGACTGGTTCAACGACACTCCTACGGCGCTCAGGTAACACCTCAGTAATATTTTACCATTAGCTTTCGAAATGAGAGGGTTGCCCCCGACAGCCCTTCGATCTCGAGGAATGTATTGAGATGCCGACTATTGATCTTGCCGGTTTGAATATTCTGATCGCCGATGAGAACCGCTTTGCGCTCTCCATCCTTCGGCAACATCTGCGCTCATTCAATGCGACAAGCGTTTTTGACGCACATGAGGGTGGCGAGGCTTACAGTGTTCTTTGCGCCAAGCCGATTGATATCGCCCTGATCGATTTCGACATGATGCCAGTTTCCGGAACGGCCTTCGTGCACATGGTGCGCACCGGTGATACAAGCCCCAACCCCGCACTCCCGATCATTCTCCTTGTTGAGAATGCGGATGTAAAACGTCTTACTATTGCTCGCGACACCGGGGCGTCCGAGATTTTGACGAAGCCGCTTTCAGCCAACATACTCGGACTTCGCATGAAGCACGCGCTTGAGAATAAGCGTCAATTTGTGACCGCCGAAACCTTTACCGGCCCGGATCGCAGGCGTCGGCGAGACATCACGACCCCTGCCGAAGAACGGCGCGAACGGCCGGACTGATTAGGGAACTCCGATTAGAGACGCATGCGCGAGAGAAGGCCAAATGCTTTCGCGCTCAGCCTTCCTCGACCTATGTTGCGATACTCAGTCTAAAGAGCGATGAGGTTCCTCACCGCCATGGCCATCAGCACAAGCGTTGACAATGCAAACACCGAAAAGCGGATCATGACAATATTCACCGTACCCTGCACCAGTGAGTGCACAACGCGGAGCGCCACATAGGCCCATGCGAGCGTAATATTGGTTGCATCCCCCATGCCCGCCAGATGACTGTAGATAACCAGTGCATAGAAAATCGTCGGCTGTTCGTGCAGGTGGTTGTAATTGTTTGCAACTCTTTGCGCTTCAGGTGGCAAGAGCTTCTGCAAAGCGCCTGGAACTGCTGCCTGTTGCGGGTCAAGCTTTGCCGCATTCATTGCGGGGATGCGCTTTGCATACATCCAGACCCAGACAATCAGGGTCCAGCTCACGAGCATCAATATTGGTGTCAGGATTGTGTCGCCCATATTTTCCTCCAGCGGATTTGGCCGGTTTAACCGGCTCGTTATGGGGGAACTATAAGCAGTCGACGCCAGAACGCCAATAAACTCCTTAGGAGTCAGATGGGAGCCAGATGAGAACCAGGCGAAACTCGATGCGAAATGGGCGGAGATTGGAGCGGGTGAAGAGAATCGAACTCTCGTCGTTAGCTTGGGAAGCTACTGCTCTACCATTGAGCTACACCCGCCTTGTGCCTCTTACTAGCGCTTTCCCCCGTTCGAGCGCAAGATACCTTTTGTCTTTACGGAACCATGAGGGGGGAGACTATGGTCAAGTGGTTGAAGCGCGGTGCCATCGCCGCTGTTTTGATCTTGGGCGGCCTTTATGCCGTCGTTAAAATCGGGGGGCCGGACCTTGTCTATCCTCGGATTGAGGGGGTCAATTACGGACCGACGTCGCTCTCCTTCACTGACACAGACCCAGGGCCCACGATTGGCGGCACCGTCCTCCTGGGGCGAGCACCGGACGAAGCAGGGGTAACGACCTATATGGTCCATTGGGGTCTCGAAGTTGGGGAACCCGGCGCAGAAGATGATGCCGGGAACGGAGACCATGGCGGCAGCTGCAAGGGTTTTCGAGATACGGGACATGTTGTCATGGCTCTGCCCTCGCAGGACGGCGATGTGCTGGCAATGGACATTCCCGCCGGGACTGAAGTGCCTGAAGACGCTGTCTATTTCGTCGGTCACACGATTTATGGCAATAGGCACAATCTCGCCAAGTGTATTCAGATCCCCATCGTGAATGTGGTTGAATAGAAACCGCAAATCTCGCGATCACATTCTCGTGTTTCACGCTTTGCTGCCCGCAATCCGGTGATAGGTTGCGGGCAGCGTTTCCACCTGTTAGTGACAACCGGCCCGAGAGCTGATGCGTGAACAGATAATGACCCAGACGAGTACACCGACGATCACACAGAAAACAACTCAGCAGATGCCAACAGTGCATGCACCCTTTTCTCACCCCGGCGTGACGGCCAAGGGTGAGCAGCGCGCGCGCGTGTCCCTCACTGCGCTTGAAACGCTCTGGTTCAATACAGGCACGCTCTGCAATATTGAGTGCATCAATTGCTACATTGAATCGAGCCCCAAGAATGACCGGCTGGTCTATCTGACCCTTGAGGATGTCACCTGCTATCTCGACGAGATTGAGCGGGACGGGCTACCAACACGCGAGATCGGGTTTACCGGCGGTGAGCCCTTCATGAACCCGGCCATGAATGCCATCTTGTCCGAAACACTGTCGCGCGGCTTCGATGTGCTGATGCTGACGAACGCGATGCAGCCCATGCTGCGCCCTGCGGTGAAGGCCCAGCTGACCAAACTCGTTCAGCAGTACGCGCCGCAAATCACGTTTCGGGTAAGCCTTGATCATTATTCCGCCGCATTGCATGACACGGAAAGAGGCTCAGGTTCCTTCGCCAAAGCGATGGAGGGGCTCGTCTTTCTCGGCTCCATCGGCGCACGGATAAGCATTGCGGGTCGCACGTGCTGGCAAGAGGATGAGGCCGTGGCGCGCGCTGGTTATGCCGCTCTGTTTCGAAAACTGGAACTACCCCTTCACGCAGACAATGTGGAGGAGCTGACGCTCTTTCCTGAAATGGATGAGCGTGCCGATGTGCCTGAGATCACAAGTGCCTGCTGGTCTATCCTGAAAGTTGACCCTGCAAGCATGATGTGCGCAAGCAGCCGCATGATTGTGAAGCATAAGGGCGAGGCCGCTCCAAGCGTCGCCGCCTGCACATTGTTGCCCTATGACCCTCGCTTCAATCTCGGCGCAACACTTGCTGAAGCGTCCGGTGCTGTTTCGCTCAACCACCGGCACTGCGCAAAATTTTGCGTGCTGGGTGGCGGGTCTTGCAGTGCGCCTTAAGTCGTACTCGCTCGGTCAGACCTATTGCGACCGAAACCGCAAATTGTTCCGACTGAGATCGCCGATCGTGCGGGCACCCATCAGCTTCATGCCGCGCTCAATCTCAGTTTTCAAATTGCCAAGGGCTCGCTCAACCCCCGGCTGACCGGCGGCAGAGAGCGCATAGAGGTAAAGCCGCCCGCCTGAACAGGCCTTGGCTCCAATGGAGAGCGCCTTCAACACATGGGTGCCACGCTGAATGCCGCCTTCGCAGACAACATCAATCTTGTCACCCACGGCATCCACGATCTCCGCCAATTGATCGAAGGGACTGCGCCCACCATCCAGCTGACGCCCACCATGATTGGACACCATGATGCCCGTGCATCCGATATCCGCCGCGCGCCTTGCATCCTCCACACTCATGATGCCCTTGAGCGCAAAATGCCCACCCCATTTGGCGCAGAGTTTCTCAGCATCTTTCCAATTCATCGATTGGTCGAGCATCGTTGAGAAATAGCTGCCGATGGACGTCGCGATATTTGTGCCTTCGCTCACATGATCTTGCAGATGAGGCAGCTCAAATTTTGCATGAGTAAAATAGTTGAACGCCCAGCGTGGGTGCGCTGCAAAACTGGCCAGACTGCGCGGGGTCAGGCGTGGTGGCGAGGTGAAGCCCGTGCGCAGGTCACGCTCCCGGTTGCCGCCGGTGATCGTATCAACCGTCAACGCCATAACATCAAACTTTGCCGCTTTCGCCCGTTCCAGAATGCTGTCATTCAGCCCACGGTCTTTGTGGAAATAGAACTGGAACATTTTGGGCGTGTCGATGGTAGCTGAAATCTCTTCGACGCTGACCGTGCCAAGCGACGAGACACCGAACATGGTGCCATATTTCTGTGCTGCTCTCGCAACAGCGCGCTCACCCTCATGATGGAAAAGTCGCTGCAACGCGGTTGGCGCGCAATAGAGTGGCATGTCGAGTTTCTTACCAAACAGGGTCACCGACATGTCCACATCATCCACGCCGTTCAGCACGTTCGGCACAAGATCGCATGTCTCATACGCTTCCGTGTTGCGCCGGTAAGTCACTTCATCATCGGCTGCGCCGTCAATGTAATGAAAGATCGGGCCGGGAAGTCGCTTCTTGGCGAGTTTGCGGAAGTCCTGAAAATTGTGGCAATCAGATAGGTTCATCGCTGTTCTCAATTGTTCTTGTCTTCAGCCCAACTCATGCGGCAGTTAGGGTTTCGAATGGCGTGTGCGGCCTCGCGCGTTGATCAGCGCTTAACTGGTCTTGAAATGTTTGGAGAGTTTCAGTCCCTGGCGCTGATAGGAGGAGCCGATCCGCTGACCATAAAGCTCGGTCGGTACGTCTGTCAGGCGCTCATAAAGAAGGCGTCCAATGGTTTGCCCATGTTCGAGGATGAAGGGCACATCGTGGCTCCTGACCTCCAGAACGCCGCGGCTGCCTTTGCCACCGGCAGCCTCCGCCCCAAACCCTGGATCGAAGAAGCCCGCATAGTGCACACGGAATTCGCCCACGAGCGGGTTATAGGGCACCATCTCGGCGGCGTGGGTAGCGGGCACGTGAACCGCCTCGCGGGACGCGAGAATGTAAAACTCGTTCGGGTCCAGCACCATGGTCCCTGCATCGTTTGCAAAAATCGGTTCCCAGAAATCCTTGATGGCATATCCTTCGCGCCGATCCACATCAATGAGCCCGGCATGGCGTTTGCCACGATAGCCGACAAGGCCGGTCGCGCGGTCCCCTTGGAGATCCACCGTGAGTGCCAAGCCCCCGTCAATGTCCGCCTGATCGTCGACCAGGCGCACCTGATCGTGCAGATGGCGCAGCTCTGTATCTGTGTGGGTCGGCTGTCCGCGCCGGAACCGGATCTGGCTGAGCCGCGACCCGGCACGCACCAGAATTGAAAAAGTACGCGGGCTTATCTCCAGATAGAGGTGGCCTTTGTAGCCTGCTTCCACCTGATCAAACTCCGCCCCATTGTCAGTGATGAGCCGGGTGAAGACGTCAAGGCGACCGGTAGAGCTTTTCGGGTTCGCGGCAGCGCTTGTACGCTCAGAAAGCGCCAATGCCTCCATAAGCGGCACGAGATAGACACAGCCCGTTTCAAGCACAGCGCCTTCGGTCAGATCAATCTTGTGGTAGGCGAAGGCTTCCACCTTCTCCATGACGGAGGATTTTTTGCCCGGCAGAAAGCTCGCGCGGATCCGGTACGCTACCGTACCCAGGCGGAGATCGAGACTTGCGGGCTGCACCTGATCCGCCTCTATCTCCTTCGTGCCCCAGATTTCCTGATCACGGATCAGGCCTTTGATCGCGTGAGCGGGCAGAATGCCGGTCGCGTGCACACCCGCCTTTGTCGGCTTCAAGGTCGCGCCATCATGGCCTGGAAACAGATCATCTGCCGGTTTAGTCATTGTCGCGCTTCAACTCCGGTTCTTCCTCGCCCTCTTATGGGCCAAGCCTTTACCCCTTATAAGCGGGCTTTGACGCCCATCCAAGCTCAATGAGGGGGCATAATGGCTCGGTTTGAAAGCTTTGAGGACGGCAAGGGTTGACGGAGCAAGCCTCAACCCGTTTAATGCGCCCCGTAGTGGTGATTTGAGCCGACCGGCTTGCGGCCACTTTAAATAATTCGCTAAAAGGTCGGTGGCATGTGCCCCGATCTTCTCGGTCGGGGTTTTTTTATGGGAATTCGTCCAATGAGCCAGTCGAACACGTCCAACAGCTTCCGCGCCCGCACTCTTGCCGTTCACGGAGGCACCATGCGCTCCCCCTTTGGCGAGACGAGCGAAGCCATGTTCCTGACGTCTGGCTATGTTTATGAAACAGCCGAAGCCGCAGAAGCCCGGTTCAAGGGCGAAAATGACGGCTTTATCTACAGCCGCTTTGCCAACCCCACCGTGCGGATGTTTGAAGAGCGGATGATTGCGCTTGAGGGCGCGGAAGACGCACGCGCAACGGCGACCGGCATGGCTGCGGTCACAGCCGCGATGCTCTGCCAGCTTTCAGCGGGAGATCATGTGGTTGCCGCGAAAGCGCTGTTTGGCTCCTGCCGCTATATTGTCGAGGATCTGCTTCCCCGCTTTGGCGTGGCATCCACGCTGATTGAAGGGACGGATCTCGCCCAGTGGCAGGCCGCCGTTCGGCCCAACACCAAGGTTTTTTTCCTCGAAACACCGTCCAACCCAACACTTGAAGTGCTGGACCTGCGCGCCATTTCTGACATTGCGCACAAAGCCGGGGCGCGGCTGGTGGTCGACAATGTTTTTGCGACGCCGGTGTTGCAGCGACCGATGGAGTTCGGGGCGGATGTCGTGGTTTATTCCGCCACCAAGCATATTGACGGTCAGGGACGATGCCTGGGCGGGATTGTGCTCGCCGATCAGGCGTTTATCACCGATTATCTCGCCAATTTCCTGCGTCAGACTGGCCCGTCGCTTAGCCCCTTTAATGCCTGGGTTATGTTGAAGAGCCTCGAAACGCTGGACCTTCGGGTCCGTGAACATGCCCGCAACGCCCAATCTGTTGCGCAGGTGCTGGAGGGTGCGGCAGGCAAAGTGGTGCGCACACTTTACCCAGGGTTGAAGAGCCACCCGCAATACAAGCTGGCAATGGCGCAGATGGAATTGGGTGGAAATATTATCGCATTTGAGCTGGGCGGTGGTAAGGAAGCGGCCTTCCGATTTGCCAATGCGCTCCGGGTTGTTAAGATTTCCAACAATCTGGGCGATGCAAAAAGCCTGATCACGCACCCGGGGACAACCACGCATCAGCGGCTGAACGAGCAGCAGCGGGCGGAACTGGGCATTACAGACGGCTTGTTGCGCCTGTCTGTTGGGCTGGAAGACCCTGCTGACCTTGCGGACGATATCACGCGCGCATTGGCGGCAATTTGAACTTACGATCCATGCTCATGAGCCTGTGAACATGCTTAACGACACAAGCCTTGTTTGTTTGGACTTCGTTAGGCATATGAATGGAACACAACGTCTCGGTAATACCTGGTTAGGTTGCCCCCGCTTATGGTGGGGGCCCCCTCAGGAGAGTGTCATGAGAACAGATATTCCAAATAGCGCAGAGACGGAGCTTACCGGCCCCGGCGGCCTCTATTGTCAAACGACCCGGTCGATCCGGATTGAGGTTGAGCCTGTTTATCTCGCCGATCAGTCTGACCCGGCGCAGGGCTATTATGTCTGGGCCTATACCGTTCTCATCCACAATGAAGGCCGCGAAGCGGTTCAGCTGCGGGCGCGCTATTGGCAGATTTCCGACAGCCACGGGCAGGTGCACGAAGTACGTGGCACGGGCGTGGTTGGCGAACAGCCGGTTATTTTGCCCGGTGAAACATATGAGTATACAAGTGGGACGCCATTAGCGGCACCGTCTGGTATCATGGTTGGTACCTACCGGATGGAGACAAGACATGGTGAGTCGTTTGAGGTGGCCGTACCACCCTTCCCACTTGATTGTCCTCATGCGGAGAGGATGATCCACTAATTTTTTGGCGGTTCCGCCTTGTTTGACATTCGACCTATCTTACTCGTCAACGGTATTCTGTTGGCGCTGCTTGGCACTTTCATGCTTCTGCCTGCGCTGGTAGATGCAGCTGCCAATAATGATGACTGGCTGATTTTCGCCGGTTCCGCCATGCTCACGCTGTTTACAGGCATTGCCTTCGCACTCATGACCTGGGGGCAGGCCGGAAACCTTACGATCCGGCAGGCCTTTCTTCTGGTTGTCAGTGTCTGGGTTTTCCTCCCCGCATTTTCAGCCCTCCCGCTCGCCTTTTCAGGTCTTGATCTTTCCTACACGGACGCATTTTTTGAGACCATGTCAGGGCTCACCACAACGGGCTCGACCGTTATTGTGGGGCTTGATACAGCGCCCCCCGGCATCCTTTTGTGGCGCAGCATTCTGCAATGGTTGGGCGGGCTTGGGATTATCGTGATGGCGATTGCCATTCTGCCTATCCTGCAGATCGGTGGCATGCAGCTCTTCAAGGTTGAGGCGTTTGACACAACAGACAAGGTGCTGCCAAGTGCTGCCTCACTGGCGGGCGGGCTTGTGTCTTTTTACGCAGCCGCCACCGGCATTACCGCGATCTTGCTTTGGACGGCGGATATGCCGTTCTTTGACGCGATCAACCACGCCATGACATCGATTGCAACCGGCGGGTTTTCCACGCGGGATGCCTCTGTCGGCGGCTTTGACAGCGTTTCCGTTGACTGGATCATCATCGGCGCCATGATTACAGGCTCGCTGCCTTTTGCGCTTTACCTGCAGGCCCTGAGAGGACGTCCGCAAAAGCTATGGCAGGATACGCAAGTTCGCGCCTTCTTTGGCACGGTGCTGGTGCTGGTCGTGCTTCTGACCCTCTATGAAAAAGCCAATCATATTGAACCGACATTTCTCTCTGACCTGCGTTATGCGACGTTCAACATTGTTTCAATTATCACCGGCACGGGATTTACGAACCACGATTATTCGCAATGGGGTTCTTTTGCGGTCGCGCTCTTTTTCTTCGCCATGTTTATCGGCGGCTGCGCAGGTTCCACCTCTTGCGGCATCAAGATTTTCCGATTTCAAGTTATCTATGAAGCCGCGAAGGTACAGATCCGCCGTCTCGTTCATCCAAACGGGGTTTTTGCCCCACGCTATAATGGCAAGATGATTGAAGACAGTGTCACGGCCTCCGTGATGAGTTTCATGTTTCTGTTCTTTGCAACCTTTGGCATTGTTGCCATTCTACTGGCACTTATGGGGCTCGATATGGTGACCGCATTGTCTGCGGCGGGCACTGCCATTTCCAATGTGGGCCCAGGGCTTGGCCCGGTCATCGGCCCCGCCGGCACTTTTGCGACATTGCCTGATCTTGCCAAATGGCTTTTGTCTTTCACGATGTTGATCGGCAGACTTGAAATTTTTACCGTTCTGGTCCTCTTTACTCCGACCTTCTGGCGTGGATGAGAAACTGATGGGCAAGCGTTACACACCTTTTGACATGATCGCCGCTCTTGTCAGCTTTGACACCGTGAGCCGCCATTCAAATCTCGATCTGATCCGCTTTATTGAGGATTATCTGGATGGGTGGGGTGTCCCCCATCAACGCATTGAAAATGATCTCGGCACAAAAGCGAACCTGCTCGCCACACTTGGACCTGCGGACATGGCGGGCGGGATCGTGCTTTCCGGCCATACGGATGTTGTCCCCGTTGATGGGCAGGACTGGTCTGCCGACCCGTTCACCCTTCGACAGGCTGACGGAAAGCTGTTCGGGCGTGGCACATGCGACATGAAGAGCTTCTTTGCCATTGCGCTTGCGCTTGTGCCGGACTTCCTTGAGCGCGGCTTGCGCATTCCAGTGCATTTTGCGCTTTCCTATGATGAAGAGATTGGATGTCTTGGCGTGCGCCCGTTGATTGATCAGGCAATCCGGCAGTTGCCAAAGCCGGAAGTCGTCATAGTCGGAGAGCCGTCCGACATGATGGTCGTCAATGCGCACAAAAGCATCAACGCGTTCAAAACCCATGTGCGCGGACTTGAGGCCCATTCAAGTGCAACGAATGAAGGCGTCAACGCGGTGATGATTGCCGCAGAGCTTATTCACTTTATTTCAGGTATCGGCGAAGAGATGAAGGTGAAGGGCGATCCATCCGGACGTTTTACACCGCCTTACACATCCGTCCATGTCGGCCCGATTGAGGGCGGGACAGCGCTTAACATCATCCCCAAAGACTGTGCCTTTGAATGGGAGTTTCGTTCGCTGCCTGATCAGGATGCCGCCGAGATTGTTGACCGTGTCACCGCCTATGCCGAGACGGTTCTCCTGCCCAAGATGCACGCGGTCTCCGCCAACACGTGGATACGCACCAAGGCTGGCGCACATGTTCCCTCGCTTGTGCCTGATCATGGGACAAGTGGGGAGGCGCTTGTCCTTAAACTTGCCGCGCAGAACGAAACACATGCTGTTTCATATGGCACTGAGGCTGGTCTCTTCCAGCTTGCCGATATTCCCACCGTCATTTGCGGGCCGGGCAGTATCTTGCAAGCCCACAAGCCGGATGAATTTGTCACCCTCGCGCAAGTTGCCACCTGCGAGCGCTTCATGCGTCGATTGATGGATCACGTTGCTCTTTGAAGGCAAATACCGGGTGACCGTGACTATCGGGTGAGAGCACTTACCGACGAATGAGCATGGAAAAAGTGGATTCCAGTTCGCTCGTCAGGCCCTTGTCAAACTCGGCTGCGAGTTTCTCAACGAGGGTAAGGTAAGCGAGATCGCGCTCGTTCAGCGTTGCGCTCTCCATGATCTCGGTGCTTGCCTCTGCACTCACCTCGACCGCGCGCGACCGTGAAGGTGGGCCCACATCAATATAGTCAAAGCGTGCGCGGACACGGCCTCGCAGCCGTGTATCAGGCTCATCGCGGAAGAAGCCCCCAATCCCGTCTGCGACACTGATCTTTTCTTCCACCACGCTTGCTTCCTGAATGATCAATGTAAGCTGACCCCGTGTCCCCACAGCCCGGAGACGATCTTCACTCCAGCGCGTGGCAACTTCCGACGGTGACAATTCGTGCAGATGTTCCACGTTGGGATATTTGAGCGGAGGCTCGTAGGCATCAACGATTTCAATACGCGCAATATCAAGCATGATCGGCGCGCGATGCTGGAAGGTGATCTCCACAGCCTCAGGTGGGGCCAAAGGCGCGGACGATGTGCAGGCCACCAGGAGCGATACCAAAATGCCGAATGACCCGAGAACCCTTACCGATGATGCGCGCATGTTTCAGCCTCCAAATTGGGCGGGATCAAACTCATAGACCTCTGCACAAAACTCGCACTTGGTCTCGATCATCCCGTTCTGCGTCATATGCTCTATATCATCTGCTCCGAAGGTTCCCAAAACACCTTCGATCCGCTCACGCGAGCAGCGGCAACCGAACTGGACAGCGGATGGCGGATAAGCGCGCACCCCATCCTCATGATAAAGGCGGAACAGAAGCCTGTCTGCGGTCACATCAGGATCAAGCAATTCTTCATCCGTTACTGTATCCAGCAAGATGGCGGCATGTTCCCAATTGCGCTCTTCGTCGCTCAGTCCACGCGTTTCATCATCTTCGCGGAAACCCGTCACGCCACCCTCGCGTGGCAAGTGCTGGATCATGATCGCACCGGCTCGCCAGCCTTTTTGCGCGCCCTCATCGCCGTCGCGGTCGTAAAACTGACCAACAGCCATTTTGATGCGGGTTGCGATCTGCTCTGACTGGGCGAAATATTCGTGCGCAGCGGCCGCAAGACCGGTCTCGTCCAATTGCACGATCCCCTGATAGCGGTCCATATCCGCACCCTGATCGATGGTGAGCGCCATGTAGCCCTTGCCCATCAGCTCCGCCGGTTTTTCTATGCCCTTTTCAAGAGCAGCGGCGAGCGCAGCCGGATCGATATGCGCGTAGCCACGAATATTGCCGGGGCTTTCGAAATCTGCGACCAGCATGGAGACCGGACCGTCGCTCTTCGTCTGCAAGGTAAAGCGGCCCTCAAACTTCAGGCTGGTGCCCAGCATCGCCGCCAGGGTGAGCGCCTCACCGAGCAGAATGGCCACTGGCTCCGGATAGCTATGGCGGGACATGACGTCTGACACGAGCGATGACAGGCGCACGATACGCCCGCGCATATCGATCCCCTCGATCTGGAAAGGAATGACGACGTCATCCAGCTGCAACGCTTCACTTGTCAGCATTTGTTCGCCAATTGTCACGTCAGGCACCAGGTCAGAATACTTTTTTGTGCATGAAGGCGGTTCTCGGCTTCATCGAACACGACCGACTGCGGACCATCGATCACTGCGTCCGTCATTTCCTCACCGCGGTGCGCCGGCAGACAATGCATAAAGATCGCATCCTTGTTTGCCGCCGCCATCAGGCGTTCATCCACACGGTAAGGCGCCAGCAGATTGTGCCGGGTTTTGACCACGTCGCGGGAGTCACCCATGGACACCCATGTATCCGCGACAACGCAATCAGCGCCATCTACCGCCGCATAGGGATCTTCGGTCAGGATGATACGCGCACCCTGATCCTTCGCCCACTCGACGGTTTCATCGCGCACAGTGAGATCGGGAGGGCTGGCAATGCGAAGTTCAAAATCAAACTGCGCAGCGGCGTGGATCCAGGAGACAGCCACATTGTTGCCGTCGCCCGACCAGGCAACGACACGGTCCTTGATCGGTCCTTTGTGCTCCTCAAACGTCATTACATCCGCGACCAGCTGGCAGGGATGCGAGCGGTCTGTCAGTCCGTTGATCACGGGGACAGACGCGTTCTCCGCCAAGTCCAGCAGATTGGAGTGCGCTGTTGTGCGGATCATGATCGCGTCCACGTAACGCGAGAGAACACGCGCGGTGTCAGCGACACTCTCGCCACGTCCCAATTGCATATCGGCCCCGTTGAGCAACAAGCTCAAGCCCCCGAGCTGCTGCATGGCAACATCAAAGGAGACGCGCGTCCGCGTCGAAGGTTTTTCAAAAATCATCGCCAGCATGTGACCATCCAGAGGACGGTCCGGATCGTACTTGCCTTTAGCAAGGCCAACGCGTGCCTTTTTACGGGCATGGGCGTCATCCATGATGGCGCGCAATTCCTTCTTTGGTATCCGGTGCAGGTCGATAAAATGTTTGATGGCGCCCGTCATTCTGCGCCCTCCTTCTCGCTCCGCCGGATCGCCGCGCAGGCGTTACCGATTGCTTCGATCGCCTGGTCGATATGCTCGTCTTCAATCACAAGCGGCGGCAAGAGGCGCACGACATTGTCGCCCGCGCCGACTGCTAGCATATGTTCTTTCAAGAGAGCGCCCGAGAGAATTGTGTTTGTGACTTTGCACTTGATACCGAGCATCAGGCCTTCGCCCCGAATGCTCTCGATAATGTCGCCATTCTCGTCGGCAAGCTGTGCGAGCTTCTGCTTCAGTTTGAGGCCTTTTGCGCGGACCGTATCCAGGAAGCCAGGCTCCAGCACCACATCCAGCACTCCATTGGCCACCGCCATGGCAAGCGGGTTGCCGCCGAAGGTGGACCCATGGGTCCCGGCGGTCATGCCTTTGGCGGCATTTTCCGTCGCCAGACAAGCGCCGACAGGGAACCCGCCGCCGAGCCCCTTGGCCGCTGCCATAATGTCCGGCGTGATCCCCGCCATTTCATGGGCGAAGAGATGGCCTGTGCGCCCCACACCGGTTTGCACTTCGTCGAGCAGCATCAAGATGCCTGCCTCGTCGCAAATGTCGCGGATCTGCCGCAGGGCTGCCAGCTCCCAAGGCCTGACACCGCCTTCGCCCTCAATCGGCTCCAGCAGGATGCCGGCCGTGTTGGGGCCGATTGCAGCCTTCATGGCTTTCAGGTCACCCATCGGCACCTGCACAAAACCCGGCATCCGACGGCCGAAGCCTTCGAGATATTTTTCCTGTCCGCCGGCAGCAATAGTCGCCAGCGTCCGACCGTGGAAGGCACCTTCAAATGTAATGATCTCATCACGTTCGGGCGCGCCATTGGCGGAATGGAATTTCCGCGCCATTTTGATCGTGCATTCGACCGCTTCCGCGCCGGAATTGGTGAAAAAGACTGTGTCGGCAAATGTGTTTGCGACAAGCCGCTCCGCCAGGCGCTGTTGCCCTGGTATCCGATACAGATTGGATGTGTGCCACAGTTTGCGCGCCTGGGTTTCCAGCACCTCCACCAGATGGGGGTGGGCATGGCCCAAGCTCACAACGGCAACCCCGCCACCAAAGTCCAGGTAGCGTTCGCCCGTGGGCGTAAACAAATAAGGTCCTTCGCCGCTCTCAAATTCAAGGTCGGCCCGATTATAGGTCGGCAGTATAGGTGTCATCATCGGTGCGCTCCCGAACGCCAATGAAAAAAGCCGCCTGAAGCCGGCGGCTGTCCGAGAAGCGCCGGAGTATGTTGGGTTCAGGGGCCATTGTCAATCGACTGGCAAAAACGTGTCACACGAAATTTGTGTGACGGATCAGTAGGTTAGGCCTTGAGACGATAGCCTCGTCGGAGAACGCGATCCGAGATGACCCACAAGACAAGATTGCAGCCAATTGTAACCCAGACACCGGTCACGATCGACCCATCAGCGACGCCGGTAAAGGCATAGCGGAAACCGTCAATCAAGTAGAAGAAGGGGTTGTACTGGGTGAGATGGTAGGCAAATTCCGGCAATTGTTTGACGGAGTAAAACGTGCCGGAAAGAAAGGCGAGCGGTGTGATGACGAAGTTTGTCACGGCCTGCAGATGATCAAACTTCTCTGACCAGATGCCGCCCAACATGCCCAAAAGAGCGAGCATGAGCGATGCACCGACGGCAAAAAAGATGAGCGCGCCAAAGCTTGCCACCGAGAAACTGACAAAGGGGAGCATGCCGATAGCCGTCACGAGCCCGCAGAGAATACCGCGTGTGACGCCCGCCATGGCAAAACCGATATTGAGCTCACCAGCGGAAAGCGGCGGCATCAACACATCCACAATATTGCCCTGAACCTTCGAGATCAGGATTGAGGACGAGGTGTTCGCAAACGCGTTTTGCAGCATGGTCATCATAATGAGGCCCGGCGCCAGGAATTCGGTGAAGGGCACGCCATTAATGTCTGGCCGCTGCGTCCCCAGCGCGAGGGAGAAGATCGCCAGAAACAAAAGCGTCGTCACCACCGGGGCAAACACGGTCTGGGTGATGACTTTGATGAAGCGGCGGACTTCCTTCAGGTAGAGCGTCCACATGCCAAGCCAGTTGAACGAGCCAAAGTGGCGCGAACCTTCCGGCAAAAAATGATCTGTGCTCATGTGAACCTCCCTCTTGATGCACCGAGATAGGTCGTTTGTCGTCCGTTCGCAATGGCAATTGCGCAGGTATTTAAGGAAACCGGCGTTTGTTCTGGGTTTGTCTGAATTTACCGGGCATCAGGCCCCTCTCCGGGGAATTTTCTGTGGATAAAGCCGGTCAGAGGTTAACCAAATCTTGCATTCCGGGCCCCTTATTTTGTACATTTCAGGCCAGCACACACGATATGTAGTGGGCTGGGGACGCAAACGCTCATTTTCTCGGGTCGGATCGATCCATTTTCGTTTGTATCCAGATGGGGAATTTTGAGGCCAGCGGCGGCAAAACTGCCGCTTTTTCAAGGGGATGCACTGCTATGTGGACGGACGAACGCGTCGAACTACTGAAGAAGCTCTGGGCCGAAGGGCTGAGCGCCAGCCAGGTTGCCAAACAGCTGGGCGGCGTCACCAGAAATGCGGTTATCGGCAAAATTCATCGGCTTGGTCTTTCAGGTCGGGCAACAACCAATCGCGCACCACGGGCACGGACTGCGGCCCCGCGGGCAGCGGCACCAAGGCCCGCGCAGACGGCGGCTCCGCGCCCTGTGGCGGCGAAGGAAGAAGAGCCGCGTGTGAGTGAGGCCATGCCACGTGCGGATCTTCCGGTGGAACTGGAACCCGGTATGCGCGCAACCGTGCTGACATTGACGGAGCAGACCTGCAAATGGCCGATTGGCGACCCGGGCACGGAAGAGTTTCACTTCTGTGGCCGCCGTGCAGATCCTTCCATGCCTTATTGTGCGGAACATGCGCGCCTGGCCTACCAGCCCGTACAGCCACGTCGCCGGACAGATCGCAATCGGATGAAGTCCGCGTTTGGCGGCTGATCACATCCCCCAGATCAAATGAAAGCCGGCGAATACGCCGGCTTTTTTTGTACGTTGAGACACGCTTGAACCATGCGGGCCTGATGTCAGATCAAAAACTGCTCATCCAACGCATAGCCCGCGGCGCGAACCGTCCGGATCGGATCCGCCTCACTGCCGGTCACAAGTGCCTTGCGCAAACGCCCGATATGAACGTCGACGGTGCGGGCTTCGACATAAACGTCAGACCCCCACACAGAGTCCAGCAATTGCGCGCGGGAGAAAACCCGCCCGGGGTTCTGCATCAAATGCTCGAGCAAACGATATTCGGTGGGGCCCAGCTGCACCTCCCGCTCGCCGCGACGCACGCGGTGGGCGGTGCGATCCATGACAACTTCACCAAAGGTCAAAATATCTTCGGCAAGTGCGGGACGGATACGGCGCAGAACCGCGCGGATGCGGGCCATCAGCTCTGTCGTTGAGAAAGGCTTGGTGATGTAGTCATCAGCGCCTGTGTCGAGGCCACGAATACGGTCCGCCTCTTCACCGCGGGCGGTGATCATCACAATCGGCAGGTTTCGCGTTTCAGTCCGGGTGCGCAGTCTGCGACACAGCTCGATGCCCGAAAGACTTGGCAGCATCCAGTCCAGCAAGACCAGATCCGGATTGCACTCCCTAACAAGGAGGGATGCCTCTTCACCATCTGCCGTTGTCACGACATTGTAACCTTCCTTCTCCAGATTATACCGAAGGAGAGTGGAAAGGGCCTCCTCGTCCTCAACAACCAGTACTGTGGGTTTCATTGTCGTCCGCCGTGTCGGAGCCTCAAAAGAAGGGTGGCTCTTCATTCTATCAACTTCCATGTTCAGTGTCATTTTACACCTCGTCGGAAAAATTGTTCAGATTGACCGAGGGCTCATTTCACCCGCGCTCCAAGCTCATTCGAGAAAATCGCCCCCAACCGGCGTTGTGCTTGTCTGGTCGCGCTTGGGACGAGCTTCCGTGATACGGCGACCCGTGACGAGATAGCTTACGGTTTCCGCAATATTGGTTGCGTGATCGCCGATCCGCTCAATGTTTTTGGCCACGAACAGAAGATGGGTACACACACCGATCGTGCGCGGATCCTCCATCATATATGTCAGAAGCTCACGAAAGACGGAATTATACATCTCGTCAATCTCTTCATCGGACAGCCATACTTTCCTGGCGACAGCTGCATCCCGATTGACATAAGCATCCAGCACCATGTTGAGCTGCCCGTGTGCCAGTTTGCCCATGCGAGAGAGACCCTGCGCGAGGCGCGTCGGCGTTTCATAGTCATCAAACATGATGAGCGCACGCTTGGAGATGTTTTTGGACAGATCACCAATACGCTCCAGATCAGCGGCAATTTTGATCGCAGACATGGCTTCACGCAAATCAAGTGCCATGGGCTGGCGCAGTGCAATCAGTTTTACCGCGTCATTCTCAATGGACAGCTCAAGCTCATCAAGATGCTGATCATGCATCACTGTCTGGCTGGCGAGCTTCAGGTCGCGGCGTGTCACGCAATCAATGGCCGAGCGCAACTGGCTTTCGGCAAGCCCCCCCATTTTGGACACTTGAGAGGAAATGTGCTCCAGCTCTTCCTCAAATGATTTGACGATATGTTCAGTCACGGACGTTGCTCCTCAAATCCCTGTTTCTTTTCAATGTGCCTTAGCCAAAACGGCCGGTAATGTAATCTTGCGTGCGCTTGTCATTGGGGCTGGTGAATATGTCACTGGTTGCCCCTTCTTCCACAAGCACACCCAAATGAAAGAAAGCTGTGCGCTGGGATACGCGCGCAGCCTGTTGCATTGAGTGGGTCACGATGATGATCGTGTAGTTTTCCCGCAACTCATCCATCAGTTCTTCAATGCGAGCGGTTGCAATCGGGTCAAGGGCCGAGCACGGCTCATCCATGAGAATGACTTCAGGGTCCACGGCAATGGCGCGAGCGATGCAAAGGCGCTGCTGCTGACCGCCGGAAAGACCCGTGCCGGGATTGTCCAGACGATCCTTTACTTCTTCCCACAAGCCGGCCCTTTGAAGACTGGTCTCGACAATCTCATCCAGCTCGGTCCGATTGCTTGCTTTCCCATGAATGCGCGGTCCGTAGGCAATATTGTCGTAGATCGACTTGGGGAAAGGATTGGGTTTTTGAAACACCATACCAACGCGGGCGCGCAGGTCTACAACATCAAGGCCCGAGCGATAAATGTCTGTGCCATCAACCTTGATTTCACCTTCGATACGGCATCCGTCGATCACATCGTTCATACGGTTGATGCATCGCAGGAATGTCGACTTGCCACAGCCAGACGGGCCAATGAGCGACGTGACCTGATTGGCACGCACATTGAGGTTTACATCGAAGAGGGCTTGCTTTGCCCCGTAGAAAACTGAAACGTCATTGCCGGTAATTTTGTATGTCACACTCTTGTCCTCTGGCACGGGCCGGGGCTCATCTTTGATAATTTCTGCTACAGCCATTTCCAAAATCTTTCTACCAGCGACGTTCGAAGCGCTTCCGCAGGAGAACTGCAATCGCGTTCATGGTGATGAGGAAACCAAGCAGGACCATGATGGCCGCGCTGGTCTTTGCGACGAAGGCGCGTTCGGGACTGTCCGCCCAGATGTAAATCTGAACCGGAAGCACCGTCGCTGGATCGGTCACGAGGGTTGGCACATCCACAATGAAGGCAACCATCCCTATCATCAGAAGCGGGGCCGTCTCGCCCAACGCCTGCGCCATGCCGATGATCGTCCCCGTCAGAATACCGGGCATTGCCAGCGGCAGCACGTGATGGGTCACAACCTGAAGTTCAGAGGCCCCAATGCCGAGCGCTGCTTCGCGAATGGATGGCGGCACAGCTTTGAGTGCTGCCCGTGTCGCGATGATGATGGTGGGCAAGGTCATGAGCGCCAATACCAGACCACCGACAAGGGGTGCCGAGCGTGGCAGGCCAAAGAAATTCAAAAAGACAGCCAGGCCCAAAAGACCGAAGACGATAGAAGGGACGGCCGCAAGATTATTGATGTTGACCTCGATGAGATCTGTCCAACGGTTCTTCGGCGCAAACTCCTCAAGATAGGCCGCCGCCATAACACCAAGCGGGAAGGACACCGCAAGTGTCACAATCAGCGTAAGGAAGGACCCAACAACTGCGCCCCAGATGCCTGCAAGCTCCGGCTCGCGGCTATCGCCCGTTGAAAAGAAGGCGACATTAAACTTGAGGTCGGTGCGACCTTCCGCGGCAATGGCATCAAACCAACTGATTTCATTGTCCTTTACACGGCGATCTGCTTCCACCGTTTCGCGGCTGATCTGGCCCTTGTTGAACGTATCAATATCATCCGATGCAACGAGCCACATGCTCTGCGTCGAGCCGATAAGGCTCGGGTCCGCCAACACACGCTCACGTACCGGACGATAGGCACCTGACGACACAAGGCCAACGAGAGCCCGCTTCTCCCGCCTGTCCGTCACGTCCGGAAAGCGGTCGTAGAGAGTGCGCTTGATCAGGCCTTGATAGTCGGCGCGCGCGAGAACCGTCGGGTCAGCCTCACCCCTGGGGTCAATAACGGACGGGTCCAGATATACGTCAACCAGAATGTAGGTCTGAAAGAAAGCAGGCGTTCCCTGGCGCACAATCGACACAAGCAACACGAGCAGGACGGCGATAGCGAGCAGGATAGCGGCCAGCCCATATGCGCGGAACCGACGTTCTGCGGCATAGCGCTGTTTCAGGCGGGCTGACAATTCCGGTTTGGCGTTTAGCGTTTCAGTGGCCATATCAATCATACTTCTCGCGATATTTTTTGACCACGCGCTGCGCCACCATGTTGAGACTGAGCGTGATGGTGAAAAGAACAAGACCGAGGGCGAAAGCGGCGAGTGTTTTCGCGCTATCGAACTCCTGATCGCCGACCAGCAGGGTGACGATCTGAACTGTCACTGTGGTGACGGCTTCAAGCGGATTGAGCGTCAGATTGGCGGCGAGACCAGCGGCCATGACCACGATCATCGTTTCGCCGATCGCGCGCGACACGGCAAGCAACACAGCGCCCACAATCCCCGGCAATGCCGCCGGCAAGATCACCTGCTTGATCGTCTCCGACTTTGTTGCGCCCAGCGCATAGGACCCATCGCGCAATGTCTGCGGGACGGCGTTCATCACGTCATCCGACAGGGAGGAGATGAACGGGATGATCATGATCCCCATCACCATGCCTGCGGCAAGGGCTGATTCTGAGGAGACAGTGAGGCCAACCGCCTCGCCGGTGTTGCGAAAGAAAGGGGCAACGGTCAGCGCGGCAAAGAAGCCGTAGACAACGGTTGGAATGCCCGCGAGCATCTCCAGCACCGGTTTTGCGGTCGCCCGGAATTTGGGGCCTGCATATTCCGACATGTAAATGGCGGAGAAGAGACCGATCGGCACCGCGATTGTCATCGCAAGTATAGTGATCAGAAAAGTGCCCGCAAAGATTGGCACGGCACCGAAAGCGCCCGACGATCCGACCTGCTCAGCGCGAAGAGCCGTTTGTGGGCTCCAATTCAGGCCGAACAAAAACTCGGTGATGCTTACTTTGTCAAAAAAGCGAATGGTCTCGAAAATGAGAGAAAGCACGATCCCGACAGTCGTCAAAATTGCGATGGTTGACGCGACCATCATTGCAATACGTGCGATCTGCTCAACCCTGTTTCGCGCACGGAAGGTCTGCGACAGTGCCTTGCGCGCAAAATAAAGCCCGCAAATCGCAAGCCCCAGACTAAGTACGACAAGAGCCGCGTGCGAGAGGGCCTGTAGAGATACGTAATGTTCAGCGGCGGCGGCCAAGGTGGAGTCAACTTCTCTGCTCACAATATTGCCGGACGCGAGGTTCGAAATGTCAGCAATCAAGAGGCTGAGCTGCGAGGCAGAAAGCTCTGCTGCCGCAGGTAGACTACCGATGACAATAAATTCAACGATGGCTGGCTCAAACGCTGTCCAGCCTGCAATCAGCAGAAAGGCCGGCACGCAGCACCACAGTGCAACATAGGTCCCATGATAGCTTGGCAAGGAATGAAGTGACGAAAGATGCGCACCTTTTGCCAGAACGCGAGCACGGGCCCGACCTATCCAGAAACCGAATGCGCCGAGCGCCAGAACTGCCAGGATCAAAACAAAACTATTCATCATACTCGCCAGATTGGGCCGAACGTGACATCACGATAGCGCCGAGAGAAAAACAGGCGGGCCTCGTTCCAAAGGCCCGCCTGTCTTTGAATTACATGGCCATTGGGGCCAATGATGTTGCCTGATTGCGGATCTCATCACGATCTGCATCTGGCAGTGGGATCAAGCCCTTGTCCACAAGGTACCCATCAGGCCCCCAAGCGGCTTCCGACGTAAACTCGGCCACAAACTCCTGAATACCTGCAACTGTGCCGACATGCTCTTTCTTCACATAGAAGTAGATGGAGCGTGCAACCGCGTACTCACCACTTGCGATGTTCTCGAAGGTTGGCGCATTGCCATCAACGATTGCGCCTTTCAGGCGGTCAGCGTTCTGATCAAGGAAGGAGAAACCGAAAATACCGAGAGCATTCGGGTTCGCAGCAAGCTTCTGCACGATCAGATTGTCGTTTTCACCGGCTTCGATGAAAGCGCCATCTTCACGCACGGCATGCGCGATGGCCTGAAAGGCCTTTTCGTCTTCACCTTTGAGCGCTTTCAGCTCTGGGAAGGATTTTGCACCTGCTTCCATCGCCAGCTCAACAAAGGCGTCGCGCGTGCCGGACGTTGGGGGCGGGCCCAGAACTTCGATACGGATATCAGGAAGCTGTGGGTTCACTTCCGACCAGTTGGTGTGCGGGTTGTCAATCAGACCGCCATTCCCGTCCGGGATCTGCTTGGCCAGCGCTACGAAGATATCGCGGGTTGTGAGGTAGAACTCGGCACCCGACTTTTCGTTTGCGAGAACGATGCCATCAAAGCCGATTTTCACTTCGGTGATCGTGATGCCATTGTCAGCACAGGCCTTGAACTCACCTTCTTTGATGCGACGCGAGGCGTTTGTGATGTCTGGATGCTCAAGGCCAACGCCTGAACAAAACAGCTTCATGCCGCCGCCTGTGCCGGTTGATTCAACGACCGGCGTATTGAAGGACGTTGTCTGACCGAAACGCTCAGCTACAGCGGTTGAAAATGGAAAGACTGTCGACGAGCCAACGATCTGAATTTGGTCGCGGGCTTCTGCGACGCCGACCATTGTGAAGGATGCAACGGCAACAGTGGCTGCGGCTGCCAGGTTTTTGAGGTTCACGGGTGTTCTCCAATCCATGGTATGTCCCTGTTTTCAGGTTGAGCCTCACGTTCACGCCCTATTGCGTTTTCTCAAGCCTCGTGGCGGATCGGACACTTGTTTATGTCCTCCCCGACACCCTGATACGAGCCGCACGCTAGAAGCGCTCGGCGAAAGGAATACGACAAATTTGTAACACTTATGTGACAGCGTAAGCTGCTGATTTATATGATCTATTTATAAAGTGGAAGCATGATTGTGAATTTGGTGCCCTGGCCCAATTCACTTTCCACCACCATCTCGCCGCCATGCCTGTTCAAGATGTGTTTGACGATGGCCAGGCCAAGTCCTGTCCCCCCCCGTTCGCGGGATGCGACCGCATCCACCCGGTAGAAGCGTTCGGTGAGCCGCGGGATATGCTGGCGCGCAATGCCCGGCCCAAAGTCACGAACGAACAGCGCCACATAGGCACGTTCATTTTCCGAATGGAGGGCGCCGGTGATCTCCACCTTCTTGCCGCTTCGGCCATACTTGACCGCATTGTCGACGAGATTTTGAACGACTTGATGCAGCTCGTCCCAGTCCCCCCTTACCTTTGGCAGGTCGTCAGGAAGCTCGACAAACAGTTCAACCCCGTCGCGCTCCGCAATCGGGGTCACCGCCGCAACCACTTCCTTGACCAGGAGTTTCATGTCAATCGAACCTTTGGGCGGTTGATGCTCACGCAGTTCAATTCGGCTGAGCGACAGAAGGTCGGCGATCAATCGCTTCATGCGATGGGTCTGTTCGGCCATAATGCCGAGAAAGCGCTCGCGGGCCTCCTCGTCGTCGCGAGCTGGCCCCTGGAGCGTTTCGATAAAGCCTGAGACGGAGGCCAATGGCGTCTTCAACTCGTGGCTTGCGTTCGCCACAAAGTCCACCCGCATCTGTTCAATGCGCTTGGCGTCAGTAATGTCGTGCAAGACAAGGAGTACGGCGGGTACGGCGGGTGCAGTCTCGGCAGGCGTCGCCAGAACGCGGAAATGTCGTTCGACGGGCAAGCTGCGCACAATCTCGAAAGCTTGCACGCTTTCGCCGGCGCGCACCTGCTCCACGGCTTGAAGCAGTGACGGCTCTCGAAAGGTGCTGCCCAGCAATTTCCCGACCGCTGATTGTCCGGTAAATGCAGCGGCTGCCAGGTTCTGAAAAAGGATGCGCCCTCGCCCGTCCACCAAAACAATGACATCGGGCAACTGGTTTAACAGAGCGGTGCCAATACCTGCTTCGTCTTGTGCCCGCACACCACGGGCTTGCGTCCGCGCCACGGCCCGGCGTTCACGCAGATCACTTTCATACGCCATGTAGAGAGCGCTCGCGCTGACGGCCAGCCAACCTACGATAGACCAGAAGAGACTGGTGAGACCGATCAGATCTGTCAGCACAAAGACAGCGAGAGCCAGAAGCACGATGGTGCGCGCTCTTGATAGGAGCCCCGCCAAACCGGGCGCTTGCCTCTTATCATCGTTTTGCTGACCGTCTGCTTGATTGTTCAACTGCGTATCCATCTGCATGACCCTTGTCTGGCCCGGGTGTCTGGTTGAAGTGTCTGGCACGGATACTATCCCGCGCCATCCGCTGATCGCCTTGCTTGCAGTTCTAATATGAGACCCTTGTGACAAATACAAACATGACGGGAAGGTGTGGTTTATCAAGGGAAGACAAAGGCATTCATATTCGGTATAAGACAAATTATTGACAATTTGTCACAAGTGAACAGATAAAGACAAAGAGCTGGGGTGGGATAATGACCGAAATTTCCGGGAAAATTGCAGTTGTAACCGGGGCGGCAAGCGGTATCGGCCGCGCGACCGCCTGCCTTCTGGCCGCGAAGGGCGCGACGCTGTGCATCACGGATGTGAACAAGGAAGGTCTTGAAGAGACCGCCGCGCAGATCCGCAAGGCGGGCGGCACAGTTTCCACACATATTGTCGACGTGGCCAACAAGGATGCGGTCTATGCCTTCGCCGATGATGTTGCAGCGGCCCATGGCGGTGCCGACATTGTGCTCAACAATGCAGGTGTCGCGCAGATCGCCCGTGTGGACGAGCTCGGCTATGATGATTTCGAATGGGTCATGAATATTGACTTCTGGGGCATGGTCTATGGCACGAAAGCGTTCCTGCCGCAGATGCAGAAAAAGGGCGCCGGTCACATCATCAACGTGTCCAGCATTTTCGGTCTGATCGCGGTGCCCAGTCAGGCGGCTTACAATTCTGCAAAGTTTGCCATTCGCGGCTTTACAGAAGCGCTCATCCAGGAAATGGCAGACACCAACATCAAAGTGTCGAGTGTGCATCCCGGTGGCATCAAAACCAACATCGTCCGCAATGCCCGCTTTTTGCAGAGCTCCAGTGTGACCGAACGTGAAGACGCCATGTCGGGGTTCGACCAGATCGCCCGCACCACGCCTGAGAAAGCGGCCGAGACCATCGTCAATGGCATCATCAAAAACAAGAAACGCATTTTGATCGGGTTTGATGCACGGCTGGTTGATTGGGCACAGCGCCTTCTCCCGACGCGGTATGGTTTCATGTTCCGCCGTCAGGCTGAAGGCTCTGGGCTCAACCCCAATTAGAGTTCGAGCTTGCCGAGTTCCCGTGCCAGCACCCTGCGCGCTGCGCGGTCAAACGCCGGATCAAGATAGGGCGCCAATACATCAAAGATTTGCGAGACGCCGTCCACCATGTCGGCGCCTTGCACTTCGTGGGTTGGCGAGGATATCTGTGCGTAGCGGATCCAATTGCTCCAAATAAGCCAGGTCCCCACTGCGACCGAGCGAAATCCGCCCCGTCCCTTCGGCTTGGTCATGTGCCCGTCGGCCGCGACTTGGCGCGCGATAGCCTCCAGATTGTCCACCGCCCATGCTTGCAGCTTTCGGTAGCGCTCCGCCAGTTCCTCATCTTTTCGCAAGAGCTGAAGAAGCCCGCCGAAGAAAAACCGGTAATCCCAAGAAACTTTCAAACTACGAAGATAAAAGCCCGCAAAACGCGCCGGGCTGATGGGGGTTTCGATGTCGGCTGTCAATGCGTCAGCAAACGTCGCCTCCAGCTCGCCAAACAAGGTCCGGACTATCTCTTCCTTGTTCTTGAAATGGTAGTAGATATTGCCCGGCGAAATGCCGGTGGCGTCCGCGATCTGATTGGTGCCGATCGCGTCTGCACCGTGCTCATTCATCAGTTGGCGGGCGGCGGACAGCGTTCTTTCACGATTGTTCATTCATACCCTTTCCGCCACCCAAGCCTATTCAACATCCATGAATAGCAGACCAGCTTGCCATTTCCACAGGTTTATTGACCTATCCGGTCAGGGGTTGCGTTTTAGAGTATTTAGTCTATTTTAGATTTTTTGCTCTACACAGGACTTCCGCCATGACCGACACCGTTCGCCCTTCCCACCGTATGGAATTGCGTCGCGTGCCGTTTTCCTATGAGGCAACGAAGAGCGCGCACTGGAACGCTAAACGGCCTGAATTTTCGCAGATGGTAAATGCTGCCTCGCTAGCGATGCCCTATCTTGAGCCCTATCTCATCCGAACCATGCGGAAAGCAAGACCGCTGATCACATGCCCCGCACTCCAGAAGGAATTGGATCTCTACGTTGCGCAGGAGGCAACCCATTTTCGTCAACACCAGAAATTCAATGATGAGCTTGCCGCTATGGGTTATGCCGCGCTGGCACCGTTTGAAGCGCTGCTTGCAGAGGATTACAAAACACTTGAGGAGGAACGATCCCTCAAGTTCAACCTTGCTTATGCCGAAGGCTTTGAAAGCATGGCCCTCGCGCTTGGTGAAATGCTGATTGATGATCGCGACTTTCTGTTCGGCGGCAGTGATCCCCATGTCGCCTCACTCATTCTCTGGCACTTTGTTGAAGAGATTGAGCACAAGAATGTTGCCTTTGACGTGTTCGACCACCTCTACGGCTCCTATGCGTGGCGGATCATTGGACTTGTCTATGCGACGGGGCACATTTTTTTCCGAACAGGTCAGGGCTATCGCGCGCTGCTGAAAGAAGATGGGTTATGGAAGAATGTCAAAAGCCGCTGGCGGCTTGCCAAAATGCTCGCCCGGATTTTTGCACGGCTGACACCAAAAATGGCACGTATTCTGGCACCCGGTTACCATCCGGCAAAAATCAAGGACCCGGATTGGGGTGTTGCCTGGGCCGCACTCTATCATGACGCACCGGAACGGGTGGCTGCCCTTGATACCAACCGGCTTAACGATCCCCTTCCTGCATAATCAAGATGGAAAGAATTTCTATGATGCCCTTCACACATATCAGCAAACGCATGCAGGCCCTGCTCTTCCTTAACGGTGTTGGGCTTTTCATCGCGGGGCTTCTCTTTGGCTGGGTCTGGTTCTTCCACCTTTTGGGAGAGATTGTCCTATGGCCCCTTCCCATTCAGATTGAAGTCGATATACCGGGCGATGCGCGCTCATTCCGCATGGGGCATATGGAGGCCATTACACAGGGCCTTCTGCTGATGGCACTTGCATTTGGCGGTCAGTTTATGCGGTTGAAGGAAGGCGAGTTTCGCCTCCTCTTCTGGTCGGGCCTTGTCACCGCGTGGCTCTTTACACTCCCCGCCATGGCGAACACTTTTTTTGGCACACGCGGGCTTGCGTTCGGGGGTGGCCCCTTCAAGGCGGGTCTTGCCAATGACATTATCTACTTGTTTGGCTGGCCGCCGGTGGTCGCGGTTCATCTTCTATTTGGTGTCGCATCCCTCGGTCTCTATCGCTATCTTAAAGCGAATGATGAATAGAAGCCGACGACAAAAGAGGCAGGCCTGATGCGATCACAAACCTGCCTCTCCAATTTTTTGCGCGCCTGTTAGTGCCAGCCACCATGATGGTGATTTGCCAGTTCATCCAGTTTTTCACGTTTCTCGCTGTCCAGCGCCGCATAGAAATTGTCGAATGCCGGGCGAACGGCCTGGAGCATTTTCAGGCCCGCCACAACACCTTCTTCTGCCAGCGCGAGGCGCTCAGGGGCAGATGCCTTTTCATCGGCGTGCGCGGCGTCCAGCTTTGAGCAAAAGCTCTGAAGGGTCACGCCACTGTCGCGGATCGATTGCAACAATCCGTTCCATGCAGCTTCTTCTTCTGCCGTGAAGGTCACTTCGTCTCGTGCATGATCGTCCAACCGCTCGACAACATGGTCCATGCGGTCGCCGCAGCGCTGTGCCATAGAGCGATCTTCGCCCCACCAGCCACCCCAGCCGGACCTCCCGCCGAACCAGGAGGCGTTTTGCACTTGCGCGGTTTCAGCATTCTGCGCGGTTGCGGGCGCCACTGCCGCTACACCGGATACGGCCAGGATAAAAATAAGAGTGGCGCACGCATTTACGAATATGTTCTGCCGAAAATTGATTTTTCTCAATGACATGAGCTTCTCCCATTCAGGTCTCAATTGATCTTCAACGCACCGGAGCGATCCCGGGGCTGAGACCAATCTGGAGGAAACACCCTGCGGGATCCTCTCACCTGCGTATCGAATTGTAACAGTTTGTTGCGGAATGCCGGTTTCGCAACGCACTGACACAAAAAAGGGCGGCACGGGCCGTTCGAATGCACTAAATTCACAGCATGACCCAGTTGCCACACCTTCTTATTGTCGATGATGATCGCGAGATCCGCGATCTGCTTAAGCGCTTTTTTATCAAGCACGGATTTCGCGTCACCCTTGCCGATGACGGGAAAGCCTGCATGGCCGCGCTCGAGACGGGTCGTTTCGAACTTGTTGTGCTGGATGTGATGATGCCGGGGGAAGACGGATTAAGCGTCTGTCGCCGCATAAGGGCGAATTCCACCATGCCAATCATCATGTTGACCGCTATGGGGGAGGAGACAGACCGGATAATCGGGCTTGAGATCGGGGCCGATGATTATCTGCCGAAACCCTTCAACCCGCGCGAGCTGTTGGCACGTGTGCGGGCTATCCTCCGGCGGGCGGAACCCACCCGTGATGCCCCTGTTTCCGACGGATTGTTTTCCTTTTCCGGTTGGCGGATCGACCCGCGGGCGCGACGCGTAACGGACCCGGCGGGGGAACCTGTCGAACTGACATCGGGTGAATTTGATCTCCTTATCGCCTTTGCCGAGCGGCCCAACCGTGTCCTTTCACGAGACCATCTGCTCGACATAACAAAGGGGCGAGAGGCGATGCCGTTCGATCGCAGCATCGATGTGCAACTTTCCCGACTTCGCCGCAAAATCGAACCCGATCAGAGTTCCCCCCAATTTATCAAGACCATTCGCGGGGGCGGTTACATGTTTACCGCCAACGTGGAACGCACATGACACGCCGACACCGCCGCTCGCGGGAAGGCAATGATGTGTCAAGTACCTCCGCGCCACGCGGCGGGCGCCGCCGGGAACGGCGCTTTGAGCGTCGATTGCGTAAACGGGCCCGCTATTTCACGCCGCCCGGCATGGCGGGCCGTATCATCCTCTTTGTCATTGCCATTATCATGCTGGTGCAGTTTTTCGGCTGGCTGTTTTCAAATGATGGTTGGGATCTGGACGACCCGCAAAAAATTGCCGCTGCACAGGTCGTTTCTGCCACAAAACTTCTCGACGCTACAGATGTCGATGATCGGGGAGCCCTTGTTCGCGCGCTAAACGGCATCGCCCTGCAGGTTGAGCTGGACGATGAGCCATTCATCGACAGAAATGGAGACTGGCAATATGGCGATGTCGAAGAAGAAGCGCGCAACGCCCTTGCAGAACTGGGGGACCGACAGCTTGAGATCGCGTTACAAGGGGGTTGGGACCGAGACAGCGCCTTGCGGTTGTCCGTACAGCTGAAAGACGGGAATTGGGTCGTATACAGTTTTCCGTTTCGTGCGTTTGAACTCTTCAGCGAGGAAGGATCCGGGTTTGGCTCTATCATATTCTGGGTCTTTGTGATCGGGGCGGTCTTCTGGTTCTCAAACCGGTTGGCACGCCCCCTCCGGGTTTTTGCGGAGGCAGCGGAGCGCATTGGTCGTGATGTTAATACGGAACCCCTTCCCGTCGCAGGCTCCCGCGAGATCAAGCGTGCAACGCGTGCGTTCAACAATATGCAGAAGCGTGTCCAGCGCATGGTGGATGACCGGGCTCTGATGCTCGCCGCCATTGCACATGATCTTCGCACGGTGCTCACACGGCTTCGTTTGCGGGCTGAGTTTATCGATGATGATGAACAGCAGGCGAAGGCGGCTGGCGATATTGAAGAGATGCAGGCCATGCTGGATGCGGGACTTGCCTTTGCCCGAGGTGAAACAGAGGTGGAGGCGCGGCGCGTTGTGGATTTTGCAAACCTTGTGCGCGGCCTGACGGAAGACTTTGCCAGGACAGACGGGCCTGCCCATTATCAAGGTGCCGAAAAGCTCAATTACCGATGTGGGCCGAATGAAATGCGCCGCGCGGTTTCAAACCTGATCCGCAACGCCATCGCCTACGGCAAAAAGGCGGAGGTTTCGCTTGAGGCGACGCCCAACGGGATCGCACTCACGATTGCCGACGAGGGGCCGGGCATCGCTTCAGAACTGCAGGAGAAAGTCTTTCAGCCTTTCTTTCGCGTTGAAGCCTCCCGCAACCGGGAAACAGGTGGCACGGGGCTTGGCCTTGCGATCGCGCGGACGATTGCGCGTCGGCACGGCGGTGACATCACACTGTCCAACCGTCCCGGGGGTGGTCTGATCGTCACGCTTTCACTCCCCCATGCACAGGCGCAATAGGGCCATGCCGGGCGCAATTGTCCAGCGGGCGTTCTTTTTGGTGACTGTCCTTTTCGGGACGTTCGAGATGGCTTAGACTCCGCGCCAAACCACTTCATTCAGAAGGACCGTTTCGATGACCCCCACACGTCAGACAATCCCCGGCCCCACGTCGCATACTTATTTTTCGCAACGGCTTCGCCTGCATTATGTCGATTGGGGTAACGAAGAGGCAGAGCCACTGCTCCTCATCCATGGTGGTCGTGACCATTGTCGAAACTGGGATTGGGTGGCTGACGCGTTTCGCGAAGATTATCACATCATCGCACCGGACCTCAGAGGCCATGGAGACAGTCAGTGGATGATGGGCGGCACCTACGATCTCACCGACTTTGTTTATGATATCGCGCAGCTCATCCATCAGAAGAAGCTGAACCCGATTACGATTATTGCGCACTCGATGGGCGGGGCCGTGGCACTTCGCTATGCGGGCCTCTACCCTGAAACGGTCAAGAAGCTCGTTGTCATTGAGGGCTTGGGGCCATCCCCCAAAATGATTGCCGACCGGGAACAGAAGCCACTTCACGAACGCACGCGTTCATGGGTCGATCAAATGCGACAGCTGTCGAGCCGCCAACCCCGTCGTTATGAGAGCATTCTCGATGCGTTCAAGCGGATGCAGGACGAGAACCCTCATCTGTCGCCGGAGCGTGCACGCCACCTCACCATTCATGGCGTGAGCCAGAATGAAGATGGCACGTATAGCTGGAAGTTCGATAATTATGTCCGCGCCTTTTCACCAGCGGGCTTCAACCCGGAAGAGTCACAATCGATCTGGTCACGCATTGACTGTCCGACCTTATTGATCCGCGGCACCGAAAGTTGGGCAAGCGACCCAGAGAAAGATGGTCGCGCCAGCCATTTCAAGAATGCGCGGGTCGTCAATATCGAAAAAGCCGGGCACTGGGTTCACCATGACCAACTTGGAGAGTTTCTTGATTTGACGAGAGGCTTCCTGGCCGAATAGACGTCGGTATCACGCGCTCAAAGAGGCGGGTGCCATCACCAGCCCACGTTTTTCCACCCTTGCTTCCGGCAGATGGATTGTAACTTTGGTCCCAACACCTTCGGTGCTTTCGATCACGAGCTTGCCCTGATGGGCGTCAACAAGTGACTTTGTAATAGCAAGACCCAATCCTGTACCCTCAAACCGGCGCGCAAGAGAATTGTCCGACTGCGTAAAAGGCAGCATCATCTTGTCGATCTGGCCAGCTGGTATTCCGATGCCCGTGTCCACAATTTCCACCGCCATGCCAGCCACTGCATCCCGGCAAGCGCGCACGCTGATCCTTCCTTCTTTGGGCGTAAATTTCAGTGCATTCGACAGAAGGTTCAGCACAATCTGGCGGAAGGCGCGGCGGTCCACATAAATCTCCGGCAAGGTCGCGTCGAGCTGAAGATCAACATGAGCGTGAGCCGCTGCCGCCACCGAAACAGATCTTATTTTTGCCCATTCCAGAACTTCCGGCAATGCCACCCATTCCTCCTCGAGATCCAACTCGCCGGACTCGATGCGTGAAATATCCAGAATATCATTGATCACAGACAGCAGGTGACGGCTGGAATCGTGAATATCTCCAATATAGTCCGCATAGCGCTCGTTGCCGATCGGGCCAAACATTTCAGTTTTCATTACTTCAGAGAAACCGATCACCGCATTCAATGGCGTTCTCAGTTCGTGGCTCATGTTGGCCAGGAAGAGCGATTTTGTCCGGTTGGCGGCTTCGGCATTCTCCAGCGCTTTGCGCAGCTCGCCTTCAACGCGCTTGCGCTCGGAAATATCGCGGACGATGGCGACAAAAAACCGATCCTCACCAATGCGCATTTCCGTGACGACCACTTCAATAGGCAGAACAGAACGATCTTTCTTCTGGCCTTTCATTTCGTGTGCGCCTTTGGCAACGAGGTTTTCGATGCTGAGCCGGTTCACGGGGACAATTTCACCGCTTCGTCTGTTTCTGCCCGCACTGTGGGTGCTGTCGGGTGCCAGCCAGTCTATCGTGGGGGACAGAAGCAGATTGGCCGAGTTACCTAAAAGCTCATCCCGTTCATAGCCAAACAGATCAGAGGCGGCAGGGTTCACCACCTGGATTGCGCCCATTTCATCAATGGTCAAAATGCCATCAGCAACGGTTTCCATCATCGTGCGCAGCTGAATTTCCCCCGCCCGCATGCGTTCTTGCGCACGCAGCTCGTGCGATACATCCCGCAGGGTGAGGAAAAGCGCATCACTACCGTTCGCCAGCGTAATCCGCCGCCAACTACTGAATACTTTGTGATAGGTCCCGTCTTTGTGGCGAAGCCGTATCTGCCCCTCCGGCCGCGCATTTTCGGATTGCACGGCTTCCTGACCCAGTGCACCAAATTGTTCTTTATCGTTTTCATGAACGATGTCGAGCATTGAGCGCCCCAGGAAAGCGTCCGGATCGCAAGGCAACCATTCAGCAAAACTCGGCCCCAGAAAAAGGGCGTTCGCGTTTTCGTCCACAATCGCCGTCACTTCTTCGATCGCATTGATCATGGCTTCATATTGCATCGATGTGCTTCTGAGCTCACGAGCGTAGCGCATAATACGTCTGGTGAGCGACGCCCAATCGCGCGTGACATCTCCAAACTCGTCTAATGAAACTGGCACGGGTTCGATCAGCAGGTCCGGGTGATCCAGCATCTCCAGCGCCTGTACTTGCAAGGATTTGAGCGGATCAAAACTGCGCGCAAGGCTTGCCTGAGCCATGTAGGCAACAGGTACGGTAATCGCGAGGAGCCCCAACCACACAAGGAAGGTCTCGGTCGATACGCCGCCATCGCGACGACCAAAATAGAGGACCAGCACCGTGTCGACCACAAGCGGTATCACGACACCCAATGTCATCACCTTGATGCGCAGTGTCAGAAAATGTGTACGAAGACCGCGAGGGCCAAAATAGCGGCCAACCAGATCCGACAAAACGAAGAGGGCGGTCAGCGCGATCAGTGCTGTTGTCGGAAGCGCGCATATCAGGGCAAACTCGAGCACACGAAGCGTGACAATTCCGTGGTCTACCATGGACATATTGAGCGTCGCAACAATGGGGCTCACCGCTGCATAAAGAGAAAATACGGTGCCAAACAAAAACGGGAAGCGGCTCACTCTTTTCTCGGCATCGCCAAGCGCACCAGGCTCCTGCCCGGCGGATGAAAGAACCGCGCTTTTCATGTAGCCATCGAGAACCAGAAATCCAATGAAGAAGGTGGCAGCTGTGTAGAGAGTGAGGAGCGTTGGCCCTGCCTCTATCACCTCAAGCAGCGAGCGATCATTGACATAAGCGACAAAGAGCAGCGACACGGCCATTGGCAGCAACCAGGCGACAGCCAGCACTGTGCGAAACCGGCGCAAGAACGCAGTCGGGCTCATCTCGGCACGGGTATTATTGCCCAGCCAGACAGACGCTTGTTTTTCTGCTCCCCTCGTCACCTGCCGCCTCTTCAATGTGCGGCTCGCGTTGAACCGCCTTGGACGTTCACGCTAGAGGGGAACCCTTAAAAAACCTGTTATGCAGGCAAGAAAGAGTTAGGGCTATTTTCTCAAATTGTGTCGTAACGAGACAGATTTCAATGTGATTTTAAGAATTGCGTAAGGAACGCCTTCATGCCGTTACGTCTTCACCGTAAATCCAGTCGAACGGCTTATTCAAAAGGCCGGGGCTTACGCGCCCAGCAAGCCAAAGCGGTCCGTAATTCAGCATTTGCCCCGACAATGTTGCCTGATGGAATCGTTTTGCATTTGCCCTCGCTGCGATTTGCATCCGCGCTGTGCGCTTCTTTCGCTTCGCCTCGTAGGTGAGGAGTGCGGCCTCTACGTTCATGCCGGAAGACAGCTCGTGTGCAAGGACCCACGCATCTTCAATTGCCATGCAGGCACCTTGCGCCATGAAAGGCAACATGGGGTGGCAGGCATCGCCGACCAGGCTGACGCGGCCTTTCGACCAATACGGCAATGGATCTCGGTCGAAGAGTGCCCATTTGAAACAGGCGTCAGGCTTGGCGGCAGCGAGCAATTTCTGGATCGTCGCACACCATGGGGCGAAATCGGCCTTCATCTCGGCGAGGTCGCCAGCTTCGAGCCAACTTTCAACCTGCCAATCTTCCCGCTCGATGACACCAACGAAATTTACCAGCTCACCACCGCGTACATAATAGGTCACGGCATGTCCCCGGGGCCCGGTCCAAACGGTTGCCTCCGGCGGGATGAGGCCGTGGGGCAGGTCCTTCGTCGGCACGAGGAGCCGCCAAGTGACATTGCCAGTAAAGCGCGGGCTCTCTGGCCCAAACAGGCCCTCACGTACGCGAGAGTGAATGCCATCCGCACCGATGAGTGCATCACCTGAAACCGTGTCACCTTGCTTGAGGATGACGCGCACCTGTGCACCCTCGTCTTCAAACTCTTCAACCTTCGCGCCGAGGTGAAGTTGGATGCGCGCATCACGAAGGGCCGCGTCAAAAAGGATGCGGTGCAGATCTGCCCTGTGGACATGATAATAGGGTGCGCCATATCGCCGCTGTGCTGCGTCACCGAGAGGGTTTGAAAAGATAACACGGCCTGAGCGCCCAAGGCGCATTGTCGCGGCACGGGGCTTGAAGCCAAATCCCTCCAGCGCGTCTCCCAGACCTAGCGCCTGCAGCACTTTGGTGCCATTGGCCGCGATCTGGAGGCCTGCCCCAACTTCGCCAAGCACATCGACACTTTCAAAAACCGCAACTGTATTTCCGCCTTTGGCGCAGGCAAGCGCCGTGGTGAGCCCGCCAATACCGGCACCTGCAATCAGAATATGTTTTGGTTCAGTCATGTTCTTGCCTCATGACCTGATCCAGAACGGCAGCTGGTTCAGGCAATTTGATTCCTCACGAACCTCTCCTGGACGAGACGAGGCGTGCGATCAGATTGGCCATGATCGGCAGCGAGATCAACCCGGCAAGAAGGCCTGCCGTGACCGGTGTCCAATGGGGCTCGTTCAATGCGACGACAAAGCTTGCGAGGCTCAGATGCACAGCAATACCAAACAAGATCCCAAGCAAAGCCGCACTCCAACCTGCTTCCGTCTTGTGTCGGCTGACGATGAAATAGCGTAACGACAGCGGAAGGAAGAGCAACAGCGCGGTCGCAAGCCCCGGATTGTATTCCCCCATCGAAAAGGCGAGCCCGATATGTATGCCTGCATTGGTCAACATGACGCCCGCTGCCGCGAGCCCCATCCATGGGAGGCGATGTCCCGCCCAGATGGCCAGGAGAAACGCAACCCAGATGCCGAGCGTATTGATCCGGTAGGTTGAAAGCTCCGTCAGAACGACACCGCTATCGGGGAACCGCTCTGCCACGACGCCGTTCATATAGGCCGGGAAGGCATTCACATTGCCGTAAAGGTCGATACCAAATTCTTCGAACTGGTGAAACAGATAAGCAATCAGCAGCGACCAAGCCGCAAGGCCAAGCGCGTCGTCTGATTGTCCGGCACGAAGGCGAATACCTGAAACGATCATCAAGAGCGAAAAGACCGCGCCGCCAAGGCCGACCAACACCCAGCCCTTCAGCATAAGCGCTTCGCCCACTTGCGTACCGTGCATCAACGGTACGAGAAAGATCAAACATATGGGGATCAAAAAACGAAAGGGTGGATGTTCGCGGCGTGTCGTCACAATCGGCTCCGCAATGGGCTCGCGCACTGCGACGACAACATCTGCGCCCGCAGGTCTTTCACCGTCGCTCGAATTCACATCCGCACTTACCTGATCGGCCATCCCCCACCCCACTTATCGACCAACCGCACCTGACGATCAGTCTAGACAGAAAGGCGCGCAAATGAAAATGGCCGGGGTTTTCACCGCGACCACTTTCCCCTATTTGCAAGCGACTATTCCAAGCGACTGTGCGAGCGACTGTTGCACGCGACTGGCCTATTCGGCCGCAGCCTTCTTGCCCTTGTGGATTTCCATTTTCACTGGCGGTTTGGAAAAACTAGGTTCTGTTGCCGTCAGCTGCGCCAGCGCGAAGGTGCGGTCTTCCTTGGTAAATGCGCCTGTGGTGATGCAAAATTCCACGAAATTGTCGTTCGGGTCTTTGGTATAAATCGACCGGCACCAGACGTGATCGAGTTCCAGAACATCATAGCCCGCGTCTACCCATTGATTTTTTCGCAGCTCAAATGCCGCTTCATCGGGCACATCGAAGGAGATGTGGTTGATCTGGTCAGGTACGCCTGCGCCCTTCGAAATATTGGTGTGGAAATTTTCCGTTCCCGGTACGTCATGCATTTCCCAGAACGCAATAAACTTGCTGTCATCTTCCATGCGATAGAAAAAATGCTTGGCCCAGCCGCCGGTTGGCACCGGGGCCACTTCAGTTTTCACCAGCTCAAATCCCATGACACCTTCATAGAATTGATGGATGGCTTTCATGTCTTTGGCAGCGAGCGCCAGATGATGGTATCCCATATGTCTCTCCTCCGGTTGGTTGGCTTTCGTCTGTCAGCTCTTGTCGACCATGCTCATCACGTCGGATGAAGCTTTCGCATCCGTCCCGTTACCCGCTGGCATTGGGATTTCGACGATGCGATCCGGCACGTCATCATATTCCAGTCTGAGCGCCCGGCTCATGATGGCGTGCATCTCGTACATGGCGGTAATGTAAGTCAGTTCCAGTATTTCAACGTCGCTCAAATGTTTCTTCAAGGCGGCGAACGTGCCATCGGTTACGCGACCGTTCTCCAATACCATTTCATCTGTATAGGCGAGCACCGCTCTTTCAACCGCGGAGAAGCAGTCTGCCACGTGCCAATGTGGCAGGGACCTGATCTGTTCCTCACTCAACCCAACATCGCGACATGATTTGCAATGTTGCGAGAAAACGAATTGCGAACCGCGCACGTATCCCGCCCGCGTCTGGCCAAGCTCCCTCAGCTTCGGGTCGAGCTTCCGGTTGGGGTCCCGGTAAAAGCGAAAACCATCCACCGCATGCTTGAAACAATCTGGCACAAGCGCAAAGACTGTCCACCAATTGCCGGGCGTGCCCGTGGCTGTGCCGGGATCCTTTACCGGATCGCGCCCCCCAAACAGCATTGTATAAATCGACTGCGCAAATGGATCGGCATCTTCTTTCGCGACTTCGGCCAGTCTCGGCATAGCGTCCTCCCATATGTGTTGTTTTAACTGTAAGTTTTCCTTACATTTCGTGCAAGCCCTCAGTGACCACAAACAATATTGGCGGAAATGCAGAACAAACCAGCCGAGCAAGACCCTACACTCTTTCCCACGGGGCATTTAATGGTGGAACTTCTGGAAGCCTTTATGTGGCTGGACAGGGGATTGCAGGCAAACCTTGCCGCCAGTGGTTTGCCCCATGTACGGCGGCTGGAAAGCATGGTGATGCTCTACGCCTCCATGGGCGTGCTGCGGCCAACGGAACTTGCAAAAACACTCGGCGTGACCAGACAGTCGGTCAATTCAGCCATTCGGGAACTGGAGGACAAGGGCCTTGTTGCCCTTAAAGCCGACCCGGACGACCGACGCTGCAAGATGATCCACTTTACAAGGTCAGGCGATCCGATACGCCAGCAAGCGGCCGCAATCATGACAGGCCTGGAAGACGTGCTGGAGGAGCGCATCGGCGCGCGCGCCTATCACCAACTTCATCTGGCACTCAGCGCCGACCGGGGGGAGCCACCGCTCCTCACCCGTTCAAAACCCCTGCGCAAGACACGGAGCCGGGCTTGAGCATGTTTTTTGAGAGCCTGCTCGACTTGCTGGCAGAGCACTATTTTGTCATCAAATTTGTGCATCTGGTGTTTGCCGCCATATGGGCGTGGAGCACTTCTGTCGCCTATTCCAATTATCTGTTGCCAATCTTCCGCGGCTGGCAGCGCGCACCGGATGATAAAGAGAAAATTGCCCTACGCAATTGGGCGATGGAACGTTTTGATGACGGAGCGAAGCTGGAGCATATCGCCTTCCCACTGCTGCTTGTCACCGGTGTGCTGATGATGCTCGCCGCCGGATGGACGCCGGACAATGGATGGTTTGCCATGAAGCTGGTGCTGATTGTGCTCGTGTTCATCCCCATTGAGGCAATGGACTATTACCTTGCGCATCTGGGCTGCAACAAAGAGAAGCTTCGCGCGAGTGGCGATGCGGAGCGTTATGAACGTGCGATCCACCTGCATTGGTGGTTTCTGGTTGTGACAATGCCCATTGTCATTGCCTCGATCACGTTCGCGTTTTTCCTGGCCGTCGCCAAACCGTTCTGAGGAGATCTATGATGACCGACAGGCATGCGCCAGATCCTTTCATCGCCGCCGCACGGCCCTTCAACGCCCGGGCGCGCGACGTCAATTTGATTGCGCTCGCGCTTGGTCTCTACATCTTCATTGTTCTTTTTCCCGCTTACGCATTTCTTCGCATCTGGTGGACAGGTGAGCTTGCCGTTCTTTCGTTCGCAAACATTTTCACCGCAATCGTGATCGGCTGCCTCTTCGGGCTTTTCGCGCGGGCTTTGATCCGTCACACTCTGGGTATTCGCAAACCCTAGATGGACCCATGCGCCCATGACTGAAACACCTGCCGGGCAAACTGTAAATAATGCACTCACGGAAGCGATTGCAATCGCGCTCCCGCCGATCCTGCATGGGCTGGAGGGACTTTCTTTCATCTCCCGTCATTTGCACCCACCGCGCCTGGCGGAAGTCATTGCCCATGTAGGCGCGCTCGACAAGGACGTGTCAGATGGCCTCATCGCCGTTCACGCCATTGTCTGGCCGGACGATCTTCATGCCTTTCGCGACCGCATCCTTGATGCTGCACAATCGGTCATGCGCGCCTATGACGAGCTTCGTGCAAGCCTTGAAGATCCGAACGGCACCCTCATGACCTATCGCGCGCTCAGGCATCAGGCGCGCGCATTGGAAGCGCTGTTCCCGCTGGCGCGCCTGCTGCCGCCGGTCAGTCGCTTCTTTATGGATGAGACGGCCCGCGACGATACCCAACGTCTTGCCCGCCTGAAAGAGGCGGAACCCCGCCCTGGCGAAACCGGGCTTCTGCATTACGGCAATGAGAAGAAAGAGCGAGGCGGTTTTTCGCTTTATGTGCCGGAAACCTATGACGCCACGAGACAATATCCGCTTGTTTTTGCGCTGCATGGTGGCAGCGGGCATGGGCGTGATTTTTTGTGGTCCTGGCTTCGCACGGCGCGGGCCATGGATTTCATTTTGGTGAGCCCCACCTCCGTTGGCCCCACATGGTCGCTGATGGAACCGGATGAAGACGCGCCCAATCTTGCGCGCATGCTCGCCTATGTTCAGGAGAGCTGGTCCATTGACGCTGACAAGCTGTTGCTCACTGGCATGAGTGATGGTGGCACCTATACTTATGTCAACGGACTAACTGAGACATGCGCCTTTACGCATCTCGCACCGATCTCATCCGGTTTTCACCCGTTCCTGCTTGAGTTTGCCGAGGCTGAACGGCTGCAAGGCCTGCCGCTCTATCTCGTCCACGGTGCTAAAGACTGGATGTTCCCCATCGACATGGCACGCACCGCGGCGCGTGCACTCGGCGGGCGCGGTGTTGACCTCGTGTACCGGGAGATCAATGACCTCTCCCACACTTATCCAAGGGAAGAGAATGCGTTGATCGCCCGCTGGCTTCTCACCGGCGAGCGACCAGACGAAGGGGCGTCAGGCTGAAGCGCTTATGCTGAAGCGCTTATGCTGAAGCGCTGGGCCGCGCGGTCACGGCTTTGTGCCAACGAAGAAGATCTGCGTGCGTCTCTGCCGGAGTGACCTTCACCCATTTCGCAAAATCCACCACTACCATGGCGGTGATATCGGCATAACTGAACGCATCAATCGCCAGAAACTCGCGATCTTTCAACTGCGTGTTCAGCGTTTCCATAAAGGCCGTGAGACGGACATGGCCACGCTCCGCCAATGACGGGATTTGCGGAAAGTTGATGGGGCCTGTCGTTGCCCGGTCCACCATCCCTTTTGAGGTATTGCGCAATACTTCTGCTGCCGCTGACAGGCCTTCGAACAAGGTGCGCGCATTCCAATTGGCGACAAGGCCTTTTTCTTCTGGTGTCACACCCAACAAAGGCGGCTCTGGAAAAGCGGCCTCCAGATAGGCGGCAATGCCATCATTCTCGGTCAGCACGGTCCCGCTTTCCAGCTTAAGAACCGGGATGGTGCAGCCGGGATTGATTTTCCGGAAATCGTCTGACAGCTGCTCCGCTTTTGCCATGTCGATCTGGACATTTTTGGCGGTGACCCCTTTTTCAGCCATGAAGATGCGGGCCCGGCGGGGGCTGGGGGCAGGCGTGTAGTCATAGAAGGTCATTGTCATAAGAGCTTATCCCTTGAGTGAACATTGATTGCGGGCGGCATAAATATACACAAACCACAGGCCGAGCGCCCGCCTCAGAAGCCACCCTGCTTGGTTTCAATGTTCAATTGACCGGCAAGACCCGCGTCCCGGTGTATGGCGATTTCCGCATATTTGGGTGACATTGTCATTTCCATCATCGCTTTACGCGACGGATATTCCACTAGTGCAATCATGTCCCAACCGTCTGGCACCTCACCGATCAGAGTCATGGTGACGGCACCGCCATAGATCATTTTGCCGCCAAGACCCATCACAAGTTTGGCCACTTCAACGCCGTAGCGGGCGTAGGCCTGCGCACCTGACAGATCAGGATCACGACCGTCTTCATATCGGGCTTTGTCATGAAATTTGAGCAGATTGACCATGACGATCGGTCCTTCAACGCTGCCGCTCATCCATTCGGTGATCTGATCCTTGTTCGGCCCCAAGGCGTTTTCAATCTTCATTTCGCTCTCCTGCAATTTTCCAGTTTTGGATAGCCTATTGATATATTGGCATTAATTATGTCATAATTTACTTTGGACCAAACGGAGATTTCCGTCTAGATCAATTGTTCGCAAAATCAGCAAACCTCTGGAGAGCGTGACACGTGACTGTTTCGGATAAGATTCCAAATGATGAGCATGTTGATGGTCGCCTCAACCGGAGTACGCGTACCCGTGCCGCCATTGTTCAGGCGCTCGTGGAGCTGATCAGCCAAGGCGTTCTTATTCCGACCAGTGAGGAAGTGGCAGAGCACGCGAAGGTTGGCCTTCGGACTGTCTTTCGGCATTTTGAGGATATGGAAACGCTCTACAAGGAAGTGGACCGCTCCATCACCCGCATGGTGCAGCAGGATTTTGACCTGATGCCCGTCAATGCTCCTCTGGAGGAACGCATTACGCTTCTCATTGATCGGCGGTTGGCGCTTTACGATCGCATCAATCCTTATGTTGCATCCACACTCGCCCGCAAATGGCGCTCACCCTTTCTGGAACGCACCTACAAAGGCTTTGCCGAGGTACAACGCACCTACTTGATTGACATGCTACCGGAGATTGCCAGCTTGGAGCAGCCACTTCAGAAAATGCTGGACCAATTGTGCTCTTTCGACGTGTGGAACCGCATGAGGAACACACAGGGCCACAGCCAAAAAACCATTGCAGAGATGCTGGATGTCAGCATCCGTGCGGTCCTTAAACCGTAAATCAGGCACTCTCTAATTCCGTACTGCGGAACTAATCGACGAACCCTCTTATGTGTCCTGCCGCCCCCGCTTAGTCTGGTGTGGTCCACTTATCGTTGGCCAAATTTGGGGAAACAGAATGCAGAAGAGACTTTTACGCGACACTGCGCTCGCCAGTACACTAGCCGGGGCCGGATTTTTCGCCGTGGTGGCCGGTGTCGTGGTTGACGCCGCGACCCAACATGCAGTGGCAGACGAAACACAGCTTTTGTGGGGCGACACACATCTTCACACATCCCTCTCCTTTGACGCCTACCTCAACCGGAACATGTCCGCCGACCCGGATATGGCCTATCGGTATGCGAAGGGCTTGCCTGTCCTAAACCCCGGTACAGGCGCCCGCGTTCAGATTGAAACGCCGCTCGATTTTCTGGTGGTAGCCGACCATGCCGTTTACCTGGGTGTCATGCGCTACGTGGTTGAGCAGGGCATACCAACGGATGATCTGGGCTTGCAAGACCGTGTCCGCGCATGGTTCGCACAGCGCTGGCTCCGGGGGGTCGTGGCGGATGACGAAGGCATGGCAGCCTTTGCTTCCTTCCTTCCAGAGCCCATGTCGGTTGAAGAGGCGGCAGCGCAGCCTCCCCGCACCGGCGGCATACCGGCAGCAGATGCCATGTCGCGTACTGCATGGCAAGAAACCATCGCGATTACCGATCGTCACAATGAACCCGGCACGTTCACGAGCTTCATTGGCTGGGAGTGGAGTTCCATTCCCGCTGGCGCCAACATGCACCGTGTTGTCTTTACACCCAACAATGCGGAAGTTGGCGGACAGTTCCAACCCTTCTCAACTGCCGATAGCAATTACCCTGAAGACCTTTGGGCCTGGCTTGATGCCACCTCAAAGGAGACCGGCGCACAGTTTGTTGCAATCCCGCATAATTCAAACATTTCCAAGGGCTATATGTTTTCGGAAACGACCCTTCGCGGTGAACCGTTCACGGCGGAGAGCGCGCGCATCCGCACGGAGTGGGAGCCTGTTGCCGAGATCACCCAGTTCAAAGGCGATTCGGAAACGCATCCGTCGCTTTCGCCCGAGGACCCTTTCGCGGATTTTGAAACCTATTCCCACTACATTCAACAAGACGCCCCGGTCTATGCCGTGCACCCCGGCGACTATGTGCGTGAGGCGCTGAAGACCGGTCTCAAAATTGAAGCACGAATTGGGGTGAACCCTTTCCAATTGGGGGTGATCGGTTCAACCGACTCGCACACGGGCCTCGCCTCCGCTGAAGAAGACAATTTCTGGGGCAAGTTTCCGCGCGATACAACACCGGGGGGCAAGACCGCCGGCTGGCGCACAGGCCCGGGCGGTGGGCCAAATGGATGGTCCATGTCCGCGTCTGGACTTGCCGCCGTTTGGGCTGAAGAAAATACACGCGAGAGCATTTTTGCCGCATTCAAACGCCGGGAAGTTTATGGGACGACCGGCCCGCGCATCGCCGTCCGCTTTTTTGGTGGATGGGATTATGAGGCCGGTGCTGCGGACGCAGCCGATCTTGCAACCATTGGCTATGCAGGTGGCGTGCCGATGGGTGGGGACCTCACCGCGTCGGTAGACGGAGAGGCCCCGAAATTCCTCGTCCGTGCGACGAAAGATCCAAAAGGTGGCAATTTAGACCGTCTACAGATCATTAAAGGTTGGCTGGACGATAGCGGCGAAGCGCAGGAGCGTGTCTATGACGTTGCCTGGTCTGGAGATCGTGTTACCGGAGCGGATGGCCAATTGCCTGCAGTCGGTGATACCGTTGACATCACTACGGGCGAGTATGAGAACACGATTGGTGCGCCTGAACTTTCAGCACTTTGGCAAGATCCGGATTTTGATGCGAGCCAGTCCGCCTTCTATTATGTACGGGTCTTGCAGATCCCGACACCACGGCACTCGCTTTATGATGCATTGGCCCTGGGAATAGACCCGGTGGAGACCGCTCATCCCCTGACCATTCAAGAGCGTGCCTACTCGTCTGCCATCTGGTACAAGCCATGAAGGGGGCTGGCCCTAAAACTCAGCAACCCGCAAGAGTGATCGCCTAAACGAAGGCGATCACTCTTTCGATGGTCCACATGGCGGCAAGTGAGCCGACGACATACCCTGTCGGCCTTACAAAATCCTGCAAACCCCATGTGCCCGCCTGCTTGAACGCAAGCTTCAAGAACGATTTGGCGGCACACAAGAGACCCACCAGACCCGCAATAAAGACAAGCTGGCCAAGCTCCACACCAAGATTGAAAAACAGTAGAGCCAGCGGCACTTCTGTCTGTGGCAGACCGATTTCTCCCAGAACAGCGGCGAAACCAAATCCGTGCAACAGGCCAAAGCCGCTCGACACCAGCATGGGGTAACGCCATGTCAGCGTTTCCCGCGAGGGGCGCACCAGCTCTGCCGCGACAAAAACAATCGAGAGCGCAATGGCGGCTTCCAATGGCGGCACCGCGACCGACACAAGATCAAGCGCAGCGAGTGCGAGCGTGACGGAATGCGCCAGCGTGAAGCCCGTTATGATCCACAATACGCGCCTGAAGGTGCCGGCCAGCATAAGGAGGCAGGCCACGAAAAGAAGGTGATCATATCCGGTGAGAATATGTTCGACCCCAAGGATCAGATACTCACCTGCCACACCGCGCGCGTTCTCTGCATCCGGCAAGACGATAATGTTATCGCTTGGGCCCGCCTTGACCACCTGCACTTCGCCGCTTGGCCGGGTGAGACGTACAAGAGTTGAGACCGACGGATTGCCTTGTGGATAGTAGATTTCGAGGGTGAGAGGCGCATCAAACTCCCCACAGACAAAGAGCCCCTGCCCCGCATCGCGCGACAGGTTTTGTGCGGTCCTTTGTGCAGTCTCCGGCCCCCGTGCCTTCTCGCACGACGCAGGCATTGCAATCCCCGGCAGGTTTCCCCGCTCAATGGTGGAGGGCACGCGCCATTTGAGGAAGAAGACACGGCCTTCTTTTTCTTCAAGCTCAATGTAAAGAGGTCGCCCCTCATGCGCGACGGCAGGCGCAGTGATGATACCAAAACAAGTCACAAGACAGGCAAGCAGTGGAAAGATGAGACGCATCATTCTGCACTTTCCCCGAGATCAACCGTGATCTCGTAGCGGGCGCGAATATTTTCTACTGCCTGGTCCATGCTTTCCGCCAGCTTCTTCCGCCGTGCTTCCTCTGCAACGCGGTTACGCACTTCATCAAAGTTTGCTTCACGACCTTCTGTTTTCGCCGTCACCATTACCAAGTGCAGACCATATTCTGACCGGAAGGGCCCGGCCCAGCGGGGGGTACCGGCCTCTTGCGTCAACGCAAAGACCGCGTCAGCCATTTCGGTCCCGAAGTGGCTTGCCACAAAAACTTTTTCGCGCGCCACATAGTTCACATGAAACGGGAAACGGTCCCCATATTTGGGCGCACCGGAAAAGGGAACAGCGTTCTCGTTCAGGAGGGAAAGCGTTTCAAGTGCCGCCGCCGCCTCACGCCCCTCATGCTTGGTGCGATCAAAGAAAACATGCGTAAAGGTGATGGAGGGTTGAACATAATAGTCGGCGCGCGTCTCTTCAAAAAAGGTTCTCAAGTCCTGCTCGGTGAGGCTCGCCCCCGCATCTGCAAAACCCTCTGCCAAAAACTCCACCTTCTGGATCAGCCGACGCCGAATAACATTGTCATCAGCCTCCAGCCCAAGCGACAGGCCTTCGCGGTAGAGCACTTCTTCACGCAGATACTCATCCACCAGTCGCGCCTGATCTTCCGGGGACAATGCAGCCAGGCGACGTTCGGCGATATCCGGGTCGAAATTGCGCGTCTGATACTGGATGTAGGTAAGCATCGTATTGCGATCGACGTGAATTCTGGTGCCCGACGCATCGCCGCCCGTATCGCCAATCAAAGAGAATAACAAAAACAGAACCAAACCAGCACCGGCAAAATGGGTCAACGGATCGCGGAACAAGAACTTCATGGAGGGTCATCTCTCAAGCATTAAACCAGCGACAAGTATAGATTAATCCTCGCCTTTCGTCTTCGTTTGGCGGACAGAATTCGATGTCAATCTGTTGGTTTTTTTCGCCGTTCCGATACGCGGTATTCCCGTCTTTGCAGACGTGTACTTGTTGTCAAAACTTGTCATACTTGAGCAGCAAGCCTCTCCTGATCCGCCCGCGAAAGAACCTGATTTGATTGCCCACACACCTTCACCCCCGAAACCCGCACTTGCCCGGCGTCTCAACCTGCCGCTGCTTGTGCTTTATGGACTTGGGGTGACAGTCGGGGCGGGTATCTATGTACTGATCGGGGAGATCGCAGGGCGGGCGGGCATGTTTACGCCTTATGCGTTCCTCTTTGCCGGGCTTATCATCGCGCCGACAACATATTCATTTTCAAAACTTGTGGCACGTTTTCCAGTGAGTGCCGGTGAAGCCCGCTATGTCGAGGAAGGTTTTCAGCTTCGCCCGCTTGGCATTCTGGTTGGGCTCCTTGTCGCCTCTGCCGGGATTGTATCGTCCGCCACCATATCGGTTGGGAGCGTTGGCTATGTGCAGAGCTTTGTACCTTTGCCGGCAGCGATCCTCGTTAGCTTCTTCATTGTGAGCTTTACGGGGCTGGCCATCCTGGGTATCAAGGAATCCGTGATATTTGCTTCGGTCATTACGATTATTGAAGTCGGAGCGCTGCTTGTGCTGATCGGGGGCGGTTTCTGGATCGCACCGCAGACCCTTCTTGACGGGATCACAGCACCGCTTTTTCAACTGGACTTTCACGCACTTGGGCTTGTCGCATCCGCGTCGGCGCTTGCCTTCTACGCCTTTATTGGTTTTGAAGACATGGTAAATGTCGCTGAGGAAGTGAAGGCGCCTGAACGCACGTTTCCGCCTGCCATTCTGATCACGCTGATTGTGACGCTGGTGCTCTATTTCCTCATCGGGACCGTTGCTGTGACGCTTATTGGCGCTGAAAACTTGAGCGCCTCGGCAACACCGATAAGTGTAATTGGGGAGCGTATCGGCTTTCTGTCACCGCAGATTCTGAGCCTTATAGCGGCTGTTTCCGCGCTCAACGGCATTCTAATCCAGATGATCATGTCGTCGCGGGTATTGTTTGGCCTTGCTCGCCAGTCGGAACTGCCCGCCATACTCTCCTATGTGCATCCGCGCAGGCATACACCAATCGTTGCAACGCTTGTCGTTGCCGCGATTACACTCACCCTCGCGCTTGCCTTTCCTTTATCGGGACTGGCGGAAGCGACGTCGCGCATCACTTTTGTGATCTTCTCTCTGGTGAACACGGCCCTCGTTCTGCTCACATTACGAGAAGCCGGGTGGCTGGTCTCGCAAGTTGAAAACAAGCTCCTCCTGCTTATTCCCACATTGGGTGGTTTCGGCTCGGTGGCACTACTGATCGTTTCTCTTCTCTGATCACTCTTCAGGGGCGAGATGGGAGTGATCGCTAAGGCCCATATCCAGCATGGGCGGTACATCCATCCCGGACACAGTCTCCCGCATCGGCGTTGTCACAACGTCGCGTACTTCTGTGGCGATGATGTCCCTCACGCGCTCCAGAGCGGATATGATGGATGACTGCTCCCAGTCCTGGAGCTTCATGAGGCCTACAAAAAAACGCTCCTGTAAACTGTCCGGCGTCGTTCCCAACACCTCCCCGCCAAGCGGCGTCAAACAAACAAGGACACGGCGTTTGTCTGCCATGTCTCGCCGTCGCTCCACGAGCGCCCGCGAAGCCAACTTGTCAACGAGCGCGGTTACCGTTGCCTGGGTCAGGGACATTTCACGCGCGATCACACTCGGTATCGTATCGCCGTTTCGTCCGAGCAATCTCAGAATGGCAAATTGTGAAGGCGTGAGGCCCGCGCTCCGGGACAGGCTTCGCGCATTCGCCTCGGTCGCCTTGATGATCTGGCGAAGAGCTATCAGGGCAAGATGTGTCTTGTTCTGCATGGTGCATGTATCTCGACAAACCGACCGGGTTTTTCAACCAACCGACCGGAAAACCAATGGAAAGTGTTCGAATATCAAAATTGTATTGTGGTGCCTTTGGGGCATTTTTGGCAGTTTTAAGCCAGTTATCCCGTCAGGTTGACTTTTTTTGTTCGATTTTCTAAGTATTCTGCTCATCTCGATCAATTGGCAATAGAAATTGCAAGGGGGACGGCACTATTTTAGATGCCCTTCCAAACGAAACCATTACGTCAGCTCTGACTTTTCGCAAGCCGACAGATGTCGATGGCCCTGCGATTACGGCTCTCATCGCTGCCTCGCCACCGCTCGACCAGAATTCGCGCTACTGCAACTTGCTGCAATCTTCGCATTTTGCCCGTACCAGCATTCTGGTTGAAGACCATGAAGGCCTGCAGGGATGGATTTCCGGTTACCTGATCCCCGACGAGCCCCACACGCTGTTCGTCTGGCAGGTAGCCGTCGCGCGGGCTGCGCGAGGCCGGAAGCTTGGCAAGCGCATGATCAAAAAGCTTGTTTCGCGGGAGCGCCTTAGAGATGTGACCCACATCAAAACGACGATCACGCGGGATAATGCCGCGTCCTGGGGTCTCTTCCACTCGGTTGCAAGCGAACTTGGCGCAGAGCTTACCTCTGCACCCCATTTTGATCGCCAGGCGCATCTTGGTGGCGAGCACGAGACCGAATTTATGGTGACGATTGGTCCGTTCTGACCTCGCACCTGACACACTTTTTGACTACCTAAAGGAAATATTATGCCGACCGACACATCCAAACTGTCCGATGCCTCCATTTTTGAGCAACGTGAGTCCGGTGTGCGGTCGTACGCACGCAGTTTCCCGAAGAAGTTTGTCCAGGCGCAAGGCGCCACAATGACCGCGGAAGACGGGGTTACTTATCTCGACTTCCTGTCCGGCTGCTCATCACTCAATTACGGACATAATCATCCCGTGCTGAAGCAAGCGCTGATGGAATATATCGAGAGCGACGGCCTGACCCACAGTCTTGATCTGGAAACAGAGGCAAAGGACGCTTTTCTTACCGAGTTTGATCGCACCATTCTCAGCCCCCGCGGGCTTGATTATGTGGTTCAGTTTCCCGGGCCAACGGGCGCAAACGCAGTCGAGGCCGCACTAAAGATTGCGCGCAAGGTTACCGGCCGGACAAATATCATCGCCTTCACCAACGGCTTTCATGGCTGCACCCTGGGGGCGCTTGCTGCGACCGGCAATCAGCATCATCGCAATGGAGCAGGCATTCCCCTAAACGGTGTAACGCATATGCCCTATGCCGATTATGCGGGCGACGATGCCAACACGATCGCGCTTCTTGACCGGATGCTGGATGACCCGTCCAGCGGGATTGATGCGCCTGCGGCCTTTATTGTTGAGGCGGTTCAGGGCGAGGGCGGGCTCAATGCCGCGTCGTTCCAATGGCTGCGGGATTTGCAGACTGTTGCCAAGCGGCATGGCGCGCTCCTCATCCTTGACGATATTCAGGCGGGCATTGGCCGCACAGGCACGTTTTTCAGTTTCGAGCCCGCTGGCATCAAGCCTGATATTGTGACACTGGCAAAGTCCCTCTCGGGTTATGGCCTTCCGTTGGCACTCACTTTGTTCCGCCGTGACCTTGATATCTGGGAACCCGGTGAACATAACGGCACCTTCCGGGGTAATTGCCATGCGTTCGTTACGGCGACAGCAGCCATCAAAACTTTCTGGCGCGAACAGACTTTTGTCCGCGATGTCGCGGAGAAGGCAGCCTTCCTCAAAGAGCGCCTTACGAAGATCAAAGACACGCATCCGCGCACAATTAATGCGGTAAAAGGGCGTGGCATGATGCTCGGGATTGATGTCGGATGCGGAGACCTGTCCTCCGACATTATCAGGGATTGCTTCAAGAACGGCCTGATCATCGAGACAAGCGGCCCCAATGACGAAGTAGTGAAATGCCTCACACCGCTGACCATCAGCCGGGATGAGCTTGGGCGCGGTCTGGACATTCTTGAGCGTGCTGTGAAAAAATCCATCGAAGCCCGGCGCAAAGCAGCCGCTTGATCTCTCTATCTCTGGATCTTTTGGGGAACCACAAATGATTATTCGCGACCTGCAAAAAGCCAACAAGACCGAGCGACGCGTTTCCTCCAAAGGATGGGACAGTGTGCGCCTTCTGTTGAAAGAAGATGGGATGGGGTTCTCTTTCCACATCACGACTATTCACGAAGGGGCCGAGCTCGACATGCACTACAAGAACCATTTCGAGTCCGTCTATTGCATTTCCGGCGAAGGCAGCATTGAAGATCTGGCAACGGGCGAGGTTCACCAAATCCGCCCCGGCATCATGTATGCGCTCAACTTGCATGATCATCACATCTTGCGCGCCACCAAGGAAATGACGATGGCCTGTACCTTCAACCCGCCTGTCACGGGGCAAGAAGTTCATGATGAGAGCGGGGCTTATCCGCTGCTCGAAGACGCATAGCTTCACCTATCCACACATAGCGGAGTGATCTGATGATCGTTGCGAGTTTCGCCACCTTTCTCATTCTCTTTCTGGGTGTCGGTCTCGCCTCCGCCTTTCGCGCCCGCGGGTCCCGCACGGACTATTACATGGCAAGCCGCGAAGTGAAGCCCTGGCTCGTTGGCCTCTCTGCGGTTGCCACAAACAATTCCGGCTATATGTTCATCGGCGTGATCGGTTACACATATGCAACCGGACTTGCCGCGATCTGGCTCATGATCGGCTGGATCCTTGGTGACTATGTTGCTTCCATTTTTGTACACCGTCGCCTGCGGGAGGCTGCTGGCCGCACGAAGGAAGCATCATTTGCAGCCGTGCTTGCCAGCTGGCACGGGGAGAAGTTTGCTCTTTGGCCAAAGATTGCCGCGATTTTGATGGTGCTCTTTCTCGGCGCATATAGCGCCGCGCAGATCAGCGCGGGCGGCAAGGCATTGCACGGGGTTTTGGGCTGGGACCCAAAACTTGGCGCAATTGTTGTCGCCGGCATGGTGCTTGCCTATTCCGTTGCGGGCGGCATCCGTGCCTCGATCTGGACAGACGCCGTACAATCCATCGTTATGCTTTTTGCCATGGCACTGCTTTTTGTTGTCGGCGTGAACGGGCTTGGTGGCGCCAGCGGTGCATGGGCAGCGATGGGGGAAATTCCCGGCTTCCTGAACTGGTTCCCCGCCGATCTGCTCTTTCCCGGTGTTGCGGGCATGGCCTTGTTTGTGGCGGGCTGGATGGTTGCCGGTCTTTCCGTGATCGGCCAGCCACACATCATGATCCGCTTCATGGCATTGGACGAGGTGGACAATATGGGCAAGGCGCGGGCCTGGTATTATTTCTACTTCACACTCTTTTATGGCCTGGCGACGGGCGTGGGCATGTTGTCGCGGATTTACCTGCCAGACCTTGGCGCGCTCGATCCGGAACTCGCCCTGCCCACCATGGCGGTCCAGTTGCTGCCTGGCATTGCCGTTGGCGCCATCCTCGCCGGGATTTTTGCCGCGACCATGTCCACAGCCGATTCCCTCGTCCTGTCCTGCTCCGCGGCCATCACACATGACCTTGGCAAGGATCGGCTGGAGCGGCCATGGCAAATGAAAGCCGCGACGGCCTTTGTCACTGGCCTCGCACTCGTGATTGCACTTGGTGACAACCAGAGCGTCTTCACGCTTGTGATCCTTGCCTGGTCCACGCTTGCCACGGCCTTCGCGCCGCTTCTCCTTCTCTATTCGTTCAATCGCAAACTTGCGGAAGGTCCGGCCATTGCCGCGATGCTGATTGGTGTATCAGTGGCATTGGGGTGGCGTTATGTGGGCTGGCATGGTGATGTTTATGAGGGGCTGCCAGGCATCCTTGCCGGCCTTCTCGTCGCCTATCCTTTCTCTGCGCCCGCTCGCGCGAATGTGCTTGTGGAGCAGCCTGCCGACTGAAACGCACCCTTCCCCCTCCGTCTACTCACGCCTATAAAGAAGTGACAGCAGGGGGTGAGACATGCATTTTGGAAGCGACAATCAAGCGGGCGCCGCGCCGCGCATACTTGACGCCATTACAAAGGCCTATCAGGGTCATGCCACCGCCTATGGCTCGGATGATTACAAGACCCGCGCCGAGGCCCGCCTCAAAGGCATATTCGAGTGTGACCTCACCGTTTTTTTCGTGGCGACGGGCACCGCTGCCAACACGCTTGCGCTTTCTACCCTCGCCTCACCCTGGGAGGGCATTTACTGCCATCCACACGCGCATATTCATTCCAGTGAATCAACGGGCCCCGCGCTAATGACCGGCGGCGCCAGTCTTTTGCCCGTGCCCGGCAACACATTGCGACTGACGCCTGCCCGGTTTGAACAGCATGTTGCGACCGAGACTTCCAAAGGCGTGCATGATGTACGGCCCTCAGCGCTTTCCCTATCGCAGACAAACGAGTTGGGTCAGGTGTACCCGCTCGAAGACATTGCAGCATTGTGTGCGCTTGCCAAAGCACGCGGCCTCAAAATTCACATGGACGGCGCCCGCTTCACCAATGCGCTTGTGGCGCTTGAATGCTCGCCTGCCGACATGAGCTGGCGGGCGGGTGTTGACGTGCTCTGCCTGGGGGCAACCAAGTGCGGCGCGGTGGCTGCGGAAGCTGTGATCTTTTTTGACCCGGCACTCGCACGGGATTTTGGCTACCGGGTGAAGCGAAGCGGCCATCTTGTCTCCAAGGGCAGGCTTTTTGGGGCGCAGTTTCTGGCCTGGCTGGAAGATGGCTATTGGCTGGAGCTTGCTGGCCATGCGAACCAGATGGCAGACCGGCTCAGGACCGAGCTTGTCCGTGTGGGCGGGCTGCGCCTTGCCTTCCCGACCCAGGGCAATGAAGTGTTTGCTATCATGCCGAAGGCACTGCTGGCCTCCCTGCATCGCGCAGGCGCCACACTGTTTGAATGGTCGCCCGCAGGATTGCCTGCCGAGGTCAAGGTTGGAGCGGATGAGGTGCTTGTCCGGCTTGTCACCAGCTTTGCGACGCAGGATCAAGAAATTGAACAATTGATCCGTTTGGCAAACGACATATGATCACAAGCACGACGCAATTGCGGAGACTTGCCTCATGTCAGAAAACACACTTGCTATCGTCGAACTGGGCTTTCAGCTGATCTTGATGACATCAGCTTACGCGATCGGTGTCGGCATTGCCTTTCTCCTGCTCAAGCTTGTGAATATGCCGTTTAGCCACAATTACGCGGGTTATCTGGTTCTGGTGCTTCCCGTTGTGACCTGCGTTCTTGCCGAGTATTTTACCGAACTGTGGATGGGGACACCCGGCTCGATGGGATTGGGCGGGCTTAATGTTGTTTTACCTATGCTACTCTCTGGTATCGTGATCATGTTTGCAGCCAGTACTATGCAGCAGTTTGTCGAACCCTACACACACCATTTTGCGCGCGGCGACGCGACGTTGACGCCTTGGCTTGTTCTTGCGTTGACCGCGAACGTGTTTTCGGTCGCTCTGTGGCGCTACTGGCCTGAGCCTACGGCGAAGCTTTGGTAAGCACTATTGCGAACGCAACTTGATGCCGCGCCGCAGCCAAGATGCCCGCAAGCAACTTTGTTTGTCGAAAAAATGAAAAAAATGGTGGTGCACCCGGAGCGATTCGAACGCCCGACCCCCAGATTCGTAGTCTGGTGCTCTATCCAGCTGAGCTACGGGTGCGTGTCGCAGCGAGAAACCCCGTCGCGAGGGCCACTACTTACGGCGTTCGCCCCCTAAAGGCAAGGGCGCCCCCTCACTTTTCCACACGTTGCGCGCATTTTGTGTGACGAACCGGAGGCCCCGCGTCCGGCCTGATTTCGTTTTCGCCTTTGCTTCTATATTGACATTCATGTCAATAGTGCCTATATCTCTCTTATGGCATCGTCGGCGCTTTGAGCGCTGTGCGTCCTTGGCCCTGTTATCGGAGCTATCCCATGGTCACTACCTCTATTGCGCCTTCGTTACAAAGTAGAACACCGGCAGATGTGCAGATCGAGCCGCGCAACATGCAGTTTGATATTGATGAATTGCTTGCCACTGACTGGCACAGCAATGATCCGTTCAAGACGGCCTATTTCAATGCACTGTCGATCATGTTTCCGCTTGGCGAGAAGGCTTTTATTGATGCGGTCAATGCATTTCGCGATCAGGTAAGCGATCCGAAGCTCGCCCAGGAAATCCGGGGCTTTGTTGCGCAGGAATCCATTCATTCGCGCGAACATCACATCTACAATAAACGCCTTTGCGCGGCACGCGGGTATGATCTGGCGCGTATGGAAAAGCGGATCGCCGACAAGATTGCCTGGTCTGAGAAAAACCTGCCCAAGCTTGCAAAGCTCTATGGCACCGTTGCTTATGAACATTATACGGCGATCATGGCCGACGCGCTGATGCAGCGCCCACAAATTATGGACGGGGCTGCGGCCCCGATGGCTGCCATGTGGCGCTGGCATGCCATCGAAGAGGCCGAGCACAAAGCCGTCGCCTTTGACGTGCTTGCGGCGGTCGGGTGCACCACCAAAATTCGGCGTCAGACCATGTTCTTTGTGACACTGGAATTTGTCCGCAATACCCGCTTCAACATCAATCACATGCTCAAAGCGGACGGGTACAGCTTTACCGAGCGGATGCGGATCTGGGCGGGCGGCCTCAAGTGGCTCTTTGGGTCAGAGGGCATTCTGCGCGGGCTTGGCGGTCCGCTGATGCACTATATGGCGAACGATTTTCACCCATGGCAGCATGACAATCGGGCACTTCTTGAATCCGTGAAGCAGGAACTTGGACCCGAACCGTCTTTTGCCTGAAAAAAACCCGATAAAACACTGAAACTAGTTGAAAAACGTCGCCTTTAAGCGCTTGTGGCGCTATACCCCATTGGGTAAGGTTAAAGAGTCTGCAAGGGGGCCACGATTCTTGCATGTTTTCCGTGCTGTTCTGCGGGGGGCTGCTGCTCTATATCGTTGTTCTGTCTTGTCGTTTTTCAGCCTGCGCCTTGTTGGGGCGCGCGGGTGAAAGCCGGTGGGGCAGCCTCTGATGCAAGGCGGTCGTGCTTCTTTTGTCGGAAGCGCAAGATTTAAAATGCGGGTTGGGAAAAATATGTCGACGCAAAATGCTCCCCTTAAAGCTGCTGGTTCTTCTGCTTCAAGGTTTCGTGCGATAGCACGCCATTCCCTTCTGGGTGCGGTTCTCGCCCTCGGCGGCTGTGCCCTGGCGGACGAAGTTGTCTGGCCTAGTGTTGCCGGCGATCAGGCAGGTGGCAGCAACCGCGCACCGGGCCTTGGATCGGGCACAACGGCCGGGTTCACGCTCACCCCCGGGCAGCCGACCGGAACACAAGTTGGCGCCCGCGTTCAGCAATTGCGCGGCGATCTTGGCGCGCTGCAGCAGCAGATGAATTCCCGCTCTTCAGAGCTTCAGTCGATCCGGACCGAAACCCGGGCCCATGCCGAGGCGTACCACACGAGCAAAGCCTCTATCGAGGCAAAGCTTCAGGTTGGCACAACGCCAGGCAACCCGGTGCTGGTTGAGCGCTGGAACCAGACCCAGGTCGAGCTCGACCAGATGGCGCGCGACATCAACAATATGACCGCGCTCTCGACCACCATTGCCGGGAATGCGGCCACGGCCAATTTCATTCTCGACACGATCCACGCGACCTTCGGTCTGTCGGGTGCGGTGGATGAAGACCATTCACAGCTTGAAGCCCTGCAGGACAATACAAAGCAGACAATTGTGATCATCAACAGCCTTCTGTCCGAGCTTCGGGAAGATACGGCGCGCCAGACAACCTACCTCGCCAACGAGCGGGCTGCGCTCAACACGCTTTCCAATGCGATCAAGCGCGGGCAGGACTTTGGTGGCGGACTTGGCGTCTCCCAGGCCCCTTCAACGCCGGTTGAACGCGGTTCTGCACCACGCGCCTCCTCTGACATTCCATCAACACCGCCGCTGGTCACCATCCGCTTTGACCGCCCCGATGTAGAATATGAGCGTTCGCTTTACACCGCACTTTCACAGGCGCTGGAGCTTCGCCCGGGGGCTGAGTTCACGGTTGTGGCTGTTTCACCAACCGGTGGCACGGCGTCAAATGTTCAGATTTCTCAGGCTGAATCACGGTCAAATGCAGAGCGCGTCTATCGCTCCATGACTGATATGGGTGTGCCCCCATCGCGGATGGCCCTTGCAGCGACCACAAGCGCTGGCCTTTCTACCAATGAAGTGCGGATCTACGTTCGCTAACCTCGCGTTCAACGCACGGAAAAAGACACGACAAAAACCCGGCCTGTGGCCGGGTTTTTATTTGGCCGCAAGACGTTATCTGATCACATGTGGGAACCGGGTCACATGTCACGATAGGCTGTCATCTCTCCCAGGGTTTCCGCTTCATAGACGCCGCGTGCAATCGCGCGGGCCACGCAATCGCCTGCATAGGTCCCGATCTCCGTCAGGTCGCGGATGCGGCTCTCTTCGTCCAATGCACGCATACCGGTTGCAACGACGAAGATCACATCGCCGTCAACGGGCGCATGGGCGGGACGGAGTGCCCGTGCCAGGCCGTCATGGGCCATCACGGCAACACGTTGGCATTCAGCCGCTGTCAGTTTTGCGTTCACCGCGACAATGCCGATGGTTGTGTTCTGTCGAGGGCCGTTCGCGTCGGCCTTGGTACCTGTTGTCCAATCGCGGTCGCTCAGCTCCTCCGGCATGATGCCGCCAAACTCCCCATCCAGTTCAAAGGGCGAGGCCCAGAAGCTTTTGGTGCCGGGCACAATCGCCGAGCCATAGGCGTTGACGGCCATCAAAGCGCCAATCTGAAAACCACCGCCGGTATAAAGAGACGCGGACCCCAGACCGCCTTTAAGGGTGCCCGCGCGCGCCCCAAGCCCCGCCCCGACATTGCCGAGCGCGAAAGTTTTGTCGGCTGAGGCTACAGCGCGCTTGCCCAGTTCAAGATAGGGCGGCGTTTCTCCCCAGTTCTTGTCACCTCCATTGGACAGGTCAAAGAGTATGGCGCCCGGCACAATCGGGGCTGTGACATCAATGCCGGTAAATGTGAAACCGCGACGCCGCGCGCCGAGCCATGCCGTGACGCCAGAGGGTGCATCTAGGCCATAGACCGATCCGCCGGAAAGTGTCACCGCATCCACACGCCCGCCCAGCAGCCGTGACGGGTCGAGCGCATCTGTCTCTCGTGTGCCGGGTGCGCCACCCATGACGCTCACCGCGCAAATGGCGGGCTCATCAGGCAGGAGAACCGTTGTGCCGGTCCGTGCGGCCACATCTTCTGCATGACCCACCTTGATCCCGGCGACGTCCGTGATCAAATTACGAGGTCCAGGGCTCGCATTCATCCATGTCATGGGTCAAACTCCTCCTATACGGTTGAATCCGGCAGGGCCGAATCCGGTTTTGGACTGTATACTAGACTGAAATGTGACAGCGTTCCTCAGGTGGCTCCGATAATGAGCCTCGACATTCGGGGCTCACGGCTTTTTGCCGTACTGTTTTTCACCGTACTGTTTTTCGCTGTACTGGTTTTATCACTGCCGAGAGGAAAACGAATGCGCCCCATCCGTCTTGTCCAGATCGCTATCGGATCGCTCATCCTCATCTCTCCTCTGTTCATCTGGTGGGCACAGCCTGCGCCCGGCGCCGATTTCCCCGGCAAGGGCACCTATATGGTGAGCACGGCACATCCTGAAGCCTCTCAAGCGGGTGCGGAAATTCTGGCAGCTGGTGGCTCTGCTGTTGATGCCGCTATTGCTGTTCAGCTTGTGCTCACGCTTGTGGAACCGCAATCCTCCGGCATTGGTGGCGGCGCTTATCTGATGCATTGGGAGGAGAGTTCCCACCGGCTTGAGGCTTTTGATGGCCGCGAGACGGCACCGTCCGGTGTGACGCCAGATCTCTTTCTCGATGATGCGGGCCAACCACAATCCTTCTTTAATGCAGTTGTTGCAGGCCAGTCCATCGGTGTGCCGGGTGCGGTGGCAATGCTCTACATGGCGCATGAAGAACATGGGCACCTTCCTTGGGCGCAGCTCTTTGAACCGGCGATACGGTTGGCTGAAGACGGGTTTATGGTGACACCTCGCCTTAACGCGCTCATCAAATGGTCGCCCGCTCTGCCACAGCTTCCCTGGGCGCAGGATTATTTCTTTAGGCGCAATGCGGCAGGTACCCTCACCGCGCTCGAACCCGGCACCGTGCTCAAAAACCCCGCTTATGCAACAAGCCTTCGCCTGATTGCCGAGCAAGGGCCTGATGTCTTCTACAAGGGCGAAATTGCCGAGGCGATTGTGTCTGCCGTGCACAATGCCGTGCGCTTTCCCGGTACGCTCAGTATGGAAGACATGGCCGCCTACAGACCGGTGAAACGGACGCCTGTCTGTCTTGACTACCGCGATCACAAAGTCTGCGGCATGCCACCCTCCACATCCGGTGGTCTGACCTCATTGCAGATCCTTGGCATTCTTGAAAACTTTGACATGAAGGCGCTTGGCGTCGGCTCTGTTGAGGAAGTGCATCTCATCACAGAAGCAAGCCGTCTCGCCTATGCGGACCGCGATCTTTACATTGGTGATACTGATTTTGTGGAGGTCCCCGTCGGCGCGATGCTCGACAAAACCTATCTTGCGTCACGCGCGCGCCTGATCGAGCCAGATAGCAGCCTTGGCATTGCGGAAGCCGGGCTGCCGATAGCCACGAGCTCAAACGGCTTGCTCGCCCCCAACGCGGCGCAAGACCGCCCCTCCACGAGCCATTTTTCCATCGTTGATGGCAAAGGCAATGTGGTCTCCATGACGACATCCATTGAAGCACCGTTTGGCAGTCATCACATGGCAGCGGGCTTTATCCTCAACAATCAGCTGACCGATTTCTCCTTCCTGCCGGAGATTGACGGGCGTCCTGTTGCCAACGCAGTGGCACCGGGAAAACGTCCACGCTCATCCATGACGCCCAGCATTATTTTTGATGATGCGGGAGAGTTTTATGCCGCCATTGGCTCACCGGGTGGCAGTCGCATCATCGCTTTTGTGACACAGACGATGGTCGGGCTGCTTGACCATGATCTTTCCATGCAGGAAGCCATCAATCAGCCGCGCCACGTCAATCGCAATGGTCCGCTAGAGCTTGAAGCCGATACGGCGCTCACACTTCAGGCTGATGCGCTGCGCGCGCTGGGACATGTGGTTGTTGTGCAGCCGATCACGAGCGGGCTGCATGGCATCCGCCGGACGGCAGACGGGCTTGAAGGTGGTGCTGACCCGCGCCGCGAAGGTATTGTCCTCTCCGGCACACGTTAAAACGTTCGCAGTGAGCGGGCGATCTCAACCAGCCCCTTGAAAGCAGGGTCTGGTGTCGTCACAAGGTAGGTTGGAATAGGCTCCAGATATTTTCCCATCTTGCCGCGTGTCTCAAACCGTGTGCGGAACGCCTTGGCGTTAAACAGACCTCCCCATTTGGGCACGATACCACCTGCGACATAGACACCGCCGGTCGCTCCCATGGTCAACGCGACATTGGCGGCAGCGGCGCCCAGCCAACCGGTGAAGAGCGAAACCGCCTCATGGCTCACGCGCTCACCGCCCGTCGCTGCGCGCGCGGCAATCTCTGCCGCGTGTACTGTTTCGCAGGAGATGTTTTCAAGCTCACACAGCGCATCGTGAAGCGCTTCGAGCCCCGGCCCGCTCAAAATTGTTTCTGCTTCGACGGAGCCAAACCGCCTGAGCAGTACCTCAAAAACCGCAAGCTCCCGCGATGTAACCGGAGAAAGGTCCGCATGTCCCCCTTCGCCGTCAATCAGGAGGTAGTGCCCCTTCCCATCCGGCATGAGCCCGGCAACGCCAAGCCCCGTCCCCGCGCCGATCACGGCGATGGGGCCTGCCGGGTCTGCGGTGCCGGGCCCGAGCATCCTCACTTCATCTTCTGTCAATTGCGGCACCGAGAATGCGATAGCGGCGAAATCATTGACGACACCGACTTTGGCGATGCCCAGCCTGTCGCGCAGCACGTCTTCCGACAGATGCCATGGACAATTGGTCATCTCGATGGTTCGCGATCCCGGCTTGCCCTGCAAGGGGCCAGCTCCACATACGGCGGCGGCGGCAAGGTCCGGCGCGCCTGTCTCGTCCCGAAACTCTTGCAAGGCATCGGCGAAGCTTTCAAACGAATGGGTCTCGACAATAAAGGGCGCGCCTATTTTTGGCCCTCGCGCCTCCGCGTCGTTTCCTGCCTCGGCATAGGCGAAGCGTGCATGGGTCCCGCCAATGTCTGCAACCAAAACTCGATTATGATCATGTACCATTGCTCATGCCTTTCCCATCGCGTGCGCGTGGCTTTCAGCGTCGGTTGATTGTCAGATGTCACACTTATTGAGCGGCGCGCCCAACTTGCACACGGGTTGGAATGGTCAAGCGAAACAGCGTCCCATCGGGACCGGTTTCCATAAGTTCCAGTGTACCACCATGAGCACGGGCAAGGTCAGCAGAAATTGCGAGGCCGAGCCCCGTGCCGCCTGCGCGCTGGCTGCCGCTAAACGGCTGGAAGAGCCGCTCCTGCGCCATTTGGGGAATGCCAGGGCCTGTGTCAGATATTTCGATCATGACGTATCCGGCACTTTCATTGCCCCGGATCAGCAACTCACCGCCTGCCTCCATTGCCTGAACCGCATTGCGGCCGAGATTGAGTAGAATGCGAAACAAATGGTCCGGGTCTGCGTCCACGGTGAGATCGTCTGCCACCATGATGCGCAGACTGATCGCGCTTTCCTCCGCCAGGCCAATCGCCTCCACCAGTTCCAGCACGAGCGGGGCAAGGGGCACAGATTTGCGGTCCGGCAGATCCTCATCCGCTTTACCGAACTTCATTGTGTTACTGCACAATTGAATGGCACGGTCGATAGAGGCAAAAAGGCGTGGCGCGAGTTTTTGCACCGTCGGATCATCAACATCGCTCAACCGATCCGAGATCAATTGGGCATTGGCTAGAATATTGCGGAGATCATGATTGATCTTGGCAATCGCCGTCCCGAGGGAGGCGAGCCGCGCCTGCTGGTTCAAGGTTGCGCGCACCTGTTGTTGCAGGCTGGCAAGCTCCCGCTCTGCGACACCCATTTCGTCTGAACGGGCGGATGGTGCGATCACACGCGACACATCTTCCGGATGTTCCCGAAAGGCCACCATGTTTTCGGTGATGCGGCGCATCGGCTTCACCAGAAAGCGGTTCAGCGCAAAGAAGACCAGCATGGCTGTCAGAAGAGAAATGAAGAGCGAAAGCGAAAGAATGTTGGTTGAATAATCGAACATTGCTTTGCGCAGAGGCGTTTCATCCAAAACGATTTCGATGAAATCCCCGCCTGCGAAACGTGGGTGACCAATCACGCGGATGATGCGCCCGTCATCCGCCATCAGGCTATCCAGCATATCGAAAATGAGATCCATCGAGCTTGTGTCGCGCAGGTCGTAGCTTGCATCAATGGCAGGCGGCATATCATCACGCAGGATCAAACGCCGTGCGGCATCCCGGTACAAGACAACCGCATAGGCTTCCGCATTTTCCAGAAGCTCATCGCGCAACTTGTCCGACAGCATATTGTCGGGCGTCGCCTCCAGGGCAAGGGTTGCGATCTGCGCCTGCACCAAGCGTTGTCTGATCCAGGTGTCGCGAAAGTTGGCAAGAGATGGTACGTAGATCAGCACTTCGGCCAACATCACAAACAGGATGGTGAGCACCAGAAGCTGCGATGACAGAGAGCGCCTGAGGGGCGCAAGCAGACTTGAAACGGATGAAAGAAATCGGTTCCCGCGTGTTGCAGGTTCGCCCTCCTTCTCGTCACCCCCCTCCAGCGCTGTCATATCAGCCTTTCTCGTGCTCTCCCCCCAGCGCCATCACTCTTGTGAGTGCGACACCACTCGCTTTCGTGCAAACCTAGCCCAGTTTCGACAAAAGTTTGACGACGAGTTTCGTCTTCCAGTTAAACAATGTCGGCGTGTAATAGGACCCGGCAGCACGTTTGCTGATTTCGCCCATGGTTGGGTAAGGTGCCACCATACCCGCCATCGCACTGATCTTCAGACCTTGTGATTTTGCCAGCACCCAGGGTTGCAACAGATCGCCTGCGTGTGGGCCCACAATACTCGCGCCCAAGATACGGCCATGGGAGTCCGTCACAATTTTCGCCATGCCTCTTGTATTGCGTTCCGCCTGGGCGCGGTCGTTCTCCGCCAATGGCCAGCGCAGCACTTCGATCTTGCCATGCTTGGCGCGCGCCTGTTCCTCAGTCTCACCAACATGGGCGAGTTCCGGGTCCGTATAGGTTGCCCACGGAATGTTGGAATGGTCTGCCTTTGCGGGCAGGCGGAAAAGAATGTTACGGATCACAATGCCTGCGTGATAGCCCGCCACATGGGTGAACTGAAGACCACCGGCCACATCCCCGATCGCGAAAATATTTTTGTTGGTGGTTCTTAAGCGCGCATCGACTTTGATGCCGGTCCGCTCAAACGCGACCCCCGCATTTTCCAGGTCGAGCCCATCTAGATTTGGGCGTCGCCCGACTGCGAGGAGGAGATGCGACCCGGTGATGCTTTCTTCGCCCGCTTCGGTTTTAAAGGTCACATTGATTTTACCAGCCGCGCCTCCCACCTTGGTCACGCTCGCGCCTTCACGCAAGGAGATGCCATCTTCGTGGATCGCGTCGAGCACCAGGGCCGTCAGCTCCGGGTCATCCTTGCCCAGCGCTTTCATGCCCTCCAGCACGGTTACCTTCGCGCCCAGGCGCCGATGCGCTTGCGCGAGTTCCATCCCGATGGGCCCACCACCGATTACAATGAGATGCTCTGGTGCTTGCTTGAGGTCGAAAATGGTTTCATTGGTGAGGAAGGGTACCGTGTTGAGACCGGGTATGGGCGGCACAGCAGCCGAAGAACCCGTTGCAATCACGAAGCGCTTGGCCGTGACGGTCGTGCCTCCGGCATCCACGGTCGCACTGCTTAAAAAGCGTGCGGGCGCCTGAATGACGTTCACCCCAAGCCCTTCGAACCGCTCCACACTATCAAGCGGCGCGATGTGCGCGATCACACCATGGACATGATCATGCACTTTTGCAAAATCGACTTTGGCGGGTTGAGGCGCGACACCAAACGGCGCGCCCGATCCCATGGCGTGGGCATGTTTGCCTGCCGCGATCAATGCCTTGGACGGCACACAGCCATAATTCAGGCAATCCCCGCCCATCTTGCCTTTTTCAATGAGCACAACTTTTGCGCCCATCTGAACAGCACCGGCGGCGACTGACAGTCCCCCTGACCCACCACCAATAACGCAAATATCCGTTTCGACCAGATTGGACATGCCTTCTCCCCGTAAAACTGCACAGACCGCGAAGGGTCAGAAAACTATGATGTGGCTTTGTCTTTTGAAAAGCGACGATAAATCACCGGCACAAGCGACAGAACCGCGAGGCCCAAGATAGGTATCAGCACTTCGGGCTGAAAAATAATGCCGAGGTCCGGCTCGTCACCGCGATCGAAGATCGCGCCAAGGCCATTCCCTACGCTCGAAAACACAAATGTGCCGGGAATGATGCCGACAAAGGTTGCAGCAACATACGTGCGAAGCTGCACACCCAGAAAAGCCGGTGCCAGGTTCACCAAAAAGAACGGAAAGAGCGGCACCAGGCGTAACACGAGCAGATAAGAAAAAGCGTTCTCGCGGAAGCCCTCTTCCATTTTCTGCAAACTGGGTCCGGCCTTCGCCCGCAGCATGTCGCCCAATGCGGTCTTGGCCGCGATGAATACAATCGTTGCGCCAATGGTTGCCGCAAAGACGGTGAAGAAGCCGCCCAAAAGAGTGCCGAAGAGAAAGCCACCAGTCAGCGTTGCGACCAAAGCGCCCGGCACGGAAAACGCGACCATCAAGGCATAGATGCCTATATAGACCAGCGCCATCAACGCCAAGTTCTCCACCACCAATTGCTGCAACGTCTCTCGGTTCGCGCGCAATTGCTCAAGCGAGACATACTCATTAAGCCCAAAAGCAAAGAAGGCTGCAAAGCCCGCCGCCAGAACCACCAAAGGTAGCAGCTTGCCCAGGCTGAACTTGCCTGGCGCTTTACCTTCAGCTGTTTCATTTTCGCTCATGAACTTGCCTTTCAATTCATCTGGACCAAAGGGTCCTGTTTGCGCTGATCGCGCCTTACCTCTTGGATGGGGCTTCGTTCAGCGACCAATCATACGCATAAGAGCGTATGCGAGGTGAACTTGCCAGCGCCGCGCCAAGCTCCTCGTCTGCATATTGGGAGAGGTGGTTGAGAAGATCGCGGCTGCTCCCACCGAAATCTTCCGAATACCAATCATAGATTTTGGAGAGCGTCAGGCCATTCTTGCCCGCGGTCACACCACGCGGTGCGTTGATATAGGCGCGCGCCGCGGCATCCAGATCCGCCTCCAGCGTTTTTCCGGCGAACGGTTTCGTTGGCAGATCCGGACATCCGATGGATGCACAATTCACGGCATAATGGACGCGGGGGTCCTGCCAGCCCGCGCGCAAGATGACATGCTCGATATCGTCGAGAGACAGTTTCTTGCCCTCGACGGTCACAAGCTTTGCGCCCCACGGGCCTTTTGAGAAAAGCCCCGGAGAAATGCCAATGTCGCGGATTGTGCGGACGGGGTAATGATCAAGGATCACGCGCACGGTTGTCGCATTATAAAGGTTTGCCCAGAAGGCGAATTGCTCGTTCCGGCTCAGCTTCGAGACTGAGGTGCCTTCAAGCCCCGTGATATAAAGCTCAAGCGCATCGCGGTCAGCCTCATTTGCGCTCAAGGCCGCATAATTAAAAAGATTAGGTGCGCCCGCCTCCCCCTCGACGAGGTAGGCGTTGAGCAATCTCTGCCATGCTTGATGATCGACGGGCATCTCGGTCTCCTGTTGCTCGGTCATGGTCGCAGCTCCGGCTGGTTTTGCGGCGAGGGCTGACCCCATGGCCAATGTCCCGACCATCAGCAAGCCTGCCGCCAGACAGCGACACTGGATCAGACGATGTTTCAGACAATGGCCCAATATTTCTCGAATGATCATCCTAGTCCTCAATTCTGGCTCAGGCGGGCGGGCACCGCATCCTCTCATCTGCCGGGATGTCTTAAGGCGTGCGCTGTTCCTTAGCGCTAAAATAGGGCATAAATCCCACTTTTCTGCGATTTTTCACGGTAATGTGAGAGCCCGTCAAGGGATGTGACCTGCCCCGTTCTGCCGGTTACAGTCGAGGCCACCAAAAAAAACACGAGGCCTGCCCAAGTTTCGCGCTAAAAAGGGCTGAAATCCCGCAATTGACTGATGCGAGGATCGTTGACTTGGGCCCCAGCATTGCTTATACACGCGCCCAGTCTGGCCGTTGGGCAAACCCGCCCGCGGCTTTATGTATTATTGGGCGTATTTGGCCAACAGCGGTTGAATACATTGGGGCGCAGGGAACTGACCGCGACCCGATCTCTCGATGTAGCGAGAGCCTGACAGCTCAACCGGAGAAGACCCGTGAAACGGACATATCAACCGAGTGAACTCGTCCGCAAACGCCGCCATGGTTTCCGCGCACGCAAGGCAACCAAGAGTGGCCGCGCCATTCTGACCGCGCGTCGCGCCAAGGGCCGCAAACGTCTGTCCGCTTAATTTCTCGGTCGAGAAAGTTCAAGCGACGAGGTTTTAGGTGATCTGCCGAGTTTTAGGGGGAGCCCATTTCGTGTGGCTCCCTTAAATGCCTCAAGATGGAGCGCCTCACAATGGAGCGTCGCGATCATGACCGTCTCCTCTCAGACCCTCTTGTCATTGACCGTCTGAAGACGCGCCGCGATTTCCTGAACGCTGCCAAAGCCCGCAAATGGGCCGCACCGGGGCTTGTGCTGCAGGCACGGCAGAGACGCACCCACGAAATAATTCCTGCCGACCATGCCAGGGTTGGATTTACCGTTACCAAGAAAGTCGGAAAATCGCATGTTCGCAACCGCGTCAAAAGGCGTCTGCGAGCAATTGCTGCTGAGCTCTTGCCGCAGTCGGGCCGGAAAGGGTACGACTATGTCCTGATCGGAAGAGAAGGCAGTATCACGCGCCCCTTTCCTGAGCTAAAAGCAGACCTTCTCGCGGCGCTTGCGAAAGTGCATTCGTCGTCGCCTCAATCGCCATCCAAAGGGTCCGGGCCCCGTCCCGCTCCCCTGCAACAAGGGTAGTTGTCAGTCCATGTCTGATAATAGGAATCTCATCCTCGCCGCCATCCTGTCGATGGCCGTCCTTTTTGGCTGGCAATATTTCTTTATCGAGCCTCAACTGGAGGCGGAACGGACAGCGCAAGCTGAGCAAGCCGCATCCCTGGCGGCTGAACAAGAAGCCCTTGCCGCAGGCAATGTCCCGCAGGTACTGGAAAGCACGCCCAATGCCCCTGCACAAGGTGCAGACGGGACGCTCTTGACCGGACTGCCGCGCGACCTTGCCCTTCAACAAAGCCCGCGCGTTGCGATCAAGACGGATACGGTGAACGGTTCGATTGCGCTCATCGGTGGTCGGATGGACGACCTCCACCTTCACAATTACCGGGAGACGATTGAAGCAAACTCGCCAGAGATCACCCTTCTCTCACCCTCCAATTCAATCACGCCCTATTTTGCAGAATTTGGCTGGTCCGCACCCGCCTCCGCCGGCCTTAAATTGCCCGGGCGTGACACTGAGTGGCGCCTTGCTAACGGAACGGAACTCACACCGTCCAACCCCATTACACTTTCGTACGACAATGGCGAGGGCCTCCTCTTCCAACGCACCATTTCGGTTGATGAGAATTATCTCTTCACCATCGACCAGTCGATTGAAAACAAGACCGGCAATGCGGTAACACTTTTCCCGTATGGGCTGATTTCTCGCACAGGTACACCAACGACAAGCGGCTATTTCATTCTTCATGAGGGCCTGATTGGCGTCATGGGAGAGACGGAAGGCTTGGTCGAGATCGACTATGATGATCTTCTGGAAGACCGCGAAATCAAATATTCCGCCGACAAGGGATGGCTCGGCATTACCGATAAATATTGGGCAACCGCGCTTATCCCCGCACAAGGGCTGCAGTTTGATGCACGCTATTCTGAAAGCCCGAACCCGCGCCGCGATGTTTATCAGGCCGACTATCTTCTGACCGAAGGTGTTGTCGCACAGCCAGGCGAAACGGTTTCCCATATTGCGCGCCTGTTTGCGGGTGCGAAAGTGGTCGATGCCATTGACGGCTATGATGAGGCAGGCGTCTTCCGTTTTGAACTGATGATTGACTGGGGCTGGTTCTACTTCCTGACCAAGCCGCTCTTTAAGGGTCTGGACCTTGTTGCGGGCTATGTCGGGAATTTTGGCATTGCCATTCTCGTCATTACCGTCCTCATCAAGCTTGCCTTCTTCCCGCTTGCCAACCGCTCCTATGAAGCGATGGGCAAGATGAAGAAACTGCAACCAAAAATGGAAAAGCTTCGCGAGCAATATGCTGACGACAAGATGCAGCAGCAGAAAGCCATCATGGAGCTTTACAAAACGGAGAAGGTGAACCCGATTGCAGGTTGCCTGCCGGTTGTCATTCAGATCCCGGTTTTCTTTGCGCTCTACAAGGTTCTGTTTGTTACTCTTGAAATGCGTCATGCGCCGTTCTTCGGCTGGATCCAGGATCTGGCTGCACCAGACCCAACCACGCTTTTCAATCTGTTTGGCCTGATCCCGTGGGATCCGCCTTCGTTCCTGATGATCGGCGTCTGGCCACTTTTGATGGGTATCACGATGTTTGTGCAGCAGCGCATGAACCCGGCACCTGCCGACCCAACACAGCAAATGATCTTCACCTGGATGCCGGTCTTCTTCGTCTTCCTGCTGGCCGGGTTCCCCGCCGGGCTCGTTATCTACTGGGCCTGGAACAACCTTCTGTCTGTTACCCAGCAGGGCGTCATCATGCGCCGTCAGGGTGTACCGATTGAACTCTTCACCAATCTTGGCTTTGAAAAGCTCTTCAAGCGCGGCAAATCCGACTAGCCGCAGAAAGCCGCCGCTCCATGAGCCAAGGTGATGAAAACAATGGGTCCGACGCCCCGACGCCTGAAACAGAACGGGCGCTGAAAGCCGGGCATTGGGTTTTTGCGCAACCGTGCAGTTTCGTCAAAGGGGTTGTGGCGCTCTCTGGCCTGCCAGATGATCCCCTGCCGGAAGTCACATTTGCCGGGCGCTCCAATGTAGGTAAATCAAGCCTCATTAACGCGCTGACCGGGCGCAAGACACTCGCCCGCACGTCCAACACGCCGGGCCGGACGCAAGAGATCAACTTCTTCACGCTCGGCCAACCGGACCATGAAGGTCTGTTTCTAGTTGACCTGCCAGGCTATGGCTATGCGCGAGAAACCAAAGCCCGCGTTGCTGCCTGGACTGACCTTGTCATGTCCTACCTGCAGGGACGCGCCTCGCTCCGCCGGGTTATGCTGCTCATCGATTCACGGCACGGCATCAAGCCTAATGATGAAGAGGTGATGGCCATGCTGGACAAGGCGGCCGTCTCCTACCTGATCGTACTCACCAAAACCGACAAGCTCAAAAAAAGTGAGATTGACGCCTGTGTAGCCAAGACGAAGGCGCAATTGCGCCTTCATGTTGCCGCTTTTCCCGACATTATGATTACGTCCAGCGAAAAGGGGACCGGGATCGCGGAACTTCGCGCTCATATCGCTGAATTGGCTGATCTTTCCGCAATGGGATATAGTTGAGCCATTGGCTTTCCAACGCCCGCAGCTCACACGCTTGAGGCGCCTTGGACGGTCATAGCTTTTTTCGAAGGGGTACGTGTCCGGCATGAGCGAAACAAAAACCGCAGCGGGTGTAAATCTTGACCGGGGAACAGTTCTCTCCGAAGCCCTCCCGTTTATGCAGCGCTACGACAAGCGCACCGTTGTCGTGAAATATGGTGGCCACGCCATGGGTGATGAGACGCTTGCAGCAAGTTTCGCCCGTGACATTGTTTTGCTCAAACAATCCGGGATCAACCCGATTGTCGTCCATGGCGGCGGGCCCCAGATCGGCGCGATGCTGAAAAGAATGAACATCGAAAGCTCGTTCTCGGGCGGCCTGCGCATCACCGACAAAGCGACGGTTGAAGTGGTGGAGATGGTGCTTGCGGGCTCTATCAATGGCCAGATCGTTTCTGCGCTCAATCAGGCCGGTGGTCGCGCCGTCGGCCTTTCCGGCAAAGACGGCAATCTCATCATCGCCCGCAAGGTCGACCATCAGCATGATCCGGAGTCCAATGTCGAGAATTCGGTCGATCTGGGCTTTGTCGGCGAGCCTGCCGCCATTAATCCGGAAATTCTGGAGACGATGATCCGGTCTGACATTATTCCGGTCATTGCACCGATCGGCGTGTCGGTCGAGGGCGATACCTATAATATCAATGCAGATACGGCAGCGGGTGCGATTGCGGCCGCGACGGGCGCCAAACGTCTTCTCCTCCTCACCGATGTGCGCGGCGTGCTCGATAAGGAAGGAAACCTCATGACGGGCCTCAGCGTTGATCGCGCCCGGGCGCTGATGGCGGACGGCACGATCTCAGGCGGTATGATCCCCAAGCTTGAAACCTGCATTGATGCGGTCTCGGAGGGTGTTGAAGCGGTCGTCATTTTGGATGGTCGTGTTCCGCACGCTGTGCTGCTCGAACTTTTCACCGCCCATGGCGTCGGAACACTGATCCAGTTTAGGACCTAGACCTTAAAGAGGTCACGCGGTCTCGACTGGATCTCAACTCCTTTGGCCTGTTAACGAGGCCCCGGGCAGGAATGCTGGCGAGGCCTCATTGCACTTTGGCAGCTTCGGTTTACCTTTTCTCCGTTTCCGGGTTTGCAAGCGCGCTGGTGATGCTATTGTTCGGTGCCGAGTGGGGTTCAGGGCGGCACACTTAGAGAACGGGGATAGTGTTAGTGAAAGGGTCGATTTACTGCATGTTCAGTTTGCATGATTGGAAAATCGCGACTTTCGCCTGCGCGGGCCGGACCGTCTCGTCTCGGATTGTCCGCATTCTTTCTCTTCTCGCGCTGCTGTCAGTGGCCTCCCTTCTCAATACGCAGACGGCCCAGGCGGATTACAAGTTCTGCAATGCCACCAGCTACGTGCTCGATAGCGCGATCGGCTATGAGACCGACACGGGCTGGGAGAGTCAGGGCTGGTTCCGACTGCTACCTGGGTCATGCGAAGCGGCACTGCCCGGCAAAATCAACTACGACACCTATTATGTCTTTGCCCGCTCTATTGACGCTCACGAGGGGGGGACAAAATATTTCGATGGTTCAGACCGCTTTTGCACGACGATGGGAGACTTCCTTGTCAGTGGACGCAATGATTGCGCGACGCGTGGCTTCGATAGTTATGACTTTACCCGCGTCGAGACTCGACAGGGCAATGACTGGACAACCACTTTTTCTGAGCCTGCCAATTTCTCCCTGAAGCGCGCGGAGATTGCAGGTGCGCAAAGATTGCTCAGAGACACAGGTGCTGCCGTCTCGCGCATTGACGGGGTTTCCGGAAGACGCACGACGGCCGCCGTGACCAGCTTTCAGCAGTCCGCCAATCTGCGCGCGAATGGCAAAATCAATTCCGCCCTCTTCACCAGTCTGATTGACCGTGCAGAAAAGCGACAAGCCAAGAGCGGCCTCTCCTTTTGCAACATGTCGGATTTTCTGGTCTGGGGCGCGGTCGGCTATGAACGGGCGGGCAATTTCGTTTCCAGCGGCTGGATCCGGATTGAACCTCAGCGGTGCGAAAAGGCCATCAAAGGTGAGCTCACCCAACAATATTACTATGCCTACGCGGAAGCTGTTGATGCGGTCGGGCTGGTTGCACGCCGCCGTGGACAGGACCTGATCTGGTCCGGCAATCACACGTTCTGCACCAAGGGGACACGGTTCGAGATTGAAGGTCGGGAAGCTTGCGCCGAACGAGGCTTTGATGAAACGGGTTTCAAGCAGATCGACACAGGTGATGCGTTGGTCTGGACAGAGACGATGCAATAGGGCTGCTGCTTTTGCGCCAACCTAGTCAGCGGTAAAACCCAAAAACTCCAACTGCCAAACCATCTTCTTCTCGTCGAGCGGATAGTCAAAACCACCGCGCGGAAGCAAGAGCTTGTCATATGGCACATGAAAGGTTGTCTGTACGGCATGGGCGGTGCGCATACTGAGCTTAGCCAACCAGCATATTGAGGTTATAGCCTCCGGCGAGCGCGTTTCGGCAACCTTCATTATTTTCTCTACCGGCTCTTTGATCAGGAGGGCCAATGCGAGAGCGACAGCATCCTTACCGCCCGGCGTGGCGAGCTTTGCCACGGCCTTGTCGTTAAGCTTGCCCTCTTCAAAGAGCTTGCGAATGCCCGCGAGCTTCTGGTCATTCTTGGGCGCATCTACATCTTCTTTTTCAACCCGCTCCAGAACCTTTTTCTGGACGAGCTTTCGTGTACCGTCATCGAGCTCACTTTTTTCCAGGAGATCTTCAAGCAGGGCTCTTGCCACAAAGCTTGCAATCCGGCGCACCGCCCGCATTGAAAGGTTCGCTCTGAGGACCAGCGGTTGGTGGAGCATGTCCTCATCCACCGCCATGTTGATGATCTGATCAAGCGTATCTTCACGGATTTGCGCGTTCGGATTTGACAGGAGTTTTGTGACAGCCGCCACATCAAGAGTGCGCGCAACAGCGTCCGCCACATCATTGTTGAGGTGTGCACGTTTGGCGATCGCTTCGCTCGCACCGGCGACCGCGCTGCCCGCGATCAGTTCCATCAGATCTGAGTCAGAGAGAAGTGGTGAATATTCCAGCACCGGTCCGCAGACCGATAGCTCTGAATCATGCGCAAGCTTTTTGACGACGTGCTTGGGCACGTTGTGTGAAGATTTTATCTCTTCGGCGATGATCGCTCTGACGCGCGGCAACCTGTCTGCGGCAAGTTTTTCAAACAGCACAATAACGCGCTGATGCAGGTCCGCCTGCATGCGCGCGTCGGCACCTGGCACCAGACGGGCAATCCGCCTGGCAAGCTCGGCACGTACTTCTTCCTCAGGGTCGTCGGCTAGCCGTTCGCTCGCCTTGATGGGTGTTGCCGGGTTGGCCGCGACCGCGCGACGCACGTCCATCGTTACGTCTTCGCTGAGATAATAGAGCATTTCCGGGGCAGCATCTTCGCGCGATGCAAGCTCCTTGCGTGCCGTCAGGTTCTGCTCTTCCAGAACGGATCTGGCTTTTTCATAACTTAATTCTTTTGGCAGGGCCCGAAGGCCAAAAAGCTGCTTGAGCCGATCGATCATCCCTCCAACTCCGCACTTGCCACATCCGTCTGGTCCACGCTCATTCGCCATGTGCCTTTGCCAGATCGCTTGACTTCATAAAGGGATGTATCGGCGCGTGCCAGCAGATCGGTCAGGCTATCGCCGGCGCTTGCCATGACGATCCCGATTGACAGTCCAGGATGAACGCTGTCGTCATATTCTCCCGCAACAAGCTCGAACCGGCGAAGAAGATTTTCTGCAGCCAGTTTCGTCAACGCTGTCGTTTCACCGCCGAGCCAAAGGGCAAACTCGTCACCGCCCAGACGTGCCGGCAGGTTGAGCGCACCTGGCACATTGCTCCCCACGCTCTGCAGCAGGGACGCAAGAATGCGAAGCAGATTGTCGCCTTCTGCATGACCATAGGTGTCGTTGACGGCCTTGAAATGATCCAGGTCGATGAGGAAGAGAGCGGCCTGCTGCCCTTCCCGAAGGTCGGCCAGCGCACGCGCCACTTTTTCAACAAAGGCACGACGGTTGAGAAGTCCGGTCAGCTCGTCGGTCCGCGACAGTCGATCCAGTTCCTGTAGTTGATGCGCCTGCTCAATCGCATTTCCGATATGGTTTGCGGCGTGGGTCAGCATTTCTTCTGCACGACGGCCCACATCAAGCAGGATGATCATGCCGTTCGGCCCGTCGCCATGACACGTAACGAGGCACAGGAAGGCCCCTTTGCGAAAAATGTGCGGCGTGCCTGTATTGTCCACCACAATCGCTTCCGCGAGCGCTTCACGTGCGAGTGCCGTCAGGTCAGGCTGCCGGAAATCGTCACCCACCTCGGGACCCCGTGCACATGCGGGCTTGAAACTAGGTCCTTCCGCCGATCCAGATGACGGGTCAGAGGCCCGTTCCAATGGTCCGATCCAGACAGCGGCCGCATCCAGAGAGGTAAGCAATACATTGGCGGCGGCGGCCAGCATGTTGTCGGGCTTAAGCTCGCGTTGCACGGCACGGGCCAACGCTGAAATCAGGGCGTCATCTTCACGCTGCTCGTTCAGCTCGCGTGTACGGCGGCGCTCCGCAGTTACGTCGCGTGCCACACCACGTGCGCCCGCGGCCCGACCATACTCATCCAAAATCGGTCTGACGGAGGCGATGAGACAGGCGGGTTCACCGTTTGCGCTTCGCACCCAAACTTCCTTTTCCGTCATTTCCTCACGGGCGGCGAAGAAGTCGGCAAGCTCGCGCGCTTCATGCGGATCAAGCGCAAGGTCTGATGGTGCTGCCCCGCTCAAGCTGTCGGGATGGTAGCCCACCGCCCCACCGGGACTGACGAAGGAGAAGCGGTCATGCGCATCCACTTCCCATACAAAATCCCCGGCGCATTCGACAAGGTCACGGTAAAGCGCCCGTGAATGCACCAGCGCTTCGATCAGGTTTCGCTCAAACGACGCGTCGCGCGCGAGAATGAGAAAGGTTCCAATTTGATCGGCTCCTGCTGGTTCGCACGGCGCGGACATGATCGTCAGATCATAGGCGCAGGACCCGTATGGTTTGCCGGCAGAGGGTGCGATACACCGGCGTGTTGCGATGTGCCGTTCTTTTGCAGCATCGATCAGCTCTCGTCCAAGTTCGCTCCACATGCCATGTGGGCACAAGAGATCGAGCAGTGCGTCGGATTTGTCGGTGGCGCTCAGAATTTCTGCATCATCGGCAATCCAGAGACCGGGGCCGGCAAAGCGCGCCAAAACCTCCCTAGGTGCGATACGGGACCAATCTATCCCGTCCCCGCTCCATGAGGTCTCAATGTCTGCTTGCTGCGTTGACCTGACCATCTATCCGTTTTCGCCTCAAATACTGAGATAAATCCTATCAATCTGCTCTTAATGGGTCTTTAAGTCGGCCTTTCAGCTTTATTGACCTTATTGACAGAAAAGCGGGATTGTCAGGCGCCGCGCGGGGCGGCATTCTCCGGCCCATGACAGACTTGACCCCCCCGCTTCAAAACCCGGCCTTTTCCCATATTGATGCTTGGGTGTTTGACCTCGACAACACGCTCTACCCCTCTCATTGCGACCTGTTTTCACAGGTGGATGTGCGGATGCGGGACTTCATTTCGCAGGAACTTTCGGTCCCTCCAGATGAAGCGCGGCGGCTGCAGAAACTTTATTATGTCGAGCATGGCACCACTTTGAACGGGCTGATGCAGGTTCACGGGTTGGGTCCGCATGATTTTCTCGACTATGTGCACCAGATTGATGTTTCCCACCTGGCGCCTGCGCACGATCTCAGCGAGCAACTTGCCCGCTTGCCCGGCCGGAAAGTGATTTTCACCAACGGGACCGTCGCTCACGCGGATAATGTGACCCGGCAGCTTGGCATTGACCATCATTTTGACGGGGTCTTTGACATTGTGACCGTGGCTTTCCAGCCGAAACCGGGGCGCAGCGCCTATGAGCGATTTCTGGCGGCGAGCGGCATAGACCCGGCACGTTCCGCCATGTTTGAAGATATCGCGCGGAACCTGCTCGTGCCCCACGATATGGGCATGGCGACGGTCTGGATCCGGCCCGGTGAGCCAGGCCCTGAAGGTCATCAGCAAATGTCCCATGAGGGCGCAGATGGTGACCATATCCATCATGTGACCGACGATTTGGCCCGGTTTCTCAGCGGTCTTTAAGGATGGTTGACAGGACCGGGTCCGTGGCTATGGTTTCGCCGCCTGCCCCAATTTTTGGCCAGATGGCGACCCCCGATGGCGACCCAGACGGCGTTATGCCCAATAAAGGAAAAATCCATGAGCTCTGCCAATCTCCAATCCCTCATTGAGACCGCGTTTGAGAAAATTGGCGAGATCAACACGAAAACCACAGGCGAGATTCGTGACGCTGTGAACAGCGCGCTCGATCTGCTGGATAGTGGCGAGCTGCGCGTCGCGGAAAAGGGTGACAAGGGCTGGGTTGTCAATCAGTGGCTCAAAAAAGCAGTGCTGCTTTCCTTCCGTCTCAACGATATGGAATGCATTGCAGGCGCCCCCGGCGGTGCCAATTGGTGGGACAAGGTGCCTTCCAAGTTTGCAGGCTGGAGTGCACAAGAGTTTTCGGCTGCGGGCTTTCGCGCCGTGCCGGGTGCCATTGTTCGCCGGTCCGCCTATATCGCGCCCGGCGTGGTGCTGATGCCATCCTTCGTCAATCTGGGGGCCCGTGTTGATAGCGGCACGATGGTTGATACCTGGGCAACCGTCGGGTCCTGCGCCCAGATCGGCAAGAATGTGCATATTTCCGGCGGAGCGGGCATTGGTGGCGTGTTGGAGCCGTTGCAGGCAGGCCCTGTCATTATTGAAGATAATTGCTTTATCGGAGCACGCTCCGAAGTCGCGGAAGGCGTGATTGTCGGTACGGGCGCCGTGCTCTCCATGGGTGTTTTCATCACGTCAACCACGAAGGTGGTGAACCGCGACACAGGCGAGATACATGTCGGCTATGTGCCCCCTTTCTCCGTCGTTGTGCCTGGCGCCCTGCCCGGCAAACCACTCCCTGACGGCACGCCTGGCCCAAGCCTTTCCTGTGCGGTCATCGTGAAAACGGTGGATGAGCGCACCCGCGCCAAAACCAGCGTGAATGAATTGCTGCGCGACTAATTTTGGTCCGCCCCTCGCTTGCTTGCGCTTCCGGTTTGACGCTTTGGCCTTCAAAGCGCTAAACCGGTGGGCATGAGCAAACAGAACACATCCTCTCCCGCCCTGATTGATCCAGTCCGCTTCGCACAGGAGCTGATCCGCTGTCCCAGTGTCACGCCCCTTGAAGGGGGCGCTCTCGACCTTTTGCAAGCGCGGCTTGAAAGCCTTGGCTTTGCCTGCACGCGCCTGCCCTTCTCAGATGAAAATACGCCGGACGTCGATAATCTCTATGCGCGGTTTGGCACCAGCGCTCCCCATTTCTGTTTTGCAGGGCACACGGATGTTGTGCCCGTTGGCGATGCCAAATCCTGGAGCGTCGATCCGTTTGCCGGAGACATTCACAATGGGGTTTTGATCGGGCGCGGTGCCAATGACATGAAGGGCTCAATTGCCGCGTTTGCGGCGGCAGCGTCCCGGCTCGTTTCCACGGGCGCGGTCGCGGGTTCGATCAGCTTTCTTATCACCGGGGATGAAGAAGGTCCTGCCATCAACGGTACGGTCAAAGTACTGGAATGGCTTGCCCAAAATGGTGAGACCATTAACGCTTGCCTTGTGGGGGAACCCACCAACCCGCATGCACTCGGCGACATGATGAAGATCGGGCGACGCGGCAGCACCAATGGCTGGATCACCGCCTATGGCGCACAAGGCCATGTCGCCTACCCGCACCTCGCTGACAATCCGGCACCGCGCCTTGTGGCCATGCTTTCGCGCCTCACCTCAGACGTGCTGGATGAAGGGACAGAGCATTTCCAGGCCAGCAATCTGGAGATCACCCAGGTCACAATCGAGAATGAAGCGACCAATGTGATCCCGGCGGAAGCGCGTGCGCGGTTTAACATCCGTTTCAACAATCTGCACACAGGCGAAAGTCTTGAAGCGAGGGTCAAAGCCCATCTTGATGCGGTCGCGCAAGAGATGGGCGGGCGCTATGAGCTGAAGATGGTGTGTTCAGGTGATGCTTTTCTCACCGAGCCCGGACGCTTTAGCACAATTGTTGCCGATGCCATTGAAAAGGCGACCGGCAACCGTCCGGAGCTTTCCACATCGGGCGGCACGTCAGATGCGCGCTTCATTAAAAACTATGCCCCCGTTGTGGAGTTCGGTCTTGTTAACCAGACCATGCATAAGGTGGACGAGAACGCGAAAATTGCCGACATTGAGGCGCTTGCTGATATCTATGAAACCGTGCTGAAAGGCTTTTTTGGATAGAGATGCCTATGCCGTCTTCCCAGGAGATTATCTCTGTCATAATCGGTGCGGTGAAGGTCGCACAACGAGATCAGACGGCGCTCAATCATTTTGATCTTTCAGCGGATGGATTCTGGCGATCTTTCACCGCCATTTTGTACGCGCTTCCCTTCTATTTCATTTTCATCACGGCTAGCTGGCGCATGGGGCAAGAGGCCGATGTCACTTTGGCCAGCTCCCTAACTACCTATGCAACCTCTGAACTCCTTACCTATGGCGTAATGTGGGTTCTCTATCCGCTTGCGATTGCGGGCATTACCCGTGCGACAAATCTCACACAGAGCTTTGCTCCTTATGTGATTGTCTATAACTGGTCGTCGCTTTTGATTGCTGCGCTGATGGTGCTGCCATACATCTTCTTTAGTCTCGGACTGATAGGTGTGGGTGGTGCAAGCCTGATTATTCTCTTCCTGTTCATTCTGGCCCTTGTCTATCGCTGGATCCTGGCCTCACAGATTTTAAGGGCCAACCCGTTGATTGCCTCCGGTGTGGTGGCACTTGATGTCGGGCTTTCGATCCTTCTTGCGCAACTGACACAGGCCTTTCGCGGTGTTGAGGCACTATGAGTGATGGTCGGGCGATTGGGGTTTTCGACAGTGGCATGGGCGGGCTCACCGTTGCGCGCGCGCTGCGCGAACGATTGCCCCATGAAGATATTGTCTATCTGGGGGACACAGCCAGACTTCCATATGGAACGAAAAGCCCGGAAACCGTGACCGCCTATGCCCTGCAAGCGACACGGGCCTTGATGAAGCATGATGTGAAGATGGTTGTGATTGCGTGCAATACCGCAAGCTCCGTCGCGCTGGAGCCGCTGTCGCGCGACCTTGCACCCTTGAAAGTCATGGGTGTGGTGGAGCCCGGTGCGCGGGCAGGCCTTGCCGCCACAAAGACGGGCCGCATTGGTGTGCTTGCGACAGAAAGCACGGTCAAAGGCGGTGCCTATTTACGCGCGATTGAAAAATACGGTCCGGCCACCAAAGTCGTGCAGCAGCCTTGTGCGCTTTTCGTCGCACTTGCCGAAGAAGGCTGGACCGATGGTTCCATCGCAGAGGCTGCAGCAACCCGTTACCTCTTACCGCTTTTTGAAAACAAGGATGAGGCGCCGGATACGCTTATTCTTGGCTGCACGCATTTCCCGGTTCTGGCGCCCTCCATCGCGCGGGTGCTAGGTAATCAGGTGACACTGGTTGATAGTGCAGCGACAACGGCCGCCGCCGTGGCTGACGCCCTGATCGAAGGGGGCATAGCGAATGAAGACGGGCGGCCCGGTCGCAATCAATTCCTTGCGACAGACGGGACCGAACGGTTTGCGCGCCTGGGCGGATTGTTTTTCGGACAGGCCATTGCCCCGGAAGAGGTTGAACTGGTTGACCTTCAGGCGTCTTCGTAGTCAACGTCCGTCAGGTAAAGCCCGTCAGGTGGTGCAACCGGACCACATTTTGATCTGTCTACAGCTTTCAATGCCCGCTCCACATCGCGCTTCGCCCATTTCCCTTCGCCCACCATTTTCAGCGTGCCGACGATGGAACGCACCTGATTGTGCAAGAATGAGCGTGCCTCACAGACAATCTCAATTTCATCGCCATAACGAGAGACACGAACCGTATCCATGGTGCGCACAGGAGACTTCGCCTGACACTGGACGGAGCGAAAGGTCGTGAAATCATGATGGCCGACAAGGGCTTGTGCTGCATGATGCATGGCATCGGCATCCAGCGGGACCGACACCGCCCAGGCCTGACCGCGATCCAGCGTTAAGGGCGCACGGCGGTTGATGATGCGATAGAGGTAATGACGCTTGGTCGCGCCAAAGCGGGCGTGAAAGGTGTCAGGTACAATTTCTGCGTCCGTCACAGATACCGGGTGTGGTTTCAAATGATAGTTGATGGCATCGCGCACCTTGTCCGCCCGGTCTCCCCTTTCCAGATCGACATGTGCGACCTGACCCAACGCGTGAACGCCCGCATCCGTTCGGCCCGCTGCAAAAATGGTTGGCTCTTCCTTGCAATAGGCGGTGATGGCGCGATTGAGCGCGTCTTGTACGGCACCGCCATCTGCCTGCGACTGCCAGCCATTGAAGGGACCGCCATCATATTCGACGGTGAGTTTGTAACGCGGCATCAGGCCACCTCGTCGCCGGGGCCGAGCGGGAACCCGCGCAGAAACTCATCGGCGCTGGTTCGCCCCTTGCCCGCGCGCTGCACGGTGACGAGGCGCAGCGCGCCCTCCCCACAGGCAATGGTGAGGCTCGTGTCCAGCACCTGACCCGGCACACCTGTTTTGGAGAGAGGCTCGGCCCGCAAGACCTTCACGCGCTCGGTCTTTCCCTTTCGCAGTATTTCAAAATGAGCACCAGGAAAAGGAGAGAGGCCACGAATGTGACAATCAAGCTCGGTCGCCGATCTTGTCCAGTCTATCCGTGCCTCGGCCTTGTCGATCTTGCTGGCATAGGTGACCCCCTCGTCCGGCTGCGGTATGGGTGTCAGCTCTCCTGCATCGAGCAATGCGACGGTTCTGGCCATGAGGGGTGCGCCGATCTCCGCCAATTCATCATGAAGGCTTTCGGCTGTTGTTTCTGGACTGATGGGCACACGTTCGCCCGCCAGAACATCGCCCGTGTCCAGTCCCACATCCATCTGCATGACCATGACACCTGTCTCGTGGTCGCCCGCCATGATGGCGCGCTGGATAGGTGCTGCACCGCGCCAACGGGGCAAGAGCGACGCATGGAGATTGAGGCACCCAAGCCTTGGAGCGCCAAGGATCCCTTTGGGCAGGATCAGGCCGTAGGCCACAACAATCGCCACATCCAGATCAAGTGCGGCAAAGGCTGCCTGCTCGGCGCCGCTTTTGAGGCTCTCAGGGGTCCGCACATTGATCCCCAGTTCATCCCCCAGCTTATGGACTGGCGACTTTTGCAGCTCCATCCCTCTGCCTGCCTTGCGTGGCGGCTGGGAATAGATGGCGACGATATGGTGACCAGCCTCCACCAGCGCCTGAAGGACAGGAACGGAAAAGTCAGGTGTGCCCATAAAGGCAAGGCGGAGAGGTTTTGGTGCTTTCATGGCTTATGAGGTAGCGCGGTGCCAGCTCTCAGGCCAGCTCTTTTTCGCGCAGACGACGTTCTTTCAAAAGGCGCTTCAAGACCCGGTCCCGCTTCAGCTTGGACAAGTGGTCGATAAAGAGTACGCCTTCCAGATGGTCCATCTCATGCTGGATACAGGTTGCCAGCATTTCATCACACTCGATTTCCTGGGGGTTCCCATCATAATCGAGGAAGCGCAGGCCACAGCGGGCCGGACGCTCCACATTCTCATAATAGTCGGGAACCGAAAGGCAGCCTTCTTCGTAGATCCGCACTTCCTCGTCATCCATCCAGGTTATTTCCGGATTGACGAAATATTGCGGTGCAGGCAGCTCCTCCTCACGGGCAAGGTCCATGACAATCACCCGTTTGGCCACGCCGACCTGAATGGCGGCAAGGCCAATGCCCGGCGCGTCATACATAGTTTCCAGCATGTCATCCATCAGCGTGCGCAGCTCATCATCCACCTTGGCCACAGGTTTAGAGACCTGTTTCAGGCGGGGGTCCGGCGCGGTGATTATTGCTCTGATCGTCATGAGATCGACATAAGACGCTGAAACCCGGGCGTCAAGCCTCGCTTGGCCTTTCGTAAGGGCGGAACCGGGTCAAATGCCCATTATCCCGCCCTTTTTAGGCTCAGCTCACAGTTTGCGACGCAAAGCTCTTCTCACTCACAGTTTGCAACGCAAACCTCTTCTCACTCACAGTTTGCGACGCAAACCTGGCGCTCGCCCACCTGCCCACCGCAGGAGCGGTAGCACATGTTAAAGTTCGGCACGCACTGAGAAGCCTGGTTGTCACACTGGTAGTAAGAAGGATAGCCCTTGCTTGGTTCAGTCGGTTTTGAGAACTTCTCCGGCGATGCGGCGTATAGGAGCAAGTCCCGATCATACCGCTCTTTAGCGTCGTGATACGCTTCCTCGACGCGGCGCTCTTCGTCATACCGGCACTGGCTGGCCGATTCAGCCGCATACTGATTGCACTGGTTCTGCGCATTCTGGCAACCGGACAGACATTGCATACCGCCCACATTGGCCGGTGGCAGATAATCATATTTTGTTTCGATAACCGGACCACAGGCCGCAAGACCCACAATCCCTAGAATGGCCACAAGCCATAAGCCAATCCGATGCATCACATCCCCCCAAAACTATCTATCTTTCGTCGTACCCCTTATCGTTTTTGACGCCTTGGGCTGAAAACGTCAAGGCTCACATGGGCGCAATATGGGTTATAGTAAGCGTTCAAATGATTTGGGTAGGCCATTGGGACTGTCATGGAAAGCGCAGAAATCCTCTATATTCTGATCGGATTGATCTCGCTACTGATTGTGGCTGTGGCACTTGTCGGCTGGAAACTGCTGGGCAATCCATCCGGTCAAACCGATATTGCAGAACAGGCCGAACAGGAAAGACAGGTCGCGCACGAGCGGCAGATGGCGCAATTGCTGGAGGCGCAAAACCAGCTGGCTGGCCGCCTAGCCGCTCTGTCCGATGCGCAGACCGTTTCACAACAGACACTTGCCCAGTCGCTCAACGAGCGGCTTGACGGGGTGAGCCAACGGCTTTCGCAGAACCTCACCGAGAACACGCAGAAGACCACCCAGACGCTCAATGAACGGCTGGACAAAGTGTCTGCCTTTGTCGGCCAGAACCTGACAGAGACGGCAGCGAAGACGCAGGAGCATCTGGGACATCTGCACACCAGGCTCGCGCTCATCGACGAAGCGCAGAAGAAGCTGGACGGGCTGACCAGCGAGGTTGTGGGGTTACAGGAAGTGTTGGGCAACAAGCAGGCGCGCGGGGCGTTTGGCGAAATTCAGCTGAACGACCTTGTTGTCAATGCTCTGCCGCCGTCTGCCTATTCGTTTCAGGCCACCTTATCGAACGGCAAGCGTGCCGACTGTCTGATCCGGTTGCCGAACCCGCCGGGCTCTATTGTGGTGGACAGCAAGTTCCCGCTCGACAGTTACCGTGCGCTCATTGATGCGAGCGACGATGCCGGAAAAGAACAGGCGCGGCGGCGGTTGAAAGCGGATGTCCTCACCCATATCAAACACATATCTGAGAAATATATTATTCCCGGCGAGACGGCAGAATCCGCACTGATGTTCCTGCCGTCGGAAGCGGTATATGCGGAGCTGCATGCACGCTTCACCGATGTGGTGGATCAGGGCTACAAGGCACGGGTCTGGATCGTGTCACCCACCACTTTGATGGCGACGCTCAACACCGTGCGGGCGGTGCTGAAAGACGCGCAGATGCGCGAGCAGGCGCATGTCATCCAGGCGGAAGTTGGTAAACTGCTTGAAGATGTGGGCCGCCTTGAAAAGCGCGTCGATAATCTCAAAGGGCATTTTGCAAGCGCGGAGAGAGATATCCGCGATATTGAAACGTCGGCGGCCAAAATTGCGCGGAAAGGCGAGCGGATCAAAGAGGTGGAGCTTGAAGAGCCCGGCCAATTATCCCCGCCTGCCAAAATGCCCGCAAAATCAACAAGTCAGCCAGACCTGTTGGTTGGAGAATAATTTCTAGAGAAAGTTTGGGGGAACGAGCTTATGGAAATCATTGCGAAATTCGTGGGAGACGTGAACAGTATTGTCTGGGGCGTGCCGATGCTGATCCTGATCGGTGCGACGGGCGTGTTTCTGATGGCTGGGCTCTTGTTCATGCCACTGCGCAAGCTTGTTCATGGTTTCAAGCTGTTGCTTTCGACGGCGACGCCGGGCGAAGGGGACATCCCCCCTTTCAAAGCGCTGATGACGGCGCTCGCCGCCACTGTGGGTACCGGTAACATTGCCGGTGTGGCGACAGCCATTTTCCTTGGCGGGCCGGGAGCGCTTTTCTATATGTGGATGATTGCTCTTATTGGCATGGCGACCAAATATGCTGAGGCTGTGTGCGCCGTCACCTACCGTGAGACGGATGCAAACGGCAATCACATTGGTGGGCCGATGTATTACCTCAAAAATGGCGTCGGGACCAAATTTCCGTTGCTTGGGAAAACGCTGGCACCGCTCTTTGCGCTTTTTGCTGCAATTGCGGCCTTCGGGATTGGCAATGGTGTGCAGGCAAATTCCGTTGCTGATGCGCTGAGTGCGAGCTTCGGTGTGCCACATATTGCAAGCGGGCTGGTGATGATGGGTATTGTTGCAGCGGTCCTGCTGGGCGGGATCAAACGCATTGCTGATGTCGCGGGTGCGCTCGTACCGCTCATGATCATTCTTTATGTCGGTGCATCGATTCTGATCCTTGTCATCAACGCGAGCGCGATCCCGGATGCGTTCCGCCTGATCTTCACCCATGCGTTTGAACCTGCGTCTGCGGTTGGCGGCTTTGCCGGCGCAACGGTCGCGGCGGCCATTCGCTTTGGCGTCGCACGCGGCGTCTTCTCCAACGAAGCAGGCATGGGGTCCGCCGCGATTGCCCACGCAGCGGCGAAAACCAATGACCCGGTTCGTCAGGGGCACATTGCGATGCTTGGCACGTTTATCGACACGATCATTGTCTGCTCCATGACGGGCCTCGTGATCATCACATCAGGGCTGTGGACGTCCGGCGAGACAGGGGCGGCGCTGACAAGCGGTGCCTTTGCCGAGGCACTGCCGATCGGTGCGGAGATTGTTTCGATTGCGCTTGCGGTCTTTGCCTTCACCACCATTCTTGGCTGGTCCTACTATGGGGAGCGGTCCGTGCAATATCTTTTCGGGGAGAAAGCCATTCTGCCTTACCGGGTCGTGTGGATTGTCGCCATTCCGGTGGGGGCAGTGACCAATCTTGGTTTCATCTGGTTGCTCGCCGATACGCTCAACGCCTTAATGGCAATCCCGAACCTGATCGGCCTCATCATTCTGGGTCCAATGGTCTTCCGCGCGACGAAGGAATATTGGGCGAGGGAAAATGGCACCACAAAGGCGGCTGACTAAAGCATGAAGCCGCGTTGGTTTTATTTTCTGGCGATGGTGGCGGGCACGCTCCTGCCACTGTCGGAATTTCTGCCTTGGCTTTCCGCTGAAGGGCTCAACTTTGAGCTTTTTGGGCAGGAATTATTTGCCAACCGGATCAGCAGTTTTTTTGGGTTTGATGTCATTATCTCGGCCCTTGTGCTCATTCCCTTTATCCTGGTCGAGGGAAAACGGTTGGGCATGCAAAAGCTCTGGATGCCCATTGGAGGCACGCTTCTGGTTGGGGTTTCCTGCGGCCTGCCAATGTTCCTCTACCTGCGTGAAGCGCGGCTCGAAGCCATGAAGGGCACTGCGGTCAATCAGGTGGTTTAGACCGGCCTGCGGGATTTCATGGCGGCGGCGAGTGTGCCGTCATCCAGATAATCAAGCTCGCCACCGACGGGCACACCGTGCGCCAGCCGTGTGATGGAGACGTCGCATTCGCCCAGACGGTCCGTTATGTAATGCGCTGTTGTCTGGCCATCGACGGTGGCGTTCATCGCGAGCACGACTTCCTTGATCTCTTCAGCCCGTGCACGATCAATGAGCGTGCCGATGGAGAGGTCTTCCGGCCCGATACCATCCAGCGCTGAAAGCGTGCCGCCCAATACATGATAACGGCCCTTGTGGGCGCCTGCGCGCTCCAGTGCCCAAAGATCCCCCACATCCTCCACCACGCAAAGGCCTGTCGGTTCGCGACGCGGATCAAGGCAAATGCCACATGGGTCTTGCGTATCCACATTGCCGCATGCGGTGCAGATCACCGCTTTTTCCGCGGCGTCTGCCATCGCGACAGCAAGAGGCTCCAACAATGTTTGTTTCTTCTTCACCAGATGCAGTACTGCACGGCGGGCAGAGCGAGGGCCCAGCCCCGGCAGCTTGGAGAGCAGCTGGATCAACCGCTCGATCTCCGGACCTGATTGTGTGTCACTCATGAAGTAGCTAATTCTCTGCTGATTTTAAAAGCCCAGATTCATGCCGGGTGGCAAAGGCAGGCCGCCGGTCAGCGCCTTCATACGGTCGGCCACTTCATGTTCCATCTTGGCTTTGGCATCGTTCGCGGCGGCGACAATCAGGTCTTCCAGAATTTCAACTTCCTCGCCCTTTGCAAGGCTTGGATCGATATGGATACGCCTCGTTGCGCCCTTGCCGGTGATAATAACACGCACAAGACCACCGCCGGCCTTGCCTTCGATTTCCAGCGCTTCCAGATCGGCTTGAACTTCCGCGAGCTTCGACTGAAGCTCCCGCGCCTGTTTCATCATGTCGGTGAGGTTTTTCAATTCAGCTGGTCCTCAATATTCGTCTTCGGTGCTCATACCGT
>JAVKCY010000001.1:0-25599 GCA_040223265.1 Parvibaculum sp. | reverse complement strand
TTTCCTCGACCGGGCCAAGGGCTGTACGGCCTATGACATTCGCCCGAACCCCTGCCGGTCCTATGACTGCCGCCGCGATTATATGAAATGGGTAGCGGAACCGCGGGCAGAGCGTCGTGCGCTTTTGAAGCGTGGTTTCCTCAAAAAGCATGTTCAGCAGGAAGGGCGACGCTTGCTGAAAAAAATCCTCAAAGAAACAGGTGATTCCTTGCCCGCCGAGTGATTCTTCAGCGAAGTCTTCTTCTTCAGTGCAAATTCCCCCAAAATGTCAATAAAACCACCCTTATCGGAGTGGTTGCGTTGATGGTTAAGGTTTGGCACAGTTCCGCCACCTTGGGTGGGGGATTTGCCGGGGGAGGCTGGTAAAACCCTTATCTCACGTCTGAAGACACTTCCGTTGAAGGGATAAGGATAAAAATGAGCACGTCATTGTGGGCAATCATCGGTTGCGGGGTCCTCGCCGTTTTGTACGGCATTTGGGCATCCCGTTCCGTGATGGCAGCCGACGCGGGTAACGCGCGGATGCAAGAAATTGCTGGAGCGATCCAGGAAGGGGCTAGCGCCTATCTTAATCGTCAGTACCGGACCATCGGTATGGTCGGTGTTGTTATTTTCGCACTTGTTTGGTGGCAATTGTCACTGACCGTTGCACTCGGCTTTGCCATTGGTGCTGTGCTGTCGGGGGCGGCTGGTTATATCGGCATGCTTGTGTCGGTTCGCGCCAATGTTCGTACCACGCAGGCCGCCAGTCAGAGCCTAGCGGCAGGTCTTGCGATTGCGTTCAAATCAGGCGCAGTAACCGGGATGCTTGTTGCGGGTCTCGCACTTCTTTCGGTGGCTGTCTATTTCGGCATCCTTACCGGCCAGATGGGGCATGAAGCAGGTTCGCGTACAGTCATTGACGCCCTAGTGGCACTTGGCTTTGGTGCATCGCTGATCTCGATCTTTGCACGTCTTGGTGGCGGTATTTTCACCAAAGGTGCAGATGTTGGCGGTGACCTTGTTGGTAAAGTTGAAGCCGGTATCCCGGAAGATGATCCACGGAACCCGGCAACGATTGCTGACAATGTCGGCGACAATGTTGGTGATTGCGCTGGTATGGCTGCCGACTTGTTCGAGACATATGCGGTGACGATTGTTGCCACCATGGTATTGGCTTCGATCTTCTTTGCTGGCGACATGATGGTCAACATGATGACCTATCCCTTGGCCATTGGCGGTGCCTGCATCATTACCTCCATCATCGGGACCTTTTTTGTTCGTCTTGGAAAAAACAACTCAATCATGGGTGCGCTTTACAAGGGCTTCGTCGCTTCGGCCGTTCTTTCGCTGGGTGCTCTCTATTACGTCACCGAACGCCTTGTTGGTTTCAGCACGGAGCTAACGGTTGCGGGTCAAACCTTTACAGGCCAAAGCCTGTTCTTGTGTGGTGTTTGCGGTCTGTTGATCACGGGTTTGATCATCTGGATCACTGAATATTACACGGGCGTTGACTATCGTCCTGTGAAGTCAATCGCAGCAGCATCTGAAACCGGCCACGGTACGAATGTGATCCAGGGTCTTGCTGTTTCGATGGAAGCAACAGCATTGCCTGCTTTGGTCATTGTGATTGGTATCATCGCCACTTACAGCCTTGCGGGTCTCTTTGGTATTGCTATTGCCGTGACGACAATGTTGGCGCTGGCCGGTATGGTTGTGGCGCTTGATGCGTTTGGTCCTGTGACTGACAATGCGGGCGGTATTGCGGAAATGGCCGATCTGCCAGAGGACGTTCGCAAGACGACCGATGCACTGGATGCTGTGGGTAACACAACGAAAGCTGTGACCAAGGGATATGCAATCGGGTCTGCGGGTCTGGGTGCACTGGTTCTTTTTGCTGCCTACACGCAGGATCTGATGCTGTTTGCAGCAAACCCTGAGACCTACCCATACTTTGTAGGTGTTGTGGCAGACTTCTCTCTGTCCAATCCTTATGTGGTTGTGGGGCTCTTCATTGGGGGGCTGTTGCCTTACCTCTTCGGCTCAATGGGCATGATGGCTGTTGGCCGTGCTGCCGGTGCGATCGTTGAAGAAGTTCGCCGTCAGTTCAAAGAGAAGCCAGGCATCATGCAGGGCACTGAAAAGCCTGATTATGGTGCAGCCGTTGACCTTCTGACGAAGGCGGCTATCAAGGAAATGGTAATTCCGTCCTTGTTGCCAGTGCTTTCGCCGATTGTCTTGTATTTCATTGTGTTGGCTGTGGCTGATAAGTCAGCTGCATTCTCCGCTCTTGGTGCAATGCTGCTCGGCGTGATCATTACCGGTCTCTTCGTCGCTCTTTCCATGACTGCTGGTGGTGGTGCATGGGACAATGCCAAGAAGTATATCGAAGATGGCAACCATGGTGGCAAGGGCTCGGAAGCCCATAAAGCTGCTGTGACGGGTGACACCGTTGGTGATCCCTACAAGGATACAGCTGGTCCGGCTGTCAATCCGATGATCAAGATCACGAACATCGTTGCACTGCTGTTGCTTGCGATCCTTGCTCATCCGTGAGCTGATTGCATAGTGCCATTCTGTCAAAAAGAAGCCCCGCGGAGCGCAAGCCTCGCGGGGTTTTTTCTTGTCTGCGGGTTGTCGTCAGATCGCTGAGGAGAGAGACTTGCCGACAGAGTTCAGATCATTGAAAGCAATACTCAGACGATCAACGATGCCTTTTTCGCCTTCGCGGAGCCAGACACGCGGGTCATATTTCTTTTTGTAGGGCTCATCTGTGTCCGGGTCGATCTGGTACTTGAAGGCTCTCGGGTTTGCCTCCACATAGCGACCTACCTGCTCAGCAAACACAAACTGGGTATCTGTGTCGATATTCATTTTGAACACGCCATAACCAACGGCTTGGGTGATCTTGTCTTTCTCTGAGCCGGAGCCGCCATGGAAGACGAAGTGGAGCGGGTGCCCGCCTGTTTTCGCTGCCGTAGCGACTTCTTCTTGTGAGGCTTTCAGGATTTCCGGACGGAGCTTCACATTGCCTGGTTTGTAGACGCCGTGCACGTTGCCGAAGGCTGCGGCGACCGAGAAGTGGCCGATTGGGGACAAGCGATTGTAAGCCGCAAGCACTTCTTCAGGCTGCGTATAGAGCTTGTCATTATCGACTTCGTCGAGATCCTTGCCGACGCCATCTTCTTCGCCGCCGGTGACACCCAGCTCAATTTCCAGGCTCATGTCGATGGGGGCCAGACGTTTCAGCATGCGTTCGCATTCCGCGAGGTTTTCCTCAAGGCTTTCTTCGGAGAGATCCAGCATGTGAGAGCTGAACAATGGTTTGCCTGTTGCCTTGAACCGGGCTTCACCAGCGTCGATCAGCGCGTCGACCCATGGCACCAGCTCACGGTTTGCGTGATCTGTGTGGAGGACCGCGCAGATGCCATAAGCTTCTGCCACGCGGTGAACGTGTTCCGCCGCAGAAATGGCGCCGAGAAGTTTGGCTTTGCTCGTGTCCTTGATGCCTTTGCCTGCATAAAACTGTGCGCCGCCGCCGGACAATTGGATGATGACATCCGATTTGTTTTTGGCTGCTGATTCCAGCACCGCATTGATGGATTGTGTGTTGACGACGTTGACGGCGGGAAGGGCGTAGCCACCCTGTTTGCATGCTTCGACGAGGGCGATGTAATCAGCGCCGGTCTGGACGCCGGGTTTCAGCTTGGATGTCACGGGAATCAGTCTCTAATAATTGTTGTTGAAAATGGGTGATCCAGCAGCCGCTCAACCTTGGTTGAGCGGCCTAAAAGTTAGCGGCCGCGCTGTGCTGGTTGATTTTGGTTGAAGCGACCAAGATTGCCGAAAATCTGCCCGAGAACGGTGAGTTCCTTGCCACGAGTGGGTGTCTTGCGGGTTCTGAAGTCGATGATCTGTCCGTCTTCGAGGCCATAATACCCAACATCTTCAACGGTTTTGGTTTCATCAAAATAGATAACCACGACTTTGCGATCGATTTCCTCAGGCTCGTAGAACATGAGCTTTTCGAATTTTGACGAAATGTAGTACCAAGCTTGGCCATCGACAGTGGCAATGGCTGAAGGTGTGCCAAGGAGGCCCGAAACCTCAGTTTCGCTGGTCAGGCCAGGCTGAATTTTTTCAAAATCTTCCTGATCATAAATATAGCCGCGGTCCTCATATGTGGCAGAACAGGCTGTGAGGCTTGTTCCGGCCAAAAGGGCGGCGAAAAGTGCTGACTTGAAAGCAGTGGGCTTGAAAGCCGTTGGCTGGGCCGTTAAACGCTGTCTCATCGAATGAACTATTGCTCCCATTATGGCTGGCCTCTTATGGCCTTGCTCACCAGTTGACGTACCTGTTACGGCGGTTAGATTCAAGTTTTCCCGCACATCGCGGGGTGTAGAAAGTAGGCTCATGTTCTGGAAAAAGTGGTTTGGTCTTTCCGCAGATGATGACAGCGCCTATTTGCTGTACCGCGCTTTAGTAAATCAGGCTCGGACCCCGCAATTCTACTTGAATACCGGGGTGCCGGATACGCTGGATGGGCGTTTTGATCTGATTGTTTTGCATATGTACCTGGTTATTGACCGCTTGACGGCGGAAGGAGAGGCCGCCGGGGACCTCTCCCAGCGACTGTTCGACGTGATGTTTGACGATATGGATCAGGCGCTTCGGGAGATTGGCGTCGGGGATCTTTCGGTTGGGAAGAAGGTCAAAACCATGGCACGCGCCTTTTATGGGCGGCTGTCGGCCTATGATGAAGCTTTTCGCAAAGGAGAAATTTCTGATCTTGAGCAAGCGCTGAAGCGGAATATTTTCCCAGAGATTGATGTGGATGCCGACCGCCTGACGGCACTTGCCTATTACACGCAAATTGCCCGGGACAAGCTCAGGCGGGTGTCGCTTGTTCGGCTGCGGGAGGGCGGCGTGGTGTTTCCGCCCGCACCGGAAACCGTCGCAATGGATGAGGGCGAATGATGAACAATGGCCGTCCTGAAGTGCCTGGCGATGGCCCGTCTGACGAGCCAGCAAGAATCCCGGGATTTTACCGTCGGATGTCACGGTTGGATGTGCCTGATACTGGCGTTGACGTGTTTCTGATCGCAAACGAGGCGGCACGTGCCCAGCTGGTGGAGCGGTTCGGTCTCCTGGCGCTCACCGCCTTCAGGGCTGATCTTGTCGTCACCGTGTGGCGGAAACGGGGTATCAGAGCGCAAGGCCGGATCCAGGCGGATCTGGTTCAGCCGTGTGTCGTGACGCTTGATCCCGTCCCCGAGCGGATTGATGAGACGATTACGATGCTGTTTTATCCCGAAGACCTGAGCGGGCGGCAGCAGCTTGAGGTGACGGTGGACCCGCTTGATGAGGAGCCGCCGGATGCTTTGCCGTATGAAGGGGTTGATCTGGGGGAAGCGGTTGCTGAGCAATTGGCGCTTGCGCTCAATCCATATCCCAGAGTTCCCGGTGCAAAACTCGACCTCACCCCTACGTCAGATGTCATAGTAGAAAAAAAGCCTAACCCATTTGAAGTATTGAAGAATCTAAAACCCAAGGAGTAGGGTTTTCCGGTCGTTCGAGCGGAGATTTACTGTTGTGTCCGCTCGCAGACTGGGTATTGTCGGTGCGCTTGGCGTGCCAGAGTGGTACGTGATTTGGGTCGGGGTTGTTTGTCACGCGCTCCGCAACCCTTGATCATCGGAGCCGGAGGCTTTCACAGTTTGGCACGAGAAATAACCATATCGCTTGATGGCATGGGTGGGGACATTGGCCCTTCTGTGATCATTGCTGGTGCAGAGATTGCGCATGTGCGCCACCCGGAAGTTCGCTTTATCATGTTTGGTGATGAAACGAAGCTGCGGACTGAGCTAGCGAAGGCGCCCCGATTGGCTGATGTCTCAACCATTGTGCACACTGATGTTGCCATTTCGATGGAAGACAAGCCGAGCCAGGCCTTGCGGCGCGGGCGCAAGACAAGCTCTATGTGGCAGGCGATTGACGCGGTGAAAGACGGACGGGCGCAGGCCGCCGTCTCCGCCGGCAATACGGGCGCTTTGATGGCGATGGCGAAAGTCATTCTGAAGACATTGCCAGATGTTGAGCGACCGGCATTGACCGCAGTTGTTCCCACCATGCGGAGCGAAACAGTTCTTCTTGACGTTGGGGCCACCATCGGCCCGGACGAAAAGCAATTGGTGCAGTTTGCTGTTATGGGACAGGCCTATGCGCGCATCCTTTTCGGCATGGAGCGCCCAAGCGTTGGCTTGCTGAATGTCGGGGAAGAGGAAATGAAGGGGACTGAGTCGGTGAAAGCCGCCGCCCAGATCTTGCGCAATTCCAATCTTCCCATTCGCTTTCACGGCTTTGTTGAAGGGGACGACATTGCCAAAGGTACGGTTGATGTCGTTGTGACAGACGGGTTCACCGGCAATATCTCTCTCAAGACGATGGAAGGTACCGTTCGGCTGCTTGTGAGTTATCTTCGCGAAGCGATGAACCGGACGATTTTTACCAAGATCGGTTATTTTCTGGCGCAGACGGCCTTCACGATGCTGCGGTCGCGGCTTGATCCGAACGAGCATAATGGCGCGCTGTTTCTCGGGCTGAATGGTCTTGTCGTCAAAAGCCATGGGGGCGCAGATGCAGCCGGTATCGCGTCAGCGATTGATCTTGCTGTCGATGTCGCCTCTGCTGGTTTGGTTGACAAAATTGCTGCTGATATCCACTTGTTGGGCGATCTGAAGGCTGAGCCTTCCGTCGAGGTAAGTCTTGCGCAAGAAGAGGCCGTTTAACTGTGAGTGTTCCCAGAAGTTATGTTGCGGGCGTTGGGTCCTATCTTCCGGCGCGGGTCGTCACGAATGATGATCTGGCAAAATTTGTCGATACGAGTGACGAATGGATCGTGGAACGCAGCGGCATCCGGCAACGGCATTTTGCGGCGGACGGCGAGCTGACATCGGACATGGCGCTGAAGGCTGCAAAGGCAGCGCTCGCGCATGCTCAGATGGATGCGCAAGAGATTGATCTCATCATTATGGCGACGACGACGCCGGACAATACGTTCCCGGCCTCTGCCACGACGGTGCAGGCGGCGCTTGGCATTTATCATGGCGCTGCATTTGACATTCAGGCCGTGTGCTCGGGCTTTGTCTATGCGGTTTCGGTCGCAGACAATTTTCTGAAGGCGGGGCAGTTCAAGAATGCCCTGGTGATTGGCGCTGAGACCTTCTCGCGGTTGCTGGATTTTGAAGACCGTACGACCTGCGTTCTGTTTGGCGATGGTGCAGGTGCCATCGTTCTTTCTGCGGGCGAAGGCGAGGGCAGCGTTGCAGATCGCGGCGTCTTGACCGCCCATCTTCACAGTGATGGCCGACATAAAGAGAAGCTTTATGTTGATGGCGGTCCTTCATCAACACAAACGGTTGGTCATGTGCGGATGGTCGGGCGGGATGTTTTCCGCCATGCGGTTGTCAATATTGCCGACGTGATCAACGAAGCGCTGGATGCCACAGGTCTTACGATTGCTGATATCGACTGGTTCGTGCCGCATCAGGCAAACAAACGCATTCTGGACGGTACCGCAAAGAGAATCGGTTTGCCTGACGAGAAGGTGGTGATGACTGTGGGCTATCATGGCAATACGTCTGCTGCATCTGTTCCTTTGGCGCTCGATACAGCCGTCAAAGATGGGCGCATCAAGCGCGGTGATCTTGTTCTCTTGGAGGCTATGGGTGGCGGCTTTACCTGGGGATCGGCTCTTATTCGCTGGTAATTGCGCCCAGTTGCTTGAGCTCTACATTCCTTGACTGTGTATGACGGTCTTTGTCATAGCGAAATCCAAACTTAAGAAAAATCTCGCATCTCATTGATATTGACGGATTAATTTCTCTCGCCTAGGCTTCGATTAGAACGCTGAGAGGATGATCATGGGGCAGACAATAACACGCGCGCACTTGAGTGAAGCGGTATACCAAGAAGTAGGATTGTCGCGGAACGAGTCGGCTGATCTGGTGGAGTCGGTTTTGCATGCGATTGGCGAAAGCCTGTCTGATGGTGAGACGGTGAAACTGTCCTCGTTCGGCTCCTTCTCTGTTCGCCAAAAGGGTGGACGCATGGGTCGTAACCCCAAAACAGGTGAAGAAGTGCCGATCAATCCGCGTCGTGTTTTGGTTTTTAGACCAAGTCATGTCCTGAAAGAGCGCATCAACAAGGCGCTTTCGCTTTTGCGTGGTACGAATAATGGGGAACGAGCTGCCGATTGAGGATAGCTGTTTGATTTTTTCACAGAGATGTTTTTATTGAGGTTGAGCGAAAGGCGATAGAGATTCTATGACTATCATCGACACAGCTCCCCGAAAATCTCCTGATGCCTTTCGCACGATCAGTGAAGTTGCCGCTGACCTTGATGTGCCTCAGCATGTTTTGCGTTTCTGGGAAAGCAAGTTCACGCAAATTCGCCCGCTCAAGCGGGGTGGCGGTCGGCGATATTATCGCCCCGAAGATGTGGATCTTTTGCGGGGGGTGCGCGCGCTTCTCTACAAGGACGGCTACACGATCAAGGGCGTTCAGAAAGTTTTCAAAGACCAGGGTGTGCGGTTCATCGTTGATACGGGGCGCGGTGTGGGGGAAGCGTCTGTTGCGGGCCTTGCGCGGGCAGCTGTTGAGACGCTCGCTGATGAGGGGGCTTCTGGCTCCGCCTCCGGGTCTTCTACCGGTTCTACGATCGTCAGGTATGATGAGAGTGACGGCTTTGACGATGAGATCCGTAATGCACTGGGCGATATCGCTCAACGCCTGCGCCAATTGAAAACAGAAATTGATCGCGGATTGCGTGGCGAACCAGACGATTTTTAGGCCTGTGCGCGCTTTGAAATTTCCCGTCTAATCGTGTTTTTGGCCGTTGCCTGGCCAGGTGCCCGTCTCTATAGTGCCGCACTTCCTGAGCTGGTTGGTTCTTAATCCGCTCAAGGTACCGGTCAGAAGATATGACGGAGCGTAGCGCAGCCCGGTAGCGCACTTGTCTGGGGGACAAGGGGTCGTGGGTTCAAATCCCGCCGCTCCGACCATTTGAAAGCCGTTCTTGCGTTAAGCGAGGACGGCTTTTTTGTGTACTTGTGAGGGGCTTCAAAGCTGGACAGGCACAGTAGGCTCAGGCATTGTCCGCCTCGTTCACTAACCGGATTTAACTTTAGATTGAAACGGAACAGACAGATGACAGCGATTTACGCAATTGTTGCTTTCCTTGCCGTGATGGCCATTCTCAACAAAATGAGCTTCGGTCGTTTCGACTGAGGTAAGCTTTTCCGGGCGTCTTGTTATCAAGCGTCTTGTTATTGAACGTCGGGTCGTTGCATCCAGGTGATGAGGGGCCGCGCCGGAAAGGCCCACGCAATCCCCGCGGTTGCAAAGAAGATGCCCTGGAGCGCCCAATGCTCGGGCAGGATCGTGATGCCGATCCAGACAATCCCTAATGTATAGGCCGTGAGGCCGCCAAGCAGAATGAGCGTGCCGAGCAGTTTGCGTATGCCGATGGAGAGCATTGGGCTCTTGGTCGTTGATTGTGGGCTCTGCTCGGGGCCTGGCTCAACGTGTTTTTTGGGCTTCGACATGTTTAAGTCTCTTTGGGTATAGGCCGATCCGGGCAGCGTGAGGTCGCATCTCTACGCTAGTTTATGGCACGGGCCAAGTTTGCTGATTCTCAAGTTTGCTACTTCTGGCGCGAATGTGCGCGGCCCGATGCCGCAGGAGATGGCTTCTGCCTGCCTAAGCTCTTGTTGTGCGCTTTGCATCGCGCTATGTCCTTTAGGTATGAGTCGCATGGATACATATTTCGGGCTGGTGCCCACGGAAAAACAGATTGCCGCGCGGCGCGCGATCTCGATCTGGCTGCTTTGCGTTGCAGCGCTGGTCGCGTTGATTGTTGTTGTTGGTGGGGCGACACGGCTGACTGATAGCGGTCTGTCCATTACTGAATGGAAACCGGTGACGGGTGCCATTCCTCCTCTGTCTCAGGAAGTCTGGGAGGAAGAGTTCGCCAAGTATCAATTGATCCCGGAATATATTCGGATCAATCGCGGCATGAGCCTTGATGAGTTCAAATCCATCTATTGGTGGGAATGGGGACACCGGTTTCTCGGGCGTCTGGTCGGGCTGGTGTTCTTTGTGCCGTTTATGGTGTTTGTGCTGACCAAGCGGGTTGAGCGGTCGCTGCTGCCGCATTTGGCGGCCATGTTTGTGCTGGGAGGCATGCAAGGTGTGCTCGGCTGGTACATGGTCATGTCTGGCCTTACCGAGCGGGTTGATGTGTCCCAGTACCGACTTGCAGCGCATCTAGGGCTTGCCTTCTTCGTCTTTGGCTATCTCTTTTGGGCAGCGCTCTCTTTGTGGCGGCGTGAGCTGCCGCAGCGTCCGGGCTTTCAGGGGCGAGAGCGGATTGTCGTGGGGCTTGGAGTGCTCATCTATCTGCAGATTATTGCCGGTGCTTTTGTGGCGGGGCTTGATGCGGGGTTTGCGTTCAACACATGGCCGCTGATGGACGGGGATTTTATCCCCCGACACCTATATCCCTATTCGCCGTTCTGGGTGAGCCTGTTTGAAGATGTGCGGACGGTGCAGTTTAATCACCGCATGTTTGCTTATCTCATCACGGCGTTGATTGTCGCGTATTGGTGGCGGTCGCGAGGTGATACAGGCGAGGCGCGCCGGAGTGGGCATTTGCTGCTTGGGGCGCTCGGGCTTCAAGTTGTGCTCGGGATCGTGGCGCTTCTGAGCGTTGTGCAGATCCATGTCGCTCTGATGCATCAATTTGGCGCGGTCGTTTTGCTGACGACTGTGCTTTATCACCACGATGTGGTGCGCCGGGCTCGTGCGTCAGGTTGAGCACCGGGCGGCAGAGTGAGCCGCCACCCGGTATGTTTTTTATGCCTTCAGTGCTTGATCGAGGTCGGCAATGATGTCGGCTGCATCTTCGATGCCGACAGAGAGGCGAACCACGTCCGGCCCGGCACCAGCGGTGATCTGCTGCTCCTCGGTCAGCTGACGGTGGGTTGTCGATGACGGGTGGATGACGAGGCTCCGTGTGTCGCCCACATTCGCCAAATGGCGAATCAGGTTGACGGAGTTCACCAGTTTTACGCCTGCATCATATCCGCCCTTCACACCGAAGGTGAAGACAGCGCCTGCACCCTTTGGTGTGTACTTCTTCATCAGCGCATGTGACTTGTCGTCGGCCAAGCCCGCATAGGATACCCAGCTCACGGCGGGATGTGACTTCAGGAACTTGGCCACCTTCATCGCGTTCTCCACATGGCGGGCCATGCGCAATGGCAATGTTTCGATGCCGGTCAGGATCATGAAGGCATTCATCGGTGAAAGAGCAGGTCCCAGATCCCGAAGGGCCAGAACACGACAGGCAATGGCGAAAGCGATGTCGCCAAATGTGTCGTGGATTTTCATCCCGTGATAGCTCTCATTGGGTTCGGACAGGGTTGGATATTTATCGGATGCCGACCAGTTGAACTTGCCGCCATCCACAATGATCCCGCCCATTGAATTACCATGACCGCCGAGAAACTTGGTGGCGGAGTGAAGCACGATGTCTGCGCCGAACGAAAGCGGTTTGCAGAGGTAGGGTGAGGCCAGCGTATTGTCCACGATGAGGGGAATGCCTGCATCATGTGCGATCTTTGCAATCGCTTCAATGTCCACCACCAGACCGCCGGGGTTTGCAATGCTTTCAATGAAGACGGCTTTGGTTTTGGGACCAATGGCGGCCTTCACATTTTTGGGATCTGTGATGTCTGCCCAATCCACATGCCAATCGAATTTTTTGAATGATTGACCAAACTGCGTGATTGATCCGCCATAGAGTTGTTTGGCGGCGACAAAGTGATCGCCCGGCTGCATCAGCGTGTGAAAGACGAGGAGTTGTGCTGAATGGCCCGATGCCACGGCGAGGCCGGCAACGCCACCCTCCAGCGTCGCGACGCGCTCCTCCAGCACCGCGTTGGTTGGATTAGTGATGCGCGTGTAGATATTCCCGAAAGCCTGCAAGTTGAAAAGGCTTGCTGCATGGTCCACATCGTCGAACACGAAGGAGGTTGTCTGATAGATGGGCGTTGCGCGTGCACCCGTTGTCGGGTCGGGGGCAGCGCCCGCGTGAATGGCCAGTGTGTCGAAACCGTAGTCGCTCATTTTTGTATCCCTGTATTTATGTGCAGAGCGCCTGCATTATACGCGGCGTGCGCGTTTGGAAGTTATGATGTTGGAAGGAAGGCCCATCCAGCCGCCTTCTCCTGACAGACGGCTGTACTCAACTTTGGGGCAGCGGTCCATGATCACGGTCAAACCGGCTTTTCGTGCCCGGGTTGCCGCTTCTTCGTTCACAACCCCGATCTGCATCCAGACGGTCTTCGCGCCGATGGCAATTGCCTCGTCTGCAATAGCGCCGGCGGCGTTGGAATTGCGGAAGATGTCCACCATGTCAACGGGTGTCTTGATGTCGGTGAGCGACGCCACGACCGTGCGGCCCAGAATTTCGTTGCCAGCCTCCCGCGGATTAACGGGAATGATTTCATAGCCTTTTGACAGCATGTATTTCATGACGATGTAGCTTGCCTTGCGCCCATCCGCACTTGCGCCAACAAGGGCGATGGTCTTCGTCTCCTTTAAGACGCGTGACAACAATTCGGGAGAGTAGGTCTGGCTCGTCACGGATCAACGATCCTCCCAGCTTGGGGAGCGTTTTTCGATAAAGGCACCAATGCCTTCTTCAGCGTCGCGGGCGAGCATATTTTTGACCATCACTTCACTTGCGTATGCGTAGGCATCGTCCACGCTCATCTCTGCCTGCTCGTAGAACGCTTCCTTGCCGATTGAAACAGTGAGGGAGGATTTGGAGGCGATCTTTTCCGCCAGGGCCTGTGTGGTGCTGGTGAGCTGATCGGCGGGAACGGCCTGATTGATGAGGCCAAACTCCAACGCGCGGGTCGTGTCGATCATGTCGCCGGTCAACAGCATTTCCATTGCATGTTTGCGTGTGACATTACGCGACAGGGCGACCATGGGGGTGGAGCAGAAGAGGCCAATATTGACGCCGGGCGTTGCAAACTTGACGCCCTCAGCGGCAATGGCAAGATCGGCGCTGGCGACCAGCTGGCACCCGGCAGCGGTCGCGATGCCATGCACCTCAGCTATCACAGGCTTTGGCGAGCGCATGATGCCTGTCATGAGGGTTGAGCAGAGTTTCATGATTTTCTGGAAATAGGCCTGACCACGATCATCTGCCTCGCGACCTGCGGTCAGTTCGCGCAGATCATGGCCAGCGCAGAACCCCGGACCGTTGCCTGCAAGGATGATCACGCGCACAGATTTGTCGGTGGCGATTTTTTTAAGCTCAGCGGCGAGGGCGACCATCAAGGCTTCTGACAGGGCATTGCGCTGGGCGGGCCGATTGAGGGTGAGGCGTGCAATGCCATTCTTGTCTTGGCGAAGCAAGACGGGCGTGTCCTGTTTGGGAGTGCGGTTTGCGTCGGCTTGTGGGGCCACATTTGCCATGGTCTCTCTCCTCATCGGTTTTCGTCCATGATAGAGGGTCTGTCGGTATTCGTCAGGGATGAATTGCGGGTGTCAGGGATGAATTGTGTGATGGCGGGGCGGGGCTTATGGTCCGGCCTCAAAAGAATGAATAAAAAGGAGAGGTCAGCACATGGCGAGCAACCTGAACCCGGTGATGAGCATTGACGAGCTGTCGGCATTTTTTGTCGAGGCTTTCCCTCAATCCTTGTCCCGGCCCGGCGAAGCACCGTTGATTGAGGCGATTGAGCCCGGCTTGGTGCGGATCCGGCGGAAGGTCGGGGAAGATAATTTGCGCCCCGGCGGCACAATTTCGGGGCCTACCATGATGGCGATGGCCGATCATGCTATGTATGCGGTTATTCTGGCGCATATTGGCCCTGTAGCGCTTGCGGTGACGACCAATCTCAACATCAATTTCCTCAGGAAACCCGGGCTTTCTGACCTGATTGCGGAGGCGCGGCTGTTGAAGCTTGGCAAACGGCTTGCGATCGGGGAGGTCACGATTTACAGCGACGGGGAAGAGGACGAGCCGGTGGCCCATGTCACCTCGACCTATTCGATCCCGCCAAATCGCTGAATTTGCGGTATTTAAATACCACTTAGCTAACGAGCTGAATTCTATGCGTTTTTTTGGACGAAATCCGTTGACTTGTGACGGCGGACTGGTAAAACACGCGCCAACGAGGTGTCCTCATATATTTTTGGAGGGCACCTTTTCATGTTTTTCAGGGTTTCTCTCTTTTGAGGGGCCTGGTTTTTCAAGGGTTAAGGCAAGGTCGAATGAAAACCTTCACAGCAAAACCCGCTGACGTGGAAAAAAAGTGGATCGTGATTGACGCGGAAGGTCTCGTTGTGGGCCGTCTCGCTTCCATCATCGCCATGCGGTTGCGCGGCAAGCATTTGCCGATCTTCACGCCCCACGTTGATTGCGGCGACAACATTATCGTCATCAATGCCGAAAAGGTCGTAATGACCGGCAAGAAGCTGACGGACAAGAAATATTACCGCCACACGGGTTACCCGGGCGGGATCAAGGAAACAACGCCTGAGAGACTTCTCGGCGGCAAGTTCCCAACCCGTGTCATTCAGCTCGCTGTAAAGCGCATGCTGCCGGGCGGTCCGCTTTCGCGTCGTCAGATGAGCAACCTCCATGTTTATGCTGGTAGCGCTCATCCGCATGAAGCACAGAAGCCGGCTACGCTTGATGTTGGGTCCATGAATTCCAAGAATGTGAGGACAGCGTAATGTCTGAAGAAGTACGCACACTGGAAGACCTGAAAGAGGCTGTAGCGCCAACGGTTGAAGCTGCGCCAGTTGAACCAAAAATCGACAAGCATGGTCGTGCTTATGCCACGGGCAAGCGTAAGGACGCTGTTGCTCGCGTGTGGATCAAGCCGGGCTCAGGTCGCATTTCTGTCAATGACCGGGAGCTGGACGTTTATTTTGCTCGTCCGGTTCTGCGCATGATGCTCCGTCAGCCCTTGGTTGCGACGCAGCGCGACAACCAGTTCGACATTATCTGCAAGGTATCAGGTGGTGGTCTGTCTGGTCAGGCCGGTGCTGTTCGTCACGGCATTTCAAAGGCACTGACATTTTATGAGCCTGGTCTTCGCCCTGTTCTGAAGCGTGCCGGTTTCCTCACACGCGATAGCCGCGTGGTTGAGCGTAAGAAGTACGGTAAGGCGAAAGCGCGCCGGAGCTTCCAGTTTTCGAAGCGTTAATCTACGCAGTCGAGCTGGTTACAAAGGGCGCCTTTCGAGGCGCCCTTTTTGTTGTAGAATAGGTTGGCATGAACAAGATGTATGGGGTGGATGGCATGAACAAGGTTTTTATCGACGGCGAAGCGGGCACGACCGGGCTCCTCTTTCGGGATCGGATCGAAGGACGGCGTGATATTGAGCTTTTGCAGATTGACCCTGCCAAACGCAAAGATGTGGTGGAGCGCAAGCGGCTTCTCAACGCGGCCGATATTGTGTTCCTCTGCCTGCCGGATGATGCAGCGCTGGAAGCGGTGTCGCTGATCGACAATCCCGATACGTCAGTGATTGATGGCTCTACGGCCTTCCGGGTGGCGGATGGCTGGACCTATGGATTTCCCGAACTTGTGACAGGGCACCGGGAGAAGGTCAGGGCTTCCAAGCGGATCAGCAATCCGGGCTGCTACCCGACGGGTACGATCGGGCTTGTGCGACCGCTCGTGGATGCGGGGCTGTTGCCGAAAGACTTCCCGCTCACGGTGAATGCTGTCTCCGGCTACAGCGGCGGCGGCAAGGGCATGATTGCCGAGTTTGAAGACCCGTCGGTTGAGAATTATTCGGCCCAGGCGTTCCGCTTCTATGCGCTCACGCTTGCGCACAAGCATGTGCCGGAGATGCAGCAATATTCGACGCTCAACCATAAGCCGCTCTTTTCGCCGGCCGTGGGCCGGTACAAGCAGGGCATGTTGGTGGAGGTACCGGTGCAGCTCTGGTCACTGCCCACCAAGGTAACGCCCGCCATGATGCGCGATGCGTTAGCGGCAGCTTACGAAGGGGAGCGGTTTGTCTCCGTCGCGAGCGCTGCGGAGACGGCTGCCATTGGCAATATTGATCCTGAAGGGGTCAACCATACCAATCAGATGAAGCTGTTCGTGTTTGGCAATGAGGCGACGGAGCAGGTACGGCTTGTGGCACTTCTCGACAATCTGGGCAAGGGCGCGTCAGGGGCGGCGGTGCAAAACATGAATATCCTGCTCGGGCTTGATGAGGGCGCGGGGCTCTAAAACCGGATCAGGATGACGCCGAGGGCGACGATGATGGCAGCGGCGAAGCCCAGCCGTCCGACCGGTTCTTTCAGCAGGAACGATGAGAGGAAGGCGGCGAAAATGACGCTCGTTTCGCGAAGGGCGGAGACGGGCCCCAAGGGGGCGACGCTCATCGCCCAGATCACGATCCCGTAGGCGACAAGCTGTAAGGCCGCGCCGCCAAAGGCGATGGTCCAGACAGAGGATGTTGCGATAAGCTGCGTCCAGCCGCGCCGGTACAATCCGATGCAGAAGAAAATCCCGCCATCAAGCACGAAAAGCCAGAAGACATAGACGAAGGGTGTTTCCGCGGTGCGGCCGCCAATCCCGTCCAGCATGGTGTAGCTTGCGATGAAGCCAGCGGTGATGAGGGCGTAGATCGTGGCTTTGCGCTCGTCACTTGTCGCGCCGCGCTTGCGCCAGGCGAGGCTGATAATGCCCGCCGTCACCAGCACAAGCCCCGCTATCGCGAGCGGCGAAAGGGTTTCGCCCACGAAGACAAAGGCACCAAGAGCGACGAGCAGTGGGGCGGAGCCTCTGGCAATCGGGTAGACATGGCCCAGATCCCCAAATGTGTAGGCGCGAACGAGGAAGAGTTTGTAGCCCGTGTGCAGCACAAGGGTGACGGCGAGAATGCCCCATGTCTCAAGACTTGGCAGCGGCAAGAACGGGAGGACGGGAAGGGCGAGGAGCCCGCAGGCCCCCGTCATGAGGGCGAGCGAGTTCAGCTTGTCCGTGCCCGCGCGGACCATCGCATTCCAGCTGGCATGCATAAGCGCGGTTAGCAGTACCAGACCGATCAGCCCCAGACTCATATCTGTCGAAATGGCAGTTTCCATGTGGCGCAACCTACCGGGAACGGTTGAGCCCGCCTATAGAGCAAGTCAGCAAGCAGGGTTGCGCGGATGGTGTGGGATCAATTTCCTTTGGTGTCGTCCTGGGCGGAGCCAATCGGGAAAGATGAAGAGGGAAGTGAATATATTCTGCATGTGATAAAATTTCCATAATGACTTGAAATTAAAATAAAAACTTTCTCTCCTTAGATGTTGGATTAAGAAAGTGGCTCGAAGGACCCGCTATCGCTGGGCTGGTCGCGATGCGTTCCGTCTTGCGTTGGGACTGACGGAAAACGGGAGCTGCCGCGAAGCTCAGGATCGTTTTCCGGGGGGGGTGGGCTCACAGGGAAAAAGCGAAAAAACTTTGGAAACTTGGGCTTGGGTCTGGTTTCGGAAACATGGTTTATAATGTAGGGTGCAATCCGGTTATCAGTTGGTCCGCAGTGATTTGCTGGCGCATGGGTGCGTGGGCTTGATGGTGCGGAGCTATAGTTAAGGAGCAAGTGATGCAAAGTCACTTCGGGGGGCGTTCAGTGGCATCTTCATGTCAGACGACAGGTTTTGATTTCGCGGCGGGTTCGCTCGTGCGGGCGGTGCGTGGTGCCGGTCTTGCTGTTCTGATGGCGGGGTTAGCGGCTTGTTCCTCAGCGCCGGACTGGGCCAAACCAAGCCTGATTTATGGTGAAGATGCGTCGGAGGCTGCGGCTGCGGCACCCCAAACTGAAAAAGATTTTCCGGAGCTTGCGGATGTGCCGGATGCACCGCGCCCTTATTCGTCTGAGGCAGAACGGGCGGCGATTGCGGACGGACTTGCCAATGACCGTGCGCGGGCACGCTATACGGATGAAGTGCTGCGGGGCGGGACTGAGCCTCCTGCGCCGGCACCCGTTACATCCCGTCCGACACCTGTAACAGCGCCCGCATCTGCGGGCCCGTCGTCTGATGCTGGTGCGTCTTCTGCACCGCAGGCGGCATTTATCCCATCGCCTTCCCGTAATTCACGCCCTTTACCGAACGCTCAGGTTGCGCCGAACGCTCAGGCTGCGGACGTACCTGCTGCCAGAGGGGCGGAGAGCGAGGCGGTCAGCACCGCACCACTTCCCGCGCCGGTTGTGGAAAAAGTTGAGGCGTTGCCAGCTACTTCTTCGACGCGTACTCCGGCTGCGGCACCTGTTGCTGCGGCGCCTACCGCTGCCCCGGCTCCGGTAGCGGCTGCGCGGGCACCCGTTTCGGCACCTGCTGCCGCTGCGCCTGAAATAACGCGGCGCGCTGCCGTACCTGCCGTTCCAGGCGGTTCATCCCGATCAACCAGTGGGTCTTCGCAAGCATACACTACACAGACGCGGCCAAGTGGTCCGGCTACAAGTGGCGCTGAATCCAGAAGCACCAACGTGGCGTCGACCCGCGCCGTGGCACCCCCCGGATCGGAGCCCGCTCTTACCGCCACGCGGTCATCGCTTGCCCCGGCGGTGACGCATTCTCGCGACACATTTGAGGCATCTCGTGCACCCGCCATTGCCAACGAGGCACTGGAAGCGGCGGGCTCGGTTGTCAGCTCACGCTATGGGAAGCAGGCTCCATCGGGCTCCGCTGATCCTGAGGACCCGGTAGAGGTTAATCTCGATGCGCTGCGTGGTGCACCGGGACCCGGGGCATCCATGCAGGCACCAACGCTGCGTCGTATCGCGACTGCGGGCGAAGGCCTTGCTCACGATGGCGGTAGTCGGCTCGTAGCGTCTGTTGAAAGTTCGGGCGGACAAGGAGGTCCGGGCAATATTCCGCCTTATGTGGTCAGCTTTGCCAATGGCTCTACAAGCCTTAATGTGACCGACAGGCACCTGATCGCGGAGGCTGCCGACATTGCGCTCAATACCGGACGGGTTGTGCGGGTTGTCGGCCATGCGTCGGGTATTGCGTCCAACGAAGATGCGCGGGCACGTTTGGCAAATTTCGGCGTGTCGATGGATCGGGCGACCGCTGTTGCCAATGAGTTGATCCGGCAGGGAGTTCCCGGCGGACAGGTGATTGTTGAGGCGAAAGGGGCAAGTGAGCCTGCTTTCTATGAAACAGCGCCTAATGGTGATGCGGGAAACCGCCGCGCAGAAATATTCATTGAATAGTCGCTATCCCCCCGGAATGCTCGCCAGAGGGGGATTTGCCTGCAAACAAGCGGAATTGGCCGCTTTTTAGCCGTTTTCCATGTGCAATGTATGGCATGCATTTGTCCAACTATCAGCCTGATGCCAATTGTCGCCTCAACCCATTGTAAATCCAATGGATCGGGCGAAAATTTGGGGGTATAAGGGCGCCCGCCGGGGCCGTTCTCCGGCTTTGTCCGATATCCGCCCTTAGGCTTTGTCGCCGGAGTTTTCATGAGATGACCGAGGAATTTCACCGCATTAAACGTCTGCCGCCTTATGTGCTGGAGGTGGTGAACCGCCTGAAAGCCAAGGCGCGCGCGGAAGGCCGTGACATTATCGACTTTGGCATGGGCAATCCGGACATGCCAACGCCGAAGCATATCGTGGACAAGTTGATTGAGACGGTCAGCGATCCCCGGACGCACCGGTACTCCGCGTCGCGCGGTATTCCCGGTTTGCGCAAAGCGCAGGCTGGATATTACCAGCGCCGCTTTGGTGTGAAGCTCAACCCGGATACGGAAGTTATTGCGACGCTAGGGTCCAAAGAGGGGCTTGCCAACCTTGCGCAGGCGATTTCAGCGCCGGGCGATGTGATCCTGGTGCCTAACCCGTCTTATCCGATCCATGCGTTTGGCTTTATCATTTCAGGTGGGGTTGTGCGCCATCTGCCGGGTGCTTTGCCACCAGGCGAAGACTATCTACGCGCTCTTGAGCGGGCCTTGAAGCATTCGGTTCCGGCACCCTCGGCGCTTGTCCTGAATTACCCGTCAAATCCGACCGGGTTTGTGGCGGATCTCGATTTCTACAAGGAAGTCGTGAAGATCGCGAAGCAGCACGAACTTATTCTGATCTCTGACCTTGCCTATGCCGAGATCTATTTCGATGACAATACGCCGCCGCCATCGGTGCTCGAAGTGCCGGGCGCGAAAGACATTACTGTTGAGTTTACCTCGCTGTCGAAGACATTTGCGATGCCAGGCTGGCGTGTTGGTTTTGCCGTTGGCAATGAGCGGTTGATCGCGGCGCTTGGCCGGGTGAAATCCTATCTCGATTATGGTGCATTTACGCCTATTCAGGTGGCGGCGACCGCAGCGCTCAACGGCCCGACGGATTGTATCGAAGAGATTCGCGGCATTTATCAGACCCGCCGTGACATTCTGATCGATTCCATGGGGCGCGCGGGTTGGCAAATTCCCAAACCGGCGGCTGGCATGTTTGCGTGGGCACCGATCCCTGAAAAGTTTGCACATCTGGGTTCGCTCGCCTTCTCGACGCTCTTGCTCGAGCACGCGGATGTGGCTGTGGCCGCTGGCGTGGGGTTTGGCGAATATGGTGATGACCATGTCCGTATCGGTTTTGTTGAGAACGAACAGCGGACCCGCCAGGCTGTGCGCAACGTGAAGAAATTCCTGTCCGATGCGGATCGTATTCTTGCGAACTATGATCCGAATGGCGGCACAATTGTTCAATATCCGGGCAAGAAGGCGTAACCCATGTCGGCACCTCTGCGAATTGGTTTGGCGGGCCTTGGCACCGTCGGTGGCGGTGTTGGCAAACAGCTGGAGCGTGAGCGTGAACGTCTTTCGGCGCTGTCTGGTCGTGAGATTGTTGTGACCGCAGCGTGTGCGCGGGATCGGAAAAAGGATCGCGGTTTTGATCTCACAGGCGTCGTCTGGTTTGACGACCCGGTTGCGATGGCCAAAGAGGCTGACATAGATGTGCTGGTCGAGATGATCGGCGGCTCTGATGGCCCGGCAAAGGCGGCGATTGAGGCAGCACTCGGTGCGGGAAAGTCTGTTGTAACCGCCAACAAGGCGCTGGTGGCGCTGCATGGCGCGGCGCTTGCCCTGATTGCTGAAAAGACGGGTGCCGCCCTTAATTTCGAAGCGGCGGTTGCTGGCGGTATTCCCATCATCAAAGCCATGCGTGAAGGTCTGGTGGCCAACCAGATCGCCAGTGTCACTGGCATTTTGAACGGCACTTGCAACTATATTCTGACGGAGATGGAAGCAACGGGTGCGAGCTTTGCTGATGTTCTGGCCGATGCGCAGAAGCTCGGGTATGCGGAAGCTGATCCGAGTTTTGACATTGGTGGTACGGACGCCGCGCACAAGCTTGCGATCCTTGCGAGCCTTGCTTTTGGCACGCGTGTGGATTTCGGTTCTGTGTTTGTTGAAGGTATCGAGCGCATCAGTGCGGATGATATTCGGTTTGCGACCGAGTTTGGCTACCGCATCAAATTGCTGGGCACAGCACGTCTTAATGATGTAGGCGAAGTGGAACAGCGGGTGCACCCGACTTTGGTTCCACTTGCCTCTCCACTTGCGGCCGTTTCAGGCGTGACGAATGCGGTGGCGGTCATAGGCTCTTATGTTGGACAGGTCGTGCTGGAAGGCCCGGGTGCCGGCGAAGGGCCGACGGCATCCGCCGTGGTGGCTGACCTCGTCGATATTGCCCGTGATATTCGTTATGCGCCATTCGGGTTGCCTTTCTCTGCGCTTAAGACAGCGAAACCCGCACCGATGTCGGGCTATGAGGGCAGCTATTACCTTCGGGTCAAGGCGGCGGACAAGGCCGGGAGCATGGCTGAAATTACCCGTGCCCTTGCAGAAGCTGGCGTCTCTATCGAGCGGATCGTGCAACGGCCAGATCGCGGTCGCGACGGGGAGTGGATGCCTGTTGTTCTCATGACGCATGATACGAATGAGGCGACCATGGCGAAAGCGCTGGAGCTTCTTTCTGAACATGATGATGTGGTGAGCACACCGGTTGTGATCCGCATCGAACAAGGCTAAAACCGCGCTATTCAGCGATGGACATGAAGATAAAGCACGAAGATTGGGGACTAGAATGACGTCGAAATCTGCCACAAAAACAACTGGGCTCAGTCGTACATTGGCACTGGAGCTGGCTCGGGTGACCGAGCGGGCTGCAGTTGCTGCCTCGCGGCTTTCAGGTCGCGGTGACGAGAAGATGGCGGACCAGGCGGCCGTGGATGCCATGCGTCAGGAGCTAAATGCGCTCGACATTGATGGCACGATCGTTATAGGGGAAGGTGAGCGCGACGAAGCACCGATGCTCTATATCGGCGAGAAGGTTGGAACGGGTAAGGGGCCCAAGGTTGACATCGCCCTTGATCCGCTCGAAGGCACGACGCTGACTGCGAAGAATATGGAGAACGCCCTTGCCGTGGTTGCGATGGCTGAAGGCGGCACGCTTCTTCACGCACCTGACGTTTACATGGACAAGATTGCGATTGGTGGAGGATACCCTGAAGGGCTTGTTGATCTGGATGCAAGCCCGGAAGACAATATCCGCGCACTAGCCAAAGCTAAGGGTGTGGATGTGCGCGAGATCACGGCTTGCGTGTTGGACCGTCCGCGTCATGCAAACCTGATTGCTGCCATTCGCGGTGTTGGTGCGCGTGTTGCACTCATTTCCGACGGTGATATTGCTGGAGTGATTGCGACGACGGATGCATCTACGGGCATTGATATTTATATCGGTGTTGGTGGCGCGCCAGAAGGTGTGCTGGCTGCGGCGGCACTGCGTTGTATTGGTGGCCAGATGCAAGGCCGTCTGGTGACAAACAATGAAGAGCAGAAGACACGTGCTACACGGATGGGCATTAAAGACTTCGATGCCAAATATTCGATGATCGAAATGGCGAGCGGCGATGTGATTTTTGCAGCGACCGGTGTGACCAACGGATCCATGCTGGACGGGATCAAAGTCACGGCTGAAGGTGTTTCGACCCACACGATTGTTATGCGTTCAAACACAGGCACAGTGCGGCGCATTCGTGCATTCCACAGGGCGGATTCCAAATTCGCTCAGGACTGATTTGAACGAGATCGGAGCCTGATTGGAATACGAAGCAGATAGCGGTTTTCTGGGTGTCAGCCGATCTTTGACAGGGCGGCGCTGGATGCCGCGTTTGGCCGACGACCGCAAGGCGCTTCAATTTTCTCAATCAACGGGTGTGCCGGAATTGCTGGCGCGGGTGCTGGCTGGTCGCGGTGTCTCTGTAGAGAATTGCGACGCGCATCTGGACCCGACGATCAAACATTATCTGCCCAACCCGTCTGTGGTTCAGGATATGGACAAGGCCGCGACGCGGATTGCGGAGGCCATCCGGTCTGATGAACAGGTTGCCGTGTTTGGTGATTATGATGTGGATGGTGCCACTTCATCTGCGTTGCTGAAAAGATATTTCGAATTGGTGGGCGCGCATTTGCGTGTCTATATTCCCGACCGGATCAAAGAAGGATACGGGCCGAACGCGCCTGCCTTTATGAAGCTCAAAGAGCTTGGTGTCACACTCATCATCACTGTCGATTGCGGGACGATGGCGCATAAGGTGCTGGGGACTGCCCGTGAGAACGGGCTTGATGTTGTGGTTGTTGACCATCATCAGGCAGAGCCTGCTCTCCCGCCAGCGCATGCGATTGTAAACCCCAATCGGCTGGACGATACGAGCGGGTTGGGGCAGCTGGCCGCTGTCGGTGTTGTGTTTCTTCTTCTGGTGGCGCTTAACCGCGTACTGCGGGACGCCGGATGGTTTGGTGCAGATCGTGAAGAACCAAAACTGCTTGATCTGCTGGATTTGGCAGCGTTGGGTACTGTCTGCGATGTGGTGCCGCTGACCGGTCTCAACCGTGCCTTTGTTCGGCAGGGGCTCAAGATTATGGGCACGCGGAAAAATATCGGGCTTGCGGCGCTTGGCGATGTTTCCCGTCTTGATGGGATGCCGGGGACCTATCATGCAGGGTTTCTTCTTGGCCCACGCGTCAACGCAGGTGGCCGCGTTGGTCGGGCTGATCTCGGCGCGCGGCTATTGACCACTCATGATCCTGCCGAGGCGGAGGAGATTGCTGCCGCGCTTGATACGTACAACAAAGAACGGCAAGCGATTGAGGCGATGGTGCTGGAAGAGGCGATGGCTGAGGTTGAACAGATGCTTGCCCGCGGTCGGCTCAACCAGCCGCCGCCGATGCTGGTGGTTGCGCACAAGGGTTGGCACCCTGGCGTGATCGGGATTGTGGCCGCCCGCATCAAGGACAAATATGAACGGCCGACCTTTGTGATCGCTATCGACCAGAAGGGCGAGGGCAAAGGGTCTGGACGATCTATTCCCGGTGTTGATTTGGGCCGGGCCGTGACGGCAGCACTTGAAGCTGGGTTGTTGGTTAATGGCGGCGGGCATTCGATGGCTGCGGGGCTCACGGTTGACGCGCAGAAGCTCGACAAGCTGTCCGCCTTTCTGAGCGAGCGGGTTGGCCATGATGTGTTGGTCGCAAGTGAAGGGCGGGAGCTCAAGCTTGACGGTGCCATGGTTCTCAATACGGCGTCGCGCGATAGTTTTGAGATGCTGGAGCAAGCGGGCCCATATGGTGCGGGGAACGCTGAACCACGGTTTGCGGTCCCCAGGGTGCGGATCGTGCGCGCGGACCGGGTCGGGCAGAACCATGTTCGCTGCATTTTGGCCGGTGATGATGGTGGGCGCCTGAAAGCCATTGCCTTTCGGCAGGCCGATTCTCCGCTCGGGGAGGCGCTTTTGAATGCCGGGTCCGGGCTTTTTCATGTGGCCGGGCGGCTTCGAGCGGACGACTGGCAGGGCCGACGAGACGTTCAGCTTCAGATTGATGATGCTGTTCGACTTTAATAGGAATTTTGCGTTTTTTTCGGCAGTTTTTTGGGAAGAGGGCCTTGCAATCTGTGGGGTCTCTGCGTATTAAGTTCGCACCGTGCGCCCTTCGTCTATCGGTTAGGACGCCAGGTTTTCAACCTGGAAAGAGGGGTTCGACTCCCCTAGGGCGTACCAAACTCTCCTCTATATTTCGATGACGAAGTCCGGTGAAAACCGGCCTTTTATCCTTGCCTGCTTTCGGTTGGCTTCCGGGTTTTGATCTGCGACGATGGTCATAACAATCAATGCAATTGATGCAATCAGGGAGACGGATATGAAAGTCGAAGGTGGATGCTATTGCGGTCAGGTTCGGTACCAATCTGAAGGTGAGCCGCTTTTCAAAGCGCAGTGTCACTGCCGCGAATGTCAGTATATTTCAGGCGGGTCTCCAAACGTGACGATGGGGATGCCGGAGGCCAGTTTCCATTACACCAAGGGTAAGCCGAAGCAGTTCAAGCGCGCAGACCTTGATGCGCCTGTCATTCGTGAGTTTTGCCCCGATTGTGGAACGAGCCTTCTTTCACGCGCGCCCGGTGCGCCGGGGATGGTGCTGTTGAAAGTTGGCAGCATGGACAGACCGGAGCAGTTTGAAGCGCCAAT
>JAVKCY010000115.1:0-10471 GCA_040223265.1 Parvibaculum sp. | reverse complement strand
CATCGGTCCGGGGCTCGACGTGTCCTACCCTCAAGGCATCGAACTTTGGGGCTCAAACATCCATGCAGGGTCCTGCCTTCATTTAAGGTCATCGCGGGGTCATATGATCAGACTCTCCACCTGGGACAGCGGAACGCGCGTCGGAGAAATCCATATCGGTGACCACGTCCTCATCAGCCCGGGTAACCAGATTATCTCGTCTGAGAAGATCTCAATCGGCAATAACACAATGCTGGCAAGCGGGTGTTACATATCGGATTCAGACTGGCACGACACTTATGACCGCACGGCCGAATTGAACAAACATGCCCCCATCGTTCTGGGTGAAAATGTTTGGCTGGGTGTACACGTCATTGTCGGCAAGGGTGTAACGATTGGCGACAACAGTATCATCGGTGCCGGTTCTGTCGTGGTCTCAGACATCCCGGCAAATGTGATTGCGGCGGGAAACCCGGCCAAAGTCGTCAAGCAGCTTGACCCGACGAAAACATTCCGCAAGCGCGAAGTTTTGTTTGGCGATACCGACAAATTGGTCGCGGAAATGAACCAGCTGCAAAAGTACCTGCTTCGGAACAATACCTATTGGTCATGGCTGCGCAGCATCTTGATTCCCACTACAAAAGACTGATCAAAGTGCCGTGTGACACCAAAGCTTGATCCATATCAATGTGAAGATGCGTCACTCTCGGTTTCCTGTTGCAACAACGATACGGGGAAACAAAAATGACCGACGCTGATTTCACCTACCTGGTTATTGTATTCGCAGCTTTTGGGGCATTCATTTGCACCCTTGCCTTCTACATGTTTCGGGTCCCCTCACGCGATTAAGCGCAAGGGGCTCCGAAACAAGATTAAAACATATCAGGGGTATTGAGTGTCAAGCCAGCCAATAGCTGCTGTCATCCCGGCCAGGCTAACATTCAACGAAACGGGCCCTTGCTGAATATCCGAAATACCGACAACCATTTCATTGCCCGATTTCAGTTTTCCGACACCCTCAGGTGTAACACCACTTAATGACTGGCAGCCGCGCGGTAAACAGACCTGCAACTGCAATGTCGCAAGTTCATTCCCGTCAATGGAAAGCTTAACGCCGGCGGGCAATACCGTTCCCAGTGGAACAATATTCAGCAGATAATACCCTTTGCCAGGCTCTTTCCCGATACCGAAGAACAAAGCAAGAGATTGCGATTCCTGTGTCCGAATTTCGACGGACACACTGCAGACTTTCGTCTCGTTCGGCCCAGGCTGGCACCGCCCGATCCAATTGTTGAACTTCTCATAGGTCGTGCCGTCTTCAGCCGTCACTGTCTCAGCACGCGCAATTTGGGGCGCAGCAGTCAGCACAAGTGCCATAACCAACGCAGGCAACATGCGGTAGATCATCTTCATTCGTGAACGTCCTCGTAAAATCGGCTCGCGCCGTTGCTCGCCAAGTGCAAGCATGTATCACCCCCTGTGACTGCGGCACAGTATACGCATAACCCAAGGGCTTGCGAAGGCCCGTTCTCATGCTGTTGTAACGATATTTGTCACCATGTTCCTGCCTGCCCTGCCGCAACTTTGCCGCAAAAATGCGCCAGCCTGCGCTTGCAGAAGGTGCCGAAAAGCGCCACAAAATGTATTGAAAACGGATGTATCGGGGGGAATTGTGCTTCATTCTGTAATGCGATTTGGACTGGTTGCCATATTGGCAATACTTGCGAGTGAAAATCCGGCCAACGCCGAGCCAGCGCAAGGGCCAGTGCATGGGATCGCGATGCATGGCACACCCGCGCATGGGGCGGACTTCAAGCACCTCTCTTACGTTAACCCTGACGCGCCAAAAGGTGGCGATTTGCGCCTGGCGGTTGTCGGGAGCTTCGACAGTCTCAATTCCTTTATCGTGAGAGGAACAGCGGGCGGCGGCATACGGGACTATGTTTTTGAGAGTCTCATGGCGCGTGCTTACGACGAACCCTTCTCACTCTATGGCCTGATTGCAGAAAGCATTGAAGTGCCAGACGACCGGACCTGGGTTGAGTTTCGCCTGCGGCCGGAAGCGAAGTTCTCAGACGGGACACCTGTCACCGTCGACGATGTCGTGTTTACGATGGAAACGCTGAGGGACAAAGGACGTCCTAATTACAAATTCTACTATTCCAAAATCACTGAGATCGTCAAACCCGATGCACGCACGGTCCGATTTGTATTTGACGCAGATGGCGACCGTGAAATTCCCCTCATCATGGGGCTTATGCCTATTCTGCCAAAACATGTTTACGCGAACCTCGCATTTGAAGAAACAACGCTTACGCCGCCCGTAGGGAGCGGTCCCTACACAATCACAGAAGTCGATCCCGGCGCCAAACTGGTCTATACGCGCAACACCGAATATTGGGGGAAAGATCTTCCCATCAATCGCGGGCTGAACAATTTTGACACCATCACCTTTGAATATTTCCGGGATGCGAACGCATCATTTGAAGCTTTCAAGGCGGGCGTTTATGACATCCGGCCAGAAGATGATCCAACACGCTGGTCAACCGGGTTTGACATTCCTGCTGTGAAAGATGGTCGTATTTCGCTGGAGAGTTTCTCGAAACAAACCCCGTCGGGGATGCGGGCACTTGTTTTCAATACACGCCGCCCCGTCTTTTCAGATCGTCGAGTGCGCGCCGCGCTGAACCTTGTGTTCGATTTTGAGTGGGTCAACCAGAATTTCTACTACAGTGCCTATCGGCGCACCCAAAGTTTTTTTGATGGCTCTGAACTGGCGAGTACATCTCGCCCCGCCGATGCGCGGGAACAGGCGCTCCTGGCACCCTTCCCCAACGCCGTGCTGCCAGACATCATGTCGGCGGGCTACGTTGCTCCTGTGAGCGACGGGACGGAGCGCAATCGAAGTAATCGACGTAAGGCCGTTGCCGCCCTGGAGGAAGCCGGATGGACCATCCGCGACGGCATCATGGTCAATGCCGAAACGGGACACCCCCTTTCGTTTGAGATCGCGGTCGCATCACCTGAGGATCAACGTCTCGCACTGAATTATACGGCAGCGCTGAAATCAATCGGCGTTGAAGCGAAGGCAAGGTCGGTAGACTCCAGCCAGTACCAGCAAATCAGACAGACATATGATTACGATATGATCTTCAATTTCTGGTATGCGTCCCTCTCGCCCGGCAATGAACAGAGTTTCTATTGGGGAACCGATTCTGCCGATCAGGATGGTACACGGAACTATATGGGCGTTCGTGAGCCAGCAGTCGATGCCATGATCACCGCGATGCTCGAAGCCCATGACCGGGAAGATTTTGTGGCGGCCGTCCGCGCGCTGGATCGTGTACTTCTATCGGGGGACTATGTCATTCCGCTCTTCCACCAGCCGGATCAATGGGTCGCCGTTTGGTCCCACGTAAAATTTCCCGATACACCTTCGCTTTATGGCTACCGTACAGATAGTTGGTGGATGATAGAGAAAGAAGAATAAACATGCCCCTGCCGGACTTTATGAGACAACAGCTTTCACTACCCCTCATTGCCGCGCCGATGTTCCTTGTGTCAGGTCCGCAACTTGTTGTGGCGGCCTGCCGGGCAGGCATTGTCGGCTCGTTTCCAACGCCGAACGCGCGGACTCCCGCAATCCTCGATCAATGGCTGGACGAGATCACAAACGCCCTAAAAGGCGCGACGAACGCCGGCCCGATAGCGGCCAATCTGGTTGTCCATCCAAGTAACAACAGGCTTGAGGATGATCTCGCGCTCATCGAAAAATACAAAATCCCGCTTGTTATCACCGCCCTTGGTAGCCCCAAGGCCGTCGTCGACCGCGTCCATCAATATGGGGGCAAAGTGTTTGCCGACGTCAACTCGGTGCGGTTTGCAAGAAAAGCCGCCTCCGCCGGTGTTGATGGGCTGGTCCTTGTTGCCGCCGGCGCCGGTGGACATACAGGTGCCATGACCGGATTTTCCTTCGTGCCAGCTGTGCGCGAGTTTTTTGAGGGAACCATTGTTCTGGGCGGCGGCATCGCAGACGGGCGAGCCATCCGCGCGGCGGAAATACTGGGTGCCGATCTTGCCTATATGGGGACAAGCTTCATCGCGACGAAAGAGAGCCTGGCGCATGCCGACTACCGGCAAATGCTGATCGACAGCACCATCGACGATCTCCTCCTCACCAATGCCATCACAGGGGTTCATGCCAACTGGCTCCGTCCGTCGTTGGAGCGTGCAGGTATGGATGTTAGCAAACTTGCGAAAGACCCGGAGGTCAATTTCACTGATCCTCAGGCCGGTGTGAAAAGATGGGCAAACACCTGGTCTGCTGGGCATGGCGTCGGGCTCGTCAACAAGGTGGAGCCCACGGCGGACCTGATAGCGCGACTAAAACAAGAATACGCAACGGCGGGGAAATGAAGATGCGTTTGGGGGACGAGGCAAAAATCAGAACGATGACGGAAAAGGGCTGGTGGACGCAGGAAACCCTCGCCGATCTTTTCAGCAAGAATGCAGAAGCAACGCCGGAGAGGCTCGCCGTCATTGACCCGCTCAACCGGGAGGATGTGGATACATGTGCCCCCCGCCGCCTGACCTACAAAGAACTTGAGCTAGAAATTGCCTCCGCCGAGCGGAAACTGACTGGCCTCGGGTTAAAACAAGGCGATATCATCGGCCTGCAACTCGCCAACACCGTTGAGCAGGTCATTCTCTACCTTGCAGCCATTCGTCAGGGCATCATCATTTCACCCTTCGCCATTCAATGGCGTGAGCATGAGCTGCGCGATGTGTTGAATTTCGTCGGCGTGAAAGCAATCATCACAGCAAAGCTGATCCGTGGCTTCGCACATGGTGATTTACTTGCAAAACTGAAGGCACAAATCCCGACGCTGGATCATGTTCTGGTGCTGGGGTCAGATGCACCCAAAGGCACTCTGGCGTTCGACTTACTGCCAGAGGCCAAGGCAAACACCCCGACCTTGAATGCAAATGACGCGGTCACAATTTGCTGGACGAGCGGAACAGAAGCTCGTCCCAAAGGCGTGCCGCGCCATCACAATCATTGGGTATCGGCAGGCATCGCAAGCGTTGATGCCGCGAAGCTGGAGCAAGGGTCAGTTATTCTGAACCCCTTCCCTTTTATCAATATGGCAGCGATTGGCGGCAGTTTTGTACCCTGGTTGCTGACGGGTGGCACATTGGTCCAGCACCATCCGTTTGATCTCCCGACCTTCCTGAAGCAGATCCCTTTTGAGAAAGTGAATTACACCGTCGCGCCGCCAGCTGTGTTGACCATGTTGTTGAAGGAAGAGGCTCTGCTGGCAAGCCTCGATCTCTCCTCAATGAGAAGCATTGGATCTGGTTCAGCCCCCTTGCCGCCTCATATGGTGAAAGAGTGGCAGGAGAAATATGGACTGCCGGTGATCAATATTTTCGGGTCCAACGAAGGTACGTGTTTGTTTTCAGGCGTTGATGATGTGCCGGACCCGGAGGAACGGGCGCGCTACTTCCCGCGGTTTGGCTGCGACGATATCGCGTGGCCCGCGCGCATTGCAGGGCGTATCGAGACGAAGCTGGTTGACCTTGTGTCCGGTGCTACGATTACTGAACCGGGTAAGCCTGGAGAACTCCTTCTGCGCGGTGCAACCGTCTTCGAAGGTTACTTCGGCACGGGAGAGCCCGATGCGCCGGCAAACCCGTTTGATACAGAAGGTTTTTTCCGCACTGGGGATGTATTCCAGATTGCAGGGCCCGGCAACCGCTTCTATCAATTTGTGGAGCGCGCAAAGGACATCATTATCAGAGGGGGCATGAATATCAGCCCCACGGAGCTTGATGTTCTTCTCGCGGGCCATCCTGATATTGCGGAGGCTTCTGTTGTTGGCATTCCCGATCCCGTCATGGGAGAGCGGATCTGCGCCGTCATTGTCCCAAAAAATGCGACACCGCCCACGCTGGAGGCAATCAACAATCATCTGAAGGCGGCAGGGATTGCGGCCTACAAACTCCCCGAAAAGATCATCATCGCTGAGGCACTGCCCCGCAATCCTTTGGGCAAAGTGTTGCGCAGAGATCTAGCGAGATCCCTTCAAGCAGGCTGACTTTTGCAGCGACGATACCCGCCTCATGGGCGTCGGCATCGTCCCGCTGGATGTTCCGGAACGTGCAATCCAGGAACTGGATTTTGCGTTGGACAATGGGATGGAGGCGATCAGGGTCCCGCATCGCACCCCTATTGGCTTTGCGCCCGGCCATGTCGATCTGGAACCATTCTGGGCGCGCCTTGCGGAAAGTGGCACACCCCTCGTGCTGCACGTTGGTGGTTCACCACTTCAGGCGCTCGCAGCCTGTGCAGATAGCGTCAAAGATAATTTCTACACTGAAAACTTTCTGCGCCTATGGACAGAAGCCCGCGTTTGATAACTCAAATGAATAGGCCGTGACAAGCGACACCTCAGACCTTTTTATGGTCTGAAGTGAAAATCGCCTCAAGGCTCGTCATGTTCATGCCGTGCTTGACGTAATTATAGGGTGTCAGGTTGACCGCCTTGATCATTGCCCGTTCAATTTTCACGCCTTCGTCTTCGCAAGGTACGAGGTCAAAATCAAGCACATTGATACAGGCCGTGTCCTGCTCAAAGGCCCTCACGGCGTGAAGTCCGCCCCCACTTGCCCATCCCAGGATCAAACGGTTGATCCCTTCATGGGCTGCAATCAACATTGTGTGCCAGCCGGGCTCTGCCAGAAAACGTGTCATCGAATTGATGGACCGATCCATCGCGGCTGAGAACAATTCACCGCCTGGCAACATGGATGCATCCGGTTCGCCTGCCGCATCAAAATGAAAGGCCATTTTCGCGGCAATCTCCGCCCGGCTGCGGATCTGACCGATGGACCCGCCATGCACTTCCACAAGGCCAGGCTCCACCTGCAATGGGGGAACTTCGCCCGCCTGTTGCTCCAGCACAAGTTCCGCCGTCTGCCGCGTTCGCGGATAGCCAGAACAGACAGCCCGGTCGAACGTCACATGCGATAGGGCAATCCCTGCGGCCTTGGCCTGCTCCCGCCCAAGCGGCGTCAGCGGCACAACAGACATATCGCCTCCGGCCTCTCTTATCTCTTTGCCGAAATAATCTACATGGCCGTGGCGCATCAAATAGATGCGCCGACGACCTGTTGTTCCTGGAAGTGCTGACATCTCGTTTAGAGCGCCCCAGCCGATTTGAGCCCATCAATGTCGGAAGCTGAGAAGCCCCAATCTTTGAGCGCACTCTCGTTATGCTCGCCAACTTTTGGCGGTTTACCCTGAATTTCAGATGGCGTGCCAGAGAAACGTGGCGCGACATTGGGCTGCTTCACACCGTCAATCTCGACAATTGTCCGGCGCTCTTTGTTGTGCGGATGATCCATCGCTTCATCAATGGCCAGCACAGGTGCAAAACAAATGTCCGTACCTTCCATCAGCTTGCACCATTCGTCGCGGGACTTGGTTTTGAACACAGCTGTCAGCTTGTTCTTCATCTCTGGCCATTTAGATTGGTCCATCTGGGCATCCCAGATTTCTTCCTTAAGGCCAGCAACCTCACGAAGCTGCGCATAGAATTGCGGCTCAATAGACCCGATGGAAATCCATTTCCCGTCCGACGTTTCATATGTGTCATAGAAATGGGCACCACCATCCAGCAGATTGGTCCCATGTTCAGGCTTCCACATGCCCGATGCCGTAAAACCGTAGAACATGGCCATCAGCGATGCAGCACCATCTGTCATGGCGCAATCGACCACCTGACCTTTGCCATTTGTGCGCGCACTGATCAGTGCCGCGACCATACCGAGCGCGAGGTAAAGCGCCCCGCCCCCGAAATCACCAACCAGGTTCAACGGCGGTACAGGTTTCTCGCCCGGACGGCCAATCGCATGCAGCGCGCCAGTCAGGGAGATATAGTTGATGTCATGGCCCGCAGTTGGTGCCAACGGCCCGTACTGACCCCATCCCGTCATACGCCCATAGACGAGTTTCGGGTTTCGTTTCAGACACACGTCAGGACCAAGACCAAGGCGCTCCATCACGCCCGGCCGAAACCCTTCTTGCAGCATGTCGGCGCTCTCAATGAGTTTGAGGCAGGCTTCAACGGATTCCGGTTTCTTCAGATCCAACGCAACGGAACGCCGTCCGCGGGCACCAACCTCATATTTGGAGCCGCCGCCGCCGCCCTTCCGGTCGATCCGGACAACGTCTGCCCCCATGTCTGACAAAAGCATTCCGCAGAACGGGCCGGGGCCGATCCCCGCAAATTCAACAACTTTGACACCTGACAGCGGACCCTTGCCCATAAGAAACTCCCTCAAATTTTGATTTGCTTGGCAAGATTTTACCGTGCGAACGGTGCGGTCGCAAACCTCCAAACTGTCCCCCATCAATGACGCAGGGGCAGCCTTTGGTTAGGCCGAGCCCAGAAGGCGCGGTCGAACCAGGAAGGTAGGCGTCTCTGACCTGACAAAACCAAATCGCGCATAAAACCCGATTTTTGACGCTTCAGTGTTGAGGGTCACAACCGCCTGTGCGCCGCTCAAATTGTCAATCTCGTCGAGCAGAGCCTTCAAAATGGCGGAGCCGATCCGCTGACCCCGAAAGTCGGGATGAACCGCGATATCCGTCAAATGCGCGTAACTCTGTCCATCTCCGCTGGCACGTCCCATGCCTACCGCGACGCCATTCTTTATCGCAACAACAGTGACGATTGCGTTCGACAGCAACAGGCTTGCATCTCGGTGGCTGCGCCGCTGCCAGCCCACGGCCTCCACCAATGCGCAATAGGCGTCCACCGTCAGGCACCCGATTTCTGTCTTGATGGCCTCAGGAGCTGTTTTGACGGAACCGGGCTCTTTTTGAAGAGAGTTGGGTTCTTTTTGGAGAGGGTCAGACAATCTGCGATCCATACTTGGCAAGTCGTGACGGGCATTATAGACCCATTCCATGAGAAAGAGGGATCTGATGAACGGCCCCAAAATTGGATTTTCTGGCCCACTGCCACCGCAAGATTTCAATATGGCACATTATTGCCTGGCGGCTTCGGCACGGGCGATGCCTGACAAAATTGGACTGATCGTCGTACATAGTGCGGATGGCACGGACACCGAAATCTGGACCTACCGTGCCCTGGATGATGCGGTGCGCCGCGTGGCGGCAGGCCTCCTGAACACAGGATTGCGACAAGGGGATCGGTTGATGATCCGCCTTCCCAACACAAGCACCTATGCTCTCTTGTTCTTTGGGGCACTTGCCGCGGGCATCATCCCGCTTCCCGCCTCCACCCAGCTGACAAATGAAGAAGCGGAGTTTCTAAGGTCGGACTGCGCAGCTGCGGCTATTGCTTTGCCTGACAATTTGCAGATGGAACTGGGCGATACACGCAGACTGACAGAGCAAGACATTGCCGACCTCTTCACGCATGGGCCGGGGTTCTATGCAGACACGAAGGCCGACCAGCCCGGTTACCTTGTTTACACCTCAGGTACGAGCGGAAAACCAAAAGGTGTTCTGCACGCCCATCGCGCTGCCTGGGGCCGTCGTCCCATGTATGATGGATGGTATGGGATCAACGCCAATGACATTGTTCTTCACGCGGGCGCCTTCAACTGGACATACACGCTTGGGGTGGGGCTCACAGATCCATGGGCGAATGGCGCGACGGCTATTGTCTACACGGGCGAGAAGGATGTGAACATATGGCCTCAACTGATCGAACAATATCGCGCAACACTCTTTGCGGCTGTCCCGTCTCTCTATCGCCAGATCCTCAAATATTGCGATCTGAAAGTGCGCGATTTGTCGTCGCTTCGTCACGGGTTGACTGCAGGCGAAGCCCTGTTGCCAGCATTGCAGGACCATTGGCACGCTGCGACCGGAAAGCACCTTTATGAGGCATTGGGTATGAGCGAATGCTCAACCTATATTTCGACTGGCCCGTCGATGGAAATTCGCGCGGGTAGCCCGGGCAAAGCACAGCCGGGGCGATCCATTGCCATATTGCCTGTGGACGCGGGGGACGCGCCCCTGCCCACGGGCGAAACCGGGATGCTGGCGGTGCATCGGTCTGACCCGGCCCTGATGCTCAACTATTGGAACCGACCTGAAGAAGACGAACTGGTTTTCCGGGGCGATTGGTTTATCGGTGGTGATCTCGCGCGCTTCGACGAGGATGGATATCTTTGGTACGAAGGCCGTGCCGATGACGTAATGAATGCAATGGGTTACCGCGTCTCACCACAGGAGGTAGAGGCTGTTCTTGCCCGCCATCCAGATGTGCAGGACGTCGCCGTTTGTGAATTGAGGATCACCGCCGACATTTCCGTCATCGCAGCCTTCATAGTGTTAAAGGCTGCGGGAAATGGGAGCGCGACGGAAGTGTCTACCTATGCGCATGAACATCTCGCGGCCTATAAATGTCCGCGCGAGATCATCTTCATTGACACGCTCCCTCGCTCCGCCAAC
>JAVKCY010000113.1:0-2302 GCA_040223265.1 Parvibaculum sp. | reverse complement strand
GCCGGAGAAAAACATCAAGAGGACAACCGGACGGATGCTCTCGCTCTGCCAGACGATGTCGAACCCTTCTTTGATTTGTGCAAGCCGCGAGGTGGGCCCCTTGTCAGGGTGGATTGGCTGCGCTGGTGCAGGTGGCAATTTGTATGTGGTGAATGCAGCAATGAGCAGTGAAACCGAGTGCAGGATCATGAGCGGCGCTGCACCCAGCAGTACTGCGGCACCACCTGCCACAAGCCCTACAACTTGCGAGAGGAACTGCATGCCCGTCGCCATGGTGACGGCTTGCTGGATGCGACCGGAAAGCGATCGTGTCGCAACTTTTGTAAGCAGCGAATCCCGTGCAGGCATGACAAAAGCGCCGATCGCACTTCCGGCAATCGTGCAGGCGATCAACACAACATAGCTGAGGTGCCCGGCAAAATAGAGAAGGGCAATTACGGCGGGCACCAGCGCGTTCAGAAATTGAAGTCGCATCAGGTGCGCACGGAGTTCAGCCCGGTCAGCCTTCGCGCCACCAAAAAGGCCCAACACCAGCATCGGCAACATGGCAAACATTTGCGCAATGCCCACCCTGTCGGCGGGTTGATGCAGGTAGAAGGTCAAAAGCCAAGGGAAAAGCACAGTCTGAATGCCGCCACCAAAAAAGTAGCTGGCGACCCCGCCCATGTACCACCCAAGCTCACCTTTGTTTTCGATAGGTTCGGCCACGCCTCAATCCTTGCTTCCGGCATGTGTCATGTCACATTGCCATCATGGCCTAGTCGCATTTGAGGCATATGGCAAGGATAGCCGTTAGGACCTAGTCTGCGGGGCTGGGTGCGGGCTGTGGGCTTGCGGGTTTTGGCGCGAGGGAGACAATGCTCCAAATCGGCGTGAAGGCACACGCGAGCAAAAGCATAGCCATCATCAAGGCAGATGGAATGAGCACCGCGTTCTGCGGCCCCAGCCATTCCACATAAAAGCCGGAGACAAAGGCGCCAATCGGCGCGCCGCCCAAAACCCCCATCTGGAAGATTGCAAGAATGCGCCCGCGATGGCTGGGGGGTGCTGATTCCTGAATGATCGTCCGGTTCATCGTCATGGCAACCCCGCCACCACAGCCCCAGAGAAACGCGACGGCAACAAAGACCAGGAACGAGTTGGCGATGGCAAATGACGCCATCACGAATGTGCCATATCCAAGCGCCAGAATGAGCGCGCGACCCTGATGCTCAATGGGTCCAAAGCGCCCCACCATCATGGCGGTGAGCACAATGCCGGACATCATGGCAATGTTCATGGTCGCAAGCTCATCAGACCCGCCATGAAAAACATGATCAATAATGATCGGCAGAACGACCTGGCTGGTGCCGAAATAGAGAATACCCACACCGAGGACGATGAGGGTTGGCGCAAACAATCGCGGTGTCTCCCAAACTTCGACAAACCCTTCTGCAATCCCGCCAAGAGAGGGCGCCCGCCCACCCTCAGGTTTATGATCAGGCAGGCGGAAGGCAAGCGTTGCCCCGAACCATAAAAGCGCTGTCTGCGACAGAAAGATGAGACCCACACCCACCTGGTCCTCAAAACTTGCGAGCGTAAAGCCCAGGATCTGCGAACCAAACTGAAACACCGTGGCCGCCATCACTGCTTTCTGCACACGGCCTGAGGCGATATGCGTCAGCAAAGAATCTCGTGCCGGAATAATGAAGGCACCCATCACACCCATGCTCAAGGCATAGATAATCAACACAGGGTAGGTGAGGGCGTTCATCGAATAGGCAATGAACAAGCCAAGTGAAGGCAGCCCCGCCACAAAATGCACGAGGATCAGGACACGTCGCCCTGACATGTGATCAGCGACCGCGCCGCCAACCAAAATGAGCAACATGGTTGGCAAAAACAGCGCCATCATCGCAAAGCCTAGTTCTTGAGGGCCAGCATCAAGAACTTTCAGCACGAGAAAAGGAAACAGAACCGTCTGGATACCAATCGCACCAAACCAGCTGACCAGGCCGCCAAGATAGAGGTGCATGGGACGCATCTTATTGCTTTCTTATAATGGTGTGCTTGCCGGATGGGCGGCACGCAAATGCCACAGGTTGGATTTTAGCATAAGCCAGGCGAGCACCCCCGTCATCCCCAAAGCGGGAAAGATGAGGGCGTTATGAGTGCCAAACTGACCGGCAAGCGTACCCATCAACAGGGATCCAAGCGGCGCACCACCGGCAAAACCAAGCTGGAAGATAGCAAGTGCACGGCCCCGCAAGGCTTCCGCCGCCTCCGTCTGAACAATAGTGCGGGCAAGCGTCATCGTGCAGCC
>JAVKCY010000110.1:0-10122 GCA_040223265.1 Parvibaculum sp. | reverse complement strand
GCTCGTCTGCCAGGCCAGGGCTGAACGCATTCTCGATGAGCGTGTAGCCTTGGCTTGAAACCTCTTCCAGGTGTTTTTCTTTTTTCTTCTGGTCCATTTTCTTCTGGTCCATTCTCTTTTGGTGAATGAGTGTTCCTATCTGGTTTGTTTCTTGGCGGTCGCGGCCCTTTCTATCAGGCGCTCTGCCTGTCTGAGATGGGGCCGGTCGAGCATTTTGCCGTTCAGGCCAACCACGCCCGGATTGCCTGCATCCTTGAAGGCTTTCACGACTTCCCGTGCTTCCACAAGGTCTGTTTCAGACGGCGTGAAAACCCGATTAATGATCGGCACCTGTGCGGGATGAATGGCAAGCTTGCCGGTGAACCCGTCACGCAGTGCGGCGCGGGCTTCTCTTTCCAGCCCGTTCTCGTCTTGAAAGTCCTTGTAAATACCATCAATCGGCAGGGTGTCGGCTGCGATGGCACCCATCAGGGTCAGGTTGCGCGCGAGCACGTAAGGCGTTGTGTACTGGCCGTTCTCATCGCGGTTCGACATGGCGCCCAGATCGGCGGACAGATCTTCCGCACCCCAGGTCATGGCAAAGAAGCGTTTTGAAACATTGCCGTACGTTCCCAGATTGAACATGGAGGCGGCGGTCTCTGTCGCGACGTTCATCAGTTTGATCTGCCCGGCGGGCAGGCTGTGCGCGCTTTCCAGCGCACTGATCGCTTTGCAGACCTTCCCGATACACGCGCCGGAAATTGTTTTTGGCACCATGATCGCATCGGGTTTTGCGGGGATGACGGCTTTGAGATCCCCTTGCCAGAGATCGGTGTCGAGCGCGTTAATGCGCACGACAATCATGCCGGGGCATGGCTCTGGCCGTTTGTTGAGGAAGGCAATGGCGCCCTCCCGGCCCGCTTGCTTATTGTCGAGGGCCACACTGTCTTCCAGATCAATGATCAGTGCGTCGGTGCCGCTTGCCGCACCTTTGGCACGTTTCTTTTCGCTGTCGGCTGGGACAAAAAGGAAAGATCGCATGGCTCAGCTTTCCTCACGGGCGTTCATGAAGGCCTGGCGGGTGCAAGTTGCGATCACTTCATCGCGTTGATTGATCCCCTTATGCTCCAGGGTCACAATGCCTGCCTTGGGGCGTGACTTCGACCGACGCTTCTCGATGACTTTCGTTTCAACGCGGATCGTGTCGCCATGAAATACCGGCTTGGGGAACGAAATGTCCGTCATGCCAAGGTTCGCGATGGTTGTGCCATGGGTTGTCTCGTGGACGGAAATGCCGATGATCAGACCCAGCGTGAAAAGAGAATTGACCAATGGTTTGCCGAACTCTGTTTGTGTCTCAGCGTAATGATGATCCAGGTGCAACGCTGCCGGGTTCATCGTCATGGCTGAGAAAAGCGTATTGTCGGTTTCGGTGATCGTGCGGTGAATGGCGTGTTTGAATACGTGGCCCTCCACAAACTCTTCAAAATAAATTCCTGGCATTGCTTTCCCTGTTGGTCTCGACTGGTTTATCAGGCGTGGTGCAGTTTCTTTTGTCCGGTAGAGTATAGTGAAAAGAGCGATGAGGGCAGGCAATGAATTTCGATTTTTCTGACGATCAGATTGCGATCCGTGATGCGATTGCGAAGATTTGTGCCAAGTATGGTGATGATTATTGGTTGGCTCGTGACGAGGATGGCGTCTTTCCTGAAGCCTTTGTAGCTGACATTGCCAATGGCGGCTGGCTCGGCATTGCCATGCCGGAGGCTTTTGGCGGGGCGGGGCTCGGCGTTACGGAAGCGGCGATAATTGCGCAGACGATCGCGCAGTCAGGCGCCTGTCTTACCGGTGCGTCATCCGTTCATATTAATCTTTTCGGGCCCATGCCCATTGTTGTCTTCGGGACGGATGAGCAAAAGTCGCGCATGCTGACGCCGCTCATCGAGGGGAAGGACCGTTGTTGCTTTGGCGTGACGGAGCCGGATGCCGGGCTCAACACAAGTGCCATCACAACAAAGGCGGAGCGGAACGGTGATCATTACGTCGTTCATGGTCGCAAAATGTGGACCTCGACCGCGTTGACGGCGAACAAGATTTTGCTGCTAGCGCGTACTACATCCAAAGACCAGTGTAAAAAAACAACAGACGGGCTCAGTCTTTTTTATACGGACTTGGACCGGGGTGGCGCGACGGAGGTTCGCGAGATTGCCAAGATGGGGCGCAAGGCGGTTGATTCCAATGCCGTCTTCTTTGACGGACTTGTCGTTCCCAAAGAAAATCTGATCGGTGAGGAGGGGAAGGGGTTTCACTACCTCCTCCACGGTCTCAACCCGGAGCGGGCGCTCATCGGTGCGGAGGCTGTCGGGATCGGCCGGATTGCTCTCCAGAAGGCATCTACATATGCACGGGAGCGCGTCGTGTTCGGGCGGCCGATTGGCCAGAACCAGGCCATTCAGCATCCGCTCGCCAAGGCCTGGGCTGAGCTTGAGGCGGCCAACCTTATGGTGTTCAAAGCGGCCTCTCTTTATGATCAGGGGAAGCCCTGCGGTGCGGAGGCAAACGCCGCGAAATATCTGGCGGCAGAAGCCGCGTTCCATGCCTGCGAAACCGCGGTCATGACCCATGGTGGCATGGGCTATGCCAAAGAGTTTCACGTAGAAAGATATATGCGTGAAGTAATGATCGCAAGAATTGCACCAGTAAGCCGCGAGTTGATCCTCAGCTTCATTGCTGAGAAAGTCTTGGAACTACCTAAATCTTACTGATTGATTGCTTAAGATGAACTATGTAGTTTCCATCCGGGAAACATGGTCCGGGCGCGGGATATGCGTTCTTCTGTGTATGGGAGGAAAGTACGTGTTTGAAAGTGGTGGTCGGTGGGTTGGTCGCATCGGGGCATTGGTTGCCGCTGCTGCTATCATGGGTTGTTTGAATTCAATTCTGCAGCTATGGCAGTATACAACCCGCGTTGGTGATGTTCTGATGGGGTCTGACTGGATCCTCATCGGGATCTGGACGGGTCTTCTGGTCATGTGGGCCGTTGGTCTTGGCATTGTTGTGGGGATATATATCGCGCGTCATTGGTTTGACGCTGGCTCCGCTGCCGCATCGGTGGCATCATTAGACTGATATGTCTCAAGCTTTTTCTCTTCATTCGCGGCTTGCCGCCGACACATTTCTTGTCGATGACTGGTCGTATTCCCGCGTTCTGCTGATGAACGATATGCGGTTTCCGTGGCTCGTCCTTGTGCCGCGTGTACCCGGATTGAGAGATTTCGATGATGTTGGCAATGCCGACAAGTCAGTCTTTCTTCAAGAGATTGACCGGGCGAGCCAGATATTGCGCGCACACGTGAGTGCTGAAAAAATGAATGTAGCGGCGCTTGGCAATATGGTGCCGCAGTTGCATGTGCATATTGTTGCGCGTTTTGCGGCGGATCCGGCTTGGCCCGCGCCGGTGTGGGGTGTGGGACAGGCGGTCCCTTACGCGCCGGAGAAGGCAGCAGAGCTGATTGAAGCTCTAAAGGCGTATTAAGTGCCCGTCACCTGCCTTTCTGTTTATGGTTAATAATTACTTCAGGAGTCGGCGGTAGCGTTCTCTCAATGTTGGGGCGTTTTGCTCCAGGTTTTGAGCGTTATCACACGAGGTTCCTATGCATATGTGCCTTATTGCAGATCCCTCACATCTTGCGCGCCGGGTTGCGATCCGCGTGAGTGAGCGATTGGGGTTTCACGCGATGGAAGTCACCTCTGCTGACGGACTTCGGAAAGCCTTTCGCCTGTTTCAGCCCGCTCTGACGCTGGTTGATGAAGGGGTGGCAGAGGGTAATCTCGGTGCGCTCATGGCATCGCTTCGTTATGGCATCGGCGGGGGAGACCGGACATTGATTGTGACCGGTCACGACCGCCAGACACCGGAGATTGAAGCTGCCCTGATCGGTGGGGCTGATGATTTTCTTCGCAAGCCGCTCTCAGATGCTGCCTTGTCGATCCTGCTTCAGCGACGCGATACTGCTGAGAAAATGGCCGTTGGACAATCCGCCGTTTGGAGCGGAAAGCCCCGTTTAGCGGTGCGAGAGACCACAGGCTGCGACATTATTCAGATTGCCGATTGGCGATAGCTTGACCGTCTAAGCGATTGAGTATGAGTCTCTTTTCGACTTGTCCACAGACTCCGTGCAGAGCTTTAAAAAATTTCTCAACAAATTCTCTTAACTCTTTGAAAATCAAGTCTCATTCTGCTTTATCCACAGGGCAGTTCGCTCGCAGCTCTTGAGGTAAGGTCTCAGGCCTGCCAAGGCAATGGTGCCGCCTAATAGCAAGATGATCGGTGGCAGGTAAGCCAACGAATAGCGCAGCATGTTTTCATCGCCATAGTAGAAATCCGTCATGGCGGCGATGGCGGAGGGCCCGAGCCCCAGGCCAATGAGGGTGATGACAAAAATCATGAATGCGGAGGCGAAGCCCCGCATCTGGTTTGGCATGAGTTCTTGTATCGCGGCAGCGCCCGGGGCAATTGCGAAGGTAGAGAAAAAGGTCGCAAACGAGAGCAGCACCATGACCAGCGTCATGTTGTCGTCGATCAGCGGGTAGAGAAGTGAGAAAGGGGCGGCTGCAAGGCAACCAAGCCCCATGACGAGTAGTCGTCCATTTGCGCGACCTGTCGCGACAACTTTGTCGCCCATCCAGCCGCCAGCCACAACACCAGCTGTGCCAAAGATCATGACAATGGTGCCGTAATAAGTGCCCGCGTCCACGATGGACCAACCGTGGGTCCGCAGCAGAAAGCTTGGGATCCACGCAGCTACACCGTAGGCCATCATGGCGCCCAGCGCGTAGCAGAGATGGTGTGCAATGAGGGTAGTGCGGTTGGCCCACATAAAGCCTACGACTTCAGAGAGCGGAAGGGGGGCGTGTTTCTCGTTTCCGTTGTCATCGAGTGCTGTGCGCATATGGCCATGACGTTCAGGCTCCTTGATGGTCCACATCCAGGCGGCCACCAGGATGCCCGGCAGACCCACGGCGAGGAAGACAATTTGCCAGGGGAAGATCTCGCCAATGAGGGGGAGGGTGGTCGTGCCCGCTGCCTGAACGACAGCGACGACTTGAGCGCCGATAATGAGGGCCAAGCCTGCACCGATATAGACCCCGATGCCATAGACGCCCAGCGCAAATCCCATGCGTTCCGGGCGGAAATAGTCTGCCAGCATGGAGTAGGCGGCGGGCGACAATGCGGCCTCCCCCACGCCGACCCCCATGCGGAAGATGAATAATTGCCAATAGGCGCGGGCGGTGCCGCAAAGCGCCGTCATCACGCTCCAGAACAGAATGCCGATGGAGATGATGCCGACGCGGTTCTTGCTGTCCACCATGCGGCCGATGGGAAGGCCCACAAGGGCATAGAAGATCGCGAAGGCGAAGCCTTGGAGCAAGCTCATCTCAAAGTCTGAGATGTTGAGGTCGCGCTTCATCGGGCCGACAAGGAGGCTCAGTATCTGGCGGTCGATAAAGGAAAATGTGTAGGCCACAACCAGAACGCCCACCACATACCAAGCATATATGGCGCTTGGATAGGGCTTGTCTCCGGGCTTTGAATGTTGTGGGTGGTGACGCGTTTCCTCGACTTCCGCCAGGACTTCCGTTTCCGACATGTCTTCCTCCTCGATTCCCCTTCCGTGAGTGTAGCGAGTTCCTAAGGTACGTCGAGGGTAGGCCGATCCTTGAAGGCGGGGATAAGTTCTTGCTGAAAGCGGCTTTATGAAAGTGGCACGGGGCTTGCGACCTGTTTGGCAGGAGAGACGAAAACATGACTGCAATATCTTTTGGAAATGCTGCCTCACCCTTGGAAGTCACCCGCGCGGTTGCCCGTGCCAGTGACGAAACAGGCGTGGACTTTGACTATCTCATGCAGACCGCCATGCGGGAATCTGGGCTGGAAAGTACAGCAAAAGCAAAGACTTCCAGTGCTTCTGGGCTGTTTCAGTTTATTGATCAGACATGGCTTTCCGTGGTCAAGCAGAACGGGGAGGCCTTCGGTCTTGGCGACTTTGCCTCGGCTATCGAGACAAGGGCGGATGGTCGGCATTTTGTGTCTGATCCTGCCCGGAAGGAGGCAATTCTTGCCGAGCGTTTCAACCCGGAATCTGCCGCATTGATGGCTGGTGCGCTCACCAGAGATTCTGAAAACCGCATGGAAAAGGCACTTGGCCGGGAAGTAACCGGCGGTGAACTATACATTTCTCACTTCCTGGGGACGAGCGGTGCCATTGATTTTATTCAGGCGACCGAGGTTGCACCAGGCAGGCGCGCAGCGGACATCTTCCCAAAAGCAGCGGCGGCCAACAAAACCATTTTTTATGATGAGAGCGGGCGACCAAAATCAGTCCGTGAGGTTTATCGTAATCTGACTGCAAAACATGGTGGGCAGGGTGAGGATATGCCTGCATTGCCCGGTGATCGTATGAATTTGGAGGAGCGAGTGGCGCTTGCACCCATTCCGACACCATCAGCGCCCGCGCCATATGTAAGCACTGGCGGTGCAACCGCGGTTCGCGTGAGCTCCGGCTATTCGCGGCCTGTGATGGAGCTTAGCCCGGTCGTGATCAATATTCTTGCGTCGCTGGATATGCCGGCGACAGACGAAACACATTCGGAAGAGAAGAAAGAGCGGACGTCAAATCTGCTTCGGGGCTATGCGTCCTGAAGAAGCTTCGACGTCGTCATTTTGGTTAGGCCACCGCGCCAATTGATTTCAGTTTCTGCCATTCTTCATCAGTGAGGCCTGCGGCGCGCAGCACTTCTTCTGTGTGCTGGCCTAGTTCCGGTGCCGGGGCAATCATGCCGATCTCCTCATCTGAGAAACGGATGGGCCCGGCGGGGGATTTGAAGGCGGGTTTGCCGTCCGGCCCTGCAATATCCACAAAGGCGCCAGCCGCAATGGCCTGCGGGTCTTCAACAACTTCCGATGGGTGCTGCATGGGCGACCAGATCTGGTCTTCAGCGTCCAGGCGTTCCTTCCAATGGGCGAGTGGCTTGGAGGCAAAGATTTCATCCATGATGTCGACGAGTGCGGCAGCGTTCTCCCGGCGGGTGCGCGGATTGGCGAACAGGGGATTGTCCGTCAGATCGGTGCGGTCCAGCGCGCGGCAAATGCCCGCCCAGTCCGGCTGACCCTGACGGGGCACGAGTGCAATCCAATGGTCATCTTGCGTCAGGAAAAAGTTTGAGATGGGGGCAATGGCTTCGTGGCGACTTTTGGAGGAGGCAAGCTTGCCAAACATAAGCTGGATCGACATATCTGAACCGCCGGTATAAACGCCCGCACGCAAGAGAGACGCTTCTACCAGCTTGCCTTTGCCGGTTTTGCCACGTTCCAGAAGAGCGGCAAGAATGCCCGCGACCGTTGCCATGGCGGTGGTGTGGTCACCATTTGCCATGCGCAGGGGGGCGGGCTCCTGACCCTTTGGCGTTGCCATGCGGCCAATGCCAGAGCGAGCATAGAAGGCTGCGACGTCGAAGCCCGGCTTGTCGCGATCCGGGCCTGTGAGGCCATAACCGGTCACGCTTGCATAGATGAGCTTCGGGTTAATTGCCTTAAGGGTGTCATAATCGAGCCCTGCACGCTCCAGCCCGCCGGGCCTGACGTTGGTCAGGAAAACATCTGCATCACGGACGAGCTTTTTCAGCGCGGCGACGCCTTCGGGTTTGCTCGTGTCGAGGGCCACGCCTTTTTTTCCGCGATTGTCGATTGTGAAGACAGGGTTGCCCTGCAGTCCGTCCGCCGCAATATTTGACAGAAAATGGCGCATCGGGCAGCCGTTCAAGGGTTCCACCTTGATCACCTCCGCACCCCAATCAGCCATAATGCCCCCGGCGCCGGGCGCTGCGATATAGGTTGCCATCTCGATGACGCGGATGCCCTCCAACATGTGGTGTTCCCCTTGTTTGTTGTTTCTGTTGGTTTAATGCCTGAATGCGGCGGATCATCCACGAAAAGGGGCATGTGTCAAAAGGCGCGCTTTCCCTTGCGTCGGAGACACATGGTATGCTTCGCCCATGAGCCAATTGTCAGATGCGGAAATTGCGGGCATTCGGGAGAGGTTGGAGGTGCTGCTCCTCGATCTGGAAGCTGTTCGGTCTGTTTCCAAAGAGGCTGGGGCCGTTGTCCAGCTTGATCAACAAAGCGTGGGGAGACTGAGCCGGATGGATGCTTTACAGTCCCAGGCCATGGCGCAGGAGACAGAACGGCGTCGGCTTGTCGAATTGCGCAAAATCAAAGCGGCTTTGTTGCGGATTGATGAAGGTGAGTTCGGCTTTTGTGCATTTTGCGGGGACGAGATTGCACGCGCGCGATTGGAACTTGATCCCGCCGCCGCAACCTGCATTCTGCATGCGCGCTGAGTTTGTTATTGTTGGAAGTTGATGCTTAAGGGGCGAAAACGTGAGTTCGATTGACGTGCACGGTAAAAGTTTTGTGGATCAGGTCCGTTTTGTTGTTTCCCTGATTGTGTGGCCAGGCCTGTTGACGGCCGCCTTGTTTGCGACGGGGCTCGGCATGACGACCGATAGTCCGGTGCTGATGTTCAATCTTGTCTACGTCACCTTTGCCCTGACGGTTGGTGTGCTTGAACGGTTGATGCCGCATGAGCGGGCCTGGCTGATGGATGACAAACAGACATTTGCGAACCTTGCTCACACGATCCTCAACAAGGGGCTTGTGCAAATTCTCGTTGTTGTAACAGCGACCGTGGGGATTGCGGGCGCGGTGCAACCGCCAGCTGGATCAACAGATGGTTTGTGGCCTGGGCAATGGCCGATGTTTGCGCAGGTGATCCTCGGTCTGGTGCTGGCGGAGTTCGGACTTTACTGGGCACACAGGCTTGCCCATGACATTCCGTTCATCTGGCGTTTCCACGCGGTGCACCATTCGGTCACGCGGCTGTGGGTAATCAATACGGGTCGCTTCCACTTTGTGGACTCGTTTGTCAGCATCCTTCTGAGCCAGCCGATTTTGTTTCTAATGGGTGCGCCGATCGAAATTTTCCTCTGGGTGAGTGCGTTTACCGCCTTTGTCGGCATATTGACCCATTGCAATATCGAAACCAGAACCGGGTTCCTGAATTACATTTTCAATACGCCGGGCCTTCATCGGTGGCACCATTCAAAAGATCTGAATGAAGGTAACAAGAATTACGGCGAGAACCTGATGATTTGGGATCTGGTGTTCGGGACGTATTTTGATGCCGACCGCAGGCCACCCGTTGATATCGGGATCCACGGTCCCATGCCTGCCGGATTTGTTGATCAGCTTGTCCAACCGTTCCGCAAGGTGGAGAAAAGTGACGCCGCTTCCTGATTGGTTAACAAGGTGCAGGGGACCAGTGGCGTCAAAGTGGCGCCATTTTTTCGACAATGCCTAGCTTTTTTTACTGAAAGTTGAGTTTGAACGGACAAAGCTAGCTGCGAAAAATTTAAGTATCATCATCAAAACCCTTCCCATCCAAAGAAACCCTTAACTATGCCCTGTTAGGCTGAGGTCGTTGAAACACGCGTCTGGCCGAGTGGTTCTTTTGAGGCTCGCCAGCTGAATGGAGGGCATCACATGGCCCATGAGAGTGTACTTTCTGCGTTAGATGTTGCGACGTTGGCAGGCGATCCGTCACCGGATGCGCGCGCTGCCATTGGCGCCAAGGTCGCGTCACGTTTTGACAATGTACTGATTACACAGCGCGAGCGATTGCTTGCTGAAGCTATCCTAGAGCAATTGGCGAAGGACACGGTTGTTGCCGTTCGTGAAAGCCTCGCGAAATCGCTGAGCTACCTGCCGGGTGCTCCAAGAAACATCGTTCTGGCGCTTGCAAATGACATTGATGAAATTGCCGCCCCGATATTGGAGCATTCGCCGGTTCTGACGGATCAGGATCTTGCGCGCATTGTGCGGCAGGGCTCATTTGCAAAACAGATGGCCATTGCCGGTCGGTCGCGCATTTCAGCCGATCTATCCGAAGCGCTGACCGAGACGGACAATAGTAAAGTGCTTGCGCGCTTGGTGAGTAATGAAGGTGCGGTCATCAACGGAAAAACGCTGGAATGGATTGCCGATCATTATTCTGAAGATGAGACGGTTGTTGGACCGCTCGTGAA
>JAVKCY010000097.1:0-8288 GCA_040223265.1 Parvibaculum sp. | reverse complement strand
CGGATTTGCACCATCAAGCCTCCGAGCGCAGACTTTACTCAAGATGATTTGAACCGGCTTTTGGATCGGCAGGGAACAAATTGCGCGGACTATCTCCTTGCTGTCGATCGCGCGCGTAAAGATGGGCTGCTGGGCGAGTTTGTTCGCAAGGCAAATTTCCAGTTCGAGCTTATTCGTGAAACGGTCAAGTGTGATCGGAACCAGTCACCGGATACGAAATGTGCCGATGTTGGAGCGATGACAAGCCCGCTTTTGCTGCGCTGGCGCCGGGCGATTGACCTCATGGTTGCTCTGAGCGGTGAGCCGGAGGCGATGCCTGCGACGTCACAAGCGAGCCCGCCCGCAACTGTGCCTGAGCCAAGGCAGGTTGTTGCGCCTATTGCATCGTCTGCGACGGTGGAAACCACCGTGCCTGCTGTTGTACCTGAACCAAGGGCCGCGGCTTTACCGACCAGCGACGATGCGCCGATCCCTGTTGCGCCATTGCGCGGTAGTCTTGTTGTGAATGAACTGGGTGCGAATGAGGTGGGTGTGAACAAGCTGGAACCCGCGCTGACGCCAACTCCGGCGCTTGTACAGACACCGGATATTGCGGCCAGTATTGTTCAGGGACCCGTGCCATTGATGCGTCCGGGCGCGCGGACAGCGCCGGATGGCGGCGGTGGGGTCGAGACTTTGGAACTGCCTGTCTCCATCGTGCCGGGGAGTGATGCGCCCAAGACAGATAGGCCGTTTCCACGCGCGCGACCTGGCGGGCGTTGAGGGATGGAGGTTTTGTTCGCTGGTGGCGCGCTGATTAAACGGGTTTGCGCCAGACGCGGCGGATCTTGGCGTCGGTTTCCGGCCCGAAATTGAACCATGCTGTCCGGTCCCGTGTGGCATCGGCCACGAAGAGACCGTCCTGCTTGGAGACGATTTTTGAGAGCTGGTTCAGGATGCCGGGCGCGGTGCCAGCGCAATTGATCACCCAGGCATTGTTTGCAACTTTCAGCGCTGACCCGAGTGACATGATGGTCTGTTCCAGCGTTGCGCCATGTCGCGACTTGATGTCTGTGATAATGATGAAGTTGGACGTGTCCGGGCGCTTGCGCCGATCCACCTGACCTTTTTTGGAGCCGTAGACTGTTTCCCGGTCGCGCGGGTGGGAGGGGGTGGATGCGGTCACCGTTGCGCGCTCTTCATCAAAGAAGCCAGCGAAGACGGTTACGTTGTGCGCTTCCTGCCAATCTTCCGATCCGGTGGGGGCGATGATGGAGTTCGCGGCAACGCGACCTTCCGCGATATAGCCCTCCATCGCTTCGTAAGTGTAGGGACCATAAACATCATCGCCATATTTGAGCGACCAATGGCCATCCGCGAGGATGCGGTCATCCGCCTCAGCAGGGTTGGAGGCTGGTTTTTTTTCAACGTCCTGCTGTTCAGGGCTCTGTTCAGGATTTTCTGCGCTGTTTTGCATCGGGCTGGCCCTGCGGACGAATGAAATGACACATATGTCGAAACGAATACGCGGTACGTGCACCGCTTTGCACAGCGTATTCTTTCACACTTTATGAAGCCTTGGTTTCCAAATCATTTATGGAAAGCATCTGGTCCCCTACGTTTTTTGTGGGGGAGTTGCGATTGTACCTCCATAAAGGCACATTTTGGCTCAAATGGCTCAAGTTCAATCAAATCAGGGAGACCAGAATGACGACATATGAACATTGCTCGGCGGAAAAAGATGGCCGGTTGCTGATTGTCACTATCAACCGCCCGGAGCGGATGAATTCGCTGCATCCACCGGCAAACTTTGAGCTGGAGAAGATCTTCAACGATTTTGCTGAAGACCCGGACCTTTGGGTTGCCATTATTACAGGCGCGGGTGATCGGGCCTTTAGCGCAGGCAACGACCTGAAATGGACCGCCGAGGGCAAGAAGCTCGAAGTGCCGCCGACGGGTTTTGCTGGGCTCACCGCACGCTACAATCTCAATAAACCCGTCATTGCCGCCGTGAACGGTGTTGCAATGGGTGGTGGATTTGAGATCGCGCTTGCCTGCGATCTGATCATCGCATCAGACAAGGCGACGTTCGCTCTCCCTGAGCCAAAAGTTGGTCTTGCCGCGCTTGCGGGCGGGCTGCATCGTCTGCCGCGCCAGATCGGCGTGAAGCAGGCAATGGGTATGATTTTGACAGGTCGCGTGGTTCCGGCTGCCGAAGGTCAGGCGCTTGGGTTTGTAAACGAGGTTGTGGCACCGGGTGAGCTGATGGCGGCTGCACGACGCTGGGCAGAACAGATTATGGCCTGCAGCCCGATGTCGATCCGTGCGTCGAAAGAGTCAGTCTATAAAGGTCTTGATGAAGCCAATCTTGCAAAAGCGGTGACGGGCCAATATCCGGCTGTGAGCGCGCTTTTCAAGAGCGAAGACCTGATCGAAGGCCCCGTTGCGTTTGCTGAAAAACGTGCACCGAAATGGAAGGGCCGGTAAGACCGACCTGTCGTGAAGCCCGAAAAGAAATCCGGCCCTGCCTCCATAAACAGGGGACAGGGCCGGGCTCGACAGGATCAGGCCATTTGGGGAAGGACCTGATCGGGGGGACTTTTGGACGTCCTTAAGATAAGGACGGGCGTAGGGTTTCGTCGGTGATCGGCGTCAGTTTGGGCGAAAGCTGTTCGACCACGGGACGGAAGAATTCCAAAACATCAAGTGCTGCACTATTGCCGCCGCTACCTTGTCCAGCTCGCACCCAGATATAGGGATGCTGCTGCGATTGTCTTTTGACCCAAGTATAGGCCGTGTCCTGCCAGGCGACGATACGCCGGGTCTTGTTGTCCAAAACATACTCACCCTGATCGGTGACGACGAGAAGGACGGCATGGCCATCGCCATTTCGCTCACGCACCACAGAGATCAAAAGTGTGTCCGGTGACCAGCCGCGTTCGATGAGAATGCGTCGCTTGAGCAGAACGTAATCTTCGCAATCGCCGCTATTATTATCCGGATAGGTCCACCATTCAGGCTTGTCGTAAAGGTCTGAATCCTCCACTGGTTTCACCGTGCGGTTCACGTGGGCGTTGACTTCGTCTAGCTGACGCCAGGTCGCCTCTGTGAGTTGGTGAGGGCGTGGATTGTCAACGGAGCCAGCGCAATCGCCTGGATGCCGTCGACAGAAGCCGACATAGCCCATTGGCGGTGGTGTCTCGGCCCCGATCGGCATTGACCCTTTGTTTACCACGGGAAGAATTTGCGGTGCGGTGGAAGCAATGTCTGCTTCCGACGCATCAAAACCTGACGGAAGCGGCCCAAAGGCGGCTGTCGTGTCGTTTGAACTACAGGCGGCGAGGGAAGCCGCGAAGAAAAGACCTAATGTGATACGCAACAAAAACATCTAACTAACCCCAAAACTGTCGAACTTGTTTGGGGAGTATTGCAGTAACGTTTTTATGTTCGCGTAATTTTACTTGTTATTATTTAAGTGTATTTGATATATATTTGTATATAAATTTCCTTTCATTTTAAATTACTTCATTCGATTCAAGTTTTAGACAAATAAAAAGCGCGCCGGATGTGGGCGCGCTTTTTTAAAGCATTGAGTTTATTTGTGTTTTTCTAGGTTCAGGTCAGCCGTTGATGATTTGCCAGGTGCCATCAGGCTGTCGGCAGGCCTGACCGACGCCCGTTTCGGGGCGTCCGTCGATATAAATTGTTTGTGTGAATTCGCGGCAATTTTGTCCATATGCGTTTTGGTAGGTGCGTGTGGGGGTCACAGTGCCGTAATGGCCGGTATCCGGGTTGTTCCAAGATGCAGCGCGGCCGGTCGGGTAGGTCTCCAGACCAGACTGCGTGCTTGTATACATGGATTGCTGATCCTGGCAGGTGAGCCGCGTTGCCGCCTGATTTCCCAGCAAACCACCAGCTAAAACGCCGCCGATTGTCGCAAACGTCTGGCCGCTGCCACTGCCAACCTTTGACCCCAGAAAGCCACCCAGAGCCGCACCTGCAATGCCGCCAATCACCCCCTCGGTGCTGGTGGGGCTGCAATCAGCCTGAGCCTGCGTGGGCAAAAGGGTGAGCGCGGCGCTGACTGCAAGAGCTGCCAAGCCAGATTTCAAAGAAGCAATTTTCATGACCGATCCTCCCGTCATGAGTGTGCATTAGGACGACCGAGTGTCTGTCCGACCATTCAAGCTTATGCTTTTCATATTTACTTTACCAGCGGCAAGCCTGTGTCAGGCCACACCATCGAAGGTTGATGAGTCTGCTGCGAGATTGGCCTCGATCCGCGTGATTGTTTCTTGATTGAGCTTCTTTTTGGACCCGGCGAAGGCTGGCTGCGGGAGGGCACCCATCTGCTCTGCCACCGCGCTTGCGCGCGCGATCAGCTTGTCGGCTTCTACCGCTTCGTCAAGGAACCCGGATGCAGTCGCTTCCTCCGGGTTGAAAAGATGGGCATGCACCGTTGCGCGCGGGAGCCAGGTCGTCGGCACACGGTCGCGCGCAAAGTCCAAGAGAAACATTGGTGTCGTCATGCCAATTGCCACTTCGTTCAAGCCGATGCGGAACTCGCCCTTGGTGCCGACACGGTAATCTGCAGCCAGGAGCATGAGGCCGCCTGCGGCCAATGCGTGACCGGTACAGGCAACGATGACCGGGAGCTTCAGCCCGTAAAGGCGCGTCAGCAGATGCGCACCGCGCGAAACGAGCTTGGCGACCTCCGCCGGGCCACTGGCCATGACAGATAGATCAAACCCGGCGCAGAAGCGCTTTTCCCGACCGCTGATCAGGATGGCTTTTGCTTCCTTCTCCGCGCGATCAATCGCCTCATTTAGTGCATCAATCATGGCGTGACCCAAAGCATTTGCTTTGCCATCGTCCATGTGAAGGTGCGCAATTTCGTTCTTCAGCTCGTAATTCAGAATGCCAGTTGTCATTTCGTCCGCTCTTGCAAATTTGAAGTGTGATTTGCGGAGAGCTTACAGACATTGGAAGAAAAAGGGGAGGGACGCCTGACAGGCCAGACAATACGCGCGAGGCATTGCACGGTCAGGAACGATAGTGCGCGCTTGGTCTCCGGCCAGTTTAGGGGGTGGAGGTGTCCAGGAACTCGATGCCAACACCTTCGTGGGTATGGCGCACAACACGGCCCAGCATTCGTCCAACGGTCACATGGGTGCCGATGTCCGGTCGTGGCCGCACCTGGACGTGTGTCCCCGTCATGGAGATGTCGAGGACACGACAGGGGAGGCGCTCGCCATCCCGTGTGACGAGAACGGCGCTTTCGCCCCCTTCGCTCGGTGAGGGCAGGCGTCGCGACGCGATGCGGCGCTCGTCAGGCTTTGCGCCATTCTCCAGCCATTCGATCCGCTCCAGCAGGCGTTGACGCTGATTGTCCGGCAGGTGGGTTTCGATGGCAAAACCTGCTTCGAGGAGGCGGGTCACCTTGCCTTCAAAGCGACCCAAATAGTCGAGATAGGCGATGATTTTATCGCCCACGGCAGGACGCCCTTGGCAATTGAAGGCGACACCGTTTTCGGAAATGTCGAGCACCTGACAGGGATATTCAAGGCCTGTCGTGACCATGAGGCGGCCTGCCGCGGCAACCTGCTTGCGCGGCGCGCGTCGGCGTTCTGCACCGTCTGATTGTCCGTTTGAATGGTCCACTGAATGCAACATGTCTCGCCGGACGCTCCGAGGGTGATTGTGGTTGGCAATCTGCCTTTTCGTGCTTTCAGCCTAACCGGAGGGGGTTAAAGGTGAATTAGCAGTTCCTGCCGTGCTGGCGGGAGGTCGTGGCTGGCTTTTAACCCTGTCGTCAGGGTATAAGAGGGGCAGGAATAGTTTGGAAAGCGGCGGGGAACAGCGATTTGGTAAAGCAAGTTCGCTGAAAGGTTTCGTCGTGAGGACGAGAGAGGGGCAAATTAATGTCGGGGAAAAGCATGATCGGGCAAGAAAACATTAACCATAAACTAAAAACACGCAGCTTTGTCGTCGCCTCAGGCCGCGCGGCGGTGTTGGCTGTTCTAGGTTTCGCGCTTTCTGCTTGTGCCTCGATGTTGGATGATGCGCGCAGCATGCAGACGCAGGGAACACCCTTTCAGCAGGCACTTCACACGGCGTATGTCGACCAGGCGGGTGTTAGCGAGCGCGAGTGGGGCGATGATGATGGTGCAGAGTTTTATGCCGCCCGCGCGATTGAGGCAGGCAAGGGCATTGATGTAGAGCCGCTGGAAGCACCAGCGACGGCAAGCACAATCAAACCGGAACTGGATCAGGCACGCGGCCGATTGACGAATGCGTTTGCCAAAGGCGCCAAGCAGACCCAGCCTGATCTGACCGCGCGATCCCAGGTATCTTATGATTGTTTTGCCCGCGAGCTTGCGATGAGTGCGATTGACTCGACCGTATACCAGTGCAAATCACGGTTTTTGACTTTGATGGGGCGGCTTGAGGTTGAGCTTGCGCCGGAGCCGGTGATGGCGCGGGCGTCGCAAAGCGAGTATGTGGTCTATTTCGGTTTTGATGAATGGTTCTTGTCGGCTGAGGCGCTTGAAGTGTTGACTGCGGCCATTGATACGGCGCGGTCTGGTGGCCATGGCAAAATTATTGCGGCGGGGCACACGGATAGCTCCGGCCCCGATTGGTACAATGATGATCTTTCTGTCCGCCGTGCGGAAATTGTGAAAGTCACGTTGGTGGAGATGGGGGCGCTGGAAGATGCCGTTGAGGTGATCGGCTACGGGGAATCGCGGCTTGCCGTGCAGACAGGCGATGGTGTTCGTGAGCCCCTGAACCGCCGGACTGTAGTGACGCTCCTTCCTTGATCCAATTGCGCTTTGGCGGGAGCTGGCTCACCTGACGCTGCGTCAAGCGGTGGCGGATTTGCACTGGTTCAAAGTTTGATCCAAGCTTAGACGTGAAGGGGCATCCAGGTGCCCCTTTAGGGTCTGGAACCCGCTAAATTTTCAAAGTTTCTGAAGTTGACGCTTGCGTCACCTAACCGGGCCGTGAAATATAACGCTCGAAATTTCCCGGCCCGCCGGGATGAATAAAAAGAGCCATTATACGGCATGAATGCCGGTCAAATGGCCAAAAGAGCGGGTCCTTCCTTGAAGCCCGCAAGAACAAACGCCAACAGGAGAACGCCGGGTATGAGTGAATTTGACTATATTATTATTGGGGCAGGCAGTGCGGGATGTGTGCTCGCCAATCGGCTGTCTGCTGACCCGAAGAACAAGGTTCTTCTGCTGGAAGCGGGCTCCAAAGATAGCAGCGTTCTTATTCACATGCCTGCCGGTGTTGGCGGATTGATTGGTACCGACAAGGCAAACTGGTGCTATGACACTGAGGGCCAGCCGCACCTCAACAACCGCCGTATGTTTTGGCCACGTGGCAAGGTGCTCGGTGGTTCCTCTTCCATCAACGGGATGATCTATATTCGCGGTCATGCGCGCGACTACGACCATTGGCGGCAGCTCGGGCTTGAAGGCTGGGGCTTTGCTGATTGTCTTCCCTATTTCCGTCGCTCTGAAGGAAATGAGAATGGCAATGACGCGTTCCATGGTGGCGATGGTCCACTTGGTGTGTCGAACCCCAGGAAGACCAATGTGTTGTTTGACGCATTTGTGGAAGCGGGCAAGCAGGCCGGACATCTGGAAACAAAGGACTTCAACGGCGCGCAGCAGGAAGGCGTCGGTCCTTATCAGCTGACCATTAAGGACGGACAGCGCTGCAGCGCGGCGAAAGGCTACCTCGTGCCGGCGCTCGACCGACCGAACCTGCGTGTCGAGGTTGAAGCGCTGACAACGCGTATTCTGTTTGAAGGCAAGCGTGCTGTCGGTGTTGAATATCGGCAGAAGGGCAAGCTGTTGCAGGCAAGGGCTGGCAAAGAAGTTGTTCTTTCAGGCGGCGCTGTCAACAGTCCGCAAACCCTGCTTCTGTCAGGGATTGGCAAAGGTGAGTATTTGCGCAAATTTGGTATTGATGTTGTGTCTGACCTTCCTGGCGTCGGACAGAACCTGCAAGATCATCTGGATGCAACGGTAATCAATGAATGTTTGCAGCCCATTTCATTGCACAGCCAGACCAACCCGCTTCGCATGCTGATGACCGGTATGCAGTATACGTTCTTCAAATCAGGTGTCGGGACGAGTAACGGATTGGAGTCCGGCGGATTTTTGAAAACACGGCCAGAGTTGGAGATGCCGGACATTCAGATCCATTTTGTTGCTGCCATGATGCGTGACCATGCGCGGCAGAAATCTGATCGCCATGGCTTTACGGTCCATGTTTGCCAGCTCCGCCCGGAGAGC
>JAVKCY010000093.1:0-2835 GCA_040223265.1 Parvibaculum sp. | reverse complement strand
TCCGGCAGCGATGCATATATGACTCACTTTTTCAGCACCGCGTTGCCAGCGGCATCAGGCGAGACTTTTGCTCGCAATTTCATAGACGTCTTGCGAAATGCCTGGCGTGTTGACGACCGTTTCCAGTGCATCCTGCATCATGCTTTGCGCGGATGCTTCAAACTGGCGCCAGGATTTGAAGGCACCCAGTAGTCGCGCGGCAACCTGCGGATTGATCCGGTCAAGTTCCAGCACACGGTCAGCGACAAAGGCATACCCGGCGCCATCCTTGGCGTGAAAGCGAACCTGATTTGAGTTGGCAAAACTGCCGATGAGGGCCCGCACTTTGTTCGGGTTCGATATGGAGAAGGTAGGATGCTGAGAGAGGCGTTTAACCTCTGCCAGCGTATTGGGCAGTGTTGATGTCGCCTGAATGGAGAACCATTTGTCGATCACAATGTGGTCCGTCTTCCACTTGTCGTGAAAGGACGCGAGGGCTGCATCTCGCGCTGGCCCCTCATGATCAGACAGAAGCGACAGAGCTGCAATCTGATCTGTCATATTGTCGGCGCGTTCAAACTGTTCTTGCACCAGCCGTCGTCCGTCAGCTTGCGCAGCCGCCGCGAGATAAGCCAGACACACATTGCGCAGCGTCCGGCGACCGGCACTCGCCGCATCAGGCGAATAGGGGACGTCGGAACCAAGCCGCTCATAGGCTGCCAACAAGGGGGCCCAGAGTTTGGTCGCAATCGTCTGCTTCAAGACATTGCGCGCCGCGTGAATGGCCTCCACATCAACATTCCTGCCAATGGTTTGAGCAAGCGTCTGTTCGGCAGGCAGCGTGATCGTCTGTGCAACAAACTCAGGTTCCAGAGACTTGTCGCCAAGCATCTGTTCCACCGTTTCGGCAAATGCCATGCCTGCACGGATTTTTGCACCGGTTTTCAGGGCGTCCGCATTCGCAACCAAAATGGCAGACGCATATTTTTGGGCGGCCTCCCACCGGTTGAACGGGTCATTGTCATGGGCCATGAGAAAGGTCCATTCCCGTTCGCTCTGGTTGGCGCTGAGCTTTACGGGGGCTGTGAAGCCCCGCAAGAGAGAGGGGACCGGCTTCTGTGTGACATTCCTGAACCGCAAAACCTGCTCGCGTTTAGACAGGTTGAAAACATGCGATGTGGCGTTGGCAATTACCTCACCTTCAACATCTAGCGGTAATGCGCTGCCGTCTTGGCCCAGCAGCCCGATCTCAATCGGAATGGGCACAGGTTCTTTATGTGCCTGGCCAGGTGTTGCGGGCGTTACCTGGCTCAGCTTCAGCGTATAGCTTTTTGAGCCCGCGTCATATTTGCCAGACGCCATGACTTCCGGCGTGCCTGCCTGCGCGTACCAGCGTTTGAACCCGCCAAGGTCAACGCCGCTTCCATCACTTAAGGCAACTATAAAATCTTCAACCGTGGCGGCTTCACCGTCATGGCGATCAAAATAGAGATCCATGCCTTGCCGGAACAGTTTGGGTCCAAGCAATGTGTGCATCATGCGGACAATTTCGGCACCCTTTTCATAGACGGTCGCTGTATAGAAATTGTTGATCTCGATATAGCTGTCAGGCCGCACGGGGTGCGCCAGCGGCCCCCCATCTTCGGGAAACTGGTGAGAGCGCAACAGGCGCACATCTGCAATGCGCTTCACAGCGCGCGAGCGTTGATCACTGGTAAATTCCTGATCGCGGAAAACCGTCAGGCCTTCTTTCAGGCAAAGTTGAAACCAGTCCCGGCAGGTAATGCGATTGCCAGTCCAGGTGTGGAAGTATTCGTGTGCCACAATGCTTTCAATCGCGGCATAGTCGGCGTCCGTCGCTGTGTCCGGGCGGGCCAGAACATATTTGTCGTTGAAGATGTTGAGACCCTTATTCTCCATCGCGCCCATGTTGAATGCGCTGACCGCAACGATCATGAAGATATCAAGATCATATTCACGACCAAAAACCTCTTCATCCCACTTCATGGATCTCTTCAGTGCGTCCATCGCGTAGGAGCAGCGATCCTCATTGCCGGGCTCGACAAAAATGCGCAGCGTGACATCGCGGCCCGACTGGGTGACGAAATGATCCTCAACCTGGGCAAGGTTGCCGGCGACCAGCGCAAAAAGATAAGAGGGCTTGCGGAACGGGTCATGCCATTCTGCAAAATGCCGATCATTTTCAAGCTCACCGGAGGCAACGCAATTGCCGTTTGAGAGCAAGACGGGCGCGAGTGATTTCGGCGCGATAATCCGCGTTGTAAACTCGGCCATCACGTCCGGTCGGTCAGGATAGAAGGTAATCCTGCGGAAGCCTTCCGCCTCACATTGTGTGCAGAAGATACCGTTCGACTGATAGAGACCGGACAGCGCGGTATTTGTGGCGGGTGAACAGGTCACCAGCGTGGTGAGCGTGAAACGGTCCGGCACATTGGGCACAGTGAGCGAGGCATCGTCCACCTGATACTGGTTTTCGCCCAGCCGTTCGCCATTTACCCGGACTTCCTTGAGGTCGAGAAGCTCCCCCTCCAGTACAAGCGGAGCATCGGCGCTGGTTGCCGGGTGTCGCCTCATTTCCAGATTTGCCCGGACTTGGGTGCGCTCAGGGTCGAGAGTGATTTCCAGCGAAACCGTGTCGACGGCAAACAAAGGCGGGCGGTATTCTTTCAGGAGAACGGGACGCGGTTCTTCCGTTTTCATGGGCACCAACTCGAAAAAGGCTTACGGGGGCAGGTCGGATGACGCTGATTTGCCCCACAATGTATGCCTTTCTGGATCAATCTCCAACTATTGGCAGTGCGGTATTCAGACCGCCACCGGCATTATTTAGCTGGT
>JAVKCY010000071.1:0-14306 GCA_040223265.1 Parvibaculum sp. | reverse complement strand
CCTGACACCACCAGACATTGGTTTCCTGAATGTCCGGCAAGAAGCGCTTCTTCTGCTCTTCGGTACCATATTTCATGATCACCGGCGCCACCATCGTTATGCCGAAGGGCACCGTGTGGGGCACGTGGGCACGGCTCATCTCTACGTTGTAGATGTATTTCTGGGTCGGCGTGAAGCCGGGCCCGCCATGTTCAACTGGCCAATTGGGTGTTGCCCACCCTTTTTTTGCCAGCGCCTTTTGCCATTTAATGTGCAGATGCTTGTCGATATAGCCGTTCTTTGACCGCGACACCTGATCGCGAATGTCGTCGGTATAAGCTTCGGCGATGAAGTCACGCACTTCCTTGCGGAAGGCTTCATCTTTTGGACTGAATGACAGATCCATCATTGTCTCCTAAACGGGGGAACTAAATCAGTTTACGATGTCCAGGTACTGGATATCCGGCGCACCAGCGAGAACGGCACCGAGAGCTGGGCCCGCCGCGCGGAAATGATCGGTCTTGCCGTGTGCTTCCAGCGCTTCCTGCGATGCATATTGCTCCATGATCACATAGGTCTGAGCGTTCGCTTTGGAACGGGTCACGTCATACTGAAGGTTGCCTGGCTCGTTTGCCCGGACCTGCTCGCGCAGTTTTTTGAAGGCAGCTTCAAACTCGGCTTCCTTGCCTTCCTTGACTTTCAATGTTGCAACTACTCCGATCGCACCCATGTCGCTCTCCTCTATATCTCTGATTTGTTTTGGTTCTTTGGGGTTATTTTGGCTGGACTTTAAGGGCTCTCAGCCCTCACGGCAATGAAAAGAGCGAACGGCCGCCCGATCAAAAATGATCAAGCCTCCGGATCTGGTGAAGAGATTTTTCGCTGTTTTCAGCCGTTTTTCCTATTGCCCTTTGTAAACCGCCGGGCGCTTCTCAAAGAAGGCGTCCAGCGCTTCCATATGATCGTCGGTATTGTGGGCCAGCGCCTGCATATTGGCCGACATTTCCATCACGCTGTCATAGGAGTTCATCATGCCTTCGCGCATCAGGCGCTTGGTCATGCGCAAAACATTGGGCGACTGCTGGCAAATTCGCGCCGCCAGTGCGTTGGTATGTTCCATCAGCTCATCATGGGGCACGACCTCCGAGACGAGGCCCCATTCTTTCGCCTTTTGTGGTTCGATCACATCGCCTGTGTAGAAAAGCTCAGCTGCGCGCGCCATACCGATAATCTTTGGCAAGAGCCAGGCACCGCCATCGCCGGGGATGAGGCCGATCTTGAGGAAGGTAACACCGAACTTCGCCTTGTCGGAGGCAATGCGCGTATCGCACATGCACGCCACGTCATTGCCAAGACCAATGGCCGGGCCGTTGACGGCGGCGATCACAGGCACCTGAATGCCCCAGACCGACTTTACGATCCGGTGGATGCCGTTACGATAGCGATCCGCAATTTGCACGCCCGGCCCACCGAAGCCACCGCCCCGCTCCCGCATGGCTTTGATGTTGCCGCCAGCAGAAAATGCCGAGCCTGCGCCGGTGAGAATGACGCACCGCACATCCATGTCTTCATTAATGCGGGCTGCGGCGGCGGTGAAATTCTCAGCATCATCGGCCTCCCCCAGGGGGTTGCGACTCTCAGGCCGATTGATCGTCAGTGTTACAACATGGCCTTTTTTTTCAAAAATCAATGGATCTGACATTTCCGCTCCCCGCCGTTTCAGGCTCGTTCGACACAAAAAACTCGTCAATTTGGTTTCTATATCAAGGGCTTAGCCCTCTTGTTACTCACAATTGAGCATGATTATCCCCAGCAATCCAGCCTTTTTCGATGAAATACCTATTCCTTGTTAACCAGGTTTTCGAAGTGCTTGTTAACATTTTTGGGCGAGGCTCCTCATCGCAGTCACGGGGGCCTCGCTCCCGCTACTGATGTATGCCGGGGAAAATGTTTACATGTTCAGTTGGGTGCGCCTATTGAGCTCCATCGTTCCGATGGGAGGCCAAAACAACGCTGTTTTTCAACAGCGGATGTGCGACCTTGCACGCGCTCATAGAGCAACAACTGCTTTCAACCTGCCCATGGTGTTTGCTGTTTCAATTGCCTATGCAACTTGGGTAGACGGCACCCTTGTGGTGAGCTGGCTCATTGCTAATGTAGTTGCGCAATTAGCAAGCGCGTGGGTTGCGCATCAGTTTGCCAAGCTCACCGATGAAGGTCGTCCGCTCTCAACCGGAGAGCTTCGCCGATGGACCCTCTATTTCGCGCTCACAACCATCATATATAGCAGCGCGTGGTCGAGCTCCTTGTTTCTCTTCTGGATGCCGGGACTGTTTCAGAATAATGCCTTTCTGTTGGCGATTGCCGCCGTCTCCCTCTCGCCGGTACTTTTGCTGGAGCGCGCCTTCCTCACCACGTTTCTGCTGGCAGCGCTTACCATGGGTGGTGCGTTCCTCGGCGCTATTGCCTGGTTCAATTTCAGTCTTCTTGAAGTTACCGGCGGTTCCTACCTTGCTTATATGCTGATGGTCCTGGCACACGCCCTGCATCTCAACAAATCAACTCTGCAATCAGCGGAGCTTGCCGTTGAGAAAAACGAACTTATCGCGGCACTCTCCCTGGCGAAAAAAGACTCAGACGCTGCCCGCATGCGGGCGGAAGATGCCAACCGCGCCAAATCGCAATTTCTCGCCAATATGAGCCATGAGCTTCGCACACCGCTTAACGCGATCATCGGCTTTTCCGAAGTTATGAACCGCGAAGTGTTCGGCCCCATGACGAACGAGAAGTATCTGCAATATTCAGACGACATCCATTCAAGCGGCCAACACCTGCTTGCCCTCATTAATGATGTGCTTGATCTGTCAAAGATCGAAGCTGGGCAGTACACGATTTTTGAGGAGGTGGTCGACCTTTCCATCACCGCTGATGATTGCCTACGCCTCATCAATCTTCACGCGCATGCGACCGACATCACAATCAAGAAGCAGTTTATTGTGCCCCTGCCCGACCTCAAGGCAGACCAGCGTGGCGTTCGTCAGATCTGGCTTAATCTTTTGAGCAACGCTGTGAAGTTTGCGCCACCTGGCAGCCACATCACGATGATCATTGATTACCTGCCCGACGGGCGTTTCTATTTGGGCGTTGAGGATGAAGGCCCGGGCATTCCGCATGATGAGCTCGAAATGGTTCTCTCCTCATTCGGCCAGGGCAAAGAGGGGAAATCCCGCCCAGGCTCCGGCACCGGGCTGGGTCTTGCTATCGTGCGCGGCCTTCTGGACGCACATGGCGGTCATTTTGAACTTGAGAGCGAAGTGGGGCGCGGCACTCTCGTTCGGGCCGTGTTCCCCCATAAGCGTCTGATCAACGTACCGGAAGAAAATATTGGATTCCAGCGGGCGTCCATTGCTTATCCCTGATCTGTAACCATCAGCTTTCATTAACCAGGTTCAGACAACCCCTCTTAATGCTTATCAACTAGATTTCAAAGCAATGTTGCCACCCATTGGCAACAATCTGCTTGCTGCGTTGGAGCGTAGAAAAAGTGTTCCGGTTGAAAGATCATTGGAGTGATTGGCTGCCCGCGAGTGATCGCGCGTCGGCCATTACGATCATGCAACTCAAACCACTCGCGCGCATTTATCTCGACAGCTACAAATTCAGCTTGCTTGGTATCCTGATTGTTACGCTGGCCTCCCTCATCTGGATTGACTGGGCACTTGTCGCAAGCTGGACGGCGTTTGTGGTCTTTGCCCAGCTCCTTGTCGTCCACACCGCAAGAAATTTCTTGGGCGAGCTAGACACACAGCCGCCGCTCTCTCTCAGGAGAGTGCGGCACTGGGCGTATCGCATCATCGGCACAACGTCACTCTTCAACATTGCAGGAGGGCTTTCTCTCCTTATGTTCTGGCGCGAACACGTGCCTGAGAACAACTATTTCCTCCTATTTGTCGCGGCGGCGAGCATCACACCGTCGATCCTTGTCAACTATACCTACCTGCCGACTGCGCTCACCTCGATTTTTATCATTACCGGGTCGGCGATACTCACGCTTGTCGTACATTTCTCAAACGTCAATCTTGCTCTCAGCATCGGGTTCGTCATCTATGCCGTCTCGCTGACAGACCACATTGTCCGCATCAATGCCGACTTCACGGCCAAGCTGATCATGGCGTATGAGAAGAACCACCTCATTGATACTCTGTACAAAACAATGGCAGACCATGCCGCCGCCCGAAAGACGGCAGAAGACGCAAGCCGCGTCAAGTCGCAGTTTCTCGCCAATATGAGCCACGAGCTGCGCACGCCCCTGAATGCCATACTCGGATTTGCGGAGATCATGAAGAAGCAAGTTTTCGGGCCCATTGAAAACCCAAAATACCAAAGCTACCTCGACGACATTCACTCCAGCGGTCTTCACCTGCTGGGGCTCATTAATGACGTGCTTGATCTATCCAAAATTGAAGCCGGTCAATACTCACTGGACGAAAGCGAGGTCAATATTGACGAGCTTGCGGAGGATTGCATTCGTCTCATCGACATTCGGGCCGTCTCATCCGATATTGGGCTTGAAAAACATTTTGTCCAACCCCTGCCGATGCTGAAAGCCGATCAGCGGGCGATGCGTCAGATATGGCTCAACCTCATCGCCAATGCCGTAAAGTTTTCGGGCAAGGGCCAGCCTGTAACGCTGACCGCTGACTATCTGGCGGATGGGTCCTTCTACATTGGCGTCGATGACCAGGGGCCCGGCATAGCGCCAGACGAAATTGAAGCCGTCCTGAATACATTTGCACAAGGGACCGAAGGAAAAGCACGCCCGGGCGAAGGGAGCGGACTCGGCCTCGCTATTGTGCAGGGATTGCTCGCAGCCCATGGCGGCAGCTTCAAGCTGGATAGTGAGCTTGGAAAGGGAACAAGTGTTCGTGCCATCTTCCCCGGCAACCGGGTCATCCACCCGCATTCACATCTGCGCTCTATCGCCTCTTCCTGATCTTGACGTAAAAAAACCGCGACGCCTGCGCATCGCGGTTTTCTCCGTTCAGTTCAAAGGCGCCAATCAGGCAGCGTTTGAGTAGCGGTTCAGGTGATGGTCAACATTGCCGAACTGGGTGTCGATCATTGTCAGGCGCTTGAAGTAGTGACCAACATTCAGTTCGTCCGTCATGCCCATGCCGCCGTGCAATTGCACAGCCTGCTGACCAACATAACGCCCTGCCTTGCCGATCTGTACTTTTGCGCCGGACGCTGCCTTGCAACGCTCTGCATCATCTTCGTCAAGCTTCAGTGTTACCATGTACGTCATGGAAACCGACTGCTCGTAAGCCATGAACATGTCAACCATACGGTGTTGCAGAACCTGGAACTTACCGATTGGCACGCCGAACTGTTTGCGGGTCTTACAATATTCAACCGTTGCATCATTCAGCATTTTCATGCCGCCAATGGCTTCCGCTGAAAGAGAGGCGATGGCACGGTCCGTGATCTTTTCGATCAATGGCAATGCTTTGCCGATAGAACCGATCACCGCATCCGCGCCGACCTTGACATTCTCGAACGTGATCTCAGATGCCCGACGGCCATCAACCGTTGGGTAATCACGGGTCGAAACACCGGCTGCGTTCTTGTCCACGATGAACAGAGACACGCCGTCTGCATCACGCTGGCCACCGCTTGTCCGGGCGGACACGATGAGCTTGTCAGCCCATGGCGCACCCAGAACGACGCACTTATAGCCGTTGATCACATATCCGTCGCCGTCCTTCTTCGCCGTCGTGACGAGGTCAGCCAGATTGTAGCGGCCCTGTGGTTCAGCATAAGCGAAGGTCCAAACCGTTTCGCCGCCGATGAGGCTCGGAATATGCGCTTCTTTCTGCGCGTCTGTTCCGGCTTCCTGAAGGAAACCACCTGCGAGAACAACTGTCTCAACAAATGGTTCGATCACGAGGTTGCGGCCAAACTCTTCCATAACGATCATGGTTTCGATGGCGCTGCCGCCAAGGCCACCCAGCTCTTCAGCGAATGGGGCTGCGAGCAGACCCAGTTCAGCGAACTGCGCCCAGATCTCACGGCTCCAGCCGTCTGCGCTTTTGGATATTTTGCTACGTGTGTCGAAGTCGTACTTATCCTGAAGGAAGCTCTGCACCGTATTACGGAGCAGTGTTTGTTCCTCGCTGAATGAAAAGTCCATCTTGGTCCCTTCCCTGCGGTGTTTTTGTTGCCATCCCCATGCTCTGAAGCATGGAGACGACCCCGGTTGGCGTCTGTGTTAGAGGCCCAACACCATTTTGGCAATAATGTTATGTTGAATTTCGTTCGAGCCGCCATAAATCGACGTCTTGCGCATGTTGAAATAGTTCTGAGACGCGCCCTTGGCATATTCTGGCCCGGGCACGAATGCGTTTCCGCCCTCTGCCTCACCATGTGGGGCATAGACAAAGGCGTAATTTCCGACCGCTTCCATGGTGAGTTCGGTAATCCGCTGCTGAATCTCGGTCCCTTTCACCTTGAGAATTGAGCTTTCAGGCCCAGGCCCCTGCCCGCGGCTTTCAGCCGCAAGAGTGCGAAGTTCGGTGACTTCCAGCGCCGAGAGGTCAATCTCCACTTCGGAAATCTTGCGGACAAACTCATTGTCACCAATGAGAGGCTGCCCGTCGACCAGCTCACTCGCGGCGATTTTGCGCAAACGTTCAATCGCTTTTTTAGAGCGAGCAACGCCAGCAATGCCTGAGCGCTCATTTCCCAGCAGGAACTTGGCGTAGGTCCAACCCTTGTTCTCTTCGCCGATCAGGTTCTCTACCGGCACTTTCACATTGTCCAGATAGACTTCGTTCACCTCGTGGGCACCATCCATCGTGATGATCGGCCGCACTTCGATGCCCGGTGTTTTCATGTCGATCAGAAAGAATGAAATACCTTCCTGAATTTTTGCGCTCGCGTCGGTCCGGGCAAGACAGAAAATCCAGTCTGCGAATTGCGCGAGCGTTGTCCAGGTTTTCTGGCCATTGATGATGTAGTGATCACCTTCACGCACGGCTTTGGTCTTAAGCGATGCAAGGTCAGACCCGGCACCCGGCTCCGAATAGCCCTGACACCACCATTCCGTGCCATTGTAGATACCTGGCAGGAAGCGCTTTTTCTGCTCATCATTGCCATAGGTGTAGATCACGGGGCCGACCATGGAGAGGCCAAAAGGCAGGAGCGGTGTGGTCTCCGCGCGCGCGCATTCTTCGTTCCAGATATAGCGCTGGGAAATGGTCCAGTCCGTGCCGCCGATTTCTGTTGGCCAATGCGGCGCAACCCAACCCTTTTTCGCGAGAATTTTGTGCCAGGCCATAATATCGTCGCGGGACATATCCCCCCGCGAGCGGCTGTTGATCACATCACGCGGGTAATTGTCTGCAATGAAGGTCCGCACTTCTTCGCGAAATGCAATGTCCTCTGCTGAGAAACTCATATCCATTGGAATATCTCCTTCTGTACCAGGTGGGGGCACCCGGCTTTTTGTTTTGTCGGGAGTTTACTGACAAAGTGTCACGGAGCAAGACCCAGATGACATTAGGGTTGAACAGCAATCACCGCAGTTCTGCACAGGTCGATGGCCAGAATACCACCCAATCCGTGATTTTCCGCCAGGCCCACCTTGAGAAGTGGCTCCATTTTCAGATAGGTCAATAGGTTAGAAAGACCTTTGTCAGCGCCGCTGTCCGTCACCCGGCAATGCGCGACCATATTAGGGCCCAGCTCGTGCAAAACCGCCGCTGCCGTAACGGCAACCATGCCATCCAGCAGGACAGGGATCCTTTGATAGCGCGCCGCGACGACTGCCCCGGCAATAGCGGCAAACTCCCTACCGCCGACCCGGCGCATGATCTCCAGCGGGTCACGAAGCTGCTTGTGCTGCCCGATCCCCAAACGCGCAACGGCCAATTTCACCGCTTCGTGCTGTGTTTCCCAGAGTGCTTTTTCTTCCATATCCGGTAGCCAGTCGGACGGCATGCCGCCAAAAAGCGCCATGGCGAGCGCTGCAGCGACGGTGCGGTTGCCGATCCCGATATCGCTCACGCAGAGCAGATCGGCCCCGCCTGCAATTGCCTCCATGCCGAACGCCATCGTGGCGGCGCAGGCGGCCTCATCAAGCGCATCAGCTTCCACAATGTCGGGCGTTGGCAGATCGAGGGCGAGATCAAAAACCTTGAGGCCCACATTGCTTTGCATCGCAGCGCGCGACACGGGCTTTCCGCCTGCGGCCACCAGCTCCACAATGTCCTGGGTCGCGCTCATCGGCTCATGGCTCACACCGCGTTCGACGATCTTGTGGTTTGCGGCGAACACGGCAACGAGGGGTTGGGTGATGGCCGGGGTGGATTTCCCCTGCCAGGCAGCCAGCCATTCAGCCGTCTCGCCCAGCCGCCCAAGACCTGCTGTCGCTGCCCGGACCTTGTCGCCCGCTTCAATATCAGGCAAGGGCGGCCCGTCGATCAGGCGGCGAATATCGTCAAACGGTAGGCCGGTGGCGGCGCGGGCCATGTTGCTCTCCATGATGAAAAAGGCAGGATGGCTATAGCGGCCAGCAGCGGATTGCTCAAGTTATCTTGAAAAGAGGCCATTTTTCTGGCCAAAAAGGCCCATCCGATTTACGGTCTGGCAGCTTTATCCCAAAAAAGAGATCTCACACCTTGTCGACCGATCCGATTAAAAGCCCCTGCAAACGCCTGTGTGCCGTTGACGGCCGTCTGGGCTTCTGCCGTGGCTGCGGGCGGACGCTGAAAGAGATCGGCGCGTGGAGCCGCTATTCCCACGAAGAGCGCGACCTGATCATGGCAGAGCTTGATGATCGGTTTGCCGCCGCCGGTGTGGAACAGCCTGCGTGATCAGCCTGCGTCCAATTCGCCACGTGTGCCGAGCGGATCTGTCTTCAATTTTTTGCCTGACAGCGCGCCCAACCAATCCAGACTGTCGCGCATACGCACTATTTCGCCGATGGCGATGATGGCCGGGCCTTTGAAGCTCAGGCGTTCAACGTCTGCGGCGGCGTTCACCAGATTTGTTTCCAGCACTTCCTGATCGGGGAGAGTAGCATTCCGAACCAATGCAACGGGTTCTGATGGTGAACGACCATTGTCGATCATGATCCGCGCAATCTCCCCCAGGTGGGAGAGCGCCATATAGAGCACGATGGCGGGTGAGCCTTTGGCAATCGCTGCCCAGTCCAGATTTTCCGGTATGTCACCGCCTGCCATGTGACCTGTGACAAATGTCACGGCGTGATTGGTATCGCGATGGGTTGCAGGAATACCCGCATAGGCCAGCCCACCAATGCCTGCCGTGATGCCGGGCACAATGCGGAAATGAATGCCCGCTTCAACCAGCGACAATGCTTCTTCCCCGCCGCGGCCGAAAACAAACGGGTCCCCACCTTTGAGGCGAAGGACGCGCTTGCCAGCCCGTGCCAGCTCCACAAGCTTTGCGGAGATATCGCGCTGTTTCGCACTTGGCTTCCCACCGCGCTTGCCGGAATAGATGATCAGGGTTCCGGGTGCAGCAAGCCCCAGAATTTCATCGCTGACGAGCGCGTCGTGAACGATAACATCCGCCTGTTGCAGAGCGTTGACAGCGTGAAGCGTGAGCAGACCCGGATCACCCGGCCCCGCGCCGACCAGCCAAACCCAGCCCGGCTCGAAGACAGGCAAACCTGACAGTCCGCCAACCCGAAGATTGTTATCCGGGTTCCGCTGTTCAACGGTTTCTGCCTGACTGGGGGCCAGGTTGATGATTTTCCTGTCGTCGTTCATTTTACAATTCTACTCGGTATTTAAATCAAAACCCAGTCATTTCTCGTAATTAACCAGCGCCGCATAAAAATTCAAGATCACTTTGGCCAAATTCATTTATCCCCCCTGCATATTTCGACCCTATATTACGTCTCATGAGAGACAATACATGGACATGGGTCGCCCTTGCGGCGCTTGGCGCTGCCGCCCTCCTTTTCGTGCTAATCCGCACGTTTCCGGGCGTGCTTGACCAGCAGGACGCGCAAATGCGGCTGGTTTACGGGGTCGGGCTTCTGGCTCTGGTTGGATCGAGCGCAATTCTGGGCTTCCGGCGGAATGCGGGTCTTGCGCTCAAACAGGCCGTCAGCTGGATTGCTGTCGCACTGGCGTTGGTGATTGCCTATGGCTACCGAACCGAATTTCAGGGCCTGCTTGTGCGGGCGCAGGGTGAATTGATGCCCACCCAGGCGCAGGAAATCTCCCGCGGTGTGGTGAGCCTTGGTGGAGATGGCTCCGGGCATTTTCTGGCGGATGCCAAGGTGAACGGCACTCATGTGCGCTTTCTGGTGGATACAGGGGCGTCCCATGTTGCGCTTACCCCCTTTGATGCACAGCGGCTGGGATTTGATCTTGATGAGCTCAACTACAGCGCCGCCTATCAGACCGCGAACGGCATTGCCTATTCGGCCCCTATCACGATTGACGAGATTTCTATCGGCTCCATCATGGTGCGGAATGTTCGAGGCTCTGTCTCGCAGGACGGTCTGTCGCAATCTCTGCTCGGCATGAGTTTTCTGGGGGAGCTTTCGGCGCTCGAAATCGCCGGAGATCGGTTGATCTTGCGTGAATAGGCTCAGTGACGGCGATCGGGCAAACCATCGCGCGCAACGGCTTCGCCCGGATGAAATCATCCGGGAAGCCACAAGAAGGCGGAAACGGGCGACAAAGCTGATCCTTCTGGCGGTACCGATCGCCATTGGCGGGTTTTTTCTCGGTGTCATTCTTGACCCGATGATGGGCCGAGAGAATGCCGGGCTCGTCATGGCGGGGGGCATGGTTGCTACCTTTCTCTTGCTCGGCCGTGCCCTCCACATTTACCGATGTCCGTCATGCGGCAAGGTACCCGGACGATGGACAACCTCCAGTCATTACCGTGTCTGGTTTACTTCTGAGCGATGTGAGCAATGCGATGCCGTGCTGCGAGATTAAGCTCTATCCCTTCAGGCCTAAATTCGCTGACCCCTCACACGAATACTTGTATAAGAACCGCAACCCGGCTTTGCTGGCCCCCCTCTCTGACTGTCATACCAACGCCTCAAGGATCTGATTGCATGTTGCCGAAACCACGCCCCGCGATTGCTCCCAACAGTGAAGCTTTCGAGACGGAACCGCTTGTCGCACCACAAGGGTTTCGGGAATATGATGCGCGATGGCTGTTTCCTGATGAGATCAATCTGCGCGGCATTCAGGCACTCGGCATGGGACTTGGAACACTTCTGTTCAAGCTCGGCGTCGAACCCCGCATTGCGGTTGGTCACGATTATCGGTCTTACTCTGGCTCAATCCAGCAGGCGCTGATGAACGGGCTTGTGGCTGCGGGTGCGGAGGTGCATGACATCGGGCTTGCGCTCTCCCCCACCGCCTACTTCTCTCAGTTTGCGCTTGATGTGCCAGCTGTTGCGATGGTGACAGCAAGTCACAATGAGAATGGTTGGACGGGCGTCAAGATGGGGGCTGCCCGCCCGCTCACCTTTGGTCCGGACGAGATGAGTGCGCTGCGCGAGATTGTGCTGGAAGGCACGTATGAAGCGCGACGTGGCGGCTCTTACACTTTCGTGCCGGACATGCGGGCGCGCTATATTGCCGACCTTGTTGACCGTCCCAAGATCAAACGTAAGCTCAAAGTTGTCGCCGCGTGTGGCAATGGAACGGCCGGTATTTTCGCGCCTGCCGTTTTGGAAGGGATTGGCGTCGAGGTGATCGCTCTTGATTGCGAGCTTGATCACACGTTCCCACGCTACAACCCGAACCCTGAAGATATGAAAATGCTGCATGCGCTCCGCGACAAGGTGCTGGAGACGGGTGCCGATGTCGGCCTTGCCTTTGATGGTGACGGGGACCGCTGCGGCGTTGTGGATAATGATGGGGAAGAGATCTTCGCCGACAAAGTGGGGGTGATGCTTGCCCGTGACCTATCCGCGACACACGAGAAGGCGCAATTTGTGGTGGATGTAAAATCCACCGGGCTCTTCCTCACAGATCCGGTGCTTATCGCCAATGGTGCGAAGACGGATTATTGGAAAACAGGTCATTCCTACATCAAGCGCCGGGCACATGAACTGGATGCCCTTGTCGGGTTTGAAAAGAGTGGGCACTATTTTTTCAATCCGCCGATTGGCCGTGGCTATGATGACGGGCTTGTTTCAGCGATTGCCATTTGTGACATGCTGGACCGCAATCCAGCCAAGAGCATGAGCGATCTCAAAAATGACCTGCCCAAGACATGGGGCTCGCCCACCATGTCGCCCCATTGCCCGGACGACAAAAAATATGGTGTTGTAGATCGCATCATCGCGCGCATTCAGAAAATGGCCGCCGATGGCGACGAGCTGATCGGTCAGCCGATCCGTGATGTGGTGACGGTGAACGGGGTTCGTGTCACCGTGGCGGATGGCACATGGGGACTTATTCGCGCGTCGTCCAACAAGCCGGGTCTTGTGGTGGTGGTTGAAAGTCCTGCATCCGACGCAAACAAGAAAGCCATGTTTGATGCGCTGGATGCAATGTTCGCGAACGAGCCGGATGTCGGCGAATATGATCAGAAGATTTAAACATTATGAGTGACGCAATCCCTGCGGGCTTTGAAGCCCTTTCCGATGCAACGGCGGCAAGTTTTGAAGGCCATGTGGGGCCGATGTTCCGCCGAATGGATGTGGAGGCGGGACACGCTGTCTGGGGCTTCCGCGCGGAGCTTCGGCACTGCAACCCTTACGGAATGCTGCATGGCGGCATGGCGGTTACCCTTGCCGACACGATGATGGGATCGCTCGTCTTTGACGCGATTGGCGGTGCGCCCTGCGCCACCATCTCTCTCAACACGGAATTTATGGCCGCTGCAAAGGCCGGACAATGGGTTGAGGGCCGGGCGGAGCTGCTTCGTCAGGGCCGGAACGTCTGTTTCGTTCGCGGTGAATTGTTTGCCGATGAAAAACGCATCATGATGGCGAGTGGTGCCTGGGCGATCATTGGGGGAAAGTAATTTCAACCGCCATTCAGCAGCCCGTAAAACATACGCAATGATGTGAGCAGAAGGAAGAAGGCAAAGGCGCGGGCCAGCGTCTTGCGGCTGATGGCGTGAGCAAGACTTGCGCCCCAGGGAGCGGCGAGAATAGTAGCCGGCACGATGAGCACCAGCCCCACAAGGTTCACGTAACCAAGGCTTAGCGGCGGACGTCCCTCAACACCGAGGCCCGACAGAACAAAGCCGATTGCACCCGGCACGGAAATGATGAGACCAAGCCCCGCGGATGTTGCCACGGCCTGATGGATCGCACGGCCATAGAGCGTCATGACGGTCACGCCGAACGTGCCGCCGCCGATCCCCATCATGGCGGAAACACCGCCGATGACCGAAGCGATAACGCCCTGCCCCGCGCGGCCGGGAAGCGTCTCCCCCAAACGCCATTCCTCTTTGCCGAAGGCCATGTTGAAGGCGACGAGAAGTGCCACGCTTGCAAACACACCCGTGAGAACCGGCCCTTTGACATAGGCCGCAAGAATGGTGCCCGCGATCACGCCCAGCAGCATGGGGAAAGCCCAGCGCTTCAACAGGTCGAAATCCACAGCGCCTTTTTTCTGGTGCGCGCGCAGCGAGCGAATGGAGGTCGGGATGATAGTGCCGAGCGACGTACCGACGGCCATGTGCATGCGCACAGCCTCGTCGATGCCCAGCAGCGTGAACATGTGGAAGAGGACCGGTACGATGACAATGCCGCCGCCTACGCCGAGCAGACCCGCAAGAATGCCCGCGAACAGACCAGTGGCCAGAAGTGCGGCAGCGAAGGTGAGAAGCTCTGTGAGCCCCAGCCCCATAAATTCCATCGTCCTGATCTCCAAACTTTGCGGGAATGAGCGACGCCCGCCTGCCAGACGTTGAGGTAGCCGATCTTGCACCAAATTGCCAACATTGTAGATTTTGAGCGATGTTCAGCTTTCGACGGGGCGGCATTTCGCATTCCCGCCTTGGTATCACGGCTTCTCTCCCCCGCTTAACCCTGCTAAATTCGGGGAGAACAAGGAGAGCCACAATGCCGTCACTCAATCTCGCGCCCGCATCGACCGAAGATTATCGCCTGCTGGCAGAAAAACGCCTGCCGCGCTTCCTGTTCGATTATCTGGATGGCGGGGCGTATCAGGAACGCACGCTCGCTGCCAATGTGACGGACTTTGAAGGTTTGCAATTGAAGCAACGCGTGATGCGAGATGTCTCTCAGCTCACGACGTCAACACAACTTGTTGGCCGGGAGTGGGCGATCCCGGTGGCGCTGGCGCCGG
>JAVKCY010000068.1:0-22915 GCA_040223265.1 Parvibaculum sp. | reverse complement strand
GACCTTCCATTTCCGCGGCCACTATTTTGAGCGGGGCATTGACATGGCCCACGCCGTCCGCCATGCGGTCGGGGACGAGACCCTCAAAATCAAGAAACTGCCGTGGTCGATGTTGCGTCTCATGTCACCCTTTGTGATCACGATTCGAGAGCTGTTGGACATGCGGTATCTCTGGCAGCACACCGTGGCACTCGATAATCAGAAGCTGGTTGCCTTCCTGGGTGCGGAACCACATACGAACCTCAACGAGGCCCTGCGTGCAACACTCGCCGGTTTGGGGTGCATGAGGGAGAGGCCAATGGAACATACTGACCCTACAATGGTTGGGTCGCTAGGCTGACTTCTTTTGGGTGCGTGGGCCGGCGAGCTCAGCTTTGACCTCGTCGGCAAATGCGTCGAGTTCGGTTCCGGCTTCGACCTTCGTCCCATCGACGGTCAAACCAGCCTTGTTTCCATAGTCGATGCAAACCGATGTCGCCTTGGCGTTACGCTTTTTCTCCTTGGCAGCATACATGCTGCGATCGGCTTCGCGGATAAACGCTTCAACGGAAAGGAAGTCGCGCGGCCCCGTGATGGCAATGCCAAGGCTAGCACCGACGGTAATGTTCGGGTCATTTTGCATCTGAAGTGCGAACCGGTCGGCGACCGCTGCGGCGGCATTTGCATCTGTATTCGGCATGAGAATACAAAATTCATCACCACCAAGACGGCAGATAATGTCGCTCATGCGCGCGGAAGAAGTAAGGTTTGCAGCCATCGCACGCAGGAGGTCATCACCCGCCCCATGTCCGAGCGTATCGTTAAGCTGCTTGAAATCATTCACATCAACATAAATGATCCCAATTGATTGTTTTTGCCTTTGTGCGTTCGCCAGCTCGCGCTGGGCATGTTGCTCAAAAGCACGTTTATTGTAAGCACCGGTCAGTTCATCGGTGAGTGCCATTTTTTGCAATTGGTTGGTCTTTTCAGCGATCGCTTTGATCGCTGTTTCAAGACTGTCCGCATATCGCAACGTTTCTGTTTGCGCAGACAGGACTTCGGAGCGCAGCGAGAAGATGTAAGTGTCAAAAACCAGATGTGAATCGAAAAAGAGGATTTTCATCAAGGCATTGCGCTTGCGAACAATGTCGATTGCCTCTTTCGTATCTTCTTCGATAACAGCACATAACACATCATTGAGAATGCGAAGGGCGGCCAGAAAATATTGAGGGGTCACACCGATCCGCCAGTGAACCTTCCCCACACGCAAACGCGCATTCACATAATCGGATCCATAGACCCCATCGAACAGGTCAGTGACGTAGCCGCGCATCGTGCTCTTCAGCCGGGAGAGCGTGTCGGAATCTCCGATGATAAGCGCGATCTCAGGACTTTTAAGCTGACGGGCATAGAATTCGGTAATGATCCAGTCCAACCGTTCCGCCACAGCGGTGCGGCAATCACGTAACGCCATAACGTCGTCTTCGTCCAGATCGAACAGCGCTTTACGCTTGTCGATCTCGAAGTGAGAAAACTTCATCTGTTCGAGAAGGGACTGGTTGACGGATTCCATGCGCGGTTCTCTGCCTCGTGGCGATTGCTCTTCCGATAGACAGAAGGTTTTACACACTCCCTGTGAAAAAAACCCTAAAAGCGCATAAAAACGAAAATTTTGGGTTTCGGGCGCGCACCAAATAGAGGCAAGAAATGTTGAACCTACTGTTTTTTCATGCATGGACAGGTTGCAGCGTGAACGTGTCATTGCCGCCCAGCGTCAACAAAGGAAAAAGAATGAGGCCCTAGCCGCGACGGCGGGGAAAGCGCACCAGTTTCTTCGCGTCCTCGTCCCACAGGCCAAGTTTCAGCGTTGAAAAACTCTGCCAGAACGTCAGTCGCTTGATGTCAGCAAGTTCCGGGAAATCGCGTAATACGCGAGCCAGGTGGTAAAATGGAATACGGGCTGACAGATGATGCACATGGTGGATGCCGATATTGGCTGTCAGCCAACGGAAGGGCTGCGGCAGATCAAAATGAGAGCTGCCGGCAAAGGCGGCTTCCCTCAAGGACCACTCCTCATTGTGTGCCCAATAGGTGTCTTCAAACTGGTGCTGAATGAAAAACAGCCAGATACCAATCGTCGCCGCCAGAAGTGTCGTTGGGATATAGATTTGCAGGAAGGGCGTCGCGCCAAGCAGATAGATCATCAGACCAATGCTGAGCGCGGTTGCGATATTCGTACCCATCGCGCTGATCCAGAGCCGCGAACCAGATTTCATAAAGCCGAGCGGCAGCCGGTTCCGGATAAAGAAAACATAAGCCGGACCAATGCCGAACATGACGAACGTTGACCGGTAGAGGCGGTAGGCGAGCTGACCGAGGCTGCTTCGTTCAGCATGTTCTGAAACCGTCAGCGTATCAATGTCGCCGGTGCCGCGCCGGTCCAGATTGCCGGATGTGCCGTGATGGATCGCATGGCTCTTCCGCCAGACTTCATAGGGCGTGAGTGTGAAAACACCCAAAACACGCCCGACCCAGTCATTGAGCGATTTGGTTCGGAAGAACGCGCCGTGCCCGCAATCATGCTGAATGAGAAAAAGCCGCGTCAGAAAGACACCAGCAGGGAGGCAAAAAGCGAGAGTGAGCCAATAGCTGATCGATAAAGACCACCATGCGGCGGCCCAAAGCGCGAGGAAGAGACCACCTGTTACAATCAGTTCGAGGAAACTGCGCGTATGGCTTGGCGTGCGATAGGGAGCGAGGATCTGCAACCAGTCTTGCGACGAACGTTCCTGCGATCTAGTAGATGAAGCAACCAAACTATGCCCAATCCATTCAGAAAAGCACCTGACAGGGCACTAGTTTTGACTCAGCGCCACAAAAGAGCGACGAATTTCTGTGAAAGTCTGTAGCATTCAGCCTCCACTCCGGCAAGTGATGTTGTACGATGGAATGATCTAACAGAAAGTGAAATTTCTGTTACGCCGACTTATCGCCAGCAAGACCGCGCTGTTAAGCCCAAATGGCAAAAAGGCCGCACATTTGTGCGGCCTTAGTTGTTGGTGTGCGGCCTTACTTGTTGGTAACCACCGGAATCAACCGGCTTTCTTGTTGAACTGCGCCTTGGCTTCGTCGAATTCAGCCTTCATGCGTCCAACAAGCTCTGCCACGGGGGGGGCGTCATTGATCAGGCCAATGCCCTGACCGCAGCCCCAAATGTCCTTCCAGGCCTTCTGCTTCATATTGCCGCCGGAGCCAAAATTCATCTTTGTCTTATCGGCGACCGGCAGATTGTCAGGGTCAAGCCCGGACTCCTTTATCGACGGCGCAAGGTAATTGCCATGCACGCCGGTGAAGAGGTTGGAATAGATAATGTCGTCCGCCGCGTATTTGACGAGTGCATCTTTGTAAGCGGCATCCGCATTCGCTTCTTCCGTCGCGATGAAGCGCGAACCGATATAGGCAAGGTCAGCACCAAGGGCCAGGGCGGAGGCTACAGAGAAGCCGTCGCTGATAGAGCCCGAAAGCAATATCGTGCCGTCGAACCATTCCTTCACTTCGCGAACCAGCGCAAAGGGAGAGAGCGTGCCCGCATGGCCACCAGCGCCCGCACAAACCAGAATAAGACCATCAACACCTTGTTCAGCTGCCTTCTTGGCATGCTTCACATTGATCACGTCGTGGAAGACAAGACCGCCATAAGAGTGAGCGGCTTCCACAATCTCTGCCGGTGGGCGAAGGGAAGTGATGATGATCGGCACTTCGTGCTTCACACAGACATCCATGTCATGCATCAGACGATTGTTGGAGGCGTGGCAGATCTGGTTCACCGCGAAGGGTGCAACCTTCTTGTCCGGGTTGGCTGCCTGATATTCAGCAAGCTCGGTCTTGATCCGGACAATCCATTCTTCAAGCACCGGCTCAGGCCGCGCGTTGAGGGCTGGGAAGGAGCCAACAATGCCAGCCTTGCATTGAGCGATGACAAGCTCCGGGCCTGACACGATAAACAAGGGGGAGCCGACAACCGGCAGCTCAAGGGAATTCTGGAGAATAGGCGGTAGTGACATCAAGGTCTCCGTTCAACGAATGGAAAGTGTTGAAGGGAATATAGAGCTCGTGGTCCCATTGTGTCTGTTCAAATACGTGCAGCAAGGGGTGGGTCGCTGTTCAGGCAAGTTCGGCCTTAGCCAATTTTGCCCAAGAGCTCGTCCCGGTCCACACGCCCACGTTCGGCGATAAAGTCAAAGACGGTGGCAACCGGCTCTGTCTGGCGAAGGTCAGGATGTGCGAGTAGCCAAAGATCGGTTGAGCTGAAAAGCTTCTCCGGCGCAATGCGCACAAGGTCTGGATGCTTGTCGCCGATCATGCAGGTAAGAACCGTAATGCCAACGCCCTGACGCACCGCGCGCAGCTGGTCGGCGGTGGAGGAGCAGCGAAGCCAGGTCGGCGCGCCGCGTGTCACATGGTTCGACCAGCGAAAGAGTTCCGTCTCAGACGCGGCACCACAAAAACCGATGACGGTATGGGTCGCCCATTCCTCCCGCGCATTGGGAAGCCCGTTTTTCTCCGCATAGTCTTTGGAGGCATAGAAGGCGACGCCTACACGGCTGATCTTCTTGCCCACAAGGTTTTCCTGACCGGGGCCATAAAGCCGGATCACAATATCCGCCTCGCGGCGGCGCACGCTGGCTGGCCAGCTGTCAGTCACGAACTCGATTTCAATATCAGGGAAAGCCGCATGAAAATCCTGCATGTGCGGCATCAGCCAATAACCGGCAAGCGTCGCGGCGGTCGAGACCCGCACCACACCGCGCGGGCTTGTGCCTTCAGAGGCCGCAATCCGCTCCGCTCTCATCGCGGCAGAGGCCATCTGGTCGGCCTCTTGTTTCAGATGTTCGCCCGCAGGCGTGAGCGTGTACCCGTCAGCCTCCCGCACGAAGAGCTTCTGGTCCAGATGCCGCTCAAGCTCGGCAATATGCCGCCCGACCGTTGCATGGCTCAGTTTCAGGCGTCGCCCGGCCGCCGAATGCGACCCTGCGTCCGCGACCGCAAGGAAGGTACGAAAGAGATTCCAGTCAGCCCCAGTGTTCATTGTCGATCTTTCGGTGTGCAATTATGAACGGTAATGTGTGCCGGACGCGGGCGTTTTTCAAGCACTCATGGCGCTGGGGCGTGCAGAAATTCGGCTTTTTTGACCCATTGTGCGCCGCGCTAGTGCAGCAGCGCTGCGAATTTGGTAAACCAGATCATCGAAATGAAGGGGAGGCCACAAAGGTCCCCCAAATATAAGGGAGGCATTCGTGCTGAAAACACGTTTCACCGAGCTTTTCGGTGTAGAGCATCCAATCGCTCAGGGCGGTATGCAATGGGTTGGCCGGGCGGAGCTGGTAGCAGGGGTCGCCAATGCTGGCGCGCTGGGCTTCATCACCGCGCTGACACAGCCGACACCGGAAGATCTGACCAAGGAAATTCAACGCTGTCGGGATCTGACAGACAAACCGTTTGGTGTGAACCTCACCATTCTCCCGGCGCTGAAGCCACCACCTTATGCTGAATACCGTCAGGCCATTATCGAAGCGGGCGTGAAGATTGTGGAGACCGCAGGCAGCAATCCGGTGGAGCACATCACCGAGTTCAAAAAAGCCGGTGTGAAAGTCATCCACAAATGCACAGCCGTGCGTCACGCCATCAAGGCAGAGAAGATCGGCGCGGACGCAATCTCCATCGACGGGTTCGAATGTGCGGGCCATCCTGGCGAAGATGATATTCCAGGTCTCATCCTCATTCCGGCAGCCGCCAACCAGGTGAAGATCCCGATGATCGCGTCTGGCGGTTTCGGCGATGCACGTGGTCTAGTCGCCGCACTCGCACTGGGGGCGGAAGGCGTCAACATGGGCACACGCTTTATGTGCACCAAGGAAAGCCCGATCCACCAGAAGGTGAAAGAACAGATCGTGGCCAGTGACGAACGGGCGACAGACTTGATCTTCCGTACACTGCACAATACCGCACGCGTTGCGCGCAATGCCGTGAGCCAGGAAGTGGTGGCGATTGAAAAGAAAGGCAATGCCAAGATTGAAGATATTGCCCATCTCGTTGCCGGCGCTCGTGGCCGGGTTGTATACGAAAAAGGTGATGCCGATCATGGCATCTGGTCGGCTGGCATGGTGCAGGGCCTGATTAACGACATCCCGACATGTGCGGAACTTGTGTCCCGCATTGTGGCGGATGCTCAAGCCATCATTGCCGGGCGGTTGAACACCATGGCGGGCCTGAGCACTGCAAAGGCAGCTGAATAAGCTTTCGGACTTGCAAATGAACGGTCCTGATGTTCAGCTTTGGTTGAGATCAGGGCCGTTTCATTTCGGGAGGGAAGCATTATGGGAAAGACGGGCGCACAGGCAGAGCTGAAAAACGGTTACGAGGCGATCAGCGTTCAGCCTAACCCATCGGGCTTTGGCGCGGGCATTACCGGGCTCAACCTTGCCAAACCGCTTCCCGCCTCAACACTTGCAGAAGTGAAGCAGGCCTGGGCTGATCATTCCGTCGTCTTCTTTCCCGATCAGCCTTTGACCCTTGATCAGCTCGAAGCCTTCACCCTTCAGTTCGGAAAATTTGGTCATGATCCTTTCATCAAGCCGATGGAAGACCGGCCTCATGTGCTGGAGCTGCGCCGCGAGCCCGATGAAAAAGCGACCAATTTTGGCGCGGGCTGGCATTCCGACTGGAGCTTTCAGGAAGCACCACCGGCTGCAACCATCCTCCATTCCGAAGTAACCCCGCCTGTCGGCGGCGATACGCTTTATGCGGACGGCACACGCGCCTATGCAGATCTGTCTGACGAGATGAAGGCGCGGCTCAACGGATTGATGGCCATCCACAGCGCGATCCTGCCCTACGGCTCCAAGGGCATATTCGCGCAGGAAAAAGAAAAGCGCTCAATGAAGATCATTTCATCGACAGATGCAGAAACAACGCAAACCCACCCGCTGGTGCGCACCCATCCGGTGACGGGCCGCAAGGCGCTTTACATCAGCCCGACCTATACAATCGGCATCGAAGGTATGGACGCGGGCGACGCACAGGCGCTTCTGGGTGAGTTATACGCGCACATGGTGCAGGACAAATATGTCTACCGTCACAAGTGGAGCCAGAACATGCTGACCCTATGGGACAATCGCTGTTGCATGCATTTGGCGGATGGTGGCTATGACGGGCATTTGCGGGTCATGCATCGCACGACGGTGGCGGGTGACGTGCCTGCGTAAGAGGCGACCTACTCAGCCGGATATTCATCACCAAACGCAGGCGCGAACTTAAGTTCGCCCGAGGGTGGCTGGCCCGAAAAGACCATTCTTTGAACGAAGGCGGTATCCAGCGAGCCATAGCGAAGGTTGCCATCGCTTTCAAAGCCCATGCGGCGGTAAATGTCGGGATTGCCTGTTAGCGCACATCCTTTTGCCCCGCGCGCCCGAAGCAATTGCAGTCCCTTTTCTACCAGGGCGCGGCCAATGCCCTGTCCTTGCAGGTCCGGGGAGACCGACACGGGACCAAGGCCAAACCAATCATCATGCCGACCGTCAATCGTAACAGGAGAAAAGGCGATATGCCCGACAATCTCGCCGTTAATCTCGGCGATGAGTGAGAGGGTCAGATCGCCGTCGGCGCGAAGCTCGCCAATCAAGGGAGCCTCGGACCCATCGCTGAAGAACATAGGTTCGAACGCTGCAAGGGTGAGACGATAGATGGCGTCTTCATCACCCGCCTTTTCAGGTCTGATGTTCACCATGCGAACTCCTCCTCTTGCTAGACCCCCAGGACGAGCACGACAAGCCCGCCGACGATCAGAGCCACACCCAGCATTTCGCGACCGTTCGATGTCTCCTTGAACCAGAGCCAGGAGACAAGGAAGGTAAAAACAAGCTCCACCTGTCCGAGCGCGCGAACATAAGCCGCATTTTGCAGCGTCATGGCAGTGAACCAGCCGACAGACCCAAGCGCGCCAGCGACCCCGATGGCAAGGGAGGCTGGCCAGTTGCGCAAGGTGGCCATGAGCGACACGCGGTCCTTCCACAAAAGCCAGACCGTCATCAAGGCGGTTTGAATGGTGAGGACAACCGCAAGGGTGAGCGCGGCAGGCACAAGAAACCCTTCCATGTTCAACGAAAGGGATCCGGCGCGATAGCAGACCGCAGCAACGCCGTAGGCCCCGCCAGAACCGATCCCCATCAGCGCGGTACGGCTCGTGAGTGATGTGGCAAGTGCGGCAGGAGAGAGAGACGTGCGCGCGACAGAGATGGCCATCACGCCAACAAGGCTGACCAGAATGCCTACCCCTGCGCCAAACGTGATCGCTTCGCCCAATACCAAAACGCTGAACAAGGCGGTCTGCACCGTCTCGGTTTTGGAATAGGTCGTCCCCACCACAAAGTTTCGATGAGAAAAGAGGGAGACCAGAAGCACCGTACCGATAATCTGCCCGACACCACCAACAAGGGCATAGACATAAAATACGGGCGGCGGCACGGGGAGAGTATCACCGAATGTCAGGAGCAGTGCACCGAGATAGACAAGCGCCACCGGCAGGCCGAACAGGAAACGCACATAGGTGGCACTCGTCGCCGTCAGATCACGGGCGAGCTGACGCTGCAAAGCGGAGCGCAGGTTCTGAAAAAACGCTGCCGCAATGGTAATGGGAATCCAAAGCGGCATGTATGCGCCCGATCCTGTATAGGAGTTATTGTTCAGTCCATGATGGAAGCATAAACCAGTTGCTGCATTTGGGGCCGAAGCGGGTAGGCCCGCGACGGCATAAGCTGGGTCATCAAAATACCGATCAGGTCTTCTTCCGGATCAATCCAAAAGTAAGTGGAGGCAGCTCCACCCCAGGAATGATTGCCGGCGGACGTAACAGCTTGGCTCTCCGCTTCATCCAGAATGACTGAAAAGCCAAGTCCGAAGCCAGTGCCCTCCGACCCCGTTTCAGAAAAGGTGGACTGATCCATCTCTGGCATGGTTTTGCCATCGGGCAAATGGTTCAGCGTCATATAGTCTACGGTTTTGCGCGACAGCAGCCGCACACCTTCCAGCTCGCCCCCATTGAGGAACATCTGGCAGAAACGCCAATAGTCGATCATCGTTGAGGTGAGCCCGCCACCACCAGACAGGAACGGTTTGGGAGAAGCATAGGTTGACGTCTCATCGCTCTTGTCAAACAGGCGAACCTCGCGGGTGCGCGGGTCCTTTTCATAATTCGCTGCAAAGCGGCTGAGTTTTTCTTTTGGCACCATGAAGCCTGTATCCACCATGCCGAGCGGATCAAAGATGCGGGACTGGAGAAATTGGTCGAGAGGCTGGCCGGACAGGACTTCAACAAGACGTCCGCATACATCCGTCGCGACCGAATAGCTCCACTGTGTCCCGGGAGAAAAGAGCAACGGGATATCCGAGAGCTTGTCGCAAAACTCTTCAAGGTTCATGCCCTGTGATGTGGCAGCGCCTTCAATACCGCGTTTGCGGTAAATCTTGTCGACCGGGTGCGCATGCATGAAACCATAGGTGAGGCCAGACGTGTGGGTCAGAAGATCGCGAACAGTCATCGCTCTCTCGCAAGGCTTGGTTTTGAAATCATCTGCCGTGCCGCCATCCCATACTTTAAGGTTTGCAAAGGAGGGGATGTAGCGAGCAACTTCGTGCGACAGCTGAAAGCGACCTTCTTCATAAAGCATCATCAGCGCAACCGACGTGATCGGCTTCGTCATGGAGTAGATGCGGAAGATCGTGTCTTTCTCCATGACAAGACCGTTCTCACGGTCCCGCTCGCCCACGGTTTCAAAATGCGCAATCTTGCCCGCACGGGACACGAGGGTGGAGACACCGGCAAGCTTTCCGCGTTTCACGTATTCCCCGAAATAATCTGGCAGGCGAGCAAGCCGGTCTGAACTCAAGCCCACATCTTCAGGCGTTGTAAAAGGCGTATTGGCGTTCATGGATGGTCTCCCCCGGAATATGAATGGGAAGATCATAGGCCATCGTGCGGGGAGAGGAAGAAAATAAAGGCTGCCTCAACGAGGCAGCCTTTAAAAACGCGATATGAAAATCCGTTATTTCTTTGGCACCATCGTCACAAAGACAGAGCCATCATACTTGTTGTCGGCACCCGACGCTGAATCGATAATCCAGCCAACACCGCCACCCAGAATGATATTTCCAGCTGTCATCGCGGCTACGTCCGACCGATTAAGGTAGGTCGCGTCCTCGTACCCTTCTTTGGAGCAGACAATGCTGATGTCATGTTTGGTCTTGTCAATCCTCACGACACCGGGTGTTGGATCAACCTTGGCAATGGTGCGTCCCTCACGTTCAAATGCGCACGCAGCGCCAGATGGTTCTGAATTGACGGCAATTTCCTGTGAAGTACCTTCGATGATGGAGGAACAACCAGCCAGCGCAACGGACAGGAAGACTAAACTCACTAAACTTTTCATATGAATCCCCAAATTGATTGAGGGTGAAACATGGCAGGTTTTTCTCAGGTTGAAAACCTCATTTTCCTATGTAGTTCGGAAACAATCAACCACATCTGCCATCCAGTCTTTGACGTTCTGGCCGAGATCGAGCGGCGTTTTACCATGGCGCACCATGACCAAATCAAGGTCCGGCACCACTATCGTGTACTGGCCTTCAAATCCATTGGCGGAGAAGCTGCCGGGCCCACCCCGCTCCAGCCACCAATGGGCACCATACGGCCCATCATCGACAAGCATTTGTGGCGTCTGTTTCGTGGGGGTGCGAGCATAATCAACCCATCCCTCAGGCAGAATGCGCCTGCCGTCCCACACCCCGTCGCGCAGATAGAGCGTGCCAAAGCGGGCAAAGTCCCGCGCGGTGGCATAACAGAAAGACGAGCCGATAAAGGTGCCTGCCTTGTCGAACTTGGGGATCGGGCTCGTCATCCCTATCGGGTTGAACAATTCCTGCACCATGAAATCTTGAAATGCCTCGCCGCTTTTGCCAAGCGCGCGGGCCACACAGCGAGCGACAATATTGCTGGTGCCGCTGGCATAAGCCCAATAGGAGTTGGGATCATGGGCGAGGGGGAAGGAAGCAGCAAAATGCGCTACATCATCCTGGCCTGCTCCCCATAGCATCTCAATCACGTCAGACGGGTTTTCGGCGGTGTAATCTTCACGGAAGGCAAGCCCACTCGACATGCGAAGCAATTGATCAAGTGTGATCTTGTGACGGGGGTCGTTTGTGTCTTCCCACTCCGAGACGTCGGCGCGTGCATGAATATCAATCTTGCCCTCACGCACAAGAATGCCGACCAGCGCCTGCGTGATACTCTTGGCTTTCGACCAGGATGGAAACGTCGTTTGCTTGTTGAAATCCTGACGATAGCGCTCCTGGACGATGCGCCCATGCTGAACCACGAGCAGCGCATGGGTTTCCCCGAATTTGGTCGTATCCGCCGTCCCAAAAGCCTCTTCGGTCAGCGTGTGAAGGCGCGATTTATCGACATCGGGTCCAAGTTCCCCCGTTGGCCAATCCTTCGTCGGCCAAGGCACATCTTTCGGTTGGGTTGGGAGAGGGCGTAACGCTGCCAACATGGATCATTTCCTGCACAAAACTCGAATGGCAAGAGATTGGGCGAGTGTGAAGGGAATGACAAGGCTTCAAGAGATTTTCTTCCGGTCCATGCGCTCGCATCCCCATCCAGCCATTATCCAACCGTGATCCAGCCATTGCCGCCGTGAGATCTTTCCTGTTTTATAGCGCAATAAAATAAAGGGAGAGAATGATGGCACTGCCGCGTATCGGGATTGAGGGAAACTGGTTTGTAGATGCCGAGGGGCGGAAAATCATATTGCGGGGTGTGAACCTCGGCGGCGATTGCAAAATGCCCTACCCGAACGGTGGCACGAACTTTCCAACCGATTTTGCCGATCATGAGACCGTGTCTTTCATCGGCAGGCCCTTCCCGCTGGAAGAGGCGGAGGAACATTTCTCGCGGCTCACAGCCTGGGGGTTCAATTGCTTGCGTCTGTTGACGACATGGGAAGCGGTGGAACATGCGGGCCCGGGCCAGTATGACACGGCCTATCTTGACTATTACGCAGAGCTTTGCCGGATCGCAGGTGAGCACGGGCTTTATGTGTTTGTCGATTTTCACCAGGACGTGTGGAGCCGGATGACAGGTGGCGACGGTGCGCCGGGCTGGATATTTGAGAAAGTCGGCCTCGATTTCACAAAGTTTCACGCCGCCGGTGCTGCTCACGTTATGCAATATAAATATGATTATGCGCGCGGCGGGCGACAGGAAGATAATTACCCGACCATGACCTGGGCACAGAATTATCGCATGTCCGCCAATGGCATCATGTGGACGCTCTTTTTCGGTGGGCGTGATTTTGCACCTGACCTGATGATCGACGGTCAAAATGTGCAGGATTATTTGCAGGCACATTATCGTGGTTGCCTGGTTGAAATTGCCAAGCGGGTGAAAGACCTCACCAACGTAATTGGCTTTGATACGTTGAACGAGCCGGGCACGGGCTTTATCGGTCAGCGCCTTTCATACCAGCACGTCGCCAAGTCGGCGGAGAATCCGCGCATCGCGGTGCCCGGTCCGGCATGGTCGCCTCTCGATGGTTTGGCGGTTGCGCGCGGCGTCACACGCTCCATTCCGGAGCTCACCTTTTCACTGGAAAAAATGCAATCGGTGGTGACCGAGCATCGGGAGGTGAATGGAGCCCAGGTCGATTGCTGGTTGCCGGGTCGCGAAGACCCGTTTGAGAAGGCAGGTGCGTACCGACGGACGAATGAAGGTGTGGAGCCACTGCGTGAGGATTTCTTCCAGACCGTAAAAGGCAAACACGTTGATCTTGAAGATGATTACATGGCGCCGTTTTTCAATGATGTGGCGGACGCCATCCGCGCGGTGCAGCCGGACTGGCTGGTCTTCGCGGAGCTTGATCCGTTTACGGGTCTCTTGGGAGGTGCCTTCCCGGAGGCCACGCCAGACCGCACGGTAAACGCCTCGCACTGGTATGATATTGCCGTCCTCTCCACCAAGCTTTTCATGTATCCGACAGCGGTGAACCCGTTCTCTGGAAAAACATTGGAGGGGCGCGACGAAATTGAAGCCCACTACAAAAGACAATTATCGAACATTGAAAATGCAGGCCGGACCCTGAACCGGGGAACAGGCGCACCGACCCTCATTGGAGAATGCGGCATCCCCTATGATCTGGATGGCGCAGCCGCATACCAGGCCTGGGCAAAAGGTGACCGTACTGAAGCGCCCTGGGCGTCGCACGTCATGGCGCTGGAGTTTCTTTACAACACGCTTGATGCACTCCACCTCAGTTCGACGCAGTGGAATTACACTGCCTCCAATTCCAACGATCTGGCAATCGGCGACGGGTGGAACCAGGAGGACCTCTCCATTTTCAGCCGGGATCAACAGACCAATCCTGATGACATCAATTCAGGTGGTCGTGCATTGAAAGGTTTCGTCCGTCCCTATCTGCAATCGTGCCGAGGGTCGCTCAGTGAAACACACTTTGAGCTGGCCACAGGCAAGTTTGAAACTCGCTTCATGCCGGAAGGGAAGGGCGAAGCCACCATCTTCGTACCCGTGTTGCAATATCCTGATGGCTACAATTTGCAGGTTGAAGGCGGCGAGGCGACCTATGACGCCGTTGCGCAGAAGGTGCATGTTGCCGCGCAAGGCGCGGGTGAGGTGCGTGTTACCATCTCTCCCGTCGGGGTAGCGTAGAAACCGGATCAGAGTTCGGCGGCGATTGCCTTCGCCGTCTCCTGAAGGATGGGCACAAATTCGGTTGCCGCAGAGCCCGTTGACGTCGCCGTGCGGATGAACCGCATGGCGAGCGCGGCCTGTGGATCGCCGAACTTCATGACAGGCACGGCAAGACCGAAGGCCCGGTCATTCTGTCCATACTCCGTTGCGGCATAGCCGTCTTTCTGAATCTGAGAGACGAGCTTGTCGATATAAACGGGATCATGGGCGGCCTGATCCATTTTCCGTCCTGTGCCGCGCAAAACGTCAAGCAACAGCGCACGTGTTTCAGGTGATGAAAAGGCAAAAAAAGCTCGGCCCATGGCAGAGATGAGCAATCCAATGCGCCGCCCGATATAGATCCGGTCCAGGGCGAACGGGCTCTGCGACAAGGTGCTGTACCGCGCGAGCATTGCGTCTCCATCAAGTGTGGCGATGACGACCGGCCATTTGTGTTTTTCCGTGAGCGCCCGCAGGTGGGGTCGGCTGATTTCAACAAGCCGGTCAGAAGAATGAAAGCCCTGAGCGAGCAGCGTTACCCGGTCGGTCAGGCAATAACCCGCCGAGCGGGAGATACGCCGCGCATAGCCTGTTGCGATCAGTGTGTCGAGCAGCCGAACCAGTGTCGATTTTGGCAGATCCGTGTCTTCATGGAGTTCAGACAAAGTGGTGTAGGCGCGGCGGTTCAGCGCTTCGATCACGACAAGGCCTCGCGAGAGGGATTCAATGGCACGTTCTGTCATGGTTCAATATTATACCACAATGCGGAATTAGCAAATCAAATGCGGGCGCCGGGGACGCGACCCGGCAAAACTTCTCCCACAGTGGCCAGAGGAGGAAACGCCCGTGAACGCACCCGCCCGCAAATCCACAATGGAAAACAACATGGCGTTGAAAGGCCTGAATGTTGAATTCATGAGCCCGCTGATTGGCGCAACGCTGACGGGCATTGATCTGACCAAATCGATCAGCGCAGAAACCGCCCGCGATATCCAAAATCTGTTGGTGGATCGCAAAGTGCTTTTCTTTCAGGATCAGGATATCACCACCGAGCAGCATCTGGATTTCGCGCGCAATTTTGGCAAGCTAGAGGTTCACCCGTTTGCGCCCTGCAAGCCGGGCTATCCAGAAGTGTTGGCCATCACCCATGATGAGAAAAGCAAGGGTCGGGAAAACGTCTGGCATTCAGATGTGACCTGGCGGCTGGAGCCATCGCTTGGGTCCATTCTGCGTGCGCTCGAAGTGCCGGACATGGGCGGCGATACGCTTTTTGCCAACATGGAAGCGGCTTATGAGGATCTCGATGATGAGATCAAAGAGAAGATAGACGGCGCTATCGCTGTGCATGACTTTGGTCATTTCCGTACCATGCTGAAAAACAAGGGTCACACGCCGGAGGAGATCGAGGAATTCAACAAGAAATATCCGATGGCCGAGCATCCCGTCGTGCGCACCCACCCGGAGAGCGGGCGGAAGTCCATCTATGTGAACAAGGCCTTCACCCAGTACATTAAGGGCATGGAGCGGGCGGAGTCCGACGCATTGCTGCAATTCCTCTATGCGCGTGCCGCAATCCCGGAATATCAGTGTCGCTTCAAATGGCAGGCAAATTCCATTGCCTTTTGGGACAATCGTGCGTCGCAGCATTATGCAGTGTCGGACTATTGGCCAGCGCTGCGCCGCATGGAGCGCGTGACCATCATCGGTGACAAGCCCGTGTGAGGGGCCGCTTCAAGCAAGATCATGAATGGCAAGCGCGAAAGCGTAGGTGAGCGCCGTCTCTTTGAGCCGTTCAAACCGGCCTGACGCCCCACCATGCCCCGCTGACATATTGGTCTTGAGGAAAAGCGCGTTCTCGCCGGTGGAAAGCACGCGGAGTTTCGCAATCCACTTGGCGGGCTCCCAATAGGTAACCCGTGGATCGGTCAGACCCGCGAGCGCCAGAATATGTGGATAGGCTTGTGCCCGCACATTGTCGTAAGGGGAGTAGGACGCAATCATCTCATAGGCGGCTTTGTCCTCAATCGGATTGCCCCATTCAAGCCATTCCGGCGGGGTGAGCGGAAGCGTTTCATCCAGTATGGTGTTCAGCACATCCACGAAAGCAACCTCTGCAATCAACCCTTTGAAAAGGTCGGGCGCAAGATTGCCGACCGCCCCCATCAACATGCCGCCCGCGCTTCCCCCATGCGCAGTGATGTTGCCGCGTGATGTATAGCCGGTGGCCGCCAGATGCTCCCCGGCGGTGATGAAGTCGGTGAATGTATTCATCTTGTTGAGCAACCGGCCTTGGGCATACCAGCGATAGCCCCGCTCCTGTCCGCCGCGAATATGCGCAATGGCGTAAACAAAGCCACGGTCCACAAGGCTCAACCGACTGACGGAGAAGGAGGCAGGAATGGAGATCCCGTAGGAGCCGTAGCCATAGAGCAGACAGGGTGCTTTCCCGTCCAGCGCAAGACCCTTGCGATAGAGAAGCGAGATGGGCACACGTTCTCCATCGGCCGCCGTCGCAAACACGCGCTCGGTCACATAGGCAGTTGCGTCATGGCCGCTTGGCACCTCTTGTTCCTTGAGGAGCGTGCGTGCGCCCGTCACCATGTCATAGTCAAACACCTGTTCCGGCGTTGTCATGGATGAATAGGCAAACCGGCACAGATTTGTCTCATATTCAAGACTGCCCAAGGGCGAAAGGTCGTATGCGGTCTCATCAAAACTGATCGGTTGTTCCTCCCCATCAGACAGGCGTCGCACGACAAGCCGTGTCAGCCCGTCTTCCCGTTCTGAGCGGACATGGAAATCGCGAAAGCAGATTTGACCGAGCACGAGTATGCCCTGGCGGTGTGGAATGAGGTCACGCCAATGTTTGCGGGCCGGTGTCGCAATAGGTGCTTCCACCAGCTTGAAGTCTTCAGCATCATCCGCATTCGTGACGATGAGGAAACGATTACGCGGAGCATCATGCTCCAGATCATATTCGACACCTTGCGCGCGCGGCTCAACCAGGCGTGGGTGCGCGTCCGTGTCGCGCGCATCAAGCAGATGCACTTCACTTGTCTGATGATCATGGACACTGATGAGAACAAATTCATTGCTTTGGGTAGAGCTGACGCTGACAAAGAAACTCGGATCACTCTCGTGAAAGACGCACTCATCTTTCAGCGCGTCGGTACCAAGTCGGTGTCGGAAGACATGGGCAGGGCGATGATTTTCATCCACTTTGACGTAATAGAAGCTCTGATTGTCGAGCGTCCACACAATGCCGCCGCTTGTGTCGGGTACAATGTCGGTCAGCTCAGCGCCGGTCGCCATATCGCGAATACGGACGCCGAAATATTCTGACCCTTTAAGATCAGCACTCCAGGCAAAAAGCTGGTCATCATGGGACCGTGCGGCACCACCTATCTTGAAATAGGCCTGGTGGTTTGCCTCAGCGTTCCCATCCAGAATGATGGTCTCATCACCGCCCGCACGGGGTTTGCGACAAAACAGCGGATGCTGTGCACCTGTCTCGTAGCGCGTATAGTAAAGCCAATCTCCATGTGGGCTGGCGACGGAACTGTCATCTTCCTTGATGCGGCCCTTGATCTCGCCAAAGAGAGTTTCGCGAAGCCCTTCAAGTCCTCGCATCGCATCGTCGGCGTAGCAGTTTTCCGCCTCAAGATAGGCGCAAATATCCGGTTGCAACACGGACGGGTCCTTCATCAGCTCCTGCCAATGTGGGTCGCGCAGCCAATCATAATCATCAGTTCGTGTGATGCCGTGCCTTGTGTTGGACACAGGGCGTTTGGCAGCGATGGGCGCTTGGGGCGGAAGGGAGAAGGGCATGAATGTCCTGACCAAATGAAAAACACCTCCGGCGGGGTTCGCCGAAGGTGCTCAAGATAGTGTGTCGGTACTTATTCGAATAGAAGCGTAATCGTTTCAGCAACGAGCGCGGGACGCTCCTGGCCTTCGATCTCAACGGTCACTTCGTTCACGATCTGCATGCCGCCGCTTTTGGGTGTTGCTGATTTCAGCTTCACACGACCGCGCACTTTGGACCCGACAGGCACCATGTTCGTGAAGCGAACGGAATTTGAGCCGTAATTGATGCCGCGCGTGACACTTTTGACGCCGCTGATTTCGCTCATCAGCTTTGGCAGGATCGAGAGCGTGAGATAGCCATGGGCAATGGTGGGCATGCCCAGTTCTTTCTGGGTCCGAGCTGGATCAATATGGATCCACTGATGGTCGCCGGTCGCATCGGCAAACAGGTTGACCCGATCCTGATCGAGCATCATCCAGTCACTCACGCCGATTTCTTTTCCGGCTTCTGCTGCATATTCAGCGATGTTTTCAAACACGCGCATTTTCTGCCTCCGTAAGGGTTTTTATCAATTCAGGCTGTTGCCCTGTGAAAAGTGGGGACGTCCTGAAAAACTGGCCTAAACGTAACGGCCCCGCCCACAAATCGCTATCGGATATTGGTGAAAATGCGCGTCTTTTCCGCGCTTTTTGCTCATTAGCGCGCGCGGCCGGGTCAAATGTCGGCCGCTGCCCCAAATTTGTGCCGTTTCAGCGCGACAGACGGATCCTCACGCGGCGGTCTTCCTCATTTTCCCATGTGAGCTCATCCAGCCAGCCCCAGGTTTCACCTTCCGGCTCAATCGCAATCCGGCTGCCATCCCAGCCGTGCCGCTTGAGCCGGTCCGCAACCGCTTCAGACCGGCGGCGGGCGAGGGAGGCATTGGAGGCCGGATTGCCGGTCTTGCTCGCCTTGCCGAAGAGGCAGATCTGGCCCGCATGTTGCCCGGTCGCGCGCTCATAGACTTCCTCGATAATGGAAAGGTCATGCTCGTCAAGTTCGGTTGATGAGGGTTCAAAATAGACGAAATATTCCCGCTCGAACTTGCCGCCCACGCCCATGCGATTGTTGCACTGCTTGCCCGATGAATGTGTTTCGACAGCGTGAGCCGGGCCCGATACCAAAAGCCCAGCTGTAAAAGCCGTGGTCATGAGACCGGCAGCAAGAGCCAAAGACGAAATGGAAAAGCGCTTTCTAAGCATTGATGTGCCTCTTGTGTGTGGCGTACCCCGCCATGCACCAAGCTTAAACGGAAGCGCCTCCACACACAAATAGTGGCACATAAACGAAGCGCGCGCTCTATGTCTCGCCGGTTTTGGCGCGCACGGCTTGTTCCAATTTGTGCAAAGGGCCGCGCGGCAGGCCGAAGACATTCAACTTCTCAATCGTCCGGTAGAGATAATCTCGATTACTGCCAATATCGCCCGTCGCCTGCGAAATCCGCGCGACGGCGTCCTCAAACGGCATCCGTCCCGCATATCGCTGACTTGCGCGATTGGCCACGAACGTGAGGCCGTTGCGCTTCTCACCTTCAATGGTCATCTGCACCTGCCGGGGCACATAACCCGTTCCGATCATTTCGCGAAGCCAGAGTATTTCTGTTTCGCTTTCAACCTGAGATGCCGCAATGCGGTGGGCAATGCCAATGCAGGAGCCGCCACGGTCCAGGCCAAGCATCAGGCCGGGTGCCTCCGGCGTACCACGTCCGATCACCAGGTGCAGACAGAAGGCGCGGTGATAGCCATGGAGTTTCGCTTGCTCAGACTGAGAGACATGGATGGCCGGGTTCCACATCAAGGAGCCGTAACCAAACACCCATAGGTCTTGGCGGGAAGGAAGGCCGTCCAGAAAGGCCCGTCGGGAGCGATCCCGTTCTTCTTGTGTGACAAGCGAATAACCCGGCAGCGACGCGGCTCGTTTTTCCAGTGCGGCAATGCGCTCAGGGGTAATGTCTTCGCGCTTCAAAAGCCCGTCGCCGGCAGGTCCGGCCTGACGACGGGTATTGTGAGATTGTGTTGTCTGATCAGACGATTTTTGAGTCACGATTACCCCAATACCGATCCCGGACAAGACGCTTGTATAGCTTGCCGGTTGGGTGTCGAGGAAGTTCTTCGTCAAAATCCACAGACCGCGGACATTTGATCTTGGAGAGCTGCGACCGGCAGAACTCAAGAAGCTCAGCTTCAAGCTCTGGTCCGGCCTCGTTCCAATTGAGCGGCTGCACAACCGCTTTCACTTCTTCCCCCAGATCTTCGTTCGGGACGCCGATCACTGCAACGTCCGCAACTTTCGGATGCGTGATGAGAAGGTTCTCAGCTTCCTGCGGGTAAATATTAACGCCGCCGGAGATGATCATGAAGGCCTTGCGGTCAGTGAGGTAGAGATATCCATCCTCATCGACACGACCCACATCGCCAAGCGTGCTCCAGCCGCGCTTGGAGGGATGTCGGGAGTCCTTCGTTTTGTCGGGGTCATTGTGATACTCGAAAAGGTCTGCCGGGTCTGCGTCTTCCTGGGGAGCAAAAAAGATTGTGCCCGGCTCACCAACGGGAACTTCATCCCCGTCATCATCGCAAATGTGGACAGAACCAAGAAGCGGCTTGCCGACCGAGCCTTTGTGCCCAAGCCATTCCTGCGAGTTCAGCTGGCAGAAGCCGTTTCCTTCAGACCCTGCATAATATTCGTAAATCACCGGCCCCCACCAATCGATCATCTGCTGTTTGATCGGGATCGGGCAGGGGGCGGCGGCATGAATGGCGACCTTGTGGGTGGAGAGGTCATATTTTGTCTGCACATCTTTTGGCAATTTCAGCATACGGACAAACATGGTCGGCACCCATTGAGAATGGGTGATCTTGTGCTTTTCAATCAGCTCAAGCACACCTTCAGGATCAAAATGATCCATCACGATGCAGGTACCGCCAATCCGCTGAACGGACATATTGTAGCGCAAGGGTGCCGCGTGATAGAGCGGCGCAGGTGACAGATACATTGTCTCTTCGTTCATGCCGTAAAGCAGCGTGACGAGATTAAGGAGACCTTCGCCCGCATCAATAGCAGCACCTGTCAGCTTCCGGCGAATACCTTTTGGCCGCCCGGTCGTGCCGGATGAATAGAGCATATCGGTACCGGCCGTCTCATCGGCGATGCGTGTCGTTGGCATGGTGTTGCGCCGCGCCTCGTATGACTCGTAGCCATCTTCCTTGCCATTGATCATGAAGCGCGTTTTGACGTTCTTCAGCAGGCCGCGCGCCACCAGCTCTTTCGCGGTGGGTGCGAGTTCTTCAGATGTGAAAAACAGCTTCGCGCCACAATCCTCGACAATATAGTCAATCTCCGGCGCGGTGAGGCGCGACGAAACAGCAGTGAAATAGAGGCCTGCCCGCTGGGCCGCCCAGCACAGTTCCAGAAAACGCGCATTGTTTTCCATGAAGATCGCAATCGCATCGCCGGTTTTTAGACCCTCCGCACGGAACAATTGCGCGGCCTGGTTGGACCTGTCTTCCAGCTGCTGGTAGGTCACAACCTCGCCTGTGGACGACATGATATAGGCGGGCCGATTGGGTGTCTTGGCGGCATGGTGGCAGGGGTGGAACATCTGAACTTCTCTCCCGTCGGTTATTTACATGCCCGTTTTCGGGCCTTTTTGGCGGAGTGCTTTTCTTCGTGCAGCCTTCCCGCGAAGCCTGTTATACCAAGGGATCACGTAATTTCATCGCGGTTTTCCAGAAATTTTGAAACACCCGACAGATTGAATAATGACGTAGGGGAAATGAGACCTGTCACAAAATTTACAGAAACCGCCCGCTGAACCACTAAAGACATTGGAGGACAATGTGGAATACAAGACTATTAAATATGAGGTAGAGGACAATATCCTCACCATCACGCTGCACCGCCCTGAAAAGATGAACGCTTTCACCGGCGAGATGATGATGGAGCTGATTGACGCTTTTGATCGCTCGGACGCGGATGATGATGTGCGCGCCGTAATCGTGACGGGCGAAGGTAAAGCTTTTTGCGCCGGGGCAGACCTGTCAGCCGGTGCCAAGACATTTGACTACGAAGCGCGTGACGACCGCCCTGATAAAGCCGGTTCCGCAAAAACGAAGTCTGGTGAAGTCGACTGGAGCCACGCATCCGTGCGCGACGGCGGCGGTCGCCTCACTTTGCGAATCTATGAAAGCCTGAAGCCGGTGATCGGTGCTATCAATGGCGCCGCCGTTGGTATCGGTGTGACGATGCAGCTGCCAATGGACATTCGCCTCGCGTCGGAGAATGCGCGCTTCGGTTTCGTCTTCGCCCGTCGCGGGATTGTGCCGGAAGCCTGCTCAAGCTGGTTCCTGCCACGTGTCGTGGGTGTGTCTCAGGCGCTGGAGTGGATTTATTCAGGCCGCGTTTTCGATGCGAAGGAAGCCCTGCGCGGCGGCCTTGTGCGCGAACTGTACAAGCCCGTGGACCTGCTGCCCGCAGCGCGCGCCATCGCGCGGGAGATCGCTGACAATACCGCACCTGTTTCCATCGCCTTGTCGCGCCAGCTCATTTGGCGCATGGCCGGTGCTGACCACCCGATGGAAGCCCATAAAATGGACAGCCGGTCCATCTTCTCACGTGGCGCGTCTGCGGATGCGAAGGAAGGGGTCATGTCCTTCCTCGAAAAGCGCCCGGCGACCTATCCGTGCAAAGTATCGGAAGACATGCCGTCTTTCTTCCCCTGGTGGGAAGAGCGCGAGTACAAGTAACAGATCTTGGGTCAGGCGGCTTCGGTTGCCTGGCCCGCAATTTGACCATGCGCGACTTCGACACGCCAAAGCTTCGTAAAGAAGAAGATGCTGAGCCACAACACCACCATGCAGGATGACGGCACAAGCACAGCATCAAGCGGCCCGAGCGTTGAGATCACAAACCCGATCATCAGCGCGCCGATGGGGCCGCCCCCCATGGACCCTAATTGAAAGACTGAAAGTACGCGCGCGCGATGCGTATCGTTGGCTCCCATCTGCACAATGGACCGCGACTGGCTCATGGAGATGCCCGCACTCAGGCCCCAGCCCAGCACCAGCATAAACACGACCCAGAGCGGTGGATGGAAATGCAAAAACACCATCGTCACGGAGCCCATACACATGGAGCACATGATCGCGCGGCCTTGTCGTTTGATCGGGCGGAGGCGGCTCTGGATGATGGAAGACACGCCAATGCCCCCAAAGAAACAGATATTGATAAAGGCGAGTTCAAGCGAACTGCCATTATAAACGTCGCGGATCAAGATCGGGAACAGAACCATGAAG
>JAVKCY010000053.1:0-5766 GCA_040223265.1 Parvibaculum sp. | reverse complement strand
GGCTCAACCGCCACGTTCTCACCCAGTTTCGCTGTGGGGTGGACGTGGGCGGCCGGTGAGACCATCCCTGCATCACCGAATGTATCTTCAGCCTTACCGTTCTTATGCATTTGCAGCGCAGATGTTCTATCCGGAAAGTGTGAAGGCTGAAGATACATTCGGTGATGCAGGGATGGTCTCACCGGCCGCCCACGTCCACCCCACAGCGAAACTGGGTGAGAACGTGGCGGTTGAGCCAGGCGCGGTTGTAAGTGCTGGCACGGAAATCGGAAGCGGAACAGTTATCGCAAGCAATGCCGTTATCGCGCGCAATGTGACGATTGGGCGGAACTGTTATGTAGGCTCGTCCGTGACGATTTCCCACGCTCATATTGGGGACCGTGTATTGATCCATCCGGGTGTTCAGGTGGGTCAGGACGGGTTTGGTTTTGCCATGGGGTTGCCGACTCATGAGAAAATTCCACAACTTGGCCGGGTCATTATTCAAGATGATGTGGAAATTGGTGCAAACACGACCATCGATCGCGGCGCAGGGCCAGACACCATTATTGGCGCCGGCACGAAGATCGATAATCTTGTTCAGATTGGCCACAATGTTGTCATGGGGCAGGGGTGTATCATTGTCGCGCAGTCAGGAATTTCGGGCAGTGCAACGCTCGGGGATTATGTTGCATTGGGCGCGAGAGCGGGGATCGCTGGGCATATAAAAATTGGTGATGGCGTTCAAGTTGCAGGCCGCTCAAGCGTCATTCATGATATTCCTGCGGGTGAGCGTTGGGGCGGAACGCCAGCGAGGCCCGTACGTGAATGGCAACGAGAGTTGGCGGCGGTTAAGCGCCTTGGAAAAGCAGGGTTCAAAAAGCCATCCGGTGAGACCTGAAGTGGAAGGTCGGCAATGACGGCTTTCGATAAAACTATGACTGAAGAGACGAAAACATGAGCGAAACTGAAGGCCGCAAACTAGGTTCAGCTGATATCAATCGCGTGATGGAATTATTGCCACACCGATATCCGATGCTGCTCATCGACCGGATCAAGGACATGGATGGCAATGAGTCTGCTATCGGCGTGAAAAATGTAACGATCAATGATCCGTTTTTCGCAGGTCACTTTCCCGGCCACCCGGTGATGCCCGGCGTTCTGATTGTTGAAGCCATGGCGCAGACCGCAGGCGCGCTCGTGATCAATGCCATGTCGAGCGACGCCTCCAACAAGGTTGTCTATTTCATGGCGATTGAGAAAGCGAAGTTCCGCAAGCCGGTCATTCCCGGTGATCAATTGGAGCTGCACGTCTCAAAACTACAGAACCGCGGTCCCGTCTGGAAGTTCCGTGGCATTGCGAAGGTAGATGGTCAGGTTGTTGCGGAAGCTGACTACGCGGCGATGATCCGTGAAATGGCAGATGAAGCATGACAAATATCCACCCGACCGCAATTGTTGATCCGAAAGCAGAGTTGGCAGCCGATGTGGTGGTGGGGCCATTTTCTATTATTGGTCCTCGGGTCTCGCTTGGGGGCGGCGTGAAAATTCATTCTCACGTTGTAGTAGATGGCAAGACCAGCATTGGGGCAAAAACGGAAATTTATCCTTTTGCGTCTATCGGCCAACCGCCGCAGGATTTGAAGTATCGTGGCGAAGAGAGCGAATTGATAGTCGGCGAAAACAATGTGATCCGCGAACACGTGACAATGAATTCCGGAACGGAAGGCGGCGGATTAATCACCAAGGTCGGGAGCCATTGTGCATTCCTCGCCGCCTCCCATGTGGGGCACGACACGATAGTCGGCGACTATGTGGTAATGTCAAACAATGTCATGCTGGCGGGTCATTGCCATATTGGCAATCACGTTATCATTGGCGGCGGTGCAGGCGTCCACCAGTTCAGCCGTGTGGGCGAGCATGCCTTCATTGGCGGTATGAGCGGCGTTGAGAACGACGTCATTCCGTTCGGCATTGTTCTTGGCAACCGGGCGCGCCTTGCGGGGCTCAACATTATCGGACTGAAGCGTCGGGGCTTTGACCGCGAACGTATTCAGGCATTGCGCAATGCGTATCGTGTTCTCTTTGCGGAGGAAGGTACGTTGCATGACAGGGTCGATACCGTCGCAAGTGAGTTCAGCGGGCAGGCAGACGTCATGCAGATTGTGAACTTCGTGCGTGCCGACAAGTCTCGCTCCATTTGCACACCGCGCGAAACGCATGAGGCCTGAGCGAGGCTCCGGCACATGACAACTCCCGAAGAAAATGCAAAACGAAAAGGAAGTTCTCTTGGCATTCTGGCCGGGCGAGGTCCATTACCGTTGGCCGTCGCCGATGCTGCGGCATCGCAAGGGCGCCGCGTTTTTATCATCGGAATTATCGGCAGAAGCGACAAGAGCATAGAGCGTCACCCCCACGCCTGGGTGCGCTATGGTGCGCTCGGCAAGACGCTCGAACTTCTACGACGGGAAGAGTGCCGTGAGCTCATTCTGATCGGGCCGCTCGACCGCCCAAAGCTTTTCCAGTTTTGGCCAGACTGGGGCGCGATCAAGGTATTGCCAGATTTGTTAAAGCTGCTTCGCCAGGGGGATGACGGCCTCTTGTCGGGTGTCGTCCGCTACTTCGAGGAAGAACACGGGTTCCTGATCCGACCGGCAGAAGTCGTCGCGGCGGAGCTGGCGGCACCGGGTGGTTTGCAGACGAGCCGTGCGCCCACCGAGCGGGATATGATTGATGTGCACCTCGCGGTTGAAATTGCGCGCACGCATGGAGCGGAAGATTTGGGACAAGGCGCCATCGTTGCCGACGGAATTGAGCTTGCACGGGAAGCGAGCGACGGAACAGATGCAATGTTGAAACGTGTCGCTGCAGAACGTTCACCATCCAGCACAAGGTCAGGCGTGCTTGTGAAACTGCCCAAGCCGGGTCAGGAAAGACGCGTGGATTTGCCGACCCTTGGTGTGCAGACGGTCGAGAATGCAGCCGCTGCAGGTCTATCGGGTATTGCGTACGAAGCCGGGGGCGCATTGATTGCGGATCACGCAAGTGTTGTCGCGCGCGCAAATGATTTGGGTCTCTTCGTATTGGGGCTGCCGCCAGGAACAAGTGAGCGCGCAACATGATGCAGCAGCATCACATCATGCTGGTAGTGGGGGAGGCTTCTGGCGATACGCTGGGAGCAGCCCTCATGGCTGCATTGAAAGAGGCGCTGGGTACGCGGGTCCGCTTTACCGGCGTCGGTGGACCGCGCATGGAGGCGGAGGGTGTTCACTCAATTTTCCCCATGAGTGACATTGCCGTAATGGGACCACGTGAGGTCATTCCCCGGCTGCCTCTTATCCTCAAGCGCATGCGCGAGACAACAAATTGCGCAATTGAAGGCAAGCCAGATCTGATTGTGATCATTGACAGCCCGGACTTCACCCACACGGTGGCCAAACGTATCCACAAGCGGGCGCCGGAGATACCCATTGTGAACTACGTCTCGCCAAGCGTGTGGGCGTGGCGCCGCGGCCGGGCAAAGTCGATGGCAACCTATCTCAGCAAGGTCTTTGCACTTCTCCCGTTTGAGCCCGGTTTTTTCAGAGCGGAGGCAGGACTTGATTGCGTCTATGTCGGGCATCCCGCAATTGAGAAGATTGCAGCACCGTCAGAAGGTGTAGATTTTCGGGAACGGCGCGGCATTGCGCCGGACACCCCCTTGCTCCTGATGCTGCCGGGAAGCCGGATGAATGAAGTAAAACGCCTCATTGGAGTAATGGGGGAAACGGTTGCACGTCTCGCTGAGAGAAACCCGGCGCTCAAATTTGTGATCCCGGTTGTGCCACATGTGCGCGAAACGGTGGAAGAGGAGGTGAAGCACTGGTCTGTCGCCCCTATCCTGGTGCACGGGGATGAGGAGAAGCGCGGTGCGTTTGCAGCTGCGAATGCCGCAATTGCCGCATCTGGGACGGTCTCGTTGGAGCTCGGTCTTGCGGGCATTCCGATGGTCATCGCCTATAAGATTGATAGCATTGCTGCATGGGCGGTATCACGCATGTTGAAGGTCCCGACCGTGGTGCTGGTGAACCTGGTACTAGATCGACCATCGGTCCGTGAGTTTCTGCAGGAGGCCTGTACGCCGGCCGCACTCGCGGATGCACTTGAGCCCCTGTTGACGGATACGAACGAACGCAAACAGGCGCTTATCGACCTGGCAGATTTTCAACGGGAGATGGGTGTGGGCGGGGCCTCCCCCAGTGCACGCGCCGCCAATGCTGTACTGGAAATGCTGGGCGAAACTTAAAAAGAAGAGACCAACAGACACGAAAAAAGGCGCCCAACAAAGGGCGCCTTTTGTTTGTCTGATACGCCGATTAGCGTTTCGCGATGTCTTTGTAATCGCGTGGGCCTGCGCCGCTATAAAGCTGGCGAGGGCGACCGATCCGCTGTTCAGGGTCCTGGATCATTTCATTCCACTGAGCGACCCAGCCAACGGTACGCGCGAGCGCGAAGAGCACCGTGAACATGGTGGTCGGGAAGCCGAGCGCCTTGAGCGTGATACCGGAATAGAAATCGATATTCGGATAGAGCTTCTTTTCAATGAAGTAAGGATCGTTGAGAGCAATTTTCTCAAGCTCCATCGCCACATCAAGCATTGGATCATCTTTGATGCCAAGCTCTTTCAGTACTTCATGGCAAGCTTGCTGCATCACGGTTGCACGCGGGTCGTAGTTTTTGTAAACGCGGTGACCAAAACCCATCAGACGGAAAGGATCGTCCTTGTCTTTTGCCTTGGCAACAAACTCAGGAATGCGATCAACGGTCCCAATTTCCTGCAACATGTTGAGCGCTGCTTCGTTTGCGCCGCCATGAGCAGGGCCCCAAAGGCAGGCAATACCCGCCGCCATACAGGCGAATGGATTAGCACCTGATGAGCCAGCCAGACGAACGGTAGATGTGGAGGCATTCTGCTCATGATCTGCGTGCAGAATGAAAATCTTGTCCATCGCGCGGGCGATGACTGGATTAACTGTGTACTTTTCAGCAGGAACCGCAAAACACATGTGCAAGAAGTTTTCTGCATATCCAAGGTCATTGCGTGGATAAACCATCGGCTGACCAACGGAATATTTGTACGCCATGGCCGCAATGGTCGGGATCTTCGCGATCATCCGTCGGCTTGCGATCATGCGCTGCTTGGGGTCGTTAATGTCCGTTGAGTCATGGTAGAACGCGGACATGGCGCCAACCAGGCCAACCATGATGGCCATGGGATGCGCATCACGGCGGAAGCCGCGCATGAAGTACTGCATCTGCTCATGTACCATTGTGTGATTGGTAATGGCTTTCGAGAATTCAGCAAATTCTGATTTTGTTGGCAATTCGCCGTTCAAAAGCAGGTAGGCGGTTTCAAGGAAATCACCCTTGTCAGCCAGCTGCTCAATCGGGTAGCCGCGATACAAAAGCTCGCCCTTGTCACCATCAATATAAGTGATGTCACTATCGCAACTTGCTGTCGACGTGAAACCTGGATCGAACGTGAAGTGGCCGGTCTGGGCGTAAAGCTTGCTGACGTCGATGGCGCGCGGTCCGACAACACCTTGGTAGATCGGCAATTGGATGGATTTGCCGTCAATCTCCAACGTTGCAACATCATTTGTTTGGCGGGCGTTTCTGTCTTTTGTCATTTGTTCGACCTGTTCCTTCACGTTGATCTGCTGTCTGGCGGCCCCTTTTGGGGGTGACCTCCAATCAGCCGAGTTGCGGCATTATATTCATGTCGTTCCCGTCCGGCCACTACCCGGT
>JAVKCY010000048.1:0-23626 GCA_040223265.1 Parvibaculum sp. | reverse complement strand
CATTTCACGCCCGCTCAAAAAGGAGGAGAAGGCGCTTTCAGCGGCATCAAACAGATGATGTCCTTCATCAAAGACGATATGACGACGGTAGTTAATGTTCGTGGGCTCATCATCTTCTGCGCCACCTGCCGTGTCATGTGCAGATGCGGTTTGGGCAGATGGGTGCCCGGCATTGGCGAGTGTGTGGTCAAGCGCCGCCTGGATCATGACAAGCGCATGATTGGCGACAACAATCCGGGCGCTGCGGGCTTTGCGCACTGTCTTTTCGATGAAGCATTTTTTGTAATGCGAGCAGGCGGAGTAGGAGCACTCTCCCCGTCGGTCAGTCAGGCTTGAGGCGATATTGTCGGCGCCCATCCCCCCCGGCAACCAGGCGGGGAAGTCCCCACCGACCATGTCACCATCGCGACTATAGCGAGCCCAACGAGCAATCAGTGCGGCGGCTGCCCCTTGCGGGCCCACCAAAAGCCCACCGGCCTGTTCCTCAAGATTGAGAAGGCAGAGATAGTTTTCGCGTCCCTTTCGGATGACACTCTTCTGCGCTTTTTCAATCGGGTCCGGATAGAGCCGTGTCAGCTCTTGATCGAGCTGGCGTTGCAGGTTCTTTGTGTAGGTGGAGAGCCAGACCGTGCCTTCATTCTGCTCTGCCCAAAGGCTTGCCGGGGCAATATAGCCGAGTGTCTTTCCGGTCCCTGTGCCCGCTTCTGCCAGCAGGATCTGGGGGGCACCTGCTTCCTCCCGTGGGTGGAACGCCCTGGTGACGGCTGCTGCATAGTCTTGTTGCTGCTCGCGCTGCTCCGCTCCCTCCCCGGTGAGCTCTGCGAGTCGCGCGCGTGCATCATCGGGAGAAACGGGGAACGCACCGGGCGGCGGGGGCGGTGGTTGATCCTCCCACTCAGGGAGCTTCGCCCAAATATCAATCCGTGCACGTTGGGCGGCGAGCGCGGTGCCGCCAGATGAAAGAAGAGCCGTGACGACCGCATGTCCCCAGGGCCAACCGCTTTCTTTCATGGCCTTGCCAATTGCGACGCTTTCTTCCCGGTCAGGGTATGAGGGGCTACCAAGTGCCTGCAATAGGGTGCGTACAGCCAGATGCAGGACGAGCGCCGCATCCTCCGCGTGCAAAGGCTCTGCAAGTCCCAGTGCCCGGGCGACACCGCGTGGTGTGGGCACGCAAAATTGCGCCGGGCGCACAAAGGCAAAAAGTTCCAAAATATCGAAATGACCGGGGTGAAGCCGTTTGCCACGTGTCCCGCCATTGCGGGTTTCTGGCCCGGCGGCACGCCGCGCGGTGAACCGGCGATGACACAAAAGGAGAGGGGTAGATTGCAGAGCATGTACAGCGTCCTGCGGGTCCCATTCCAGAAACTCACCGTCTTCGCTCACGCCCACGGCACCACCGCCGGGCCGTGGGACGAGCGCGGTCAGGGTGGGAGCTGTTGGGTCCGCAGGGCGGGAATCGGGAGGCAAAACATCAGACATCGCCCGGACTATACAAGAGCCGGGCCGCCTTGCGCATCCTTGCCGTTAATTTGCCAAGATGGTCAATTTGCCGGGGCGGCTAATTTGTAAGTGAAGGGTAGGCGCGAGTGAGCGCGCGCACACCAGCCTGCAGTTTCGCATCAAGCTCAATAGAGCGGGACGCAAGGATTTTAGTTGTCGGGTCTTGCACCATCTCTCGCTGGAAATGCTGTGCCGCCTCCGATAGTCCGGTGAGACCGATGCCTGCGGCTTGCGACGCAAGAACATCCGCCAGTTCCCGGATGGCTTCATAATTGCCCTCATGGCAGGCCACCGCAATCCGACCTTGCACATCCGTGATGATATTGATGACTTCGTTGAGATGGTCTGAAATGCGACCGGTGCCAAGATCCTGTTCCAACTCATAAATATGGTCAAAATCGAGAATTTGACCCGCCGTCGCGGCAAGCCGGGCAGGTTCCGGCATGACCTCCCGGTCTGACAGATTGCAACCAAGGATAAACCAGGCGGTGAAGCCGTTCCCGACGGAACTGTCAGCGCCAATGCGTCCCCCCATCAGTTTCACAAGACGGTCCGCGATCGTAAGGTTGACGTCCTTCCGGCGCAGATGGCCACGATCCTCATCATCTTCGAGGGCTGAGAAAAGACGGTTGGCATCTTCGGTCGGCATTCCGGCGCCCGTATCAGCAACAGAGAAACGGACACCGGGTTCTGCTGCCCCCACATAGACGGGTGCCAGGCGGAGTACGACGCCCCCCTGGTCTGTGGTGCGGATTGCGCGCCCAATGAGGTTGATCAGTGTTTGCTTCACCCGATCCGCATCATTGTGAATGAGTGCAGGGGTACCCGGAAGAATATCGAACTCCATCGAAAGTCCTTTTTCGGTGGCTTCGTGCCGCATGATCTGGACGGTCTCTTTCAGAATGTCGACCGGACGCATATCGGTGGGACGCAGCTTGATCGATAGAGCTTCCATCTCAGTCAGATCAGCAAGATCGTCAACCAGCCGGTTCAGAAACTGACTGGAATCCTGTAGGCCTTTTGCATAATTTTTTTGCAGCTCGCTGCTGGCGGCCTTCTCCATCAATTGGCTGAGCCCGTGGAGACTGGCGAGAGGAGAGCGGATTTCGTGCGTGACCATCGAAAGAAAATCTCTGCGGGAATGGGCAGCCTTCCGCGCTGTGCCATAGGCGCGCTCTGCGTCTATCGCCTTCTGCTCGGCGTTCTGTTTGGCAACCGCCAGTTCATAAAGCAAACCGTCATTTTGATAACGAAGGGCAACGGTTTCAGTATTGGTCCGATGAAGCGTTCGAGCGGCATGTCCAAATGTGATCCATAGCAGACCACCCAGACCACCCATGATCTTGGCCTCGAAGTTGCCGAATACCAGGAGCGTCAGGACAAGGGGGACGGCCGATCCCGCAAAATAGGCGTGGAGGGCCATTGGGTAGACGTGCCGCATCACAACGGTTTGGAGATTAAGGACGACAACCACAACGCAAAACAGAGCCTGTGCAACGAAGGGCGCGTCGGGCAGCCACAAGAGAGCGGCAAGTCCCCAACTGAAGCCCGAGAGAATGGTTCTTCGTGCGTAGGCATTTCCCCATTGGGTAGGGCTTAAGCGTTGAAACGGATCTTCCTGAAAGTCGCGTCGGAGCCCATTGAAACTGAGTTGGGCGCATACCAGTACGAGGAAGGGCGGTGCGATCGTCCAGGGCGCGACATAAGGCATGAAGGGCAGCCAAAGAACCAGAATGGCGATAAAAACGGTAAAGCTGCCGGATTTCCCGAGCTCAAAGAGCTGGCGAACCTGTTCTTCCAGAACATGCTGAGCCAATACGCTGTCATGAGAGGGTGAGGCCCCGTCCGGTGCGTGCGGCGCATCATCTGCTTGGTTCGTTTCGGTCAAATTCTCCAAACCACTACTACTCCGCGCTCAGATATCAGGGCCCAGACGCCCCGAAACCAGCGCAAAAACAGTCACCGGCATCGTATTTGGCGACGCGTTGACGGGCGCCCATCAAAAGCCTAGTTTCCGGGGCTTTAAAAAGCTTTAAGTACAATCACTTTTTTAGGTGCAATCATGACCAGCGACACGCCAGCGGCCAGCGCGGCTGCGAGCCTCGAAGCATTTCAACGTCTCGGTGAGGAGGCCAAAGCCTGGCCCTTCGAAGAAGCGCGAAAACTGGTCAAACGCATCGAGAAACATGGGCTGACGAACGACGAAATCCTGTTTGAGACCGGATACGGCCCCTCGGGTCTTCCCCATATCGGCACTTTTGGGGAGGTGGCGCGCACGACCATGGTGCGGCATGCCTTCCAAACCCTGATGCCAGATGTGAAAACCCGCCTGCTCTGCGTTTCTGATGACATGGATGGGATGCGGAAAATCCCGGACAATGTCCCGAACCAGGACATGTTGCAGGAACATTTGCATAAGCCGTTAACGCGGGTACCCGATCCGTTCGGAACCCATGAGAGTTTTGGTCATCACAATAATGCGCGATTGCGGGCATTTCTGGATACATATGGTTTCGAGTATGAGTTTGCGTCGGCGACCGATTATTACCGGACCGGTCGGTTCGACCACATGCTCCTGCGGGCACTGGATAAATTCGACGACATTATGAACGTGATGTTGCCGACCCTGGGCCCGGAGCGCCGCGCAACCTACAGTCCGTTTTTGCCGATCTCACCGAGCACGGGTCGCGTTCTCTACGTACCGATGAAGAAAATTGATGCAAAGGCAGGCACTGTCACCTTTGCGGATGAAGATGGCACAGAGGTGACATTGCCGGTCACTGGCGGCAATGTGAAACTGCAATGGAAGCCTGACTTTGGCATGCGCTGGGCAGCACTCAATGTCGATTTTGAAATGTTCGGCAAGGACCACCAGACAAACTCGGTGGTCTATGATCGCATCTGCAAAATACTCGGGGCGGAACCGCCGGAACATTTTGTGTTTGAGCTCTTCCTGGATGACAAGGGTCAGAAGATCTCAAAGTCCAAAGGCAATGGTCTGACCATTGATGAATGGCTGCGTTATGCAAGTCCGGAAAGCCTGCAATTATATATGTATCAGGCACCGCGAAAGGCAAAGCGTCTCCATTTCGATGTGATCCCAAAGCATGTGGATGAATATCTGAGTTTCATGCGCGCTTATCCAGGCCAGGAGAGCAAGGATCAGATCGGCAATCCTGTATGGCATATCCATGTTGGCGAGCCGCCAGTGGGCGAACTCCCGATCAGCTTCGCGTTGCTTATCAATCTGGTGAGCGCAAGCCATTCCGACGATCCAGACGTGATTTGGGGCTTCATCAGGAAATATGCACCTGGCGCGACGGCGGAAGATCATCCGCGCCTCAACGATCTTGTGGGTTACGCGATCAATTATTTCAATGATTTTGTGAAGCCGAACAAGTCCTACAGGGCGGCAAACAACGCAGAGCAAAACGCATTGGAAGATCTGGCAAAGCGGCTTGAAGGTTTGAACGGTGCGTCGTCCGCTGAAGACCTTCAGACCATTGTCTATGAAATTGGCAAGACCCATGGATTTGAGAACCTGCGAGACTGGTTCAAAACACTCTATGAAGTCCTGCTGGGCGAAAGCCAGGGACCGCGCTTCGGTTCCTTCATTGCGCTTTACGGCGTGCCCGAAACCGCCGCCTTGATCAGACGTGCACTGGCTGGTGACGACCTCTCTTCTGGCGAAGGCACCTGACCTGAACAGTTTGTGACCCGCCGAGTGGCTCACAAGGCGGGTCACAAGTATTGTGGCGTCACTTATTTTGGCTTCAACGGGAAAGCTGCATGATCGGCGCTATGATGAAAAATTTTCTGCAACCGCTCATTCTCGCTCTCACCCTCACGTCTCTGTGTGCGTGCGTTTCGCTGCCACCGGAGGGAGCGGCGGCAACAGATACGTGTCGTGACCTGCTCCGCCGTGTGGATATGCGCGTGTCCGACCGGGGTCTGGCGGACGCGGAAGCGACCCGTGTTCCAGGCTTTCCCTATCTCAAGGTCGACCGCCTTCTCGCAAGCTTTAAAACGGAGCTGGAGAAGGGCATGCGACCGGCGGCGGCATTTGACGATTGGATAAAACGTTTGCGCGCGCTGGACCGCACATCAAGGCAGATCGAGCTGCAAAATCTGGGTGCTGAAAATATTTCGGGCATGATTGACGATTGCGCAAATCTGCTTCTCGAAGCTGATTTCGGTGATCCATCATTCCCGCAAGCGCTTGTCGATGCTATCAGACCACCGCGCCATTATGATGATGGCGCGCGCGCCCTTGGTCTTTATCCGCTTGCGCAATTTGGGGTCGCCTTTGGCTTTGACCGTTGGAAGCAAGACAATCTTTCATCGTTTGAGGCAGACCCCGGGCAATGGCGCGAAACAGAATTGCGCTACAGCCTGCCCGCTACAAGCGCCCCAAACAGTTTGAAGGAAGATGCTGCAGCGGCATTGATCGATTTCGCGTCAAACAATGCACTCGGTATCGCCGATCTGGAAGGCAGTGTGCTGGCAGATATGGCGGCGCGATATGCGCCCGTGTTTGCCATCGAACAGGCGACAGAGGCAGACCGCATTGGAAGGCCGATTTGGCACGAAGACGGGACACCCGGCACAGACCCGGCGGACCCCGTTCTTTATGTGCGCCTTGCGCATACACGCTTTGACGGTGAAGTGCTGCCGCAGCTTGTCTATTCCATCTGGTTTCCCGCACGGCCCAAGACCGGCCCGTTCGATATTCTGGGCGGTGCGATGGATGGGCTCTATTGGCGTGTCACGCTGGACCGGGCAGGAAAGCCACTTCTCTATGACAGCTTCCACGCATGCGGGTGCTACCATCTCTTCTTCCCGGCACCGTCTGTAACACGTGTGCGTGTCGCCGAAGATGATGATTTTCGTGAAGAGCCGCTTGTGCCGATACAGGCCCTGGAGCTTGCCGCGGGCGAACGCATGATCGTTCACATTGCACCCACCAGTCATTATGTGCGCGGCCTCTCTGTCGCGCGCGATCAAGCTGACGCAATACCCTTGCGTTGGCAGAACGAATTGCGTTTGGTAGACGAGATGGCGGCACCTCATTTTGGTCTGCGCTCGGTTGATGATGGGATGGGAGGGGCTAGATCTTTCTTCTCGTCAGATGGGTTGATGCGAGGGACGGAGCGGACAGAGCGTTTCCTGCTTTGGCCGATGGGCATTGCAAGTGCAGGTGCAATGCGCCAATGGGGCACTCACGCCACAGCTTTCGCGGGGGAGCGTCATGCGGATGATCCGTCCCTGTTGAACGAAGCTTTTGCGAGATGAAGCGGGTCTGGTTGGCATCGCTCGTCCTCGCGGTCATTCTGTCTCTCGTGCATGGTCCGTCTGCCGCATCCGTCAGTGAGCTTGCGGTGCAAGATTATGATCAGGGGCGCTTTTTGACCGCGGCAGCAGCAGCACGGGAGGCGGGCACAGCGGAGGGATTTGCCTTTGCAGCCCGCGCCGAGCTTGCCCATGCAGATATGCTGGCACCCATGAGCGGGCGGGGTCAATTTATCGCCCGTGCGGAAGAAGATGCGCGAGCGGCCATTGCGTTGGAGCCTGAAGCCGCGGAGCCGCACTTGCAGCTTGCCATTGCGCTCGGGTTCAAGGGACGACTGGACGGCGAAATGCTTGCCCATCTGGAAGGCTATGCAGATGAAGCCAGAGCGCATTTGGATTTTGTGCTGGCGCGCGAACCAGACAATCCTTGGGCACATGCCTTGCTCGGCGGTTGGCATTTGGAAATTGTGGGGCTCGGTGGCTTTGTGGGACGCACGCTGTATGGCGCAACAATTGACGCAGGGCTGGGCGCTTACGAACGGGCGCTTGAGCTGCGTCCGGGCGACCCTGTGATTTCATATCAATGTGCGTTGCAGCTCGCCTCTCTCGACAAGGACGAATACCGCGCGCGTGCGATAGAAATTCTCGAGCGCGCGACAGGCAGCACAGCATCTTCTTTCCTGGATGAAAAAACGCGCGAGCGCATGGCGGAGCTGGAAACAGCCCTGGGAAGCGGAGATCGGAAGCAGATTGCCGCCCTTGTTAAGCGTCATCGTTGGGGCTTTGATCCGAAGGGGAGCCAGCCTCAGCCGCGCATCGACCTGCGACCGTCTACTGGCTTGCCCAGATGATACGGGCGATGAAAAGAATGTCGCTTTGCGCAATCGTCCGGTTCTCAAAGTCCGGGTTGATCGATTGCAGCTCCACAAAGTCGGGCGTTTGACGGGTCAGGAGTTTCGCAAGGATCTCCCCCGCGCGGGTTTTCACAACCACCCGGTCCCCGCGCCGGACACTGGCGGCAGGCGACACGATAATGCGGTCTCCTTCCCGGTAGAGCGGCAACATGCTCTCGCCACTTATTTCCAGTGCGTACGCATTCGGATCGCCCACCTGTGGAAATGCAACCGCCTCCCATCCGCCACCGACGGGGAAGCCCGCATCGTCGAAAAAGCCCCCATCACCGGCCTGTGCGAGGCCGATCAGCGGAATAATTGTTTCGCCACCGGCACCGCCATCTTCCGCAGAGACAGCGCGGGCAAAGTCGCCAAACTCAGACCGGGTTGCCGCAAGGATTTTGGCAAGGCTTTCAGTGCTGGGCCAGCGCGCCCGGCCGGAGGCGGTTTCACGCTTGGACCGATTGAACGTCGTGGGGTCGAGCCCCGCCGCCCGCGCAAGCCCTGACGGCGAAAGACCATGCTTTTCCGCCAGCGTATCAATCGCCGTCCATATTGCGTGATGAGTTAAAGGCTTGGCCATGTCGGGACTGTCATCGCTCACAGGTTAAGGTCGCACGAGTTTATAGGAATTTGGCCCTAATTCCAGCCCGGCTTGGCTTGAGACGGGAAGAAGCAGCGGTTAGAGTGCCGCCGCCTCTTCACATAAAGAGAATCGTGCGAGGCTGACCGACAGAGGAACCACGTGGCCGATACCTTCATCTACAAAATCATCGACAGAAACGCCTGGGAGCTTGCCCAAGCCGCCGGTGTTTTCAAGGGCGCGGCCATTGATCTGGAAGACGGGTATATTCATTTTTCTACTGCCCTTCAGGCGCGGGAGACAGCGCGGCTCCATTTCAAAGACCAAACCGGTCTCTGTCTTGTCGCGGTCGACGCAGCGAAACTGGGTGCCGACCTGAAATGGGAGCCATCCCGTGGCGGTCAATTCTTCCCGCATCTTTATGTGCCCCTTGCAATGACATCTGTCGCGCGTGTTGATGACCTGCCGCTCGGCGATGACGGTCTCCACCTTTTTCCGGAGCTTGACGCACCATGAGCCTTGCATCACTTGCCTTGCCAATTCTGCGCCAGTTCGATCCTGAGACCGCACACAAACTGACCCTGATGGGGCTTAAAACAGGGCTGGGCCCGAAGGGCAAGCCGAACCCATCTAATCTTGCTCACGCATGTCTGGGCTTTCAGTTTGAAAACCCGTTTGGTATCGCCGCGGGTTTCGACAAAAACGCAGAAGTGCCCGATGCGATGTTGCGTATAGGGTTCGGCTTTGCAGAAGTCGGCACAACAACGCCCCGGCCCCAAGCGGGCAATCCGCGCCCGCGCATTTTTCGGCTCGATGAGGAAGAGGCGGTGATCAACCGGCTGGGATTTAACAATGACGGCCATGCAGCGATGAAAGCCCGGCTTGAATGCCGCGTTCGTGCGGGCCGCACCGGGATCGTTGGCGTTAATCTGGGTGCCAACAAGGATAGCCAGGACAAGGCCGCGGACTATGTGACCGGCATCAAGTGTTTCGAAGGGCTGGCAAGCTATTTCACGGTGAACATTTCTTCGCCCAACACGCCCGGTTTGCGGGGCCTGCAAAACAAAGCCGAGCTGGAGGACCTGCTTGGCCGCGTGCTCGTCGCCCGCACAAGCAAAGTGCCGGTGCTTTTGAAGATCGCTCCAGACCTTGTCGCGGCAGAGCGCGCAGACATTGCGAGCGTCGCACTGGCGTCGGGCGTGGACGGGCTCATCGTCTCAAACACCACAATCGCGCGTGAGGGCCTTGTGTCAGGTCCGCATGCGGACGAGACAGGCGGCCTCTCGGGCAAGCCGCTCATGGACAAGGCGACGGAGGTACTGGGCGACATGTATTGCTTGACCCGCGGGCGCTTGCCGATTGTGGGCGTGGGCGGTGTTGCCTCTGGTGCAGACGCATACCGCAAGATCCGGGCAGGTGCATCCCTTGTGCAGCTTTATTCTGCGCTGACCTTCAAAGGGCCCGATCTTGTGGACCAACTAAAAGTTGATTTGTCGAAGCTGCTCGCCCGTGATGGATTTGCGGCGCTTAAAGATGCCGTGGGCGCTGATATAAAATTGACCTAGGAGAAACTGATGACTGTCACAATCTATCATAATCCCCGTTGCTCAAAGTCACGGCAGACGCTCGCGCTCATCGAAGAGAAGGGCATCGTGCCCAACATCATCGAGTATCTGAAGGAAGGCCCGGACGCACAGACATTGAAGCGGGTTCTGAAAAAGCTCGGCAAAAGCCCACATGATATTCTGCGAAAAGGTGAGCAGGCATATAAGGACCTGAACCTTGCGGATGCCACCAAGAGCGATGATGAACTGATCGCTGCGATGGTGGCGCATCCGATCCTGATCGAGCGCCCGATCGTCATCGCAGGCGAGAAGGCCGCCCTCGGCCGTCCACCGGAACAGGTTCTTGATATTCTCTAAGGTTTGTCGTCAATGCCACGAACGAGTTGTGGATAGGTCCGCAGAAGTGTGACCGCGCGAGAAATATTGAACCCCATTAATGCCGCCCATAGCCCGTGATTGCCAAACGGTAGCAGCAGCCACCAGAAGAAAAAGAAACTCGCGGTCGAGAGGAAGGCTGCGCTCCTCATGTCGCGGGATCGAGTTGCCCCGATATAGATGCCATCCAGCTGGAAGCAGGCAACAGAGACGATGGGCAGAAGGGCTGCCCACGGGAGATAGTCTCGTGCAACCGCGCGGACAGGTTCGCTGGTGGTGAGAAAATCAACCCACAATCCTCCGGCAAACAGAAATCCGAAACCCAGAGCAAGCGATGCGAGGAACGACCAAAGGCCTGTGAGCCGCACAGTCTCGTGAAATTTCGCGCGACTTTTGGCGCCAATCGCCGCACCCACCAGGGCTTCTGCGGCAAAGGCAAAACCATCCAGAAAGAACGCGCTGAAACTTACAAACTGCATCAAAATGGCATTTGCAGCGAGGGTGACATCGCCCGCCCGCGCGCCCTCCATCGTGAAGAAGGAGAAGGCCGCCAACAGCAACAGCGTGCGGAGCATAATGTCCCGATTGACCGAGAGCGTGCGGGCAATCTTGGGTGGGTCCAGCACCAGGTGCCAATTCCAATGCCCACCGCGCACCCGGAGTAAAAATGCAATGAGGCCGAGACCGCAAAGCGCAGTCGCGATCTCCGCCATAATGGTACCAAGCGCGATCCCCTCAACACCCCATCCAAAAGAGAGAACAAAGAGGGCGTCGAGGCCAGCATTCAGACCATTGAGGAATATTTGCAGGACCATGGCAAGCCGCGTCCGCTGCATGCCGACAAGCCAGCCAAGCACTGCGTAATTCGTGAGTGTGAAGGGCGCGCTCCACATCCGAATGTCAAAATAGGTGCGCGCATAAGCCTCAACTTCAGCCGAACCTTGCACCAGCTGAAAGGCCGCGAGCCGGAGCGGGTATTGCAGCGAGAGGAGAAGGCTGCCCGCCACAAGTGCGATAAAGAAAGCCCTCCCGAAGGCAGCTCGAATTTCTTCGTTGTCGTCGGCGCCGAGCGCTTGGGCGGTGAGACCTGTCGTCCCCATCCGCAGGAAGCCGAAAGTCCAAAACAGAAATGTGAAGATGAGCGCCCCAACCGCGACAGCCCCGATGAGCGCAGGGTCTCCCAAGCGCCCGATAATGGCCGTATCCACAATGCCGAGCAGCGGCGTTGACATGCCCATCGCGACAATGGGGAGGGCCACACCAAGAACACGCGCATGGGTCAAAGGGGTCTGGGTTTCACTCGCCATCCGGTTTATTTGCCATCTCGGTCATGCGCTATGTGACCGGACTAATTCGCGCGCCGCATCGGGGCCGCACAACCAGCGGCGCTCCCGCTCAACAACGGCATACTTCATGTTCGCAAAACCGTATCGTGCCGGGTCGAAAGGAGCGACGATCATAAAACCTATTCTTTGTCAGAGGACGGTTTGAGGAGGAAATGGCCATGAGCGGCAGCGATAGCTTTGCTGTGATCATCTTGCCAGGCCTCAACATGGACGTTGACGACGCGCCGTCCATGCTTGGTAATGCGCGCCCGCGCATACGTGTCCTGTGGTCGGCCAGAGCGCAGATAGTCTATCGTGAGATCAATTGGCTTTGGCAGAAACTCGCCATCCGTTTCATAGGCGATTTGCAGAATGGCCGTCGTCTCAAGGAAGGATCCGATCACGCCGCCATGCAGCGCTGGCAACATGGGGTTGCCGATCAGCTTCTGATCGAACCGTAATATGGTTGTGATCTCCGTGCCCTTGCGATCCACTTCAATTCCCAAAAACTTTGCATAAGGGATGGCGTCCACAAGCGCAGTGAGGTTGACGCGCTCTCCTGCCTTTCGGGCTTGGCTGAGAATGTCCATCTGCTCAAACTCCCTTTTTCATCAAACGGGTCATATCTTCCGTTATCTCAGGTGTTGGTTGTTCGGAGCGATTGGCCGCGAGCATGAAGGCACCGACTGATGTGGCAATCGGATCATCAATATCATCGTGATAGGCAGTGCTGCGCACAAAGGCGATATTGCGCGTCACCTTGTAGCAATGAGCATGCCCGGTCAGGTCTTTGAGAGGCGTGGCCGGACGCATATAGTCGATGCGCAGATCAAGGGTTGCAATTGCCATCCGCTCCGGGAGCGCCAGCTGAACGGCAACGCCACTGACATTATCGAGTGTGGCCGTGATGACACCACCATGAATGACGCCCGTATCCGGATTGCCAACCAGCTTGTCGCTATAGGGAACGCGCATCCAGGCTTCAGCCGGTTTAGCATCAATGATTTCCATCCCCAGCGCCTGTGCAAATGGCACATGCGAGATGAGGATGGTGCGCATGGCCTCAAGATTTTCCCGGATTAATTTCTCGTCCATGATGATGGTCCTGTTTGCGGGGCCTGGAATATGGGCGCTCCGGATGGAAAAGGCCAAGCAAGGCGTGCACCCTAGCTACGCGCGCAAATGACATTATGTCAATCCGTGAGCAATGCCATTCTGAGGCAGCCTCACCGGACCAAGTGGAATTTTAACCCAAAACCCCAAACTTTTCCCCTTTATCGGACGCAAATCTTCGCTGCCCCTTGAGGCTGACCCCATGTTAAGATGGAGGTTAGTATCAGTCTCAGGGGAATCATGAGCGACACGATCGAAAAAGAAAGCATTGCACTGGGAAACCTGGGTAATCGTCAGCTCGGAAAGCGCGAGCAGACCAAGGCGAACAATCGGGAGGCCATCATTGCGGCTGCGAAAGAAGTATTCGCGGAGCTTGGATATGGCGCGACGACGGTTCGCGATATCATTCGCAATACCGGGCTCGCGTCCGGCACGTTCTACAATTACTTCAAAAGCAAGGAAGAAGTTTTCGAAGCGTTGATGGACGATAATATGACGCGCATTCGCCCGCGTCTTCGCGCAGAGCGTATCAGGTCCCGCACCTTCGAAGAATATTTGAACAATGCGCTCAGAGCCTATTTTGAATATCTTCTCGAAGATCAAGCCTCCTACCGCGTGCTGCGCCGGAACACGGGCGCTTTGAGAGTGCGCATGGATACGCCGGAAATTATTGCCGGATTTGAAGAGATCAGAACCTATATCGAAGAAGATATCACCGCCGGAAAACTACCCAAGGTAGATGGCGAGTTTCTGACCGCCGCGGCTATCGGCCTTGCATCAGAAATTGGTGAGAAGCTCATCCTGCGTGAAAATCCGGATGCGGCAGGCGCAGCGTCTTTCGCGTCTCAATTGATCCTGCAGGGGATCAAGGGTCTTGCTGTTAAACAATAAGAATAATCGGCTACGAAGGAACGCATCCCATGTCATTACAAAGAATGATCGTCCGTACATTGTTGAAGCTGCCTGATGGGCTGTTGGTAAAAATGGCCGGTGGAAAAGCATTGGAGATTGACGGGCGCACATTGGATGCACGCGTGCAATTGCTGGCAAGCCAGGGGGCAAAGGCCCCTTCGATGGCCAGCCTGCCGATTGCTGAAGCTCGCAAGGCTGCCGATGATGGTCTTGCCATGCTCGATGCCTTGCCACGCCGCAATGTGGCTATGCTCAATCGTTCCATTCCCGGTCCTGGCCGTGACCTGCATGTGCGCATCTATACGCCAGCCGGTGCCACGGGGCCCTTGCCCGGCATTGTTTACTATCATATGGGTGGCTGTGTGATCGGTGGCTTGGAAACCTGCAACACTTTCTGTTCCATCCTTGCCGAAGATTGTGGTGCGATTATTGTCTCCGTCGATTATCGCTTGGCGCCGGAGGACAAGTTCCCCGCTGCTATTGATGATGCGATCGCAAGCTATGATTGGGTGCACGAGAACGCAACCGCTCTCGGCATCGACAATACCCGTCTTGGTCTCGGGGGAGACAGTGCGGGGGGGTGGCTTTCAGCCGTCGTTTGTCAGCATCGCAAGCGCGAGGGCCTCTCCCAACCCAAGGCGCAGCTTCTCATCTATCCAGCAACCGATCTGCAAATGACCGGCGGTTCAATGGAGAGTTGCAAGGACGTCTACCCGTTGACCAAAGAGACTATGGACTGGTTCATGGATCAGTTCCTGAATTCTGATGAAGACCGGAAGGACTGGCGGGGATCACCAGGTCTCACCGAAGATCTGAGCGGCCTGGCGCCCGCAATTGTTGCAACCGCCGGGTTCGATGTGCTGCGCGATCAGGGTGAGGCCTATGCAAACAAGCTGAAGGCGGCAGGTGTGTCCGCGAGCTATCATTGTTATGACAAGCTGGCGCATGCGTTCACTGCTTTCTCCGGCACGGTTCCCGCTGCCAGGGAAGCTTGTGAAGAGCTGGCGCGCGAAATGAAAAAGGCACTGGCCTAACGCGCCCTTAAATTGTTCAACCCATGTGGAAGAGAGATATGCTCGGCACCGTAATCAGCGGTGAGCGCCGGATCGGTGGGGCGGCGCTCGAAGAACGCGTAAAGCGGGCAGCAAGCGGCTTTGCCGCTCTGGGTCTTGCGGAAGGGGATCGCGTGGCTCTTATGCTGCGCAATGATATCGCCTTCCTTGAAGCCACATTCGCCTGTGGTGAACTTGGCCTCTATCCTGTGCCGGTGAACTGGCATTTCTCCAGTGATGAAGCCGTCTATGTGCTGGCGGATTCGGACGCCAAGGCGCTGGTTGTGCATGCCGATCTTTGGCCGCGCCTTAAAGGCCGCATCGGCGAAAATATTAAAACATTGATTGTTGAAACCCCGGCGGAAGTGGCTGACGCCTACGAGATCTCCTTCGCCGACTGTCTGACACCGGAAGATGAAACAGACTGGGACATGTGGCTTGAGAGCCATGAGCCCTATGGCGGCGCGCCGAAGGCTGCACCCGCCAGCATGATCTATACATCAGGCACCACCGGGCACCCCAAGGGTGTTCGCAGACTGCCCCCGAAAGAAGACCAGACCGAGGCGACACTGGCGGCGAGGCGTTACGTCTTTGATTTTCGTCCCGACATGAATGCGATCATGACCGGACCGCTCTATCATTCCGCGCCCAATCTTTATGCGACCTTCACCGTGCGCATTGGCGGGACCTTGCATCTGCAGGCCCGTTTCGACGCGGAGGAAACACTTGCCATGATCGATCGGGAGAAGATCACGCACGGTCATTTCGTCCCAACCATGTTTGTCCGCTTCTTGCGGCTGCCCGATGAGGTGAAGAAGAAATATGATCTGACCTCGCTGCAGCGCGCAATGCACGGTGCCGCTCCGTGTTCAGAGGCGGTGAAGCGCGAGATGATCGATTGGTGGGGCCCGGTCATTCACGAATATTATGGCGGCACGGAAACCGGCGCTGCCGTTCACTGCACCTCTGAAGAATGGTTGGCACACCCCGGCACCGTGGGGAAACCGATACCCGGCGCCACGGTCAAAATATTCAACAAGGAAGGCCGCGAGCTGCCGCCGGGCGAGATCGGCGAAATTTTCCTCAGGCTTTGGTCGTTCCCTGATTTTACCTACCACAATAAGGAAGCTGCACGATCAGAGTGTGAGCGGGATGGGCTGATCACCTGCGGCGATGTGGGTCTGATGGATGAAGATGGCTTTGTCTATCTCAGAGACCGAAAGCGCGACATGGTGATTTCCGGTGGGGTCAATATCTATCCTGTCGAGATCGAGCATGAGCTTATTCAGATGCCGGGCGTGCAGGATTGCGCCGTGTTTGGCATTCCCGATGAAGAGTTTGGGGAGAGCCTGGCCGCAGCTATTCAGACCACTGAAGATGGAAAACTGACGGTGCAAGACGTGCGGGACTGGTTGCTCCCCCGTGTGGCGAAATACAAGCTCCCTAAAGTCGTGACCTTCCACGACGCATTGCCGCGCGAAGACACCGGGAAAATCTTCAAACGGAAATTGCGCGACCCCTATTGGAAAGAGACCGGTCGCATGATCTGAGTTGAAAAACGCGGAGAGCTACTCGCCGAAGGCGCCAACCCACATGGCCGTGAAGATGCCGGTGCTGGGCTCTGGGCGATTTGAAAAACGCGTGGGCTGAGCCCGCATTTTCGCGTCGGGCCCAAACTCGGTGCCAATGCCCCACATGGCGGTAAGGCGTGCGGTTTCAAAGTCAAGATAGCGAAGGTCATGGGCCTCAACACGCGTGCCACCGTCGGCAAGCTTGTCGACACGCCATGCTACCTCTCCCATCGCAAACCGCTCCAGGATCCGGTATTCCCGTGTCCGCTCAAACGCCAGAATAAGCTCGCTATCGGGCTTGGGATAAGAGAGCCAGTCAATCGGTCTGTCGGCCAGCGGAGAGTAAAAGCCAACGCGAATGGCATCATCGGTTTCAGCCGTGATGCGGCGGAACCAGGGTTGAAAGAGCGTCGGGTAGGCAATCACGCGCGCACTGGTGATCCCTTCCTCGGCAAGCCGGGCACGCGCCGTGCGCTCCGTCTCGTCATTGATGGACCATGCATATCCTTGCCACATAACACTGAGCAGGATTGCAGCCCCCGCCATATGGCTGGCCCAACCGGGCCGTCCAAAACGGGCTCGATGCATGACCCATCCACCGATCAGCGCAAGAGCAAGCACGCCTGTATAAACCGGATCAATGATCGACATCGCGTTGATGGCAAAGCGCTGGTCTGAGAAAGGGGCGAGCAATTGAGTGCCATAGGGTGTGAAGACATCAAGAATAGGATGCGTCATCAGCGCAAGGATCGAAAGCCAGATCCATGCGGCAAGCGCTTGTGGATCACTGAGACGGGCCGGAAGGTCCGCACCCCGTGCTCGCCGCCATTGATAGGCTTTCCAGATCGCGACCCCGAACAAGGGCCCCAGCACAGGGCCGAAGAAAAGCGAATGTGTAATACCGCGATGATGTTCCCACTCGCTCAGCGGATCGGAAAGGGAGGCAAAAACGTCGAGGTCCGGCACTGTGGCCAAGGCCGCCCCTGCGGCAAGCGCACGCCAGCCAAGCTTGGATTGAAATCCTGCCTGTCCGACCACCGCGCCAAATACGGCTTGCGTTATGGTATCCATGTGCGCCTCTCTTTTTTGCCGGTCGCTGCTTCCATTCCCGGCTCACATCTTTAGTCTCACTATCATAGTCATTCATAGATAGGAGTAAATTTCATGCGGGCAATGCGTGTGCATGAATTAGCCGACGACATCTCGACGATCCGGATGGATGAGGTTGAGCTGCCACCACCGGGTGAAGGGGAGGTGAGGCTCCAGCTCAAAGCCTGCTCAATCAATTTCCCCGACATTCTCATGATCCAGGGGAAATATCAGTTCAAGCCGCCTTTGCCATTCTCCCCGGGTATGGAGGGGGCCGGCATTGTCACGGCCCTGGGCGCGGGTGTCGCGGGATTGAAAGTGGGGGACAAAGTGGTTGCAGGCCTGCGCATCGGTGGCTTTGCGGAAGAAGTCAACGCATCCGCTGCCGCTTGCCGTCCCATTCCAGCGGGCATGGGTTTTGTGAAAGCCGCGGCCTATCCAGCAGCTTACCTCACGGCCTATGTGGCGCTTGTTGTGCGCGGACATTTGCAGGCGGGAGAAACGCTTCTCGTGCATGGTAGTTCTGGTGGTGTTGGCCTTGCTGCCGTCGAAGTGGGAAAGCTTGTTGGCGCAACGGTGATAGCAACCTCCGCATCAGATGAAAAACTGAAGACAGTGAAGGCGCGTGGCGCGGACCATGTGATCAATGTCAATTCCGGCTTTAAGGACCAGGTGAAAGCGCTGACAGACGGCCGTGGCGCTGACGTGATTTATGACCCTGTGGGGGGTGATATATTTGATGAAAGTGTGCGGTGCATTGCGTGGAACGGCCGTTTGCTCATTATCGGGTTTACAAGCGGACGCATTCCCACCGTGCCAGTCAACATGCCCTTAATCAAAGGCTTCTCTGTTGTGGGCGTGCGCGCGGGAGAATATGGTCGTCGTGACCCGGAAGCAGGCAGGCGTAACATTGAGACGATTGACCAATGGGCCGCGATGGGAAAAATAGATCCACATGTTTGCGCCACATTTCCGTTGGAACATGCGGTGGACGCGATGCGACTGCTTCAGAACCGTCAAGCGGTTGGAAAAGTCGTCATTACCATGAATGGGGGATAATGCTTTGGCTTTGGGAAAGAAAATTTGGGCGAACACATTAGCGCTGATGGTGCTGGTCAGCACAGTTGCGGCGTGTGGGGCGGAAGAAATGAACCTGCAACTCACAGAAAACGGTTTGGGCAATGTTGATAGTGGCACGGACTTTACCATCGAGGCCGTGGCAGACGCTCTGCCGGATTTTATTGTCACCAAGGAAAATGCCTATAGCGAAGGGGACCCCTTCCAGGCGATTTTTGTTCGCGATGGAGAAACATTGGTCGCGCGGGTTTTCCCACGCTTTGAGATGACATCAATTGTGGGGGGGATTGCTGTGTCTGACCCACGCGTCTCATTCAAAGGCCGCGCCAGCATCGGGGATCGTTTTGCCGATCTCGACGGCGCACCTGTGGACTGCGTCGCCGGTCTTGAAGAGCGCTCAGGTCTTGCACTTTGTCACGATCAGGAATTTCCGCATGTGGGCATGATCTTCGGCGGGAGATGGGACGGTCCCGATGGCGAACTGCCGCCAGCGGATGTGCTGGGTGATTTCACACTTCAGGAGCTCTCCTGGTCTGCCGGCGTACTCTGATTGATCAATAGCGTAGGGCGGCGGCGTTAAGCGCTGTCGCCTCGCTTGCCAACAATCACGGCCCAGAAGCGCACAATGAGCCAGAGTGGGATCACGATGATCGCGCCAAGCAGGAAATAGGTCCAGGCCCAGTCCGCCAGATCAAACACCATGCTCCAGATGCGAACTACAGCATCCAGAAAATTCTCCCAAAGAGAAAACGGCTCTACCCCGAAGATCACCAGTGCAATGCCCACGAGGACAGAGGCAAGAACCAGCTTGATCACCGTAGGGATGACGGGGCCCCCAAAATATTTTTCCATATCGTTCCCCGATTTCCTTCAAAAATTAGGCTCAACAAGCTGTCATAACAGTATGGCAGAAAAATGCGAGGGGCACATCACAACCGATCTGCCCCTCAAATGCTTAGCTTCCGTGATGATATACGGTTTGGGTCGGGAATGGAATTTCGATCCCTTCCGCGTCAAATGCCTCTTTCACCTTCTTCTGAAGGTCAAATTTGACACCCCAATAGTCTGCGCCCGCACACCAGACCCGGGTGATGAGATCAACGGAAGACGCTCCGAGCGTACCCACGACAACCAGTGGTGCCGGGTCTTTGTGACAGCGTGCATCAGCGGCGATTGCGGCATGGATAATGCCCATCGCCTTGTCAATATCGGACCCGTAGGAAATGCCGAACTCCATGTCCACACGACGCGTTGCGTGTGCCGAATAGTTTTTCAGCGGTTGTCCCCAAACGGCGCTGTTGGGGATGATAATCTGAACATTGTCCCCAGTCGCAAGTTCAGTAGTGAAAAGATTGAGTTCTTTAACGGTACCGGACATGCCGCCCAGTTCCACAAAGTGTCCAACGCGAAAGGGGCGAAACACGAGCAGCATCACCCCTGAGGCAACATTGGACAAGGTACCTTGAAGTGCCAGACCGACAGCAAGACCGGCCGCGCCCAGCACGGCGATCAGACTTGTGGTTTCGACACCAAACCGTCCAAGAACGGCCAGCACGGTCACAATGATCACAACGTAACGGACAATAGAGCCAAAGAAGCTCGTCAGCATTCCGTCTGACCGAAGCGGTTTGTCCAGCGCGCGAATGGTGGCGTTCCGCGCGCGCCCGGCAACCCAGAAGCCGACAATCAGGATGAGAATTGCAGCGATCAGGTTGAGCCCATTGTCGATGATCATGGGCACAAGCACATCAGCCTGGTCTCGGAGCCCCTCAGGCAATTGGTTGGTAATTTCTTCCGGCATGAATACTCCATCTTTCCAAAAATTGTACGTAAGCTGTTGAAATGATTGTGTCCCCGACGCGGCATCATGCGAAAGATCTATTGATTCCGCCAGCCAAAATCCCGAACCCCAGCTATAGTTTTGCCTATGGAATCTGTTTTTGAAAGCACGGAGGAGGAGCAAAGTCGGGGGGCATGGCATGCCCCTGCCTTGCCTGCGGTCTTTGAGCAATGGTTTGCGCGCCGCGGCTGGGCACCTCGACCTCACCAGTTGGCGCTGACGCAGGCGGGCCTCGCTCGGAAATCAGCCCTTTTGATCGCACCGACCGGCGGTGGCAAAACCCTGGCCGGATTTCTGGCCTCTCTGGTTGAGCTGGAGGCAAGGCCACCACGAAAGCCGGGCACAGTGGAAGGGGGCCTCCATACGCTCTACATCTCGCCTTTGAAGGCGCTCGCCATTGATGTGAAACGCAATCTCGAAATACCCATTGGAGAGATGGACCTGCCCATCACCCTGGAGACGCGGACAGGCGACACATCACAAAGCAAACGGCTTCGCCAGCGACATGCCCCGCCCGACATTTTGATGACAACGCCGGAGCAATTGGCGCTGCTGCTTTCATATCCGGATGCCGCGCGCCTGTTTGGCAAGCTTCAATGTGTGATCCTGGATGAGCTGCATGCGATGGTGAACACAAAGCGCGGCGACCTGCTGGCCCTTGATCTGGCCCGGCTGACCAAATTGAGCCCGCGTCACAGGCGCATCGGTCTGTCGGCAACGGTTGCCGATCCCGATCAACTGCGCCGCTACCTTGTTCCGCAACATGGGCCAACACCGCGGTTTGCTGAGCTGGTGATGGGCGCCGCAGGCGCAACACCGGATGTCTCAATCCTGGTGCCCGATGAGCGTGTGCCATGGTCAGGTCATTCAGCGCGCCACGCGATCAATGCTGTCTACAATGTTATTCGTGACAATCAGACGGTTTTGATCTTCGTCAACACGCGCAGTCAGGCAGAGTTTGTTTTTCAGGAATTGTGGCGCGCGAACGAAGATGGGCTCGCCATTGCACTCCATCATGGGTCGCTATCGCCGGAGCAACGTCGGAAGGTGGAGGCGGCGATGGTGGCGGGCACGCTGCGCGCCATTGTTTGTACATCGACACTTGATCTGGGGATCGATTGGGGCGATGTCGATCTCGTTGTCAACCTCGGGGCACCGAAGGGCGCGAGCAGGCTCCTCCAGCGCATTGGGCGCGCCAATCATAGACTGGACGATCCAAGTCGAGCCCTTCTCGTGCCAGCCAATCGGTTTGAAGTGCTGGAGTGCGAGGCCGCGCGCCAGGCCGCACTGACAGGTGTGCATGATGGTATGGCAGAGAAAAAGGGAAGCCTTGATGTGCTGGCCCAGCATATTTTCGGCATGGCCTGCAGCGGGCCGTTTGATCCGACAGAGCTTTATGAGGAAGTCACCAGCGCGTCACCCTATGCTCAACTCGACCGCACAAGTTTTGATCGGTTGATCGATTTTGTGTCGCATGGCGGTTATGCGCTCCAAACCTATGACCGGTATCGTCGCCTGCGGCCCGCTGCACCGGGCGATGATAACAAGCAATTGCGGCTTGCCCATCCGCGCCTTGCACAACAATATCGCATGAACGTGGGGACCATCGTCGAAGCTCCGATGCTAAACGTGCGTCTTGTGCGTAAGCGACCGGCCAACGGCGCAGCGCTGGGCCGTATGGGGCGGGCACTGGGACAGATCGAAGAATATTTCATAGAGCAACTGGTGACAGGTGACACGTTTCTGTTTGCAGGCAAAGTACTGCGGTTTGAAGGTCTGGTGGAGACAGAGGCCATCGTGACCCAGACCAAGGATGATAATCCGGCAATCCCTTCCTATTATGGGGGCAAGTTTCCGCTCTCCACCTACCTCGCGTCGCAGGTGCGCCACATGTTGGCGACGCCGGAGGATTGGCATCGGCTACCCGCCCAGGTATCGGAATGGCTGCGCATTCAGCAATGGCGGTCAACACTCCCCAAGGAACAGGGGCTGTTGGTTGAAACCTTTCCGCGTGGCGACCGGTTTTACATGGTCTGCTATCCATTTGAAGGGCGCCTTGCACATCAAACGCTGGGCATGTTGTTGACCCGTCGTCTTGACAGGGCAGGCGCCCGCCCGATGGGCTTCATCGCCAGCGAATATGCGCTCGCGATTTGGGGACTGAGGGATCTGGGCCTGATGGTCGAGCAGAAAAAGCTGCATCTTGATGAGCTGTTTGCGCAAGACATGTTGGGCGATGATCTGGAAAGCTGGCTGGCGGAATCCAATTTGATGAAGCGCACCTTCCGCAATTGCGCCATCATCTCCGGTTTGATCGAGCGACGGTTTCCGGGGAAGGAGAAGACCGGGCGACAGGTAACCTTTTCATCCGATCTGATTTACAACGTCCTGCGTGAGCACGAGCCGGATCACATCCTTCTGCAGGCCACCCATGATGATGCGGCGGCGGGGCTTTTGGATGTCGGACGGGTGGCGGACATGCTGACGCGCATCAAATCGCGCATTGAACTGAAGCGCCTTGACCGTGTATCACCACTTGCGGTGCCGGTGCTCCTTGATATCGGCAAGGAAGCAATAAACGGGGACGCGAACGAGGCATTGCTTGCCGAAGCCGCCGATAGTCTGATTGAGGAGGCAACACGCCTTGTCTGATAGGGCCCACGAGCAAACCATTGCAAAGAACGCAGCAGAATTGTCCCTCTGCGGGGAGCGCTTGCACGCGTTGTCAGACGGCGCGCTCTATTGGCCAAAACACGAACTACTGGTCGTGGCAGATATCCATTTTGAAAAAGGGTCCTCTTATGCGGCGCGCGGCCGCTTCCTGCCACCTTATGATACAAGTGCGACCCTCACCCGGCTTGAACAATTGATGGCACAGCTGAAACCGGCAAAGGCAATTGCGCTGGGTGACAGTTTTCATGATGGCGGCGCGGAAGCACGCATTGCAGAGGCCGATGCAATGAGGATCAGGAAGCTGGTTTCAGCCTGTAACTGGACATGGATTGCCGGCAATCATGATCCGCTGCCACCAGGCTTTGGCGGTTTTGTTGCCGAGGAAGTACGTATGGGGGCCCTGACCTTCCGGCACGAGCCGCAGGTCGCGCCAGCGACGGGGGAGGTGTCAGGTCATTTGCATCCATGCGCATTGGTCCGCGTCCGCGGACGACGCTTGCGCAGGCGCTGCTTTGCAACTGACACAACTCGCATGATCCTCCCGGCCTTCGGCGCCTATACCGGCGGCTTGAATGTGCGTGATAAAGCGTTCGACCCGCTTTTCGCAGGCCAGCAATTCCACGCATGGATGATGGGGGAGGCACAGGTCGTGCCGGTCTCCGCCGCCCGTCTTCTCCCGGACTGAGCGCCAATGTCTGTTACTGAGAGAGCGTGAGAACGAGGCTTGCAGCAAGTGCGAGCTCAACAAAAAAAGTGAGCTGGAGCC
>JAVKCY010000039.1:0-6238 GCA_040223265.1 Parvibaculum sp. | reverse complement strand
TGGTTACCGGTGGTGCCGGATACATCGGCAGTCATATGGTGCTGACGCTCGCAGACGCGGGGCAGGACGTCGTTGTTTTGGATGATCTTTCAACGGGGCTCCGGTCGTCGGTTGATCCTCGGGCGGCGTTTGTTGCAGGTGATATTGCAGATGAGGCTCTGGTGGCCTCACTCATTGAGAAATACGGGGTTAGTGCAATTGTTCATTTTGCAGGGTCCATCGTTGTGCCTGAGAGTGTGTCGGACCCGCTCAAATATTATTTGAACAATACAGCAAAGACGCGGGCGCTGATTGGGGCTGCGGTCAAATGCCATGTCCCTCATTTCGTTTTCTCCTCCACAGCGGCTGTGTACGGTACACCGAAGCAAGTTCCAGTCGCTGAAAATGCACCCCTTGAGCCAATGTCGCCTTACGGGCGGTCAAAACTGATGAGCGAATGGATGCTGCATGACGTTGCGGCAGCACACGGGCTTAAATATGCAATCCTGCGCTATTTCAACGTGGCGGGAGCGGACCCTGCCGGTCGCGCCGGTCAGTCGACGCGAGATGCCACGCATCTGATCAAGGTCGCCGTCCAGACAGCGCTTGGCCTTCGCAAGCAAATGAGTATCTTCGGGACAGATTATGATACCCCGGACGGTACGTGCATCAGAGATTACATTCATGTGTCGGATCTGATTTCAGCTCATATGGATGCCTTGAACTACCTTCGTACCGGGGGGGAGAGTATCACGGCTAATTGCGGGTATGGGCATGGATCCTCCGTTTCTGAGGTGGTTAATGCTGTGAGGGAAGTATCCGGATTGCCCGTTAAGGCTGAGCAAGTGAGCAGACGCCCCGGGGACCCCGCCTCAATTGTTGCCGATGCCTCTCGCGCCAGATCGGTCCTTGGATGGACACCACGCCATGATGACCTCAAAGAGATCGTGGCTCATGCCGTCGCGTGGGAAAATAAGCTGATCGAAAAGGCATAGATTAGGGTTCTGGATCACCCTTAATTCTGCTAAACCGGGCTTTCTATAGTGGATTGGTGATTTGCTTCGTCCATAAGCATTGTCGCGGGGGGCTGCCAAAAGTGGCATCGGAAAATGATAAACCTGATCGAACCTTTTCCGCCTGGTTGAACGCCAGGCGAGCGATCGTTATTTTTCTGTTCGACGTGTTCCTCGCCGCGATCTCGTTTCCGCTGACATTGTTTTTGCGGCTAGGTGACGATGGTTTCATCGCCTCTCTGCAGTTGGTAGGGTTGTCGACGCTCGCTTTCACGGCTATTGCGGCCCTTGTCATCTGGCGATCAAACCTGCAGCGTATCCCTTGGCGCTATGTTTCTGTTGACGATGCGTTGTTGCTCGCCCGCACAGCTTTGTTCTGCAATTTGGGCTTCCTTGTGGTCATGTTTTTGACAAGCCGATTGAACGGCGTACCGCGCTCATCTGTTCTGATCGATACCATTGTCTTGACAATGCTCTTTGTTGGTGCGCGGCTGATCGCCCGACTTTGGCATGAAAAGCAATTGGGGCTTATTCAGGGCACACTTGCCAACGAAAATATCGTTCCGGTTATTCTCATTGGTGCAACTGATGAGAGCGATGCCTTTATTCGGAAAATGGCGCGCGACCCGAGCGCTCGCTACCGCGTTCTTGGCATTGTGACGACAAACAACAATCCTGTCGGCGCCCGAATTCGTGGGGTGAAGGTTCTTGGTTCTCTCGATCATCTTCAACGTATCACGCTGGAGTACCGTAGTATCCTGAAAGGGCTCATCGTCGCGGATGACAATTTGCGTGGTGATCCAATCCGTGCATTGCTGGATTTTGCACAAGAGCAGGGTGTGCGACTGGACCGCCTTCCGGAGATGTCTCGACTGGTTAAAGCGTCGAGCACAGAGATTGATGTCCGGCCTATTGATGTCGAAGACTTATTGAGCCGACCGCAGGCTTCCCTCGACAGAGAGGGAATGGCTGCTCTTATCGGCGACAGGCGCGTTCTAATAACGGGTGCTGGCGGCAGCATTGGTTCTGAACTTGTTCGACAGATTGCCGGTTTTTCGCCGAAGCATATCGCGCTGTTTGATAACTCTGAATTCAATCTCTATGAGATAGATCGACAAGTTACTGAGACTTTTCCAGATTTATCTTGTGCTGCGATTGTAGGCAATGTTCGCGAAGCAGATCTCGTGGAGCGCGTTTTTGCTGCCGAACAGCCTGATATCGTCTTTCATGCGGCTGCGCTCAAGCATGTGCCACTTCTGGAATCTCAACCGTCGCAGGCCGTTCTTACGAATGTAATGGGCACACGGAATATTGCAGACGCGGCTGTGCGCCACAATGTGACAAGTATGGTGATGATCTCCACCGACAAGGCAACTCATCCGGTCAGCGTTATGGGGGGCTCAAAACGGATTGCCGAGACCTATTGTCAGTTGCTTGATGTGGAGAGCCGCAAACGTAACCACACGCGTTTTGTGACAGTTCGTTTTGGGAACGTGCTCGGGTCGGCGGGTTCCGTCATTCCCCTTTTCCAGAAGCAATTGCAGCGCGGCGGACCACTTACAGTCACGCATCCCGATATGACCCGTTTTTTCATGACTATCCGGGAGGCCGTCGAGCTCGTGTTGCAGGCGGCAACCTTGCGCGATGAGTTGTTGGATAAGGGAGGCGCGATTGTGGTCCTCGACATGGGAAGGCCCGTGAAAATCATCGATATGGCGCGCCAGATGATCAAGCTTGCCGGTTTGGTGCCGGACGAAGATATCGAGATTAAGATTACTGGCCTGCGGCCGGGCGAGCGACTTTACGAAGACCTGTTCAACGCCAATGAAGAGATATTGCCAACCAGCCACAAGGAGCTCATGGCGGCGATTGCTACACCACGCGATGGAGAATTGGCGAAAAGCAAGATGGGTGAGCTTGTTGAAGCTGCCAAACAGGGCGATGATGCCGCTGTCATTAAGCTCATGCACGAAATCCTGCCTGACTTTCGGACGGTGAAGGAGGCTGATGCTGAAGCGCGGAACCTCATCGGTTCAGTGTGAAAAAGACTGAAATATTTAGTTATTGTGAGCTGCTGAATGGATATGGCACATTGCGCGCGCATGAAATTGGGGAATGCGCTGGTTTTGCTGCGCTGAAAACACACGGACATTATGAGCGTTAACGATACAACTGTTGTGATCCTTGCTGCAGGCAAGGGAACGCGTATGAAATCAGCTTTGCCAAAGGTCCTTCACCCGTTGGCGAACCGTCCTTTGCTAGGGCATGTGATCGATAAAAGTCTTGAATTGGGCGCCAAGAAAATCATCACAATTGTTGCGCCTTCAATGGAAGAAGTGTCCAATTTCGCTCGCTCTCAATCTCCCCTTGTTGTGACAGCTATCCAGAAAGAACCCAAAGGAACCGGTGACGCGGCTCGTGCGTCGCTTGCTGTTGTTCCGGATGAAGCTGGAACCGTCCTCGTCCTTTTTGGTGATGCGGCTTTGCTTGAAACTGAAACATTGCGATTAATGCGTCAGCAGATTCTTGATGGCGCTCAAGTCGTGGTTCTGGGGTTTGAGGCTGAAGATCCAACAAATTACGGTCGGCTCGTCTGTGGCACGACTGGTGCGTTGACGGCGATTGTTGAAGAAAAAGATGCGAGCGATGAAGAGCGGCGCATTACACTTTGCAATGGCGGTGCAATGGCAATCGACCGTAGGCATTTCCGTTCATTGCTTGAGCAACTTAAAGTGAGTGGCGCAAGCGGTGAAGTTTATCTGACAGAGGTGCCGGAGCTAGCTGCCAAGGCCGGGCTCGCATGTGCTGTTGTCACACGTGATGAAGATGAAAGCATGGGCGTTGACAGCCGTCTCGACCTCGCAAGCGCCGAAAAGATATTTCAAACGCGACGTCGCAATTTCATGCTCTCATCTGGGGTTACGATGCGCGATCCAGAAAGTGTGTTCTTCTCAGCCGATACGATAATCGGCCGCGATACACTAATCGAACCTAATGTGGTTTTTGGACCCGGTGTGCGGGTCGGCGAAGATGTGACGATCAAGGCCTTCTCGCATCTTGAAGGGGCTATCGTTGAGAACAAGTGTGACGTCGGTCCATTTGCGCGGCTTCGCCCTGGAACAAAGCTTGGCGTTGGCGCCAAAGTCGGCAATTTTGTTGAAACCAAAAAGGCAGATATCGAGGCTGGGGCCAAGATCAGTCATTTGACCTATATTGGTGATGCTCGCGTCGGGGCTGAAGCCAATATCGGTGCGGGAACCATCACCTGCAATTATGATGGATTCAACAAACATTTTACGGACATTGGGGCGGGTGCCTTTATCGGCTCCAATAGCTCGCTCGTCGCCCCCGTGAAGATTGGTGATGGCGCAAATGTTGGTGCCGGCAGTGTGATTACGAAAGACGTTGCTGCAGATGCTTTAGCCGTTGCGCGCGGGCGGCAAATGGAAAAGGCAGGATGGGGTGCAAGCTTTCGCAAGAACCAATCAAAACTCAAAGACATGAAGGACTAATCCCATGTGCGGTATTGTTGGTGTGGTCGGTGAAGATGGTGCTGCTCCAATTATTTTGGAGGCACTACGTCGTCTGGAATATCGCGGTTATGACTCCGCTGGTATTGCGACCTTGGTCGACGGCGAAATCGTGCGCCGCCGCGCGGAGGGAAAACTTACAAACCTCGATCAATTGCTGCGTGATCAACCAATGTCAGGCTTTATTGGCATTGGCCATACGAGGTGGGCAACCCATGGAGCGCCGACTGAACGCAATGCACACCCGCACGTCAGCGACCATGTGGCGGTTGTTCACAATGGCATCATTGAAAACTTCCGTGAGCTGAAAGAAAATTTGATTGCCGATGGTGCTGTCTTTGACACCGAGACCGACACTGAAGTGATTGCGCACCTGGTTTCGCAACAAATGAAGACCGGTCTTGGGGCGGTTGAGGCAGCGCGCGCCTCTTTGCATTTGCTTGAAGGTGCGTTTGCTCTGGGCATTATGTTCAAAGGCCAGGACAATCTGATCCTGGCAGCGCGGCGCGGTAGCCCGCTCGCCATCGGCCATGGGGACGGGGCGATGTACCTTGGGTCTGATGCATTTGCTCTCGCGCCGATGACCAACCGCGTGACCTATCTGGATGATGGCGACTGGGCTGTTATTCGCGCAGAGACCGTCACAATCTATGATGCTCACGATAATGTGGTTCAACGCGAGCTTCGCATTTCAGATGCCTCTTCACAATTGGTGGACAAAGGTAATCATCGCCACTTCATGGCGAAGGAAATTCACGAGCAGCCGGAAGTTATTGGCCATACGCTCGCGGATTACATTGACCCCATGACGGAGAGCACCCGCTTGCCGGAGCTGCCCTTCGACCTTGGCAGCGTACCCCGCATCACGATGATTGCATGTGGTACGGCTTTTTACGCGACACAGGTTGCCAAATACTGGTTTGAACAGATTGCGCGCGTACCCGTTGAGATTGATATCGCATCCGAGTTCCGTTATCGCGAGGCAGCAATGCCCGAAGGGGGGCTTGCTGTCTTTGTTTCTCAATCGGGCGAAACTGCTGACACGTTGGCGGCCTTGAATTATTGCAAAGAGCAGAAGCAACACATTCTCTCTATCGTCAATGTGCAAGAATCCACCATCGCGCGAGCGTCTGATGTCATTCTGCCGACCTTTGCCGGACCAGAAATTGGGGTGGCTTCCACAAAAGCGTTCACCTGTCAGCTCACTGTGCTGGCGGCGCTCGCGATTGGTACTGCGCGTGCACGCGGCGCCATCAACGAAGAACGCGAGCGAAAACTGGTCCGGGCACTCCTTGAAACACCTCGTCATGTTTCTTCGGCGCTAACGCTTGCACCGATGATTGAAGTCATTTCTCATGGCATCGCGAAGGCAAGGGATGTTTTGTATCTGGGGCGCGGAACGCTTTTCCCAATTGCGATGGAAGGCGCCCTGAAGCTCAAGGAAATCTCCTACATTCACGCTGAAGGCTATGCGGCGGGCGAGTTGAAGCACGGGCCAATTGCCCTGATCGACGAGGAAGTGCCAATTATTGTCATTGCTCCTAGCGATCATCTTTTTGACAAGACCGTTTCCAACATGCACGAGGTTATTGCGCGCGGCGGTAAGGTCGTCCTGATCTCCGATGCGGCGGGCCTACAGAGAGCCGGGGGCTCTCTGGTAGGCGAAATTGAAGTGCCGACATGCGACCCGTTCGTTCACCCAATCGTTTCGAGCGT
>JAVKCY010000032.1:0-13351 GCA_040223265.1 Parvibaculum sp. | reverse complement strand
CACGCAGTCACCAGCAAGCCAACTGGTACCCCTTGCCTACCAGCTCAAGTCCCATGGCGACATCACTGCCTCGCTCATGCTGCGCATGGTCTGCCATGGATCACTTGGGTTTGCGGTCGCGGCCTTCCAGGCTTTGACCGAGGAAACCGAACAGGACATTGAAGCTGCGTTCAAGGGTGCGGGCAATGATGCACTCAACCAGCTTTACATCGAGAGCGGTCTTGCCCCCTATTTTCGCTTTGCGATTGTGAATGCGATCAAGCGAATGAAAGCAGCCCCCACAAAGCCTGAGAAAAACGTGAAGCTGATCCTGCGCGACATTATTGGTTTTTATCGCGGCATTGCACCAGGCTCCCTCGACCATGTGATTTCAAACCTGTCACATGAGGCAGAGCGCTGGCAGGGATAAGCCCCCCCGCCAGACATTCCAGACAGGGACAAGATCAGAAGTTGACGCGACCTGTATAGGCTCCGTCCACCACCATGTTGATGCCGCTGGTGAAGCTTGAGCGAGGCGAGCTTAAGAAGACCGTCGCGTTCGCGATATCGGCCGGTGTTGCCATGCGGCCCATCGGGTTCTTGTTCATCGCATCCTTGTAGACGTCCGGCATATTGTCTTCGATCATGTTCCACACACCACCTTTGAAATAGACCGTGCCGGGCGAGACAACATTGCAGCGCACATGGGTGCCCGCCAATTGTTTGGCGTAACCTTTGGCCACATGAATGAGAGCGGCCTTCATCGCGCCATAGGCATTGGGCGAACTTGTCTCTGCCGCCGACACTGACGAAATAATCACAATAGAGGCGTCACCCTTGTCGCTTGCTGACTTTTTCAAATGCGGGAGGGCTGCCTCGATGGAGCGCTGGGCACCCATTACATCCACGTTAAAACCGGCGTGCCAGTTTTCTTCCGCATTACCAGCGGAGAGAGCACTTGCGTTCGAGATCAGGATATCGACCCCGCCGAGGGAATTCGCCGCCTCGCCCACCCAGTGGTTAAGTGCCTTGCCGTCTGCAATGTCCACCGCCGCCCCAAAGGCGGAAACGCCCTTGGACTTGAGCGCTGTCACGGCATCTGTCACCTGATCCTGATTTCGTGCACAGATCGCTACATTTGCGCCTTCATCTGCCAACAGGTCCGCAATGGCGCGGCCAATGCCCCTTGTACCGCCCAGAATGATGGCTCGCTTGCCTTTAAGCTCCAAATCCATTTTGTCTTTCTCCCTTTATGATTTTGTTGGCAAAGCTTAGCCGTTTGACGCAAGGGTCAAAAGGCGAAAGACGCTCTTTTGAAACACAAAGTTGAGCGGAACCGCAGGAGGGTTGCGCGGACCCGCAGGAGGGCTAAGCTAGGTTCCAAAGAAGTATAAAACCGACAATGGAGAGAAACCCATGGATCTGGACATGAAGCCCGAAGAGGCAGCCTTTCGTGATGAAGTACGTGCTTTTCTGGATGAGAAGCTGACCGACGATCTGAAGGCGCATGCGAGACTGACCAGCGGCATTCTGGTTGATCATCCATTGCGCGTGGAATGGCTGGGCATCCTCAATGCGCGCGGTTGGGCCGCACCCAGCTGGCCAAAAGAATTTGGCGGCACCGGCTGGACGGTGATGCAGAAGTTTATCTTTGCGTCTGAATGTGCAGCTGCGGGTGCGCCGGGCTTGAGCTCCATGGGCCTTTCGATGGTAGGTCCAACCTTAATGGGCCATGGCACCGACGAGCAGCGGGCAAAATATCTCCCCAAAATTCTCGACGGGACACATTGGTGGTGCCAGGGCTATTCAGAACCAGGTTCCGGCTCTGACCTTGCCTCGCTGCAAACCAAAGCGGTGTCGGACGGTGATGACTACATCATCAATGGTACGAAGATTTGGACGACCGGTGCGCACTTTGCCAATCATATGTTCTGCCTTGTGCGGACAAGCAATGAAGGCAAGCAACAAGAAGGGATTTCCTTCATTGTGTTCCCGATGGATCTGCCGGGCATCAAGGTTGAGCCGATCATCACAATTTCAGGTGACCATGAAGTGAACCAGGTTTTCTTCGATGATGTACGGGTGCCCAAAGCCAATCGCATCGGCGCGGAAAACAATGGCTGGACGGTTGCCAAATATCTGCTTGAGTTTGAACGCGGCGGTTCGGCCCATGGAGCGAACCTGCGCAATGCACTCAACCGCTTGAAGTCGATTGCCGCGAAAGAAGTGGCAGATGGCGAAGGGGCGCTCATTGATGATCCGGCCTTCCGCCGCAAAATCAACGAGGCCGATGTCGAGGTAACGGCGGTTGAATTTACCGAGCACCGGATCATGTCGCAATTGTCCACCGGGCAGAACCCCGGCGCCGCTGCCTCCATGATCAAACTGCGCGGCTCTACCATGACGCAAACGATCACCGAACTTGGTGTCGAAGCAATCTCACACTATATTGCACCGCATCTGATGGAAGCGCGGACTTGGGGATCGAATGTGGCACCCGTTGGGCCCGATCACACATTGATGGTTGTGCCCAAATATATGAACGGTCGCGCCAATACGATTTTTGGCGGGTCCAACGAGGTTCAACGCAACATCATGGCAAAGGCTGTTCTGGGCCTTTGAACAAACCAAATCAGGAGAATAAGACATGGACCTTGCGCTCAAGCCTGAGGATGCGGCCTTTCGCGAGGAGGTTCGTGCTTTTCTTGATGAGAACCTGACGGCGGAGATGCGGGAAGGTGGTCGGTTGACCACCAGCGTCTTCACCGAATATCCGGACAATATCGGTTGGCACAAAGTGCTGCATCAGAAAGGTTGGGTCGCCCCCAGCTGGCCGAAGGAGTATGGCGGAACCGGCTGGACCGACATGCAGAAATATATTTTCTCGTCGGAATGTGCGCGGGCTGAAACGCCGCATCTCTCCCCCATGGGGCTTCGCATGTGCGGGCCGATGCTGATGAAGTTCGGCACCGACGAGCAAAAGGCATTTTATCTACCGCGTATCCTGTCGGGCGAAGACTATTGGTGCCAGGGCTATTCAGAACCCGAGTCTGGGTCGGACCTTGCGTCACTGCAATGCAAGGCGGTGCGCGATGGCGATCATTATGTGATCAATGGCACAAAAATCTGGACCACCCATGCGCATTTTGCCAACCGGATGTTCTGTCTTGTGCGCACAGACGGGAGCGGTAAGCCGCAGGAGGGGATTACCTTCCTTCTCATCGATATGGATACGCCCGGCATCAAGGTTGAGCCGATCATCACAATTTCGCAAGATCATGAGGTCAATCAGGTTTTCTTTGACGATGTGCGCGTGCCGGTGACAAACCTTGTCGGCAAAGAAAATGATGGCTGGACGGTGGCTAAATATCTGCTGGAATTTGAACGCGGCGGTTCCTCCGCGCCGGGTCTTGAGGTTGGCATCAAGAAGGTAAGAGCTCTTGCGCGCAAGGAATGCGCTGGCAATGGGCAGGCGCTCGCGGACGATGCCGGATTTGCCGCGAAACTGGCCAGAGCCGAGATCAGTATCAAGGCGCTTGAGTTTACCGAGCACCGCATTCTCTCTGCCATGTCGTCGGGCCAAAACCCGGGGCCTGCGTCCTCCATGTTGAAAACATGCGCAACGGAGATGCGACAACAGCTTGATGAGCTTGCGATTGAAGCTATCCAGTATTATGGCTCACCAGAGCAAAAGGCCGCGCGCACGACAGGCGCCAATATCGCGCCAATAGGGTCCGCAGATACAATGACGGTGGTGCCGTGCTATCTCAACAATCGGGCGGGCTCCATCTATGGCGGCTCGAACGAGGTTCAGCGTAATATTATGGCGAAGCTCGTGCTGGGGCTTTGAGAGCGCGGGCAAGTGATCGTCACACTTTCCGAGCGATCAGCAAGGTTGTTGTCTGGGTGAAGATGGTTTCGCCGTCCTGATTTTTCAGGATGTGGCGATTTTTCACAATACCTCTGTCCGGTTTGGAACTGCTTTCGCGCTTGTCGATACATTCGATGGTAAGCGAAAGCACGTCGTGAAGTTTTGCCGCCTTGTGAAACCGCACCTCGTCATAGCCAAGTGCGCCCAGCACGGCGGTTTCGTGGGGCAAACCTTGTGCAAGTTTCAGCACCACGCTTTGAATGTGGGAGCCGCAAGCGGTGAGCGTGCCGTAGATGGATTTGGCGGCGGCGTCTTTGTCCACATGGAAGGGTTGCGGATCCCACTTCTTGGCGAAGGAAACGATTTCCTCTTCGCTCATGTCGTAGGTCGCCTCAACCGGCCAAAGTTCGCCAACAACAAAATCATCAAAGTAGCGCATCACCGTCTCCGTTTTCGTCACTATACCAAAAAGCCGGCCACAAAAAAGCCGGGCGCTTGAGGCCCGGCTTTTCCAATTTCACCGCAAGTGTTTGACCATTTTTCTCGTCGTGTTTCCGGACGGAAAACCGGCAACCACTTTTCCTGGAAACACTTAGAAGATCTCGAAGAGACCTGCTGCGCCCATGCCGCCACCGATACACATGGTGACAACACCCCACTTGACGTTCTGGCCTTCTGCCTTGCGGCGTTGGCCTTCGAGCAGGATATGACCGACGCAGCGCGCGCCTGTCATGCCGAACGGGTGACCGATAGCAATTGAGCCACCGTTCACATTGTACTTCTCAGGGTCGATGCCGAGACGGTCACGTGAATAGAGGCACTGTGAGGCAAATGCTTCGTTCAGCTCCCAAAGGTCGATATCATCAACCTTGAGGCCAGCGCGCTCAAGCAGACGAGGCACAGCGAAAACAGGACCAATGCCCATTTCGTCTGGCTCACACCCTGCAACTGCGAAACCGCGGAATGCGCCGAGTGGCTTAATGCCGCGCTTGGCGGCTTCTGCGCCTTCCATGATGACAACAGCTGCTGCGCCATCTGAAAGCTGCGATGCGTTACCGGCGGTCACGAAATTGCCTTCACCGCGAACAGGCTGCAGGCCGTTCAGACCTTCAAGCGTTGTTGTCGGGCGATTGCATTCGTCCTTGTCCACAACATAATCGACGATGCTTTCTTCTTTCGTTTCCTTGTTGAAGACCTTCATTTTGGTTTTCATCGGAACGATTTCATCATCGAACTTGCCAGCTGCCTGTGCAGCCGCAATGCGCTGCTGTGAGCGAAGGGCGTATTCGTCCTGATAATCGCGAGCAACATTGTAGCGCTTGGACACAATGTCTGCGGTCTCGATCATTGGCATCCAAAGGGCTGGATACTGAGCCATCAGGCTTTCTTCGGTGATGTGGTTGGTGTTCATGCCGCCCATGGAAACGAGCGAAATGCTTTCAACACCGGCACCCACAGCGATGGGCGTGCCATTGTTCACCACAGCGTTGGACGCCATTGCAATGGTCTGAAGACCAGACGAACAGAACCGGTTTACCGTTGTACCTGATGTAGTGATCGGGCAGCCGGCTGCGAGAGCCGAGAGACGGCCCACGTTCATGCCGGTGGCACCTTCTGGATTACCGCAGCCCATGATCACGTCTTCGACGTCACCAGGCTCGATGCCAGCGCGCGCGATGGCGTGCTTGATCGCGTGGCCACCCATGGCTGAGCCATGTGTGATGTTGAACCCGCCGCGACCTGATTTGGCCAGACCGGTGCGGGCAGTTGATACGATGACAGCTTCTCTCGACATAAAAGTCTCCCTGCTATTGAACCATTGCTTACCTTCTTCTGGCACGCCCTGCTGGCAGGGTCCATGTCAAAACGCCACAAACCCCCCATATTTCGTTGGGGAATCTGGGGCATGAAGGCCGGTTGGCCCGCACCATAAACATCTGAAGCGTAATTTGGGAATCAATTTCGCGCGGGCAGCCTTGCACGCCTGAACAGGGTGAAGTCCGGGGTCCCGCGGGCATGCCGCAAAGATACCTCATTTTGGCCGCGCAGAGGTCACGGGGTGGACCTTCCCCTGCCCTTTTTTTCCGTCAGATTGGCAGTGTTCAGGGGTTTTCCCGGGCAAAAACACGCAAGAAGCAGGAGATACACATGTCTGGTCGGCCTATTTTCACACTGGTGGCAGGTTTTTCAGCCCTTTTGGGGATGACGGCCATAAGTTTGGCGACGGATGCGACAGCGCCTGAGACAACATCTGCTGCGCGTCATTCTGCTGCGCCCAATGAAGAGATTCTGGCAGCCCACGAGGCCCCGGCTTCCATCCTTGTGGAGATGCGTTATTCCAGCGTTCACCGGATCAGCCAATTTGCTGATGATGCCCAGACACTCTTACTGCCGGTCTATTTCTCTGCCGATGCGGTTGAGCCAAGCAAAGAAGCTCTCTTGTTGCTGGGCGCCGTGGCTGACGAAGCAGCGGTCTATGCCGGTGTAGCGATCACCATCAAGGCGAATGCTCTTGAAGGCGATGCTTCCAGTGGCTTGGGTAGTGGCTTGGGAGCGGCCCGCGCGATGGCTGTTTTCAACAGCCTCAACGAGCTTGGTGTTCCAGCCCGCGCAATGGCGCTCGACCTTGATCCAAATGAAAATATGGGTCCCGGCGCCAGCCTGATCAGCGCCACCAGCGCGATCTAAACATATCCGATTATGCCGCGTGTCAGGGTCGAGGAGCCATCCTCGGCCCTGTCGCGTTCAGCCCCCCACATAATGCAGCACCAGCTCTCGGGTCTGCGCTCTTGCGCGATGCTCCAACAGCCAGATGCCCTGCCAGGTACCCAGTTCCATGCGTCCGTCGGTGACCGGCACGCTGATATGGGTCTGTGTCAGGCTTGCGCGAATGTGGGCGGGCATGTCGTCCGGCCCTTCGGTGCGGTGACGATAAAGCTCCTCATTTTCCGGCGCGAGGCGCTTCAGTGCGTCCATAATATCGGCCATAACGTCGGGGTCTGCGTTCTCCATGATGAGGAGCGAGGCTGAGGTGTGGCGCAGAAAAATCGTGAGCAGACCCTCGCGTGCACCCTCGTCTGTGAGCCAGTTCGCCGCGTCATTCGTAATCTCGTGAACGGAAAATCCGCCGGTCAACACGCTCATCGTACCGCGGGCCTGCCAAAGACTGGAACTCATATCAGCATTCATGAGACTTTCCTCTCCCGTCGTCTGGCCTCTTCCATAATCTGAGGGTAGACATGTGCACCCGATCATTGCATCACATCGCATTGTCATCACATTGCATTGTCACCACATTGCAAATAACCGGAGCCTACCTACATGCGAGACACATCCGCCTTTGAGCAATATGTCGGCCCCATCACCTATACTGAGGATGCGGGCGACACCATGCTCCAGTTTACCATCAAAGACCAGCATTTGAACGGTGACGGGTTTCTGCATGGCGGCATGATGATGACGCTTGCGTCGAGCGCGCTTTCAACACTGGTGCGGCACGTGAGCGACGGCGCGGTGAGCGCACCCCTCTCCATCAATTGTGATTTTGTGGGGCCGGGCCCTGCTGGCGCTGCGGTTATCGGGCGCGCCAGCATTACGCGGCGCACACGGACGGTGGTTTTTGCCTCTGTCGAGCTTCACGCAGATGGCAAGCTGATGATGTCGGCAACGGCGGTCTATCGCCTTGAGAGTGCAGAGAGGTCCCCCGCATGAGCGGGCCTGCCGGTTTCAAACCACAAAACCTGATTGACCCGTTTGAGAAATTTGTCGGCCCGTTTTATGAGCGCGATGAAGAAGGGCAGCGGGTCATTGCTTTTGAGGTCGGGCCACAACATCTTGGCCCGGACGGGGTACATGTACATGAAGGGCAGATGATGACCTTTGCCGATGCGACGATGGGCTGCACGGCCTATTGGGACAATGATTACACGCCCTGCGTCACGCTCTCGCTTCAGACGAGTTTTCTTGCCTTCCCAAAGCTTGGTGATCTGGTGGAGGCACGGGCGCGCTTTGTGCGCAAAACGCGCTCTGTGCTTTTTGTAGAGGCGAGCTACAGCGTGAACGGTGAGCCTGTCATGACCGCTACCAGTCTATGGAAAGTATTGGGCGCGCGTTAGCGCACCCTTTGGGGGAAAGTATTGGGCGCGCGTTAGCGCACCCTTTGGGGGAAGATCTTGGGTGTGCGCTGAAGGGCTTCACTATCAAAGCTGTTCAAAGCGCTTGGGGACCGGCATCAGTTCCTGAAACTCCGGTGCACGTTTTTCCTGTTGCGCACCAAAGCTCTCCGCCATGTCGCCGGGCTGGAACATGCCCGTCTGCCAGACTGCAATATGCTTCAAGGCATCGGCGACAGAATGGTCGCGCCCATAGTTCAACATTTCCTTTGAACCCCAGATCGCCAGCGGGGATTTAGACGCGATTTCTTTCGCATGGCCCATCACAGCATCCATCATCGCCTCATGGCTTGCAAACACTTCGTTCACAAAGCCGCAGGCCTTTGCTTCGTCAGCAAGCATACGACGACCGGTAAACGCCATTTCGCGCACCAGACCCTGCGGCATGACATAGCCCATGCGCGGGAAGGTACCGACATCGGCGGTCATGCCGATATTGATCTCTGCGATGGAAAAGAAGGCTTCCTTCGTGCAATAGCGCATGTCTGCCGCGCTCACAAAATCCATACCACCGCCCACACACGCGCCCTGAATGGCGGTGAGAACCGGCATGCGGGCTTCTTCCAAACAGGAGAATGTTTTTTGCAGCATGAGGACGGTCTGCATCATCCGCTCGCGGCGACGGCCTGCTTCAATATGTGACTGGTCTGCCCCGCCGCCGAAAACGGAAAGCTCCATACCGGCAGTGAAATGCTTGCCCTCACTGGAGATCACGATGACGCGCGCACGTGCATTGTCGCTAATGTCTTTCACGATCGCCGGAAGCTCGTTCCAAAACGTCATGTTCATCGCGTTGGCAACCTGTGGCCGGACCAGGCGAATGTGCGCGATATGATTTTCGATTTTCACCTCGAAACATTCAAACGCGCCGCTCTTTTTGTTCTGGTCTGCTTTCGTCTGGCTCTCGGGGCTCATCATTTTCTCCTTCGATCGAATAGCGCTACTATACCCAATTTCCACCCTTACCCATGTACAAATCTGCACACATGATCCTGGACCCTCGCGCAGATGAACCCGGCGAAACTTGAATTTCGGCCCTTGCCTCTCCCGCCCGGGCCTGCTTTGCTGGGGACAAGAAAATGAAACACACCATGACGCAAAACGGGAGAGCGCCGATATGGCAATCGTTTATGATGAGCTGATGAAGCTGGCCACTGCAGGTCAGGAATTTTCCTATGGCGACCGCGAGACCATGCTTTATGCATTGGGCGTCGGGTTCGGGCGCGATGCGCTCGACAAAAAGGAACTCCCCTTTGTGTACGAGAACAATCTCGTCACCGTTCCGACCATGGCAACCGTTATCGCCTGGGGTGCGGGCGCAATGGGCAAGAGCGGCATCAATTATGCGATGGTCGTTCACGGCGAACAGAAGCTCACCATGCACAAGCCCTTGCCGGCTGCGGCAACCATTCTGGTGGACACGAAAATTGTTGGCGCATGGGACAAAGGCAAAGACAAGGGCGCGGTGATTGCAAGCGAAACAAGCATTCGCGACAAGGCAACCGGCGAGGCGCTTTGCACATTACTGTCGACGACCTTTGCCCGTGGTGATGGCGGTTTTGGAGGGCCAACGACAGGCGCGCCTCAGCCCCACGCCATCCCGGACCGTGCGCCAGACATGACATTTGATGCGGAGACGAAACCGGATCAGGCATTGCTTTATCGCCTGTCAGGGGACCGTAATCCTCTTCATGCTGATCCTGATTTTGCAAAGGCTGTTGGCTTTCCTGCACCGATCCTGCACGGGCTTTGCACCTATGGCACGTGCTGCCGGGCGATCATCACCCATGTCTGCGATTATGATCCGACGAAGATCACGGGCTTTGACGTGCGCTTTTCTTCGCCTGTCTATCCTGGTGAAACCATCACACTGGAAGCCTGGAAAGACGGCAATGTGCTCTCCTTCATCGCCAAGGTGAAAGAGCGCAATGTCACGGTCATCAATAATGGCAAATGTACGCTGGCTGGCTAATTTGGCGGGCTGAGCGTTCGTCTCACAATTTTTTCCGCTGCGGTTTCATGAGCTTGAGCAAAGCCTCATGGACCGCGGCGCGATAAGCGGGCTTGAGGTAGGGATCGGCAATGGCGAGGCAGGCAAGCGCCCCATCGGCCAGACGTTCCTCGCGCTTGGTGCGCGGGTCTGACGTGCGATCCATGAAAGATACCCAGCTGAACCAGACGAGAAATGAATTGAGCGCCAAATGCTCAAGGGTCTTTTCCTCCAACAAGATCATGTCGCCTTGCGCCATTACGTCTTCAAACATGGCGTACATTGTCGCGATGGTCTCGTCCTGCAGATGACGCATAGCCTCCGCCAGTGCCTGATCGCGCTGCCCGAGCCCCACAAAATCTGCAAAGAAGAATCGGTACCGCCATAGGATCTCAATCGCCTTCACATAATCGGCGGCCATGCGGTCCGCAGAGATACTCTCTCCCTTAGGATAGGTAAGCGGTTCTGCGATCGCCTCTTTGATCGAGGGGAAGAGGGCGCGGATGATCTCTTCCTTGTTGCGGAAGTGATAATAAAGATTGCCTGGGCTGATGCTCGCGGCGGCGGCGATCTGATTGGTGTTTATATCGGACGCACTGCCCTCGTTGAACAGGCGCAACGCCGTTTGCAGGATCAATGTCCGCGTGGCCGCACCTCTTGACACTTTGGCGGGTGACACTTTGGCGGGCGACACTTTGGCAGGCAATGCGTTGGGGCGCGATGCCGTGTCCCTGCTGCCGATCTTCGCTATTTTTACCATCTGATCCATCTGGTCACTTCGGTTCGTGCCCTTCCCTATCGTGCCAAAGCCGTTTTGTCATCACCTGACAGTCTCGCGGCGGGCGCCCCAACACCTGCCCCTTGACCGAGCGAAATTTGAGTATATGCTCTAATTTTGTAGAGTTACAGCTCTAATTGAGGGATAGATATGCTCGATACGCTTTCCATCAAGGGTCGGGACGCCCATCTGCCCCTCTGGACCGGTCGTGAAAGCCCCGCCCAACCTGTTGCCTATGACAGCGTTGTGATTGTCGGCAATGGCATTGGGGCGGCGGTGATGGCTGCACGGCTCAACCGGGCTTCAGCGTTTGAGGGTCGGGTTGTCATCGTATCGCCGCCGGTTGCTGAAAGTCGGCGGCTCATCAATGGGGTGACGCTGCGCGCGCGATCAATTGACTATTACGCCGCTGCGCTTGGCGTCTCGCGGGAGACCGTGCTCACCGAGATTTACGGCACCGACTGGTCTCGCGCAATGACGCATCAGCAGAAGGTTGCCCTCGCCACAAAAGAAGCGGGGCGCTATTGGCTTGGCAACAAAGGGACCTGGATGAAAAATTGCGGCGTGCGCGCTGACCGCAGCGAGAACGCGCCACTTGCCTATGGTGTGCGGAACTCGCGCCTTGCCGGTGCGTTGATTGCACTCGCCAAAAAGGCGGGCGTGCATCATGTCGAGGAAGACATAAACAACCTTGGTGCGTTGCGCACCCATGCACGCGGACAAAACCCGCTCATCGTCAATGCCAGACCCAAATTGCTTGAAAACGCTGATACAGCCTGGCAGGCACCTGCCCCAAAGGAAATGGTTCTGGCCTCACAGATCACATTCACTGACAATGGGCGCGCTGCGAAGGGTGTGCTTGACGATCATGACGCCTTTTGCTCCTTCGTTCATCGCGAAGGCGGGCTCGACATGGCGGTGCTTTACCCGTTTCAGGACCCGCTCTCACCGCTCGCGCGCTATTACGGGATTTTCTATCGGGTGGCCAAGGTTGGAAGCTTTGACAAGGAACATGAATATGCCTGCCTGACCGATGAGATCATGGGCGTTGGTGAAGCGCTGGGACTTGAACCGCACGATACTGATGAGACGATGGGACGTGCTACGGTGCCGTGCCTGCCGTGGCGAGGGCTCAAAAACCGTCAACAAGGTGTGCTTGATCTTTCCTACATTTATTCAGGTGGCGCACCGATCATTACCGGCGATGGCATGGCGCGCTCTGCCGTTGCCGCAACGGCTGCGGCGGAAGCCATTTTGTGCGGTCGTGCGCCCGTTCCTGAAATGAACAGAGCATTGGCGAGGTATCGTTTTCTGAATTGGGCACAGTGCCGGATGATGACACATTTTCCGGGACTCACCGCTGGCATGGTGGGGGCCATACCAACGCTTGCACTGGCCGGTCCCGGCTATTCCCGAAACTGGGATATGTGGGCGGGCGCCTATTGAGCCCCCGCCCCATATTCTTTCACGCATTTCCGGTCGGAAAACCGGTCACCACTTTTCCTGGAAATGCTTGGGCCTATTTCGCTTACGCATTTCTGATCGGAAAACCGGTCACCACTTTTCCTGGAAATGCTTTAGCCCATAATGAAGAAGCAGAGCTTGTTGCCATCAAGGTCACGGCAATACGCGCCATAGAAATTATCCGTACGGGCACCCGGCGCGCCTTCATCCTTTGCACCAAGCTTCAGTGCATGGGCATGGAACTTGTCAACGTCGGCTTTCGACTTGGCAGCGAGCGCGACCATCACGCCATTTCCTGGAGTCGCCGCTTTTTCGTCATAAGGACGGCAGAGCGACAACATAGGCCCGCCATCAGCACCTGCCCAAAAATAGATACGGTCCATGTTGAACAGCCGCTTGCCGCCCATGAAACCGATCAGATCGTCATAAAACTTCACGCCTTTTTCCAGGTCGTTCGACCCCAGTGTTACGTATCCGATCATAGGAAATCTCCCTGCTTTCCGGACAATTTATTGCGTCCGGCTTTTGTTAAACTGTGCACACGTTAGAGCATCATTGGAGGAATACAATGCCAACCCGACATCACGCTTTGCTGATTGGCTATGGAGCCATCATTTTCATTCTGGGCCTTGTGGCCGGGGTCCCGTTTGTGTGGGCTATTGCCGACGCCGCAACTGGCGCGCCTGAAGCAGTTGAAAGCCTGCGCGCCTGGCGCATGGCGCATCTGGAAGGTGTCTTGAACGGAATGATGATGATTGCCATTGCGGCAGCTGCCAAACAGCTCACCATTTCGGCCAGCCAGTCGAACCTGATCACCTGGGGCCTGCTCATCACGGGCTGGGGCAATATACTCGCGTCTTTCGTCTCCGGCCTGACGGGCGGGCGTGGTCTCTCCTTCACCGGATTTGACTGGAACACCCTCACGTTCACGCTCTTCTCTGCGGCGATTGTTGGCGTGGTGGTCGCCATGATGGTTCTGGCGATCGCGGCGCTCACCCAGAAGGGTGACTGACTATTGATATTCAGCGACACATACTTGGCAGTTTTTGTTGACATCTTATCATTTCTGCCGCATCCATCCTGACCTAATGTCCTTT
>JAVKCY010000031.1:0-12547 GCA_040223265.1 Parvibaculum sp. | reverse complement strand
CCGGTGGCGCTGGCGCCGGTTGGCCTTGCCGGCATGATGGCGCGTCGCGGCGAAACCCAGGCGAAACGCGCGGCGGATGCGTTTGGCATTCCCTATTGTCTTTCGACCGTTGGCATCTGCTCGCTTGAGGAGGTGGCTGCCGTCTCCGATGTGCCGTTCTGGTTTCAGCTTTACATGCTCAAAGATCGTGGTGCCGTTGAGGCGCTTCTCCAGCGGGCAAAATCGGTCGGTGTCAAAACGCTTGTCTTTACCGTCGATCTGGCTGTTGTCGGTGCGCGCTACCGCGATGTGCGCAATGGCATGAGCGGTCAGCTTTCACCTGTTGGCAAAGTCCGTGCGGCGATTGATACTTATCTTGCACATCCCCGATGGGTGATGGATGTGGGGCTGAAAGGCCAGCCACACACGTTTGGCAATCTCACGGAATATGTGCCCAAGGCCACAACACCCGCAGACTTTGCCGCATGGATCGGGGCGCAGCTTGATGCCTCCGTCACCTGGAAAGATATTGAATGGCTTCGTTCCATCTGGGACGGAGATCTCATCATCAAAGGCGTGTTGAGCCCGGAAGATGCTGTCGCGGCAACGGATGCAGGTGCGAACGGGGTGATCGTCTCCAACCATGGCGGACGGCAATTGGACGGGGTTTCCTCCTCCATTGCCATGCTGCCGCGCGTGGTCGAGGCACTTAAGGGACGCGCGGATATTCTGGTCGATGGTGGTATCCGCAGCGGACAGGATGTGCTGAAGGCCTTGGCGCTCGGTGCCAAGGGCACGCTGATTGGCCGCCCCTGGGTCTATGCTGTGGCGTCACGGGGACAGGCAGGACTTGAGGCCTATCTTGGTACGCTGAAAGGCGAGATGAAAGTCTCCATGGCATTGACCGGAGTTACAAGCACCGCGGAGATATCGGATAAGTTGCTGGATCGGGTTTAGGGCTGGCTGGGGAAATCAGACCGTCTCAGCGACAGGTACCGGAACACGCACTTTCTTCGCCGCCTCAATCACGACATCGATGTCAGCGCCGGGCTTATGCGCATTTTCGCTCAGGTGACGGCGGTAAGCGCGGGCACCGGGCATGTGCTGGAAGAGACCGAGAATATGGCGCGTCATGGCGTTCAAATGCACGCCCTCCGCAAGACGTGCAGAGATGTAGGGGAGAAAAGCCTCGATCACCTCGTGACGTGACAACGGCGTATGTGTTGCCCCGAAGAAACGATGGTCCACGTCGGCGAGGACATAGGGGTTCTCGTACGCCGCACGGCCCATCATCACACCGTCAACATGGTCGAGATGATCTTCCGCCTCGTCCAGCGTTGCGACGCCCCCATTGATACAAATTTCGAGACCGGGATAGGCTCGTTTCATCTCGTAGACGAGCTGATAGTCGAGCGGCGGCACGCTCCGGTTTTCTTTCGGCGACAGACCTTGCAACCATGCCTTGCGCGCATGGACGGTGAAGCTCTTGCAACCGGCAGCGCTCACCTTGTCGATGAGCGCAGGCAGTGCCTCTCGCGGCTCCTGATCATCAACGCCGATGCGACATTTGACCGTGACGGGAATTTTGATCGCCGCGATCATGGCAGCGATACAATCCGCCACGAGATCCGGCTCCAGCAGCAGGCAAGCACCGAAACGCCCCGACTGTACCCGGTCAGACGGGCAACCGACATTGAGGTTCACTTCGTCATAGCCAAAATCTTCCGCGATTTTTGCGGCTTGGACAAGCTCGTGCGCAACACTGCCCCCCAGCTGCACGGCGACAGGATGTTCCTCGCGGCTAAAGCCCAGAAGATAGTCCCGGTCCCCGTGAATAATCGCGGGCGCTGTCACCATCTCTGTATAGAGCAGCGCATGACGCGAGATGAGGCGCAGGAAAAACCGGTCATGCCGGTCTGTCCAGTCCATCATAGGGGCCACGGAAAAGCGGCGATTTGGTCCGGTAAGCGTGCTCATGAGACCTTCTATGCCTCAGCTTCAGCGTGGCGGCAAGGCTTGAGGACAGGTCTGCTGATCCTGACCTGCTCCGACATCCATGGCACAGCGCAGACCGTTGTCCGTCTTCAAGTCCGCCCGTTGCCCCCCCTATGCGACCTTCAAATGTGCCGGTCGGTGGAGTTCCGGTGCAAGACCCTTGCCCATCAGGTCAATAAAATTATCAACATAGAACCGCTCAATCTGCCCATCCGAGCAGCCTTCAAGAGAGCCATCAAACCGTTTCAAGGGATTTCGTCCCCCTTCCACATGTGGAAAGTCCGACGAGAAGAGACACATTTCATCGCTGGAGTTTTTGATGATCCAGCCCGTATCTTCGTGCGGGTATGGCGTTACACGCAACTGGCGCTTCACGATTTCAGATGGTCGGTCAGAAAGATTTTGTAACCGTTCTTCGTTTCGCATGAAGGCGTGCGCTGCGGAATCCATCGCCCGCATCCAACCTGGTAACCAGGAGGCACCAAGCTCAATCGCGCCCCATTTCAGATTTGAAAAGCGGTCGAAGATGCCATCAAAAATGAGCGTCGCGAGTGTTTGCATAACTGCATTGGGGATCGGCATGTAACTGACCGAGGTAAAATTATCGTCGCCCCCGTGAAAATCCGGAACGGGAGGTAGTCCATTTTCTTTGTAGACCGGGTTTAGTTTTTCCTCGCCGCCGACATGGAAGAGAACAGGAATGCCGGCCTCTGCGGCCATTGCCCAGACCGGCATCAGCCCCTGGTGGCTTGGCGAATGATTTTGCGGGCAACGCGATGGCACCATGAGAGCCTTGGCACCCAGTTCAATCGCTTGTTTCGTTATGGCTGATGAGCGCTCAAAATCTTCAAGGGGGATGTAGGCCGTCGCGAGCAATCGCCGATCAACGGTGCAAAAATCTGCCATCATGCGGTTATGAGCGGAGGCCGCCGCATAACACAGATCCATCTCCTTGCTCTGATCAAGACCGAAGTTCCCAAGACACAGCGTCGTAAAGACGAGCTGGCTGGCGAAGCCCAACTCATCAAGCGTCGCTGGACGGTCTGCCGCGATGAACGCGCCATGCGCCTCGCGATCTTTGCGCAGCATGATGTTCTCGCTGAAGGTTGACCGGAACGCCTCGTTGGCCTGTATCCGGCGCGCTTCATCTACCCAATCGGTCTTGCCGATATGATTCTTGTAGCCTGCGTAATCATGAAACTGCTGTAAATGTTTTCGATCGAAAAAGGGATCGAGACAATCTGCAAGTTCCATCAAGTGGCTATCTGCGTCATGAATGATGCGGTTTCCAACGTATGTCATGCAATCTCCCTCCTCTTGATCGTTTAGCGTATAAGGAGCCCCGCTATGGTTGCAAGCATGTGCTTTACCTGACTTCCTCCAGCACATGCCAATAGGTGCGAACCCGCTCCACAAACTGGCGGGCTTCGTACCCCCGGGCGCGGCCATGTTTGAGTGTCGCATAATGTTGCGGGGAAGACAGGTCCTTCAACACCGACTTCACGTCAGACCAAAGGTTTTTGTTCAATCCACGGCGGGCGGCAAGTGTGCGGGCATCAAACACATGCCCCATTCCTATATTGTAGGCTGCCAAGGCGAACCAATAGCGGTCTTCGCCCTCAACCCCTGCGGGCACACGCGCGAGGAGGCGAGCGAAATAACGAGCGCCACCCCAAATGCTGGCACGCGCATCGGTCCGGTCTTCCACCCCCACCGCTTCGGCTGTTGGCTGGGTCAGCATCATGAGGCCGCGCACACCGGTACGGCTTTTCGCATCCGGGTTCCACCTGCTTTCCTGATAGGCCATCGCCGCAAGCAAGTGCCAGGGCAAATCATTGCGTCTGGCCGCAAAACGCAGATCGCGTTCGAAACGAGGCAGAAGATCGGTCACGTCCCGATGAAAGCTTGCCAGTTCCATATAGTCGAAATTCCGAAAAAAACCGAAATGCGCAGCGAGTAACCGTTCAATACCCTGCCTTGTTTTTGGATTCTCCATCCATTCATCAAGCTTGGTCGCCAGTTCATCTGCCCCGGGCGTTACAATCCAGGCAATCGGTTTCGGCTCCGTCAGGTCAAACGCCTTGACAAGTTCAGGGTGCTGATAACGCATGATCTCAAAGATCGGCTCATCGGCGACCGTACATCCGACTTGCTCTTCCCAGACCATTTGCAGCAGGGCCTCGGGTGAGCGCTCGTCCTCCACCCAGGTCACGCCTTCCATGCCTGCCGTCTGCACCCGCAATGCTTCGACGTAAGAACTCGCCTCCGCCACCACGAGATCGACGCCCACAAGCTCCGCCACGCTTGCAGGGATCTCGCCTCCCTTCCGGCACACGACGAATTGACCCACACTTCGGTAAGGTGGCGAAAAGCGGTATTCATCTGCCCGTTCGGCAGTGAGGGTCAACCCGGCGGCTGCAATGTGCGCGCGGCCTGACTGCACCCAGTCCAGAATGTCTGCAATTTCTTCTTTTACAATAAACTCAATCTCGACGGCCTCGCCTACTGGAAAGCTTCGGGCAAAGCCACGGGCGAGATCCGCTTCAAAGCCCGCAGGCTCTCCCTCGCGTCCGAGATAAAAAGTTGTCGGGCCCGGCGTCGTGACGACCACCAGTCGCCCTTCGGCCAAGATGTCATCCAGCGAAAGCGGAACGGTATCGTCTCGAAAACTGAGACTTAAGCCGATGACCACAAGAGCCAGCAGAACAAAATGGGGTAGTTGCAGGATGCCGCCTGCCTGTCGTCTGAATTGTGTATACGCGTTGCGCAGAGACATCCCCTTTTCAAATTCTCCGCTGGCGCGTTTGTCCGGCGTTGGCATTGGCACGACTGTAACAAAAAAGCCCGCGAGAACCAACTCGCGGGCTTTAATCTGCGCGTTTGTGCTGCAGGCTTATTTCAGCTCATTGTAGGGCGCGGTTTTGTCTACACGGATATCCTGAGGTAGACCGAGCACCCGTTCACCAACAATGTTGCGCAGGATTTCGTCGGTCCCGCCTGCGATGCGATAGCCCGCGCCACCGATCCACTGGTTCTGGAAGATGGCCGCCTGTGGCGCGATATCGCGATCACGAATGATGCCCGCCTGGCTTTGCAGGTCCATCGCAAAGGAACCAAGGTCTTGCATTTTTGCCGCAGACACAATCTTTGAGATCGAACTTTCCGGTCCCGGTGTCTGCCCCTTGGAAAGGGCTGTAAGTGTGCGGAAGCGCGTGTATTTCAACCCTTGGGTCTGCACATACCAATCAGCCAGCCGCTCCCGCACAGCACCATTTGCCATCGCCGCCATCTGTTCCATCTCGGCTTCACGACCCACGGCCATCAGCTCTTCCCAGTCGGCACCCCCGCCGCCGCCAACAGCAAGACGTTCGTTCATGAGGGTTGTGAGAGCCACCTTCCAACCATCGCCCGGCTGGCCAAGACGATTGCTGTCAGGGATGCGTACATCGGTGAAAAAGACTTCATTGAACTCGCTTTCACCCGACATTTGCTTGATCGGACGAACTTCAACACCGGGGCTCTTCATGTCGATGATAAACATGGTGAGGCCCTTGTGCTTGGGCACGGTCGGGTCTGTTCGCACCACGACAATGCCGAAGTCACAATAGTGTGCGCCTGAGGTCCAGACTTTCTGACCGTTGATGATCCAGTCATCGCCATCGCGCTCAGCTTTGGTGCGCAAACCTGCAACGTCCGACCCACCTGCCGGCTCGGAGAAGAGCTGGCACCAGATTTCATCGCCCTTTACGGCAGGCTCGACATAGCGCGCCTTGTGTTCTTCCGTGCCCCAGGCAAGGACAGTTGGCAGACACATGCCAAGGCCGATAGCGTAGAAGCCACCGGGCACGAGATATTTGGATTCTTCCTGCGAATAGATCACGTTCTGGATCGATGTGCCGCCCTGACCGCCAAACTCCTTTGGCCAGGTGATGCAGGCAAAGCCACCGTCCGCTTTTGTCCGTTGCCACTTGCGCGCGCGCGAAAGCGCTTCGTCCAGGCTCATCGCGGGCAGCGCTTCCTTGGTGTTCTGTTTGCGCTTCGCATTCTTGTCCAACCATTCGCGGACTTTGGCGCGGTAGGCTGCTTCTTCCTGTGTGTCATTAAAGTCCATGGATCATCTCCAATGTTCGAATTCGGTAAAGGGTGGCTGGATCAGGCGGCGTTGCGCGCTTCAAGGCGCGAGACCAGCTTGTCTTTCCACTCAAGCGCACTGCCGAGGGCAAGCGCCAACAATTTGGAGCGGCGGAAATAAAATTGGGTATCCGCCTCCCAAGTGTAGCCAATGCCGCCATGGACCTGAACATTTTCCTGTGCGGCATAGCGAAACGCTTCCGTCGCAGAAATCCGCGCGGCGGCAGCAGCCTCCGGCAGCTCTGCCCCCTTGTCGTTCAGCATCATCGCGCCGAAGTAACAATTGGACCGTGCAAGCTCCAGCTTCACATACATATCGGCGATCTTGTGCTTGATCGCTTGGTAGGAACCGATCTGACGCCCAAAGGCATAGCGCTCCAGCGCATAGTCCCGCGCCATCCACATGGATGTCTCAGCGCCACCGATCTGTTCGAATGCCATATAGACGGCCGCGGCATCGAACACCGTCCCTGTATAGGCCCAGCCTTCTCCCTCGGTCCCCATCAGTTCCGCAGGTGCATCCTTGAAGGTGATGGTGGCATGAGAGCGGGTCGGGTCGATGGTCTTGACCGGCTCGCGTGTAACGCCATTTGCCTTCAGATCCACAATGGCGAGCGACAGAGCGCGGTCGCCCTTCCCGCCTGTGTTCACCAAGACGACGGCAAAATCTGCAATGTCGCCATCTGGCACGGGGATCTTGACGCCGTTCAATTTGCCATCTGAGAGGCTTGTCTGAACGGTGCGCGGGCTCGCGGCTGTCGGCCCCTCGGACATGGCGAATGTGCCAATCACCTCACCACTTGCCAATTTTGGAAGCCAGGCTTGTTTCTGTGCCTGCGTTCCAGCAACGATCAGCGCTTCGGATGCGAGATAGACAGAGCTGGAGAATGGCACCGGCGCGCCTGCGCGTCCCAGTTCTTCCGCGATCACACATAGCTCAAGGGCGCCGAGGCCAAGCCCGCCAAATTCTTCCGGAATGGATGTGCCGGTAAGACCCATTTCCACCAAACCATCCCACACATCTTTTGCGAAAGGCTCTTCGCCCTCCAACACTTTGCGGACACGGTCCAGCCCGCATTTGTCGCCCAGGAATTTTCGGACCTGCTCCTTCAAGAGCTTCTGGTCATCTGAGAAATCAAAATTCATGTCATCTCCCGTTCATTCTTCCGGGGACAAGGCCCGTCAGATTGTCAGTGCGCGCCTTGTTGCTCAGCGCCTTGTTTCTGCGCAGCCAGGCCCACGCACCTTTTGTGTGAGAGCTTGTGAGGGGCACAGCGTTGCGTTTATCTATTGCATTCGTCACGTATTCTTGCGGCAATCCGGCGGAAGGCAAGGAGAATTCAGACCTGAAAGCGGCTTGACCCAAGCAAATTTTTTGTGACGCAGGGTCAGGTTGTTTTTGACGCAGGGTCACGCTTGGCGTGGTTTCCCCGATTTTTTTAGCCGCATCGCCGCCGTTTCCGGGGGCTCTGTGTCGCCCGCACTCAGATTCGCCCGCATCGCCTCCAGCACATCGAGCAAGACATCGACTTTCGCTTCCGCAACACCGCCAAACGCCCTGGAGAAAACGGCGCGTGTGGTCTTTTTCATCGCCGGCAATTGCGACATTCCAAGATCGGTGATGAAGACCATGCGTGCGCGCCGGTCTGCCGGGAGATTGCGTCGTTCGACATAACCGCCCTCCTCCATCCGGTCCAGCAATCGTCCCAAAGGCGCTTTTTCCATACCCAATTCCTGGGCGAGTTGGGTCTGTGTCAGACCGCCTTCCTGCCTATACAAAAAGGCCAGCACGCGCGCCTGCGGTTCCGACAGTTCGAGGCCCGTGGTTTTGAGCCCGCGTTCCCAGCTTCGGCGGATCAACCGCTGAGTGTCGTGCAGCAGCCAGCCAAAGGTGCGTTCAAACTGATATTCGTCGTCGTCCATCCGGTCCCGGTCCTATGTGTGACGGGCGACTTGCCCGCTCACCATCCGCATTGAGGCTTGCCGTCAAACGCGAGAGCAATTTTCTGGCTTTCAGATCAAAAACCAGATTATACTAACCACAGTTACTATAATCATCGCAACTTTAAACTATAAAAATTCTTGTTTTGCCATAAGATGCAGAACGCAACTGAATGCAGGCCTCTCGATGTTTATTCGCACCCGAAATCACAAAACGATCCTTTCCGGCCTTCTTGTTTCCACGGCGCTGCTCTTGTCGGCATGTGGCGAAGACAATGACGAAACGGCTGATGGTGCGGTGGGCAGCATTCAGGCTATCCCTGTTTTTTCCGTCACTGTTAAAGCGGAAGAACTCGTCACGCCAATTACCGGCACGGGCACGATTGCTGCGCAGAAGACTACCGACGTCGGGCCTCTCGTTGATGGCATTATAGAAGAAGTCTTTGTGCGTGTTGGCGACAAAGTGGAAGAAGGCGCGCCTCTCTTCAAAACACGAGATGTCGAACTACGCATCCGTGTGCGTGAACTTGAAAATGAGTACAAACTCGCGGAAGCAGAAGCGCGCAATACACGGCGCGAGCTTGATCGCATAAAAGAGCTTCAAGGCAAGGGTGTCGCCTCCATCGGCCAGTTGGACAATGTTCAGACAAAAGCCGACATTGCCATCGCCCGTGTTGGCATTTCCCGCGCCCGGCTTGACAGTGCGCAACAAGCACTCGCGGACGCGACCGTACACGCCCCCTTCGATGGTGTTGTGACCCGGCAGGACATTTACGAGGGCAAATTCATGTCCACCCGTGGCGGCGGCGGCGGCATGGGAGGCCCCTCAGGCGTCATACAGCTTATGAAAATTGATATTGTGGGTGCGATTGTGAACGTGCCGGAAATCTATGTGGGGCAACTGGGCGTCGGTACGCGTGCACGGGTCTATATTGATGGTCTGGATCAGGTGTTTGAGAGCGAGATCCACATCTTCAACGACCGGGTGGACCCCACCACCCGATCTGCTGAAGTTCGCGTCGGTCTTGCCAATAATGATCATGCGATTAAACCCGGCATGTTTACACGCGCCGAATTCTTCCCGCCTGCACGTTCCGTGCTCACCCTTGATCGCCGGGCTATCATGGGGATTGAAGGCAATCATTACGTCTTTCTGGAAGCATCTGGCAGAGCCGTTCAACAGCCTGTCCGTATGACGCAGATTGACGCTGCACGCGTGGAAATTGTCTCCGGCTTGAAAGAGGGAGACCAGGTACTGACCGGGCCATCCGTCTCGTCACTCGTTGATGGCATGCCGGTGATTGTGGAAAATGTGCCCGACGCCAGTGGCCGGACATCTGCGGCCCAGGCCGACAACCCAGCTCCTGCGGACGTGAGGTAAGGCGCATGTGGATTTCAGACGTATCAATTAAACGCCCTGTCTTCGCCGTTATGCTGATCGGTGCACTGGTCGCGCTTGGCTGGATCTCGCTTGGACGGGTGGGCGTTGACCTCTTTCCAAAGGTTGAGTTCCCCGTCGTTGCCATTGAAACCAGACTTGAAGGTGGCTCGCCTGAGACCATTGAAACGGAAATTTCCGACCCCATTGAGGAGCAGGTCAATACAGCATCAGGCATCGACAATCTTTCTTCGACCAGCTCCGAAGGTCAAAGCCGGGTCATTGCCGAGTTTGGGCTTGATGAAGATGTTGACGTTAAAGCGCAGGACATTCGCGACAAGGTAGCCCTTGCGCGCGCCAACATGCCGCTAGATGCTGAACAATCGATCGTTCTGAAAACAGATCCGGATGCGCAGCCGATCATGTCTGTGATGGTGGCCGGTGATATTTCCATCCGCGACCTTACGCGGTTTGCTGACAAGACGGTGAAAGAGCATCTGCAACGCGTGTCGGGTGTCGGCTCCATTCGTGTGGTGGGCGGGCGCGACCGGGAGGTGCGTGTCTGGCTCGACGCGGTCAAACTCCGCTCTTATGCTGTGACCGCCGACGATGTGATGAGTGCGCTGCGTCGTGAACATGCGGAAATCCCCGGTGGACGGCTGGAGACGGCTGGCCTACAGACAGAGTTCTCTGTCAAGACCATGGGTGAGGTTAAATCCGTCGCGGAATTTGGCGACATTGTTATCGCCTTCCGGGATGACGGATTGCCCACGCGCATTCGTGATGTTGCACGGGTGGAGGACGGCATGGAAGACAGCCGCTCCTATGCAGAGCTTGACGGGAAGCCCGGCGTCTCACTGGAGATCCGTCGCCAGTCGGGACGCAACACGGTAGAGGTCGCGCGCGAAATACGCGCTGCCCTTGATGATATCCGTAAGCTCGCGCCGCCCGGCGTGCGCATCATTTCCGCACGCGACACGTCCAAATTTATCGAGGCGGCGGCAAACGACGTGTTTGAAGACATCATTCTGGGCCTCATGCTTGTGGTCGCCGTCACGCTTGCCTTTCTGCTCTCGTTTCGTGCAACGCTCATTGTGGCCGTTGCCATGCCCACCGCCCTCATATCCACATTCTTTGCTTTCTATGTAATGGACTTCACCATCAACATGATGACGCTGATGGCTCTTTCCATTGCTGTTGGTCTGCTGGTGGATGATGCGATTGTCGTGCTGGAGAGCATTTACCGGAAGCTTGATGAAGGCTATCCGCCGATGGAAGCCGCATCGCTTGGCGTGAAACAGGTAGGACTGGCCGTTCTGGCAGGCACGGCCTCTATCGTTGCCGTGTTTGTACCCATTGCCTTCATGGACGGTGTGGTTGGTCGTTTCTTCTTCCAGTACGGGCTTGCAATCACATTCTCGGTTCTCGTTTCACTTCTTGTGTCTGTCACGCTTACGCCTATGCTCTGCTCGCGCCTGCTGGATCACGCAGCAGACAATCGGGACGAGATGGGCAAGATCGCCCTCTTCTTCGATGACATTTATGTGGCGCTGGAAACAGCCTACAGGGCAGCGCTCAGCTTTGCCCTGCGCTTCCGCTTTGTTGTGATGGCCCTTGCCTTCCTCACGATTGTGATGGGGGTCATGGTCGCCCGCACATTGCCGGTCGCGTTCGACAGCAAATCCGACCGCTCTGAATTTCTGGCGGATATCAAGCTTCCATTTGGAACAGGGATTGAACAGACGCGTGTGATTGCAAGCCGCGTGGCAGCCCGCATTGCCGAGGTTGAACATGTCCACACGGTTTTCTACACAATTGGCGCGGGCGGTCAGCAGCGGGTGAATGAAGCGTCGTTCTTTATCGGCGTCACACCCAAGGCGGAACGCGATGTTTACATCGGCGTTCTGATGGGCAATGTCCGGGCGGAAGTGCTTCGTTCCGCACCGGAGGCTGAAAATGCCTCCGTGACCGAGGTGCCCTGGATCTCCGGCGGTGGCTTTTCCAACTTTGAATTGATGTATGCCATTCGCGGGAGTGATCTTGGCGTGTTGCAGCAAAAGACAGATGCCATCGTCGCACGCATGCGCGCGAGTGGTCATTTTGCCGATATTCAAACCTCGCTTGAGACCGGCAACCCGGAAGTGCAAGTTGATATAGACCGCCGTCGTGCGGCGGATCTCGGCGTATCTGTCCGCACACTTGCGGAGTCCGTGCGTGCGCTCATTGGCGGTATTGATGTCACCAGTTATGAAGAACTTGGTTCGCGCTATGATGTCCGTGTGCGCCTTGAGGAAGGTCAGCGCAATGACGTGAACAAGTTGGGGCTCATACAGGTTCGAGCTGTAGATGGTCGATTGATCGATATTGCCAATCTTGCAAGTTTTGATATCGCATCAGGGCCCGCACAGATTGAGCGACAAAACCGGTCTCGCCGAATTGCGATTGTTGCCAACATGCCAACCGGGGTCTCGCTTGGGGATGCCTCCGTCGAACTTGAGGGGATCATCCAGGACATTGGCTTGCCGCTGGGTTACGCCTGGAGTGCCGAGGGTAAGGCAAAGCGAATGAAGGAAAACCAGCAGGCGATCAGTTTTGCTTTCATTCTGGCTCTCACCGCGCTCTACATGATCCTTGCCAGCCAGTTCAACAGTTTCGGGCAACCCATCATCATCATGTTGACCGCGCCGCTTTCCTTTGTGGGTGCTTTCATTGCGTTGAAGCTCTCAGGACTGGAGCTCACGATGTTTGCCCAGATCGGCCTCCTCGCGCTGATGGGGCTCGTCATGAAAAACGGTATCCTGCTGGTCGATTATGCCAATCATTTGCGCGCCGAAACGGGCTCCGCCAAAGAGGCCATGTTCAAAGCGGGGCCTGTTCGTCTGCGCCCGGTGATGATGACAGCCTTCTCCACGATTTTCGGCATGATCCCCGTAGCCTTGTCCACGAGCCAGGGTGCCGAGTTTCGGAACGCGATGGGGTACCTCGTGATCGGCGGACTTTTGTCTTCCACCTTCCTTACTTTGCTGGTCGTGCCTGTCGCCTATTCACTCATGGCGGATGCTAACGATTTGATTGGTCGTATGGTTCGCAAGATCAGGAGTGATAAAGATGACCCACTGCGTG
>JAVKCY010000056.1:0-9849 GCA_040223265.1 Parvibaculum sp. | reverse complement strand
GCGATGCGCTGGCGCATCGCCCATGGTTCGAATCCCACCCCCTCCGCCACTTCCCCCATTCAGAAGCCGCGAGATACCGGATAGAAAAGGCCACACGATGGATGGCCCTTTCATTAATATCCGGATGAGCGACGCCGTTGCGGCTCAGCCCTGATTTGCGCTGCCTGTGCGGGCGGAGGTTGAAGCACAATTCTTTGCAGCATGCATACCGGTTAGCAATTTCCGGCGATTGGTCGCAGCGTCGGCTGCTGCATTTGCCTGCTCCTGAATTGCAGCGACGGGGGTGAGAGCTCGAAGACGATCCCTCCAATCAATTGACACAAGAAAGCCTCTATCTGCCGAAGATCGGGGCAATGGTGAATAGTGCACTCGGACCAACAGGTGTCTTTAATCGCGGGGCTTGCGACCACGCTTCAGAGCTTGATCGCCGGGTTTGCCGCTTTTGCGTGGAGCGGATTTGCCAGCTGGCTTGCCCGGTTTCTTACCCGCAAAACGCGACGGTCCTTTGGCGCCTCCGCGCCCCTCTTCCTTGCTGAAAGGTTTGCGTTCCTCGCGGGCACGACCGGTTGGGGCCTCACCGGATGACGCACGTGCAGGCTTCTTGTCTGCCGGACTTTCATCACGAGGACGGTGCTTGCGAACCTTCACTTCGTCTTCACGTGTTTTCCGCGCAGCATTCTTCTTCGCGCGGGTCCACTTCTGCTTCTTTTCGCCATCACTGCGTTCGCGCCTTGGTGCACGTGGCTCCGGCCGGTATTCAAGACCTTCCGGCTCAATGCGTGCTTCGTCGGTTGCAGTGATGATGGAAGGCTTTGCTTTCTTTGCCGTGTAGGGCGCTGGGGCGTCAGATGCATCATCTGGCCTTTTTGCGCGCGTGCGAACGCGTTCCGGCTTTGCGCGGATCAGATCATCAAGTTCTGGTGCCCATCCTTCTTCACGCGGAGCTTCATTGTTGGGCGCATCCTTGGCGGGCTTTTCCCTTTTCGGCTTTTCCTTGGTCGCAATCTGTTTTACCGCGACCGGCGCATTCCCGTCTGCGGGGCTGATGCGAATGGATTTTTCACCACCACCTGAGGCCGCAACACCGCGCATGAAGCGTTCAGCATCCTGTGCCTTGATCTCAAACAGCGTTTCTTTTTCGCCGATTTTGATGGAGCCGACTTCGCGCTTGGTGACATGACCCAGACGGCAAATAATGGGGAGCAACCAGCGGGGCTCTGCCCGCTCCTTGCGTCCAGCCGTCATTTTGAACCAGACGCTTTCGCCAAATGCTTCGCGCGGTTCGCGGTCTTCACGCCGATTGTCCGGCCGCTCGCGACCGCCGCGTGACGGTTCGTCGATCAACGGCGCGTCAAGAAGGTCTTCAGCAGATGGAAGCTCTGCCTGGCATTTTGAGATATAGGCAGCCGCCACTTGCTCAGGGCCAAAGCGCTCGAGCAATTGCCGGGCGAAAGCGAAGGTCTCTTCATCATATTGCGCAGACAAGATAGGCGCCGTGAGAAAGCGCTCGGTATCTTTCGCGCGAATTTCCTCAAGACTTGGGGCAGCGCTCCATGACGCTTCAATGCGCGCGCCCTGCAAAAGCCTCTGGGCCTTGCGCCGCATGGTGTGAGGAACAATGAGTGCACAAACACCTTTCTGCCCCGCGCGGCCAGTCCGCCCACTCCGGTGCTTCAAGACGTCTGCATTTGTCGGCAGGTCCGCATGAATAACCAGCTCAAGACCGGGAAGGTCAATACCGCGGGCAGCAACATCGGTTGCAATACACACGCGCGCGCGACCATCGCGCATTGCCTGAAGCGCATGGGTGCGCTCGCTTTGACTAAGCTCGCCTGAGAGCGCCACAACCGCAAAGCCGCGATTGCCGAACCGGCTCGCCATCCGGTTTACTTCCTGCCGTGTCTTGCAGAAAACAATGGCACTCTTGGCATCAAAATACCGGAGCGCGTTGATAACAGAATTTTCGCGATCATTGGGTGCAACGGAGAAGGCTTTATATTCAATATCTACATGTTGCTCGCGCTCGGCTACGGTTGAAAGACGCAGCGCATTTTTTTGGTACCGCTTGGCAAGGTTGGCAATGCCGCGCGGGACCGTTGCGGAGAACATAAGTGTCCGGCGCGTGTCAGGCGCGGTATCCAGAATGAACTCAAGGTCTTCACGAAAACCGAAATCCAGCATCTCGTCGGCTTCATCAAGCACGACCGCCTTCATTGCGGACATATCGAGGGCACCGCGTTCAATATGATCACGCAGGCGCCCTGGTGTGCCGACAACGATGTGGCAGCCGCGCTGCAACGCGCGACGCTCCGCACGTGCATCCATGCCGCCGACACAGGACGCAATCAGACCGCCCGCCTCACCAAACAGCCAAACCAGTTCGCGTTCCACCTGCAAGGCAAGCTCGCGTGTTGGTGCAACCACGAGGGCGAGCGGCAGCTCCGGCCGGTCGAAACGATCAGCCTCTCCCATCAGCGTCGGCGCAATGGCGAGCCCGAAGGCGACCGTCTTGCCTGAGCCTGTCTGTGCTGACACAAGCAGGTCGGCATTTTGCGTCTCAGACGCAATGACGGATTCCTGAACCTCGGTCAGGCCGGAATAACCCTTTTTCTCGATAGCGCGTGCGATGGATGGCGTAATATTCTGCGGCAAAGCCATGGGGGATGTACTTCCATGAGTGGCGGTTGGAAGTCCCCACAAAGCGGGGCCAACGGCAAACCGCGGGTATAGAGGCAAATCACCGCTAAGCCAATGATATTTCACAGGGGCTACCGCGACATTTGTGCAGACATGTTCGGCAATGGCCCAGAATTAGACAGGCTCCTCCAGGCCCTCAATGCTAAGTTGCCGAAATCAAAGCTATTTATCCACAATTCTGAAAGGGTTTAACAATGGCAGGTCAAAGAAAGTTCGACATCATTGTTTATGGTGCTACAGGCTTTACCGGCCGTCTGGTCGCGGAATATCTCAGCAAACAATATGCCGACGGAGCAGTGAAATGGGCCATGGCTGGCCGGAGTGCTAAAAAACTGGAGGAAGTTCGTAACCTTATTGGCGCGCCCAAAACAACCCCGTTGATTGCCGCTGACGCAAGTGACCCAGACGCCCTGAAGGCGATGGTGGAGAGCACAAAAGTCGTTCTGACCACCGTTGGGCCTTATCAGCTCTATGGTGCGCCATTGGTTGCAGCCTGTGCCGCAGCCGGGACGGACTATGTGGACCTGTGTGGCGAAGTCCCCTTCATGCGTCAGATGATCGATGCCCATCAGCAAACGGCGCAAAAATCGGGGGCGCGGATCGTCTTCTCCTGTGGCTTTGACTCCATTCCGTTCGACCTCGGTGTTTACTTTCTGCAAGAACAGGCCAAAGCGAAATTTGGCAAACCAGCCACACGTGTGAAAGGCCGTGTCCGTGCCATGAACGGTACGCTCTCTGGTGGCACCGCAGCCAGTGGGCGCGCAACTATGGAAGCCGCATCAAAAGACAAGACGATTATGGGCTACCTTTTTGATCCTTACTCTCTCGCGCCCGGCACAAAAGGTGTGGCGCAGCCAGATGGGCAGACCCCGCACGAAGACGCAGCTCTCGGCAGCTGGGTCGCGCCCTTTTTCATGGCCGTGATCAATACGAAAAACGTGCATCGATCGAACTTCCTCCTGAATAATGCTTACGGGGCGGATTTCGCCTATGACGAAATGATGCTGACGGGCCCGGGTGAAAAGGGAAAGCAGACAGCAAACATTATTGCCACGACCGACATGATGGGCGGTGATGACGTGCCACAGCCAGGCGAAGGCCCGTCGAAGGCAGAGCGTGAAGCCGGGAACTATAACGTCCTCTTCGTCGGCGAACTGGCGGACGGCAAGAGCATTAAGGTCGGCGTCACCGGCGATAAGGACCCGGGTTATGGCTCAACCTCCAAGATGATCGCTGAGAGCGCCATCTGCCTCGCCAACGACGTGCCGGACCTTAAAGGAGGCTTCTGGACGACGGCCCCGGCCTTCGGCATGAAACTGGTGGAACGTCTGCGCGCAAACGCAGGCCTCACGTTCGAGGTTGAGGGCTAAGCGCCCTTCCTTAACTTCAGCCTTCGCTATCAAAATGTGCAAAGGGCGGCCACAAGTGCCGCCCTTATTCAGTTCGATGAACGTCGCCGACGAAAACGCTGCCAGAGCATGATGTACCCGATTGCCCCCGCCAGCAGCGCAGGCAGAATGACGGCGAGCAGCAGAAGGTCGCGCGGTAAACGACCAACCAACTGGCTGATCATGTTCCATTTGTGAAGGAAGGAGAATGAATAGGCCTCGACCAGCTCCGCATTGCCGATCCTGTCCACCAGCACCCCGCTGGCTGGGTCCACAAAAAGACGCTCCCCCTCATAATCAATCCGCCACACCGGCAACCGCTTGTTGCGGAAATCATAATCCGGGCCAAAGTGGGTGATAAGGTCTGCCCCCCGAACTTCACTTTCGACCCGGCCCGACAATGTTCGCGCCAAATGTAGTGCAATTTCTCGGTCACTGGTCTCAGCCAGGTTCCCGGTCACAGCGTCGAAATAGAGCGCGAGCTTTTCAACGGGTTGACCCTTGAAGCGAACTTCGCGCCCAACGGATTGGCCATGCTTGCCTTGGGGGATGCCGACTCGGTAGAGCAGTTTGCCTTCCGGGCCTTCCATCAGGGCAACACCATTAACGGGTGTATCGCCAAAACCTCCTGCCCATTGTGCGTCGCCGCTCAGGCGGGATGAAGACAGGTCCATCTCAGTTCCGAGTTCAAACCCGCGAGGTTCACCCATGAAACTTTGTTGTAACAAATGGTAGGTGCCGCTCGATGTGAACAATAGGAACGGCAGCCAAACAATATAAGAGATCATTCTGTGCCAACGCCGCTTCGCAGGCATGGTGCGGCTCTTGAAGACAAAAACCATTGCAGTACCGGTTCCTGCCATCGCAAGAAGCGAGATTAGAAAAATAAGCATGATAACAACGCGTGCGCCTTCCAACCCGTCAAGCCACGACCAAGTATGCAGGAGCGAAAACAGGGACTGTATCCCTGTCTTCCAATCATTAGTGAGACTGCCAAGTGCACCAAACTCTGTGTAGATGAAGGCCGTCAGATTGTCGTCGGTCTCAAACGTCACCCGGTAGACCGGCAAAAGCCGGTTGATCCATGGGTACGATGCATCAAAGGAAGTTTGAAATGCAATTTCGCGAATGGGCGTGCTTTGCTCACCTGAATAATAGCGAGCGAGCCAGATCGCCTGTGCCTTGTCATGGTCGCGGATCTCAACGCCAGTCGACAGATTGAAATATCGGCGAGCGGTTTCGTTATTGCTTGTAACCTGCAGCAAGGGTCCGCGTTGCCCCGGCACCAGTTTGACCATGAGCGCGTGGTCAATGCTATTTTGTGCAAGTACTTTGGGCACCGCCTGAATATTCTCAGCAGAAAAAACTGTTTGAGGCGGGAAGAACGAGGCCGCTTGCGGCCCCGTCCATGTCATGAGGATATGGAGTAAACTGGAGCCCGCAAACAGGACGAGGGCAACACCGCCTGTCCAACCGAACCAGTTATGCCACTTTATGCTGTTTGCTCGGAGGCGGTGCACTCTATTCATTGAGCTCTCCAATCAGAACTGAACACGCAGACCGGCAAAGAAACGCCGACCTTCGCCAGGATAGAAGACGGAGGTGTTTCCCGCCCCGTTTACGATGGTACTGAACGTCGAGATAAATTCCTGATCCAGAAGATTTCGACCATCGACGAACAGATGAACGTCTGACGTGATGTCATAGCCCGCATTGAAACCGACAATGCCATAGCCCGGCGTTTCAATTGTGTTGGAAAAGTCGACATCCGCGTCGCCCGAAAGCTCCCAATCAACGGCGACATGCCATCCGCCCGAATGGTCATAGCGCAATTCCGTCTGATAAAAGTGGCTCGGTTGTCCGGCAATGTCATTGTCACCAAACTGCACATCACCATCGAAAAAGTAATCGCTATAGGTATACGCATTCCGCCATTGCAGCTGGTCTCCCTCGCTCGCAAGGCCGCTCGCCAGGATGATATCAAAACCCAATTCGAGACCTTGGTGGATTGTATCGCCTGCGTTAAACGTGGAGGCTGGAATATTGGGGCCGGTTGTGAACTGAAGCAATTCATCATCCAGCCATGCCCGGAACACGCTTACATCCCAGGCAAACCTGCCGCTTGATCCACGGGTCCCGATTTCAGCGGTCCAGGCTTCTTGCGCGTCAACAGGGGTGAAACCCACCGTTCCGCCCTGGGTCAATTCGCTGAATGTCGGCGCTTCATGGGATTTGCTGACATTTGCAAAATACTGAATGTTTTCTGATGCCTCGAACAGGATACCAAACTTTGGGTTCAGCGAGATGAAGGTCTTCGCATCACTCTCATTTGGCCGAATATGGTCTTTGGCCTCGCGGGTTGACCATGTCACCTGAGCCCCTGTCACAAGCGCCCATTCCGGCGTGATGTAGAAACTGTTCTCCCCATAAAGAGCGACGTTTCGTGACTTTTGATCAGCGTCTGCGGTGAGGGCGCCACGCGAACCGTTGATGTTTTGAAAGAGTTTGGCATCAACTTCACCGAAATGACTTGTCAGGCCAACCCGGTACACATTCCGGTGCCCTGACAATTGGTACTCGCCCGACCCCTGAAGGAAAAAGCCATAATCAACGCTTTCCTGATCGACCACACCAACAAAGGGTGTGATGGGATGAAACAGGTCCTTGATGTTGATGAATGCGCCGACATCGACACTGTCATCATCTCCAACATTGAAAGTAGTTTTGTTCGCCAATCGCACAGACCGGATGTCGCGCTGCTGATCAGCCGTAATGGAAGATGGGCTTGCGGCTTCACGATTGCGCAACGCGCTCTGAAGGCTCACGCTGCCCGGCAAATCCTGATCAATGACGTTCGCTGAGAGGTAGAAACGTGTCTCCGCCCCCTGCCCGAGTGATTGTCCAAAATTGCCGTTGAACTTGATGTTCTCCTGATCATCATGTTCGCGGAAACCATCACTTGTCGTCGTCGTCAGACTTGCAAAGAAGTCTGAACCCTCAAAAACCCGACCGGACTGATAGTTCGCGCGGTAGGTGCTTTCGGAGCCAAGCTCAAAACGAACCTGATCACCGGGATTTGAGTGCCCGGTTTTGCTGATGATATTAATCGCACCTCCTAGTGTTGAACTCCCATATTGGAGCCCATTGGCGCCTTTAAACACTTCCAGCCGCTGCGTCGCCAGACTGTCGGCTTCCTGAAAGTCTGCCGACCCATCCGCCAAATTGAAGGGAATGCCGTCCTGAAGAAGCGTAAGACCGCGAAGGTGAAAACCACGGGAAAGACCGGAACCGCGAATGGAAAGACGCACTTCCTCCCCAAAACGTTGTTGAGCATAGACGCCCGGTGTAAGCGACAATGTGTCTTCAAAGCTCACGGAGTACCGATCTTCAAAGGCTTCCGCCGGGACGATCGCGACACCACCGGGTGTCCTCTGAATGATCTCGCGAGCCTCCGCATTGGAAGGGACCGTGCGGCTCCCGCCTGCGAGGGTACCTTTCGCGTTGACAGTGAGTGGATCAAGTGTCAGCTGCTCTTCAGCATAGGCAGCGGACGTGAGAAATGTGCTCGCGCAAAGAACGCGAAGCAGAGATATAGAACGGGACATGTAATGTGCCTCAACCATTGAAATGAAAGACGCGCGCAAGGCGTCAATTTGCAAATAGACAATGAGTTAGGCGTGTAGCGGCGGACCTCTCGTCAGCTTGGGAGCCGACACAATCAACCGGATAACATGAGCATCCGCAAAGACCGGGCGTTCAATCTTGCCCTGCTGCTGATAATGGACGTCACTTTCCGTTGTTGGGATCGCAGGCCCAGCGCTGAATGCAACGAGGTAGCAGAGTGCGCATTGATATTGCTGTTGATGGTCATCGGGCTTCTGCCCCGTGCCATCCGCTGGGCTAGATATGTCCTTCAAACCATCAGACGTGCAGAGAAGAATGTCGCCCCTAAGTGCGGAAAGAAGGTCGCGTTCCACCGCACTCATGTCCGCAAGGCCATCGCCTTCAAAACCATAGGCAAGCGATAGCGGCAGCATTGCATTCACAAAAAGTGCGAATACCGTAACCAAACTGTAAATTCTAAGATGCCGACCTGCTCTCATGACATGCTGAATACGCAATCTTTCTTTCCAAAGCAATCGCTTAAAGACCAAAAACGTTGAGTGCGCGGCTCTTCGGTCATTGAGTGAACCTAACTACCTAGATAAAACCGCCCAGCCTTGATCTCCAAAACCTAATTGGTTGTTAATCTGTTCTCGCCTCACTCCCAGCGCACACCTTTTCGCCGGATACACCTCAACGCTTCCTTAAACCAAAGGTGTAACAATTCTGCCTATCTTACAGGGCAGATTGTGGGGCAAGGATTGGCCGTAACCGCTCAAGGAATGGGGAAAGTGAGAGGCGTTGCGCGCGCAGCGACGCTAATCCTATGCGCATTCATTGCCCTTCTCGCTATTCCGCTTTTTGGGTTGGATGCACATGCACGCCTTCAGCCGGAACAACCAAGTGAGGCACCTTCCGAGATACGCGATTTCTCAGATTGGGACCTCAATGAGCAAGGACCAATCCGTCTTGAGACAGGTTGGCGCGTGTTCAGAGACCGGCTCCTTCCGCCCGAACAATTGAGCGGCGCTGATTGCCGGGGGGCAAATTCAGGCTTCCCCTCTGAGAGAACGTCGCTTCCGGATGTATGGGGCCCTGCGATTACAACAGAAATGTCCTCAGGCCACGGTGTTGCAACCTATTGTATCGATCTCATGTTGCCGAAGAGCGAGGAGCGTCTTGGCATCAGCATTGGCAATCTTCGCACAATTACGCATATCACAGCGATCTATCAAGAAGACGAGCACGATCACGGAAAGATAGTTCTCATCCATCGAAACGGTGATCCGTTGCGGGCCCCATCCGCAGAATCGCTAAACACAGCGACCCCTATTATTGTCCTGCCTTATGGCGAGGAAAGGGTGCGACTTGTTGTGGAATTGGCCAACTATGTCCACAAGCAAGGTGGCATCGTCGAAACTCCGGTCGTCGACTATTATAGTCACTTGGATGCACAGCAGCGCCGCGATGCATCATTGCCAATGGCACTAGTCATCGTTCTGGCAATGGTTTCAGCTGGCTCCTTGATCATTGGGCATTTGACGGGCAATACAACCCGATTTGCCATTTTTGCTTTTCTAACCGCCGCATCTGCGTTCCGTGTTTTTTTTGTCAGCGATATTATTTGGGACTATTGGCCAAGCTTCTCCCTCGCACGGAAATATGATTTTGAGTATCTGTCCCTCTTTCTAGTGCTTCCTGCCTATTACGCATTTGTCATTATGCTGCTGGGTGTCGGGAAGGATTGGTTCATATCCAGGTTCGTTTACGCCGTGTCCGGGTCCTTCATTTGTTTTTCTCTTGTTGCTACCCCTCTCTTTGGACCAGGTACTGTCACTCTCCTGAGAGAACCATTTCAGCTTTTCTGGATCATCGGAGGGGCATACATCGCCTATGTCACCATCAAAGCCGTCATTGTGAGCAAGGGCGAAAAAATTGATGCGATACTGGTGCTGTGCGCAGCTGGCATGATGGCTGGATATGAATTCCTTTCCGCAATTGGCCTCGTTCCCTTTTCTATGGAGTGGGCACAACTCATCATTCTGCTTGTCACGATCTTGCATGCACGTGCTTTTGCGCTGAGCTTTCGTGATGTGCAGGCAGAGAGAGATGGCCTAACCAAAAGCTTGGTTGACGCCAACACTGCACTCGAAGCCAAAGC
>JAVKCY010000055.1:0-27751 GCA_040223265.1 Parvibaculum sp. | reverse complement strand
GCGAGCCTAAAGGCCCGGCCTCTTTCCTGATGGCGAGCCTAAAGGCCCGGCCTCTTTCCTGATGGCGAGCCTAAAGGCCCGGCCTCTTTCCTGATGGCGAGCCTAAAGGCCCGGCCTCTTTCCTGATGGCGAGCCTAAAGGCCCGCCATGGCCACATATTTAATCTCGAGGAATTCTTCGATCCCCCATTGGCCACCTTCACGACCTATACCGGATTCTTTCCATCCACCAAAGGGGGCAACTTCGGTTGAAATGATCCCGGCATTTACACCCACCAGCCCGTATTCCAGCGCTTCCGCCACCCGCCAGCACCGGCCAATGTCCCGGGCATAGAAATAGGCTGCGAGCCCAAAGGGCGTGTCATTTGCCATTGCAACAGCTTCTTCCTCTGTCTCGAACCTGAAAACGGGCGCGACCGGTCCAAATGTCTCCTCGCTCGCTACCTTCATCGAGGGCGTGACATCGGCAAGGACCGTTGGCTCGAAGAAGGTACGGCCAAGCGCATGGCGTTTACCGCCTGCGACAAGGCGTGCACCGGCAGAGACGGCATCAGAAATATGTTCCTCCACTTTCTCGACCGCTGCCATGTCAATGAGCGGGCCCTGGGTCATGCCATCCTCCAACCCATTGCCAACCTTGAGTTTGGCAACTGCGGCTGTCAGCTTCTCAACAAATGCGTCATAGACTTTGGCCTGAACGAGGAAACGATTGGTGCAGATGCAAGTCTGACCTGTGTTGCGGTATTTGGAGGCAATCGCGCCTTCAACCGCTGCATCAATGTCAGCATCATCAAACACGATGAAGGGCGCATTGCCACCGAGCTCCATCGACATTTTCTTGATGGTGGAGGCACCCTGCTCCATCAGCAGGCGGCCCACTTCAGTTGAGCCGGTAAAGGTGAGTTTGCGAACAATCGGGCTCGACGTCATCTCCCCACCAATCGCTGCCGCGTTGCCAGTGAGGACAGAAAAGACCCCTGCCGGAATGCCTGCCCTCTCGGCAAGTTCTGCGAGGGCAAAAGCTGACAGCGGTGTCTGTGTTGCGGGTTTAGCCACAAAACTACATCCGGCCGCGAGCGCTGGCCCGGCCTTGCGCGTGATCATTGCCGCAGGGAAGTTCCACGGCGTGATGGCCGCCACCACGCCCACCGGCTGTTTGAGCACGACGATTTTACGGTCCGTCGTTGGCGCTGGTACCATGGCGCCGTGAATGCGCTTGGCTTCTTCAGCATAGAATTCCAGAAATGATGCCGCGTAGACGATCTCGCCTTTTGCTTCCGCCAGCGGTTTTCCCTGTTCGCTGGTCAGGATTTGGGCCAAATCATCCTGGTTTTCCAGCATCAGCTCATACCAGCGGCGCAGAATGACACTTCTCTCTTTTGCGGGTTTTGCGGCCCAGGCTTTACCTGACTTTTCCGCTGCCTCAATCGCCGTCCGCGCCTCTGCCGCGCCGAGCATGGGGATTTCTGCCAGCATTTGACCTGTAGCGGGATTGTTCACCGTACGCTTGGGTGCGGCCTCCCCCACCCAGGCACCATTAATGTAGCAAAGGGATCGAAGCAGTTTCGGATCGCGAAGGTCCATTTGGTATTTCCTCGTCTGTCAGGCACACATTCATTTGCGAACGGTATAAAACCAAGCTTTTTGGCTCTGTTCTTGGTATCATTTTGCGAGACCCGCGTTAACGGGTGTCATCGTGTGCGGTCCATGTTTCTGGCTCGCGCGAGCAAAATATTCAACATCGGCACGGTCCCAGACAGCTCAAAAAGGCTGGCAGGACCCTGAAAAGGCCCGGCCTGAGCCCCATGAACGCAGCAGATCTCTTTTCGACAAGTTATGATGAAGCACGGCAGCGCTTTGTTGCCGCCGCGACGGTGGCTGGCGCAAAAATCAAAAGTCATCCAAATCCACATGCCAAGGGTCCAAACGGCGAGGCGCTGACGATGGATACGGCCTGGTTTGGCCCGCTGGATGCCGGCACTGTCTTGTTGAACACTTGCGGCGTGCATGGTGCTGAGGGCTATGCCGGGTCTGCCGCACAGCTTAACTGGATTGAGAATGGCGATCCCTCTCACCTCCCGCCCGACATCGCAGTCCTTCTTGTTCATGCCGTCAACCCGTTCGGCTTCGCCTGGGGGCTTCGTGGCACAGAGAACAATGTCGACCTCAACCGGAACTGGCTCGACTTCACGCAAGCCCTACCGGAGAACGAGCTTTATGACCGGGTGCATCCGCTGCTCTGTCCAAAACGGATCGATGACAAGGCCGTGTCACGGCTCTTGCGCGAAGGCGCACAGCTCATCTCCAAGCACGGGCAATGGGCGCTCGAAGACGCAATCAGTCGCGGGCAATATACCCACCCTGACGGGTTTCACTTTGGTGGCCACCAAGCGGAATGGTCAACCTTGACCTTGCAAAAGATTGTTGCGAAGGAGCTGAGCAATGCCCGTCAGATCGGTTTTATGGACTGGCATACGGGGCCGGTTGGCGATGGCGACCTGATCTTTCTTTGTTTTTCTCCCCCACACAGCCCTGCCTTTCAGCAGGCAGAACGATGGTGGGGACGCACAGCGCTCTCCAAAGATCATGTGGACACTTTGTGGGGCTCTAAGCGTCCATCGCGGTGCGGCATTATGTTCTGGGGGGTTGAGCGGGCACTTGGGCCCAACAGGCCTTGCGCCGGCGCGGTGATCGAGTTTCGCTCTTCGCTGCCCAAAATGAACGCCGCTGACGCTCTTCGCGTTTCCATGCTGGAGCGCTGGCTGCGCTTTGAAGGCGGCCTCGATGCGCCGGAGGCTCAGGCCTATCTTGCCGAAATCCGCGAAGATTATGCGCCGACGCGGGCCAGCTTTCATAACAATGTTCTGACCCATTCCTTGCGTGCTTATGACCAAGCCATTACCGGCCTTGCTGGCTGGCAGTGTGCTGACGCAGCGGATTGAGCTGCTTGTGTTGCAGCTCTTGAGAGATTGAATCATCATGCACCGATCCCGTCCGCACTTCAGACGCTCCGATCCAGATTCCGCATTGCCTCATAAACATATACAATCGCACATGCTTTTGACTTATCCACAAACCATTGCCTTGAACTCATGCGTCGCTTCGCGCTATGCGTGGCTCAGCTCACCTGCCTCCTCAACAAATGGGCCCTAACTCCATGACTATAACCCCATGACGGTTCGTCCCAGCATTCTGTTTGACCTTGATGGCACGCTCGCTGATACCGCCCGCGACCTTTCTGCGACCATGAACGTGCTGCTCGCGCAGCATGGCCGCGAGACGCTCGACATATCCCATGTCCGCCACATGGTTGGCGCCGGTGCGCGCAAGATCATGGAACGCGGTTTCATGCTCACCGGTGCGCCTGCAACCGAGGATGAGCTCACCACCCTGCTGGACGCGTTCCTTGTCTATTATTCAAACCACATTGCCGACCACACGGTACTCTTTCCCGGTGTGCATGATCAGCTTAGTCGGCTCGCCGACGCGGGGTGCCTACTTGCGGTTTGCACCAACAAGCCAGAGCAGCTTTCGCGGCAATTACTGGATGCGCTCGACATTACACACCTTTTCCCCGTGGTCCTTGGTGGGGATAGTTTGCCGGTCAAAAAACCTGACCCGCTCCACCTGACAGAAGCGATTTCGCGGCTTGGGGGCTCACCAGATGCCGCCATTATGGTGGGGGACAGTGCGACGGACATTGACGCCGCCCGCGCAGCCCGCCTGCCCTCCGTCTGCGTCAGCTTTGGCTATACTGAAATTCCACCCCATGAACTTGGCGCAGACCATCTGATCGATCATTTTGATGCACTGCCGGAGGCCCTTGCGCGGTTCCTGCCCGACCAGGCATCTTTCTTCACGCGGTAAGGATCAGAGCCGCCGAAATCCGTCTGGTTCCGCCGCTCTCAGGTGCTCGTGGATCAGCAGGACGGCGCTTGTGACGATCCAGGCAATGCACATGGTCGCCAAAGTATGGGAAAGATAATGTTGCCCACGGGCCATCTGGTAGAGGCCCATTGCCCATCCCAGCACCAAGCCCGGCACGAGCCACATCCAGACGCCCTTGCCTGCCCGCGCACCTGGCACATGCCACAATCGAAGGGCAAACAGGGCAAATCCACCGGACGCATGCCCCGCTGGCCAACAATGAAAATTGTCAGCTGCCGCACGCCAATGCATCAACTGATCGCGAATAGCGACATGTTGATAGTCACCGCCATATTGCCACTCCTGAACGGGACAGGATACGCCGGTTGCCCCCTTTAACGCGCCGACGATGATGGGAATGGAGACCATCGCCAGCAAGCAAAGCGCTTTGTTGAAACTCTCCTCGTCCCAGCCTCGCACCCAGCTGCGCAATGCGAGCCAGGACACGACCCCCAATCCCGCCAAGACAAGAGCCAGCTTGGGGCCCCGGTAAAAAACCAGATGCAGGAGGCCTCTTTCGTCCGGGGCAACGAGCCAGCTCTTGAATTCAGGTCGAAACAGAAAGGCCTGGATCCAATGGTCTACATCAACCAGTAGCGGAGAAAGGCTTATCAATGCCAGACAGGCAAGACAGACAATCAGTTCCACCAGCCGGGGATAATGGTATTTCATTCGGCCCGCACCGAGAGGGGCAATGAAGCGGTGACCGGATTGTCAGGCGCAGTCCCCGCGCACGGCTTGAACAGGTCCATGGAGGCGTCATAGGCATCCGTCTTCACGCGAAGGAGTCCCAGCACCGAATGGAAAATATTATCGTGCGACAGATCGCGTGCCGTTTCACCTTCCATGCAGGTAAGGTCGAGAGCAGAAGTTTGAGCGAAGGACGGTGCCGACCAAAACACCAGTGGCACCTCCCGTTGCACAGCAGGGGAAATTGCATAAGGCATGCCATGCAGATACATGCCCATTTCGCCCAATGACTCCCCATGGTCCGACACGTAGAGCATTGAAGTGTCCAGGTGATTGGACGCGTCTCCCAAGGTCTTTATCACCTCAGCCAATACGTTATCTGTGTATAGAATCGTATTGTCGTAAGCGTTGGAAATTTCCTCCCGTGAGCAGAGTTGCAATTGAGTGGTCTCGCAGGTCGGTGTGAACTTGCGAAACGCCTCCGGGTAGCGTTTGTAATAGGCCGGTCCGTGACTGCCCATTTGGTGCAGGACAATGACGGTATCTTTCTCGATCGTCTTCAACCGTTCCGCCAGACGCTCGACAAGCGCCTCGTCCCGACACTCCCCGGACGCACACAGAGATGAGCTTGCCACTGAAGACATCACCTCTGCGGGCACACGAGCACAAACACCCTTGCAACCACTATTATTCTCCAACCAGATCACATCGAAATCTGCGCGCACCAGCACGTCCAGCAGGTTTTCTGTGGACCCCGCATTATCTCCCGTAAAATCAGACTGAGACTGGGCGGAGAAAAGGCAGGGAACAGAAACCGCCGTTGACGTACCGCAAGAAGAGGCGTTCGTGAAGTTCACAATTGGCAGCGCCGCCAATCGCGGATTTGTTTCACGACCATACCCATTGAGACTGAAGCGATCCGCCCTGGCGGTTTCACCCAGCACAAAGACCAATACCGTCGGGCGGTGACCGACACGATGTTTGTGCTCTACAAGATTGGCAACCTGATGAAACTCTTCATTGGTTCCTTGCGGCGCTGGGGTCAATGCCCGAACCATGTAGTAAATCGGCGACGTTGGATTGATCGCGTAACGCATTTCGCGGTTGTTGCGCACGAATGACGCATATTCCTGATAGAAGCTCGCTCCACTCACCACCAACGTCGCCAGACACAAGCCGATTGTCGCCAATCGAATGTATGCTTCTTTCTGCCAGGAATAGGTTTTAAGCGGTAGTGCCATAATCAGGCAGGTTGGCACCAGACCAAATAGCACAAGGTGCCAGATGAGGCCGGAGGTCACGAAATCACCGGCCTCATGCACATCGGTCTCAAAAACGTTCTGGATCATCGTTTTGTCGAAAACGACGCCATAGGATGCCGAAAAATAGGACGCGCATGCTGCAATCAACACGAGCGTAATCAGAACATATTTTACAATACGCGCACTTGAAAAAATCAGCATTAAAATCGTGAAGACTACCGTCAGCGCAACACCAACAGAGAACAAAAATAGGTAATCGACAGCACTTCTGCCTTGCCACGACGAGAGCGCGAGATGCCAGAGGGTATCATTGTAGAATGTGACTAAAACAGCCGATGCAATGAAACATAATGCAATTGGATGCACGGAGGGCAGGTTCTCCCGCGCCCATCGACGACCTAGACTGAAATCCATGTATTGCGTGCCGATCAATTTGTGGATCACATCGCCCCGGCGAGCAACCACACTTCACAAGGTATCTGCGCCCTTGTTAAGGTGACCGGCTTACACGCGCCTTACATCAACTCAAATATTTTGGGATTGGGTTGCCTTCAGTGTCATGGTGAAAATTGCGCCCTTCCCAGGCTCACTCACCACACGGAGGTTTCCCTTATGCGCCTCGACAATCCTCTCAACAATTGACAGGCCCAGACCTGCACCATTTGACCGGGCGCGATTGCCCCTTTCAAATCGACGGAAGATACGGCTTTTGAGATCTTCTGACATGCCAAGGCCAATGTCGATCACCCGCACGGTTGCCGGGGCTTCAAGCTCCACTGTTACCGCCGAACCAGGGGGGGAGGATGACACTGCATTTTCCACCAGGTTTCTAATTGCCATGCAAAGATACTCTTCATCACCTTGCACCGTCAGCGTTTCAGCAGGCTTCTTCAGTTCAATCTCTTTTCCCTGCTTGATCGCCATCGGTACGATCATGCTGATCGCAGCAGCAGCGGCCTTTCCCAAATCTGCTGTTTGATTTCCGGCTACAACTAGGTTATCGGCCTGCGCAAGACGGAGAAGCTGCGTGACGATCCGTTCCACATTGGTCAGGTCTTTCAAGAACTCGGGGATTTCATCAAGGGTTGTCAGTGTTTCTGCGCGTGAATGAAGAATGGCCAAGGGTGTGCGTAATTCATGCGCCGCATTGGCCGCAAATTCCCGTTCGCGTATCACGCCCTCTTCGATCCTGTTCAACGCCAGGTTAAATGCATCCACGAGAGGAACAATTTCGTCCGGCACATTTTCTCTCGATAGACGGCGGTTCATTGTCAAAGGCCCGATTGAGGCTGCCTGTTGGCCCACTTCAGTCAAGGGCTGCAATGAGCGACGCACTGTCCACACAACAACGGGGATGAAGACAGGCAGGATCAGAAGACCCCAAGAAAATTCAAACAGTTCGTCGGCAAGCGTCTCATCCCCGGTGAGATCACTATGCTTGATTTCCGCTTGCAAGACATGCCGTTCACCGCGGAAGAAGAACGGCAGTGCGACCCCCGCCATCAGTTCACCTGTCTGCGGGTTATCATCGCTGAAATTGGTAAGCTCATTCACTTGTGTGAACTCAGGTGCAAAAGGCTTGGGGCCTTCCGATGAGTTGGGGCCTTCCGGTGAGCCCGCCACAATCTCTCCCGATGGCCCCAAAATTACATATCTCGTCAGCGGCCTGAGGTCATCAAACCTATCCGGCTTCACCAGCTGGAATGGCGCTGGCGCGCCATCCGGCACCAGTGCCGTCGCAACGTATTCGCCAGAAAGATAAGTAGCGATGGATTTCAGAACGGCATTCTCGTACTCGCTTTCCTCCGATCCGAAATGGAAATATGCCGCAATGAAGATCCCAAAAAAGAAGACAACCGCCAAGGCAATCATGCGACCGATCAGAAGTCCGCTCATTGAGTGGGTTGATGTCCAGTTCATTGCCATCTCTATATCTCGTCCAACAGGTATCCGACCCCACGAATAGTGTGGATCGCAATTGTTGCATCATGCTCAGCGAGCTTCTTGCGAAGGCGGTGGACCGTCACCTCTGCCGCATTTGGTGTAATGCCATCAGATGCGTAGGTCATGCCGTCCAAAAGGACTTCTTTGGGGACGACCCGCCCGAACCGCCGCATAAAGAACTCCAGAAAATCTATTTCCCGGCGCGTTGCAGGCAGGATTCGTTTGCCAACTGTTATCTCCCGGGCGGTTGTGTCCAGCTTCACGTTCCCGCTCTCGAGCACCACGCCCAGGGCACCTCCTGGCCTTCGCAGCAATGCCCGCAGGCGCGCAATCAGCTCTTCCATTGCAAAGGGCTTGGTCAAATAGTCGTCAGCCCCAGCGTTGAGCCCCCCGACCCGGTCATAGACGCCATCGCGAGCGGACAGAATGAGGAGAGGCAGCTCCGAGCCTTTGGCTCTCAATTGCGATATCAAACTGAGACCGTCGCCGTCGGGAAGTCCAAGGTCGATAATGGCGACCTCAAACCCTGCGGACTGGAGTGCCGTTTTAGCAGTTTCCATATCCGGGCAATGATTGACGGAAAATCCTGAGGCGTCACATCCCTTTTTGATGAGGTTGGCCAGGTCTTGATTGTCTTCGACGAGCAATAGTCGCATGGCTTCCCGATCGGTATCCGCCTGATACGCTTTCACCGCCACAAACGGTGAGCCGCTCATTTTGACAGCACAAGCTGACACTCACCTTACAATGAGCGGTGGCAAGCGAGAAGTCCCCGATCCGGCAATCAGTCCTGAGACCAATTCCCGGACTTAATTCCTGAGACTGGGACGATCGGGTTCAGTTTCCCGGACAGCACCCCCGCGCGGTTCGTTGGCACGGAATTGAACGATCGTCTGGATCGGATCAAAAACCCCTTCGAGGGTCGCTTCCTTTACGCCCTCAGTCCGGCACAGCATTTCGACTCCATCGCCCACAGGCTCGCAATCGATGCTGGTCGTATTGATTTCATAGGTGAAATAATTTCCGGCCCCGGTGAAGCTGCAGGCAGGGCGGCCAAAAAAGACATGCTTGTACTCGGTGAGTTCAAGGTCCGGCAAAGCGGACGCACCGCCGAAATTTGGTCGTGCCGTCGCGTGGCGGAAATAGACTTTGAACATATGCGTGTCGAAAAAAAGTTTCCCACGCGTATAGAGGCAAAACTGGGTCACGGTCGATTCCGCGTCGCTCACAGCGGCGGGCAAAATGGTTTTGTTAAATCGAATGGAGGCAACAACGGACCTGGACGGCGGGATAATATCAATCGCCCCGTTGAAGAGCGACACGGATTTTTCGTCCTCCGTCACCAACATGATGCTGCCGACATAGTCCGTCTTGCCAACAAATGATTGTCCGTAATTTGCGATTTCGAACGCTACCTTGTCGCGGTCAACGGAGATGCCGAGAAACTTCAAGCGCTGGCTCTGCTCCCATTGCACTGCAAAGCCCATCACCATCATGACGACGAGCACAACCAGAAATATTCGACTGAAAGCTGCCGGAAACGCCATGGCGCTGTTCCAAATCCATTTCCATTTATTACGCATACTGAAGTCTTACCGAAACATCCACCCTGTTGCGAAGCACAAGTTGCAAAACACATGCTGCAAAACACATGCTGCAAAACACATGCTGCAAAACACATGCCGCAAAACACATGCCGCAAAACACATGCCGCAAACACTGGGCCAATCGATAGCTCCCCTCATGACAAAGGTCGGATATCTGACCGGGTAATGCACGGAATTTCGAAACTTATGGTTAACCATAAAGCTTGCTCATCGTGACCGTTTCGGCCCAAATGGCGCATCGAAATTTGAATATAGGATCTGATTATGACAACGGACGCTCTCGACACCCATCCGGAAGGCACGCTGCTGCACACGATGGGACACCGCCGCACCCTTCGCTTTGACCAAGAGAGCGGGCGTGTGCTGCTTGAGTTTGAGGCAAAAACGTCCCAATGCCATTCTGGCAATATTGTGCAAGGCGGTTTCGTCACGGGCTGGATCGATTCCGCGATGGCGCACGCCATCATTGCGAAAACCGGCGGCACGCTCATTCCGCTGTCCCTTGATATCAAGATCGCGTTCTATGCCGCTGCCCACCCGGGCATTGTGCGCGCCGAAGGCTGGATCGAACGTATGGGCAAGCGCACCGCCTTTGTGGAGGGCCAGCTCACCGATGAAGAGGGGACAATCATTGCAAAAGGCATGTCCACCGTGCGTCTCGTCCCGGCCCCCGCTCAAAACACGTAACAAGTCTCAGACCAACCTGATTTAATCTTCGAAACCCGCTAATCTTTGATTCGTTAGACGCTGCGGGAAACGGGGTAAAAATGAAGGAAAAGGAACTCAGACTGGCCCTTGTCTGCTATGGCGGCGTTTCACTCGCCGTCTACATGCACGGGGTCACCAAAGAGTTTCAAAAACTCGTGCGCGCGTCCGCTGTCTACCATCGCTCGCCGGACCCGTCTGTGCGCTATGACACCAGCTATGATGAGTATAATCGGGATCTCGACCGTGAGACCGATAGCGAGCGTGTCTATTACGACCTCCTGAAAGAGATCGGTCAGGAGCTTGACCTGCGTGTCATTATCGACGTGGTTGCCGGTGCCTCCGCAGGTGGCATTAACGGCGTCATGCTCGCCCGTGCGCTCGCCCATGATCTGCCGCTTGATGCGCATCGGAACATGTGGCTGAAGAAAGCGGACATCACCGCCCTTATCGAAGAAGAGGTCATCGGACGCAAGTGGAGCAAGGTGTTCCTGAAACCCCTTTTCTGGGACATTAATGACCGCTGGTTGAAGAAACTGGCGCCTGACAGAGAGATGCGCGACAAGCTTTCCACCTTCATGCGGTCGCGCTGGTTTGAGCCACCCTTCTCCGGTCGCCTGATGACCAACATGTTGATGGACGCAGCTCATGCGATGGGAGAACCGCGGTCAAAAACAGCCTCTCTCCTGCCATTAGGACATCAACTTGATCTCTTTGTGAGCGTGACTGATTTCTATGGCTACCAGCAAAGCATTCCGCTCGACGATCCACCGGTGGTGACGGAGCGCGAACACAGACATGTACTCCGGTTCAACTATCTCAATCGTGCCGAGGGTGACCCTGACAGCGACTTTTCCAATGACCGCATTCCCGGTCTTGTGTTCGCCGCCCGCGCGACGTCTTCTTTCCCCGGTGCGTTTCCACCTGTTCAGCTCAACGAGATTGACCGGGTTCTGCAAGAACGTGGTGAAGAATGGCCCCACCGTGAAGACTTCGTGAACCGCAAGTTCAAAGTCATGATCGACCTTGGACACAATCCATGGACCAGTTCGTTTATCGATGGCAGCGTCTTGAACAATAAGCCGTTTGCGGACGCTATTGGTGCGCTCGCCAACAGACAGGCGTTCCGCGAAGTGGACCGGCGCATCATCTATATTGATCCTGATCCGGAAAGTGGTGAGCTGGAACGTGGGGGGGCCGCACCCGGATTTTTCCAAACCATCCGCTCTGCCCTTTCCGATATTCCGCGAAACGAGCCCGTGCGGGATGAGCTTTCAGCCATCAATCTGATCAGCCGACAAAACCATCTCTACAGGGAAGTTGTGAGCGCAACCCGACCACATATTGAGCGCGCGATATCACAGATTTTTGTCGAGGGGATTCCAGCCCGCCCGACGGCACGCGAGATTGCCCTCCTGCGTGAGACCGCCAACACGCATGCAGCCAAGGATGCGGGCTATGCGTATGATGGCTATGTCCAGATGAAAGTGCTCTCGGTCCTTCACTGGGTGTCCGACACTCTTGTGGACCTCGCGCCGGAAATTGCCCATCCCGCGCACCGGCTCACCCTCACCCGCTCCATTGAAGCCTGGGCACGGGCGCGATCGATTTTTCCGGTCGAGTTTGCGGCGCAGAACAATACGGATGAAGCGAGCAACGCGAAGTCCCCATGGGTCAGTTTCCTGCGGGGGTTCGATGTAAATTATCGTGAGCGCCGGATTCGCTTTGTCATCCGGCGATTGAATGAGCTATACGAAACACCCGCCGAACACCCATCGCCAATCGACAGCAAAGGTCTCGACGAGTTCAAGCGTGCGCTTTACGGCTGGCTGGAGCGGGTTCGGGCCCGAGGACATTGCAAGTTTTTTGCGCATGAACTGATGGAGGAAGTCGGACACCTTCTCAACACGACAGAGTGCCGCCCCTCTCCCGATCAACTCAGCCCGTTTCTGGATGCGCTTCGCGCTCAACTGTCGCTTGTTCCCCTTGATGCACAACTGGACGATGAGTTTTCCATTCTGGCAATGAACTACCTGCCCGAGGCGCAGAGACGCGAGATCATTCTGGCTTTTGTCTGCTTTCCGCTTTTCGATGTCCTAACCTTTCCCCTGCTCCGATGGCAGAAGGCAGACGATATCGACACGGTGCTTGTTGCGCGGATCAGCCCGCTGGAGAGCTCAACCCTCCAACCCAATAGCGGCCCCACATTGTTGCGTGGTCGCGAGCTGGGTCATTTTGGTGCATTTTTTTCGGAGTCCGCGCGCGAACATGATTATCTGTGGGGACGGCTTCATGCCGCAGAACGGTTGATTGATTTTGTTGCAGACTCCGCGTCCCCATCTTTACAGAAAGTCCAGATCAATCGCAAAGAATTTAAGGGCAGGATTTTCCGTACCATTCTGGAGGCCGAGGCGAAGCATCTGACGCAAAGCCAAAGCCTGCTTGCGCATCTTGGCGAGCGAACAGAGGCGCTGCTCAACCGATCGGCCGGGTAGCGCTTTCACGAGCCCCGCGCGCGGGTGTTTCCCTCATGGTCCTTGATCCAGGCCTCAATGTCCCGCCACACTGTTTCGCGCTGCTTATCACGCAACAGCATGTGCCAGCCATCGGGATATGTTTTGTAGGTCAGGGGAGATGTGAATTGTTTGGCAACCGCATCAATCGGCTCTGGCGGGACAATCTCGTCTTTCTCCCCATAGAGGAGCAGAACGGGTTTCGTCACACGCGGCACGCTGAGATATGCCTCATCCATCAGCCCGACAAGCCCATAGATCGCGTCGATCCGCGTTTCCTTGATGACAAGCGGATCCCGGAAAAGCTCGCGTAGCATTTCGGTATTGTCCGATGGCCAGCGCTCCAGCCCTTCACCTGTCAGCATCTTGGATGGTGCAACATGTGCGCTGACCCACAGAGGTGCTTTCAGGAACACACTCATAGACGACCAGCCCCAAACCGCAGGCGCTGCGAGAATGACGCCATCCACGGGGAGCCCATCGTCGGCGGCACTTGCGAGCGCCACCGCACCGCCCATGCTGGCACCGATCACAAAGATAGGCAGGCCCTGATGCTGATCTTTCAGGAGCGCCACAATTGTTTTCAGGTCAGATGTTAACGCAACACTGCCCGGCCACCTGCCAGCTCCCGGTGCGGCGCCAAATCCTCGCTGGTCATATGCGTAGACGGAAATACCGCGCTCAGCAAACCAGGGGCCTGCGAGCTCATACATCCGGGAATAGTCGTTGAAGCCATGCACACCAATGATCATTGCTGTTGGCCGCTCAGCTTCCCATCGCCTGAGGGGCAGCCGTGTCGCATCGCGCATGATGGCTACATCCGTTAGAAGGATAGGCGAACGATATGGCGTGCCGTACGGCTGCTGGAACGGCGCGCAGCCAACCAGGAGCAGTGGCACAAAGAGCAACAGCATTGTTGGTAGAGCGCGCAAAAGCCTCACACTGTCTTCCTCGCCGCTCTGAGGTGCTTCGCCACTTCTTTGCGCAGCACTGGCAACACATCATCTTCAAACCAGGCGTTTTTCTTCAGCCAGACATTGTTGCGCCATGACGGGTGCGGCAGTGCCAACTTATCTGGCATATAGTCACGCCAGTTCTCGACCGTCTCGGTAAGGGTCTTTTTCTTGCCGTCGCCGAGGTGCCAGGCTTGGGCATATTGTCCAATCACCAACGTCAATTTCACATTCGGTAGCGCTTCAAAAACGCGCTCGCGCCAAAGCGGCGCGCATTCCTTGCGCGGAGGCAGATCACCCCCCTTCGCATCGAGCCCCGGGAAACAAAAGCCCATCGGCACAATGGCAAAGAGCTTCTCGTCATAAAACGTATCGCGGTCTACACCCAACCATTCCCGCAAGCGGTCTCCGCTTGGGTCATCGAACGGCAGGCCCGATGCATGGACACGGGTGCCAGGTGCCTGACCGGCAATGCAAATCCGTGCAGTGCGCGACACGCGCAAGACCGGTCTTGGTTTATGGGGAAGAGGTTTTGGCTTATCGCTGCTCACACAGACCTGGCAAGAACGCACGTCCTTCAGGAGCTTGGCGACCTCTTTGTCATCCATAAAAGCCCAATCCTCTCAACCGATCCTATCTGCCGGATGCCTCGCGGATCATGTTCCGCCCGATGATCATTTGCTGGATCTGGCTTGTGCCTTCATAGATGCGGAAGATGCGCACATCACGATAGAAGCGTTCAATGCCATAATCTGCAACATAGCCTGCGCCACCGAAAATCTGTACGGCCTTGTCAGCGACGCGCCCCACCATTTCCGACGCAAAATATTTGCAGCAAGAGCTTTCCGTTCCCACATCTTCACCGATATCACGGCGGCGCGCCGCGTCGAGCACCATGCATCTCGCGGCATAGGCTTCTGTTTTGCAATCTGCGAGCATGGCCTGAACCAGTTGATGATTTCCGATTGGCACACCAAACTGTTTGCGCTCAGCCGCATAATTGGTCGCGTCCTCAACAAGGCGCTCCGCAACGCCGACGCAGACCGCTGAAATGTGGAGACGACCACGTTCCAGAACCTGCATGGCGGTCATGAAGCCTTTGCCTTCCGTATCACCGAGAAGACACGATGCAGGGATACGGGCATTATCAAAGATCACATCGCAAATATGCGCGCCCTGTTGGCCCATCTTCTTTTCGGACTTACCAAGGGAGATGCCTGGGGCATCCGCCGGGCAAATGAAGGCAGACACGCCTTTTGCACCCGGTGTTGACGGGTCCGTGCGCGCCATCAGTGTGAACATGCTCGCCTTGGCGGCGTTGGTGATGTAGCGCTTTGTGCCATTGATGACATATTCATCACCCTCACGAATGGCTGTTGTTTTGAGCGCTGCCGCGTCTGATCCTGCTTCTGGCTCCGTCAGGGCAAAACTTGCTATGGCCTCGCCCGTTGCGAGCTTCGGCAACCATTCTTCCTTCTGGTCTTGCCTTCCGTGCATGACAATGCCCTGCGAGCCGATGCCGACGTTCGTCCCAAAGACCGAGCGGAAGGCAGGCGATGTGCGACCCATTTCAAACATGAGAAGGCATTCCTCCTCCATGTTGAGACCAAGCCCGCCATATTCGGCTGGGATGGAGACACCAAAAAGCCCAAGCTCCCGCATTTCCTGCACAATCTCTGCGGGCACCTCGTCGTTTTCCGACACCTGGTCCTCGATCGGACGCAGCTTTTCCGTCACAAACCGCCGGATGGTGGAAATCAGTTGATCGCGTGTTTCAATATCGAGGGCCATGTTTGTCTCGCCTAAAAATCCCAGAAAGTTTGCGGGACTTTAGGCCATGGTTTGGCCATGCGTCAAAGCATGTGTCCAGACACGCGTTTGTGAGACACGGTCACGAGACAGGTGCTCACGTCCGGTAATAAACGCCTGCGCCCAGGATTCGTGTGATCCGCGCGTCATCGTTGCAAAAGGGCAAGTAGACCACTTCGTGATAATTATACCCGTCCTTCAAGGTTGGATTGGGACCGCATAATGCCAAGGGATTCCGCTGCGTCACGATCCAGGCATAAAGCTCATGCATCATTTTGCCTGCAGCCAAGCCTTCAAATTCAATTTTCTCCACCTCAAACCCAGCCGCATTCACGCCAAAGGCCGCTGTCGGGTCCTCGCCCACGAGGCGGAATTTGAATTTGAGCGGATCTTGCTCAACCTGGAGCAGAAAGACCTGAGACAAGTGTCTGGAGATTTGTGCGGGGTTCAAGTTGGATGCAAGGGGTAGCGGCTGCCCATCCCGCACTCTTTCCCAATAGGCCAGAAGGTCTTGAAGGTGACCGGATTTCAGCTCTTGCCCATCGACGGGCTGCAACTGGTCCACACCCAGCGCGTGTGCGACCTCACGCGTTTCGGGTTGATAGACATTATCCCAAAAGCTCAATTGGTGAATTCCCATGATCCTGGCCCAGTTTGTCTGACGCAATCTTGTTGGATTTCTCCTAATGAATGCCTAAATAGAGTGGAGTTTTGTGCTTTCTCCCTTCTTCAAGTAGGGAAAAGGAACTGCATGGTAAACAAAAAGAAAAGAGGGAAGACCATGAACGCACCAACAGGGCGATTGAGCGGCTACAACGCCTGGGCCGGAGGCACGGATCCATTTGAGGATCATGCAGGGCCCTATTATTTCAAAAAGCATGAAGATGGCAGCATCACATGCGCTTTTGAAGCCAAGCCCTATCATTGCAATGGCGGCGGCTATCTGCATGGTGGATCACTCATGACCTTTGCTGATTATGCCCTGTTTGCCCTGGCAGGCGATGTGCTTGACGGACCGGGCGTCACGGTTTCCTTCAACTCGGAATTCATTTCCGCTGTTGGCGCCGGGAATTTCATCGAAGCGCGGGGCCAAGTTGTTCGAAACACACGCTCGCTGATCTTCGTGCGTGGCGAAGTTTATTGTGGTGATGAAACGCTGCTCTCCTTCAGCGGCATCATCAAACGCATTCCTCGAAAAGGCTGAACCCATGGTCACCTTGAGTGTGCTGGATCAATCGCCAATCCGAAAAGGTGGAACGGCTTCACAGGCGCTGAACGAGAGCATTGATCTTGCGCGTGCAACTGAAGCCGCTGGCTACAAACGCTATTGGGTGGCAGAGCATCATAGCGGCTCGTCCTTTGCCGGGTCTGCACCGGAAATCCTGATCGGGGCCATTGCTGCCGCTACCGACCATATTCGTGTGGGGTCTGCGGGCGTGATGTTGCCTCATTACAGCCCGCTCAAAGTGGCGGAGTGCTTTCTTGTGCTCGATGCACTTTACCCGGGCCGGATTGATCTGGGCGTCGGGCGCGCGCCCGGATCCGACCAACGGACAGCACGTGCGTTACAGCCAGGCCCGCAAGCCTATGGCACGGATGTTTTCCCGCAACAGGTAGAGCTGCTCATCCAGTTTCTGGAGGATGCGCTTGGCCTTGCTGGCGAAGCTGGCGGTTTCCCCGCTGATCATCCTTATACGGGCATTCATGCGGTACCGCGCGGCGGGCAAGGCCCCACGCCCTGGATGCTGGGGTCCAGCAATGACGGGGCTGTGTTTGCCGCACAGTTTGGCCTGCCTTTCTGTTTTGCCCATTTCATCAATCAGGATGCGGGCACAACGCCGATGGAGCTTTACCGGCAGCATTTCAAGCCCTCGCGCCAAAGTATCGGTGATCGGCCGCTTGGGTCCATCGGCGTCTCGGTCACGGTGGCTGATACGGAGGAGGAGGCGAAACGCATTTCAGCATCGCGGAACCTCTGGGTCTTGCACCTTCTGCAAAACCGCGCCGGACCCTTTCGCCCGATTGAAGAAGCGCTTGCCTATTCGTTAAGTGACGAAGAGAAAACAATGATGCGCGGCATTGAACAGCGCAGCATTGTCGGTACACCGGAACAGGTTCGCGGGCGTCTCCTTCGCCTGGGCGAACAACATGGTGTGGATGATTTTGTCATTCTGACAATCACGCATGACCATGCTGACAGAGTGCGCTCCTACCAATTGCTGGCTGAAGCGTTCAACGTTTAGTCTGCTGGGTCTAGTCTGCTGGTTGCCCGGCTTTTTGTTGCTTCCTCACGGTGCGCCGATCATAGGCTGCACGGATGCGCGAATGGCGCTCGGCGGTCAACGGGAAATTCCAGATGATGGCGAGAGACCCGAGCCACAGAGCAAGGGGCAACAGGCAATACATCAACACAATCCCCAGCACGCCGACATCGCTTTGCGCATCGCTTTGCGGGTTGAAGCCCATAAAGGCAATGAAGGGCAACGCGATACCGACACCGGCTGCTTCAAATATTTTCCGGACCATGCCGAGAAACGCAAACAACAGACCCGTGCGATGCTCGCCTGTTCTCATCGTGTCGAGATCAACAACATCAGCCAGCATGGAGGCACCCAAAATGGGTGTTGCGCCTGCCGCGAGTCCTTGTATCGCTGTGACGGCAAACATGGCCAGAAAGATCAGGCCCTTGTCGCCTGTCGGGACGAGTACATAGACGATAACAGGCACAGCCGCGAACGCGCCTAGTGAGAAAAAGGCGGCGACGCACAAGGCGCGGTGCTTGCCGAGACTTTTCCCGAGCGACACCCATAAAGGTGCGCCAATAACGGCTGCCCCGAACAAGACCAGGATGAGCAGAAAGCCCGCCTCGCCCAATTTCAGCACGTGATCGAAGAAGAGAATGGCGACGGCGGCATTCAACGACCCGGCCAGTGCGCCGAGCATGGAAGAAAAAAGAATACGTCGAAACGGCCCATTTCGGGAGATGGCCTTGATCCCCTCCCGCATAGAAATAGTTTGCTCACCGCGCTCTTTTGGTTCGGGCACAAAGACAAGCAAAATCATGGCACATATTGGCAATAGACCGACGGTCAACCAGCCAAGGACAGACATGGCTTCGCGAGAGGCCGAGTTAAGTTTCTCGGTCTCACTATCGCCACCCAATATCGACACACCAACAATCGGTGCGGTGATAGCGAGCAATAGGCCCAGCAGAAGAAAGATTTCCCGTGCGCCGGTAATACGGCTGCGCTCATGATAGTCGAGCGAGAGCTCAGCTCCCCACGCGCCGAAGGGGATGCCAATGAGCGTGAAGCCCAGATATATCATCGAGATCCAGAGGAGAAGATAGGTAAGGCTCACAGGCTCCGTTGGCACAAACAGCATATAGGCGGAAATGAGCATGATGGGCACACCGGCCAATATCCATGGTCGGCGACGCCCGAACCGGGACTTCGTGCGGTCGCTCAAGCGACCGATCAGCGGATCGGTAATCACATCGGAAAAACGCGCCAGCATCAGCACAAGGCCAACCGCTGCCAGATCAAGCCCCAGCGTACCGCTGTAAAAGGGTGGAATATAGATCGCAATCGGCAGGCCAATGATCGCCAGAGGCACAACCATCTGCGCATAGGCAATCAGTCTCGTGAGCGGTATCCGCTCTTCAGGACCCCCAACAATGTTTTGCTGCGTTTCACTCAAACCGACCTCCCCCGCGCTTTTTCAGCGTCTCTGCCCGAGACCGTAACATACTTTTACCAAATCCCAAGATGAACAGAATGACAGCAAATGGTCTTTTTCATGGCCCATTTGGTTCAGAAACCGTTCAGGTGCATTTTGGCATTGTCTTCTCAACCGCTGGAAACAGCGGCCTGAATACCCGGCAGAATATCATGCGTGTTGTGTCGGTTTTTGGGGGCAAGGCGGTGTTTGAATGTACCCCCGGACGCCACCTTGCCCCTTTACTAATTTGTACTAATTTTCAGCTCAGCCTTATCATCAAACCTTCGCACTTGGTCGGGCTGAGACGCGTGCATGCCATGCCAGAAGGTTGGTCGCGGTTTCAGGGATCGGAATGCCGACAAATGTCGCAAAATCGATCACACCGAGAGCTGTAATGTCGGCCACGCTAAACTTGTCGCCCGCGATCTAGTCGCGGCCCTTAATCTCATCATTCAACCAATTCAGAATGAAGATCGCGCGGTCCTTGCCTTGCAGACCGGCTTCTTCAATCCTGCCGGGCAATGCTTTGGTGAACTCGTGGCAATGGCGCCAGTATGCACCAACAGTAGCCAGAAGCTGGAATTCAATCCGGCGGTTCCACATTTCAACTTGCGCCTGCTCAAGTGCTGTTTCACCAAACAGAGCGGGCTTTGGATGTGTCACTTCGAAATAGCGGCAGATGGCGAGCGTCTCTGGAATACAGGTTCCGTCATCCAATTCCAGCACGGGAATTTGTTGCAGGGAGTTTTTTTGTTTGAACTCATCCGTCCGATTTTTCCGCTCCGCGACCGAGACTGGTTCCAGAGGTACATCAATGCCCTTTTCTGCCAGATACATGCGTACACGACGTGGGTTGGGGGCGCGCTTATCATCATAAAGTTTCATCTGTTCTCTTCTCTCAAATTCGTTTGCTTCGTTCTTCGAAGATAGTCTTCAAACATCGGAACCGTGAAAGCGATGTCGCCGTGTGCCGGGCTGTAAATCATCCCTTTATGAATAATTTTCGATCTGCGAGGACCTAAAGACTGCACACTTTCACCGAGCTGATCGGCAACGTCTGAAGACCGGTAAGGTCCTTTCCCCAAGGATGCCATGGCAACAACGTACTCCCGCTCCTTTGGCGTCAATCGATCATAGCGGACACGAAAAAAGCTTTCATCCAACCTTCGAAGTGAAGCCGATGTCGCGACATTTATGTCGTTGATGTCGATTGGCGATTCATCAGCAGCATTCCAAGCTTGATACCCCCACTCTTGAAGGAAATATGGATAGCCTTGCGTACGTTCCACGATGAGGTCCAGCGCGCGCTCCTGGATTTCTTCACCTTCTTCTTCTATCGGTTGTCTTATTGCTTTCTTTGCTGCAATCGGCTCAAGAGGTCCGATCTCCGGGAATTTGAATAATCGTTCAGCATAGGACTTTGCATCACCAGATAGAGCTGCAATCTGAGGCAATCCCGCCCCAAAAAACAGGATTGGAAGATCAAGTTGATTTACTCTATGGATTGCTACAATAAGAGCGGATAACTCCTCTTTGCTGAGATATTGAACTTCGTCGATCAGCAACGTCCAAGCCTTGCCCGCAGATTTAGAAGCTTTGCCGACTTCGATGAAAAGTTCACCGAGATCAAACTCCAAGTTCCCGCTATCTGCCGTGCCGACCATTTCATCCACCGAAATTGACACGTCGCCGACAGACACTTTAAAAGCACTCGCAAAACTACGTAGAACACGCATCGCGTCATGAGCCGTCTTCTTTGCCGATTCAATTAGAGAGAGCTTGCGAAGAACTTGAAAGATTTTGGGGTAGAGAAGTTCGGTTAGCCTTTTGTCTTCAGGTGCCTCGACGAAAGAAGTTAGATGGTCATGCTCCATCGCTAACTTCTCAATTCTGTTCAGAAGCACTGTTTTACCAGTGCCCCTCAAACCCAACAGAATTTGAGACCTGTCATGTCGCCCACTCAGAATGCGCTGAAGCGCAATATCAGCTTCCCGGATGACTTCATCGCGCCCGGCTAGCTCTGGTGGCTGTGAGCCTGCTCCAGGCGCAAAAGGATTTCTAACTGGATCCATTCCAATATATACCAACTTTACCTTTGTATATCCAAACAAAGATATACATTGTTATATTTCGTTATACAACTATGACGGCATAAACCCACCACTTAGGAAACAAGGCCAATAACTGCGCCGGTCATCGATGCGGCAAGGGTGCCGCCAATGAGCGCCTTCATCGCCAAGTCGGTAATTTCCTTCCGCCGGTCCGGCACGATGGCGGAAAGGCCGCCGATCATGATCCCGACCGAACCGAAATTGGCAAAGCCGCACAGACCATAAATCATGATAAGGCGTGACCGCTCCGACAGCGCGCCATCGGGCAGGCCCGTCAAGTTGAGATAAGCGATAAACTCGTTCAGCACCGTCTTGGTGCCCATCAATTGGCCGGCGGTCGCGGCTTCCGCCCAGGGCACGCCCATGCACCAGACAAGCGGCGCGAAGAACCAACCCAGAATGCGCTCCAGGGTGAGGGGCGCACCGCTAACATCCGGCAAGAGACCCAACAGAATATTGGCGAGCGCTACAAGTGCCACGAGGACCAGAAGCATCGCGATAATGTTCAGGAACAGCTGCAATCCGTCGAGCGTACCACGCGTGATTGCATCCATGCTGCTTTGATAGCCAAGATCCTTCGCAGAGACCTCTCCATCCGTTGGCACCTCACCGGGACGATCTGGCACCATGAGCTTGGCCACCAGAACGGCCGCGGGAAGCGAGATAAGAGACGCTGTCAAAATCTGCCCCATCGCCCCTTCCAGCACCGAAGAAAGAATGAAGGCATAAAGCACGATCACGGTGCCCGCGACGGTAGCAAGCCCCACTGTCATCAAGACGAAGAGCTCTGAGCGCGTGAGCCGTGCCATGTAGGGGCGAATGAGGAGCGGTGCCTCCACCATCCCGAGGAAAATGTTTGCCGCGGTGCCAAAGCCCACCGCCCCACCCAGACCGAAAGAACGTTGCAGGAGAAATGAGAAGCCACGCGTAACAAGCGGCAAAATGCGCCAGTACCAGAGGAGAGCCGAAAGAGCTGAAATCACCAGCACAAGCGGGATTGCCTGAAACCCCAGCACAAAGGCGTTCTGCGGTTGCGTCACGTCAAAAGGGGCGGCCCCGCCACCGACATAACCAAACACAAACGCCGTGCCTTTGTTGGTCGCGGACATCAGCGTGTCCACAATACCGTTCAGGGCGATCATCGCCTCACGCGCCACTGGAACACGGGTCAGCAGCAACGCGATAGCGATCTGAATGCCGAAACTCGTTGCGATCAAGCGCCAGGGCCGTTGAGACCTATCTTCGCTCAGGGCCCAGGCAAGGCCTGACAGAACCATTAGCCCAAACGCGCTTTGTACCGCCAACAGGTTCATCCGCCCCCCTCCTTCATCCCAACATCGGACCGGGCCACACAAACCCGCCACGCATCTTATAGAGCGTCACCCGGACTGCAACGGGAAAGCCCGGATTTCTGCCGGTTTTGGCGCGCGCAGGCGGGCAGCGCGCAACCATCCCTCTCGCCATCTTCCTGTCACTTGACCATCAGGAGAGGGTCGGGCACAAAGAGCGCCAAATAACGAGGCCCTGCGGGAATTTGGCAGATTTGCAGTCCTCCCGGCCTCCCATCCGCAAGAAACATCTTCAAGGAGAAATGTCAGACATGAGCATTCGTTTCGACGGCAAAGTGGCCATTGTAACTGGCGCAGGCGGCGGTCTTGGCCGTTCACACGCATTGGAACTCGCGCGCCGTGGCGCGAAAGTTGTTGTCAACGATCTTGGCGGGTCGGTTGACGGTTCCGGTGGTTCATCGTCAGCGGCAGATGCCGTTGTTGCTGAAATCAAGGCAGCCGGTGGCGAAGCCATCTCCAACGGCTCCTCAGTGACAGATGACAAGGGTGTGGAGAACATGGTCAAGCAGACCATGGACGCATATGGCCGCATCGACATTCTGATCAACAATGCTGGCATCCTGCGCGACAAGAGCTTTGTCAAAATGGATATCGGTGATTTCCAGCTCGTTGTTGACGTTCACTTGCTGGGCACCGTGAAGCCAACCAAAGCTGTTTTCCCGATCATGAAGGAACAGGGCTATGGCCGCATCATGGTCACGTCTTCTTCTTCCGGCCTTTACGGCAATTTCGGACAGACCAACTACGGCGCGGCGAAACTTGGCGTTGTCGGCTTCATCAACACACTGAAGCTTGAAGGTCAGAAAGACAATATCCGTTGCAACGCGCTCGCCCCCGTGGCCTACACGCGCATGACATCAAACCTGATGCCACCAGAGACGGAACAGATGCTGACGCCTGAGAGCGTTACACCTGGAGTGATCTACCTCGTATCGGAAGATGCACCCACGGGCACAATCCTTTGTGCCGGCGCTGGTGTTTTCTCCGTCGCGAAAATCATGGAATCTGATGGCATGTTCCTTGGCCGTGAAGATCTCACAGCGGAGAAAGTTGCCGAGAACTTTGAAAAGATTTCCGACATGTCCGCTGCAAAAGCCTTCTTCATGGGCGGCGAGCAGACCGGCAAGTTCTTCGAAAAGGCGACAGGCAAGTAAGCCTCTTCACCTTTCAACATGTTCAAAGGGGAGCCTCGCGCTCCCCTTTTTATGCCGTAACGGTTTTGAGTGTCCCCTCTTCCCCGGTCGGGGGCTCGAAGATTGTTTCCATGAAGTCAAACATCTCGTCTGTCACCTCGAAGGCGAAGGTGTCCCCTTTTTCTGCATTGCGCTGGTATACTCGGGCCCGTCTGGTTGCCGCATCGACCGCCAGATAATGAGTGATGGTCTCTGCCCCTGTTTTATCAGCCCATGCGCAAAACCGTTCCCGTTGCTCACGCTTGGTGAAGCCCAGGTCGAGCACCACTTCGCTCCCGCGCGCAAGCACTTCACGTGACACGGTCCAAATCTGCCGCTCGCAGCGCTCCACCCGCTCAATCGCCCAGCGATAATCAGTTCCCGGCATCTGATCAGGCCAGAAAAGTTCACTCATCCATTCGTCGATGGAGAAACGGACTGCACCACGCTCATCCGCAAGCTTTTGCGCATATGTCGTCTTTCCCGCGCCGGTTGACCCACATATCAAATTGACCCGCATCCACACTCCTCATTTTTTTGTCAGTCTGGCATTCACTTTTGCGCTTCTCGACCTTCTCATGGGAAGTCATTAGTGCCAACATTGCCCCATGTCAAAATTCGTTCCCATCCTCTCGTTTCTGGTCATCATCGTCACATCCGCGATCACCGCACAGGCCGAAGACGCGGTTCAGTGTGAGCTGGATCGTCCCATCATCTTTGGCGGGCTCGACTGGGATTCGGCCGCCTTCCACAATGAGGTTGCCCGCATCATCCTAGAAGAAGGATATGGCTGCGAGACGGATGCGATCCCCGGTTCCACCTTGCCGCTTGTTGCCGGGCTGGGGCGTGGGGATGTGGACATATTGATGGAGGTTTGGCGCGACAATCTGGTTGACCCCTGGAAGGCAGCCCTTGCGCGCGGTGACGTCATCGATCTTGGCGTCAACCTGCCAGACGCAGTTCAGGGCTGGTATGTGCCGCGCTACATGATTGAAGGCGATGCAGCGCGCGGGATCGAGGCGACAGCACCGGAACTCAAATCGGTTTTTGATCTTCCGCGATATGCAAACCTCTTTCGTGATCCTGAGGTGCCGGACAAGGGGCGCTTCTACAATTGTATTCTGGGTTGGCAGTGCGAGCTTCTCAACAGTGCCAAGCTTGATGCTTATGGACTGAGCCCCCATTTCACCAACTTCCGTCCCGGCACGGCAACGGCGCTCGCGGCTGCCATTGCAGCGGCTTATGCCAAGGGGGAGCCAGTGTTTGCCTATTATTGGGGGCCGACCTGGGTGCTTGGCACCTATGACCTGGTGAAGCTGGACGAGCCTGCCTATACGCCCGCAGCATGGGACTTGTTTGCAGGCGATCCGGGCGCACACCCGCCCACGGCCTATCCTGAGGTGGAAGTGGCGATTGGTGCCAACACGGGTTTTGTCGCGTCTGCACCAGCGCTTGTGGCTTTCTTCCAATCCTACAGAACCAACAACAAGCTCGTGAGTGAGGCGCTCGCCTTCTTGCAATCCAAGCCGGGCAATACGGCACGGGACGCGGCCCGCTCCTTCATTCAGGACCGACCCGATGTCTGGCGCGCCTGGGTGCCCGCACCCGTCGCCGCCCGCATTGTCGCGCCGCAATCCGCCGCGATTGAAAGCAACTTTCCCAAAGACTGGCACCTGCCGGTGACGGACTGGGTGAATGTGCGCATCAAAGCATTTGTTGCAGCCTATGGCAGCGGCTTTGAGGCGGCGGGCGGATATGTCTTGGCCCTCATCCTGCTGGTGGAGGCAGCACTCTCCGCCCTCCCCTGGTGGCTGGTCCTCCTGATCGTTGCCGCCATCGGTTACCACGCGACGACCAATTTTTGGGCCGCAGGTGGATTTGCCGGTGCCCTATTCATGGTTGGTCTCTTGGGGCTTTGGGATCTGGGTGTGCAAACGCTTGCGCTCACCTTTGTCTCCGTCGGCCTCTCGCTTCTTATTGGCCTGCCATTTGGCGTAGCACTCGCGAAGATGCCGCGAGCGCGGCGCATTGCAACGCCGCTTCTTGACGCGATGCAAACCCTGCCAAGCTTTGTCTACCTCATCCCTGCCTTGATGCTGTTTGGTCTTGGCAAGGTTCCCGCTGTCTTCGCGACCATTATCTATGCCACGCCCCCGCTCATCCGCCTCACCGACCTTGGCGTTCGGCTCGTCGCCGATGCCTATACAGAGGTTGCAGCTGATCTGGGCGCGACGCGCTTTCAGCAATTGCGCGATATCGAATTACCGCTCGCGCTTCCCAACATTATGGCGGGCGTCAACCAGACAATCATGATGGCACTCTCCATGGTTGTCATCGCCTCGATGATCGGCGCGCGCGGGCTGGGCGAGCAGGTTCTGCTCGGCATTCAACGGCTCGACGTGGGGCAAGGTCTGACGGCGGGTCTCGCGATTGTCGCGCTGGCCATTGTGTTTGATCGCATCACCCAGGCCTATGGCAAGCGGGAGACCAAGCGCCTGCCCATTTTAAAACCCATCAAATGGCTGATAGAAAAAGCGATGAACGCGAGATCCTAGAGCCGTTTTTCCATATGCCAGGAGCGTACGGGCTTGAACCCGATATGGCTCCCGATCTGGTCTTCGATGATCTTGGCGACCTGCCAGCCATGCTTCTCATAGAGGGAGCGCGCCCGCACATTTCCCTCAAGGCAATGCAGCCAGATTGTGTGATGCCCCTGCTCTTTCAAGACCAGCTCGACGGCGGCAAGAAGCGCTGTTCCCAACCCTTTGCGGAAGTTGGATGGCGCGACGAAGACTTGTGCGACGCCGTTGCCCTCCCAGGCCGTGAAACCCCAGATCCGGCCCTCCCAAACACCCACAAGGGTTCGTGCAACATTGGTGCCGGCGCGGGCCATGAAATAGGGGAGATCGCGATGGGATGCAATTTCCGGATCATGCTCTGCATGCCCGGCCTGCCAGCTGTCATGCCAGATCCTGCCGATCATTGGCACATCGGCGAGCTCGGCTGCGCGAATTTTCCACGTCTGATCCATACTTCCCTCCAGAAGCCGGTTGGGCACGCACGACAAAGGGAGCGGATTTTCATCCGCTCCCTGACAGATTAACCACAATGTGGCCAAATCTCAAAACGTCTCCTTAGAGACAGTTTTAAAGACCCAGCACGGCCTTCGCCATGATGTTGCGCTGAACCTCGTTGGAACCCGCAAAAATTGAGGTTTTGCGGACCGAGAAGTAGTAAGGCGCGATGGTCTTGGCATAGGCGGGACCGACATCCGGTTCATTCGACTGGATCAACGTGTCTTCCACATATGGCTGGGCATAGGTACCAATAGCTTCCAATGCCAGTTCGGTGCAGGCCTGCTGCAATTCCGTCCCACGGCATTTCAGCAGCGAGCTTTCCGGGCCGACATTCCCGCCGGTTGAAAGGGCGGAGAAGATGCGCAGTTCGGTGAATTCCATCGCCCGAACCTGGTTCTCGATGTCGGAGACTTTCGCCTTGAACTCCGGCTGGTCGATCAGGCGCTCACCGTTCACGATCTGCTCTGCGGCAATAGACCGGATGCTCCCCAACGAATGATAAAGACCCGGCGAATAAGGATTGCCGCGCTCAAACTCAAGAAGGTACTTGGCGTAAGTCCAGCCCTTGTTCTCTTCACCGATGCGGTTTTCGATCGGGATCTTCACATTGTCGAAGAAGACCTGGTTCACTTCCTGATGGGGGGCGGGCGAACCATCAAGGCAGATGATCGGCTCAACTTTCACACCGGGGCTGTCCATTGGCACCAGCACGAAGGAAATGCCTTCCTGCCGCTTGCCTTCGTTGGAGGTTCGCACAAGGCAGAAAATCCAGTCAGCATGCTGCGCAACAGAGGTCCAGATCTTGGAGCCGTTCAGCAGATAATGATCGCCTTTGTTTTCAGCTTTCATCTGCAGGGCCGCAAGGTCTGACCCTGATCCCGGTTCCGAATACCCCTGACACCACCAGACATTG
>JAVKCY010000014.1:0-19982 GCA_040223265.1 Parvibaculum sp. | reverse complement strand
CCGCCAACGCAGACCTCACCCCCTTGCCGACCCAGCCTGCTGGCACGCCTTGGCCCACACACGCCTGGCCGACGGCGCAAACACCTGAGGCGCTCCAGACAGCAATCGACAAAGCCTTCGCCCCAACATCACAAAGCGGTTCGCGCGGCATCATTGTCATCCAGCACGGCAGACTGACCGCAGAGCAGTACGCCACCGGATACAATGAAGGTACATTGTTCCAGTCTTGGTCCATGGCCAAAAGTATTACCCACGCGCTTGTCGGCCTGCTGGTGCGCGATGGACAGATCGACATTTACAAGCCCGCCAAGGTCGCCCGCTGGAACCGCAAAGTAAATGACGTGAGAGCTGCCATCACGCTGGAAAACCTGCTGCGAATGGAAAGCGGTCTTGCCTTTGCGGAAACCTACGACGACCCGGAAACATCATCCGCCATGAACATGCTGTTTGGCCCGGGCCGGAATGACATGGGGGAGTTCGCAGCCGGAAACATTCTGCAAGCCGAGCCTGGTACCCGCTGGGCCTATTCCAGCGGCAGCACCAATATCATCTCAAGCGTCATCCGGGACGTGATCGCGGCAAAAAACGCTAGCGACTATCAAAGCTTCATGCAGGAAAGCCTGTTCCGCCGCATCGGCGTCACCAGCGCTGTGCCGGAGTTTGATAATGCCGCCACCTTTGTCGGCTCATCCTACCTGCACATGACGGCACGGGACTGGGCACGCTTCGGCCTTCTCTACCTGCGAGACGGCATGTGGGAGGAAAAGGAAATCCTGCCACGCCGTTGGGTTGAACATGCGCGCTTGCCCACGCCCAATTCAAACGGGGCTTATGGCGCACATTTCTGGCTAAACGAGATAAATCGCGACACGGGAAAACCGGTCGTCACTGAGCGCATCCCGACAGATGCCTTCATGGCGCGCGGGTTTGGTGGACAGGTCGTCCTCATCATTCCTTCACGAGACCTGATCGTCGTGCATCTGGGATTGAACTATGACGACCCGACGCCCGTTATCGATGCGCTGTCTGAGATCGTCGAAAGTCTGGAATGATCTAGCGACGGGGTGGCGACGTGGGAAGCGGAGCCGGTGGCACGATGGCGGAAGTAGGCCGAGCCTCGATGACTTCGCTTGGCGCAGCACCTGGGAAGGGGCTCGGCAATTCATCTTCAACGGCTTTTTTGGTGTTTTTGTTGCCCTGGTTGCCACGGTTGATTGAACCCGTGACCAGCATATCATCATCATCGGAAAAGCCGGCAATGCCATTGCCTGATTGAGCCTGTTCGAACAGAGAATCGAGGCTGGCGCGGTCATAGTCACGCAGCGCATTGCTATCGGCCGCCATCGCGAGAGAGGCAAAGCCCATCCCAAACGCCAGTCCAGCTATCCCAGCACGCACGGTCATGATCATCTCCTCATCGCCCAATTTCAGCGCTGCGCCCAAAGGGCACAAGCCGCCGAATCACAGACATATTAGCGGGAAGACACCACCAAAACCTTAACAAGCGGGCAGAAATGACCCAAAACGCGAAAAGGGTGCATGAACATTACCCCATGCACCCTCATCGAATGTTCACCTACACAGAGTGTTGTTAGCGAACACCCAGTTGCCGAATGGATGCAGGTGTATATCGGTCAATGTTCAGCTCAGTCGCATCATAATTAACCGCGGCCTCCTGGCTCCGCAGACCACCGAGAAGGTAACGTCCCGCATTCAGGTCATAGACCACGTCGCCGACACTGGCACACAAAGGATGATCGTAAGCAACAGACGCCCACCGCTCTTGCGCTCTCCAAAGCTCACCACGCCCGTCATAAAGCGAACCGGCGGCAATGGACCAGCCATCTTCATCCAGCGCGAAAGTACGACGCCCATACACATGACGCATAGTCGGCCGGAGCGAGGCTTCAATTTCCCACACCCGGCGACGTTCATAACGAACGAAGTCCTGGTTCGCATGCCCTGCCTGCACAACATCTGCATACTGAACGGATGCATCTTGCTGCTTGTAATTGTTAGCAGAGACAAACACCTCACGCTTACCAAGCACCGTCCAGTCATACCGATCCGGTGCCCCGTTATACATGTCAAAACTATCCGACGTGGAAAGGCCGTCAGAGTTCGTACCGGGATTGTCGTATGAAATGTTCGGCGCGCGGCGCACGCGGCGCGTGCCTGGGCTGTACTGCCACGCACGACGGGCACCTAATGCCTGGTTGAGCGTCTCATGTACAAGCACCACACTGCCGGCACTGCGAGCCGGTGCGATCGTATTGAAGATGATATAGACCGACACATTATCGAGCTCTGATGTCTTCGTCACAGCAGGATTGGAATAATTGATGATCGTGTCAGTCTGAACAACGATCGGCGTAAAACTACCCTCGCGCGTTGGCGCAACGTTGACCGTCTGAGCCGCAATCTTATAGGCGCGGTAGGTCAACGTATGGTTCCAGATGATCTCGAGCGCATTGTTCGGGATCGGAAAAGGCGTTGTGCGAACCGCATCGATCACGCCATTGCCATCAGCCGCAAGACGACCCTCCACAGCATTGACCCGGGCCTGCGCGTAAGCCCCATCCGGGTTCGCGCATGATCGCCGTGTCTGATAAACGTTCATCTTGTAAGTAGGTTGGAGCGTCAGCATGGCAATCTGACCAGGTGTCAGGTTCGCCGAATATTGGCCAACATTGCTCCCATCAATCGTGAAGAGAATGGGGTCATCACCAAAAGGGTCTGGATAATTGTCCCCGACCTTGTACCCTGATCCAGCAGGCGGAGAAGTCAGTCCGCCAGTCCAGGCTGGGATCGTTCCGTCCGCATTCCCGGCTTTTTCAGCGCCCAATGGAGTCAAATCACGACCCAGCCGGTCCGCAACCGCTTCCGGCACACTGGCGTGCGCTACACCTGCGAGCATGAAGCCGGCCAAACCAGCCAAAAGCCCCCATTTTCTCCCGCTTATTGTCCGTCGCCTCATCAATTTCTCCTCGTGATTGAGCATAGGATCACTTTTCGTTACTTTCAGTCTTGAAAGTAGCGGAAGCTAGGCAGCTAAATCGTATAAAACAAGGGGAAACCTGCTTGCCCACGACCGTGTGAGGGCGGTTCACCGCGAACATTCAACAGCAAAAGATTACAGCATCAGCATAACGCTACGTCCTACTCGTTTCGCACTTCCTCCGGTTCGGGTTCGTCTGAGGTGTTTTGCCGCATCATGCAAAAGGGCGACGCCTCCCGGCATCGCCCTCTCAAATCGCGGCTGGTTGACCCAATTTTTACGCAGCAATCACATGCTGAGCTGGATGGTATTGCTCGCCAAGTGCCTGAGCCACCGCATTATAGGTGAGCTGCCCACGGTGCACGTTAAGCCCCGCCAACAAATGCGGGTCATCAGACAAAGCTTGACGATAGCCCTTGTTGGCAAGTGCAACCGTAAACGGCAATGTCGCATTGTTCAGTGCAAACGTGGATGTGCGAGCCACCCCGCCTGGCATATTCGCCACGCAATAATGCACAACATCATCAACCACATAGATCGGATCGGCATGTGTGGTTGGCTTCGATGTCGCAAAACAACCGCCCTGGTCGATGGAAATATCGACAAGCACAGAACCCTTTTTCATCTTCGACACCATCTCACGTGTCACAAGCTTCGGTGCGGCAGCACCGGGCACGAGCACAGCCCCGATCACCAGGTCAGCCCCCAGAACATGCTCTTCAATCGCGTCAACGGTGGAGAAGATTGTGTTGAGCGATGGGCCAAACTGCATATCCAGCTGATAGAGACGATCAAGATTGATATCAATAATGGTGACATGAGCTTCAAGCCCCATGGCCATGCGCGCCGCGTTTGTACCGGCAACACCGCCGCCGATCACCACAACCTTTGCCGCAGGCACACCGGGCACGCCACCAAGCAATTGACCCCGTCCACCCTGGCGCATTTCAAGACAATGCGCACCAGCCTGGATCGACATACGGCCCGCAACTTCGCTCATGGGCGCAAGCAAAGGAAGACCGCCATGACGGTCTGTGACCGTTTCATAAGCGATGGCGACACAACCGGATTCCATCAGCGCGCGCGCCTGCGCGGGGTCTGGCGCCAAATGAAGGTAAGTGAAAAGGATCTGCCCTTCGCGCAACATGGCGCATTCTGGCAATTGCGGTTCTTTCACCTTCACAATCATGTCGGCGGTCGCAAAAACCTCTTCCGCCGAATTCACAATTTTCGCGCCAACTTTGCGGTAGGCGTCATCAGACAAGCCAATCGCATCACCTGCCATGGATTGAACCACAACTTCATGACCATGATGCACCACTTCTCGGACGCTTGCCGGTGTCATACCAACTCGGTACTCATGTACTTTGATTTCTTTCGGAACACCGATCCGCATCTTCATCTCCTTAAGATGTGCTGTGAGCGTCGTTCGGGCAGCCCTTGCGGCACACCCAATTCGTCTCCAAAGTGTAGAAACTGAGCGCCCTTTCGCAATCTGCAAATCATGACACGATCTGATACTTGTTGAATATATCAAACAAATGAAAATTCTGCCAAAAGCACACAATCCGCGATGAAACATAATGATGGCCTGAAGGACAGACTAACGCAGAACCTGCAGAGGTTTTCGCCAAACGCTCACGCGGGGGAGGATCTTAAACGCGCTGCCGTCACGATTGTGGTCGCACCTGACGATGACAAGGCAACGTTCCTTCTCACACGCCGCGCACCGCGCCTTTCATCCCATGGTGGCCAATGGGCCCTGCCCGGCGGTCGGCTGGACGCAGGCGAAACTGTGATTGACGCTGCCCTGCGTGAGCTGGAGGAAGAAGTGGGCATCGCCCCTCAAGACACAGATCTGCTAGGCATACTCGACGAATATCCAACCCGCTCAGGCTATCTCATCGCGCCCGTCATCCTGTGGGCTACAAAGCCGCTCGTGACCAAACTGAACCCGAGCGAAGTGGCATCCATCCATTATATTCCCCTGGCCGAGCTGGACCGGCCCGACAGTGTCGAATTTCTCTCCATTCCTGAGAGCGCAAGGCCCGTTATCCGCATCAACTTCCTGGACAATAATGTGCACGCGCCAACCGCCGCGCTCATCCATCAGTTCCACGAAGTGGCCATCCACGGCCGACAGACCCGGGTCTCTCATCTGGAACAACCCGTCTGGGCATGGAAATAAGGCAGGCCGTCTTACGCCGCGAAGGACATTGGTTTGCCAGCGCCCTCAGATCGCGCCCAGGCGCGCTCATGAAAGAAGAAGACCACCGTATTGATAGCAGGCTCAATGAGCGCAACGCCCGTCGCCACCGCGACCGAACCCGTCAGAAGATAGGTCACGCCAAAACCGACCCCAAAATGGAGGACGGCAAAACTCCCTGTTTTGGCTAAGTCGCGCATCTTCATCTCCCGTGTTTTGTGACCTCTATATATTATAATAATTCTAATTAGCGAAAAGTCAACAACGCGCTGGCAAACGCGCTGAAATGCATGAGTGCAACAAAATTCCGCCCGCTCAGGGCCAAACCGTCGAGAATGCTAAACAAATTTCAGGTCTTCGCCTTGCACTCGGCAAAAAACGAGGGAACACTTCCATCTTGCACGCCGGTAGTGGCTGTCGGCAGGCACATGGGGGTAGTCTCAAATTCGATCGGAGGATCCAATGATGAAACGCAAAAGAGGGATGGCCGGGCTTTTACAGGCTCTGTCTCGCCGCCAGTTCGTGCAAGGCACGGCTGCAGTAGGCCTTTCAGTAACGGCGATGCCAACATTCGCCTCAGCTGAAGAAGAGAAGAAGCTCAATTTCTACAATTGGGACACATATATCGGGGAAACCACCCTGGATGACTTCAAAGCCGCGACAGGTATCGAAGTCACGATGGACCTGTTCGCTGATACAGATGAACTGTTCGCCAAACTCCGCGAAGGCAACCCCGGCTACGACGTGATCGTGCCGTCAGGCAATTTCGTGGCACGCATGGCCGAAGCAGGCATGTTGACGGAACTGGACCATTCCAAGATCCCGAACATCTCCCATCTGTTCCCTCGCTTCCTGAGCGAGAATGTCTCCTTCGACCCAGGCCGGAAATACTCCCTGCCATATATGTGGGGCACAATCGGCATCGGTTACCGCAAGTCCAAAGTCTCAAGCACACCTGACAGCTGGTCGGTCCTTTATGATTCGGACGAGTATTCAGGCAAGATCGCTTTGATGGCGAGCTGCACTGAACTCATGCAATGCGCTCTTCGCTACCTGGGTCACTCAATCAACACGACCGACGAGGCAGCGCTCGCTGCAGCCGAAGCGCTGATTATCAAGCAAAAGCCGCACATCAAGTCATTCCATGACGACAATGGTCAGGATCTGCTTGCATCTGGTGAAGTTGATATCGTGCAGGAATGGAATGGCGACATCGCGCAGCTCATGAGCGAAGACGATGACATCGGCTACGTTGTACCCAAGGAAGGCGGCATTGTCTGGGAAGACACGCTGTGCATTCCAACCGGCGCACCGCACCCGGAAAATGCCCATGCGTTCATCAACTATATCTATGAGCCGGAAGTGAACACGCTCATTACCGACTTCATTCAATACGCAACACCAAACAAGACGGCGGCTGAAAGCATGCCACCATCTTACAAGGACAATCCTGCGATTTATCCGCCAAATTCTGTTCTTGAGGTTTCAGAAAGTCAGCTCTACCTGGGTGAAGATCACTCCAGCAAGCTCGAAGAAATGTGCACACGCATCTTCGCAGCTTGATGTAAAACGCGCGGGCGGAAACCTGGTTTCCGCCCGTTTTTTTGGGCAGGTTTTCTGGATTACTAATGAATGGAACACTGGCGTAAATCAGCAGGTGCGTTTTGGGCGAGCTTTCTTCCCCCAGCTCTTTGGCTTCTCGCATTCTTTCTCATTCCCCTGTCCCTGATCTGGGCTTTCTCCTTTGGCGAACGCGCCGGCATCACAGAAATCGATATCACATGGTCGCTCGGGCAATATGCACGCGCTCTTGAGCCTCTTTACCTGGGCATCTTTGCCAAATCCCTTTGGATGGCGTTCATCACAACGCTCATCTGTCTGATCATTGCTTTTCCCGTTGCCATTGCGATTGTGTTTGCGCCACCGCAAATCCGCATGTGGCTGCTGCTTGCCGTCATTCTCCCGTTCTGGACCAATCTCTTGATCCGCACTTATGCGTTGATCGCGGTTTTGCGCACGCGCGGGCACGTCAACTTCACCCTGGAATGGCTGTATGACAAAGCCAACGGCTTCCTCATCCTTATCGGCCTGGGCGATGCCCAATTGCTGGGCGCAGGCTTTGAACCCCTTCAGCTGCTTTACAACAACACGGCTGTGGTCGTGGGGCTGGTCTATGTGGCATTACCCTTCATGGTTCTACCGCTCTATGCAGCACTTGATCGGCTGGACCGCTCATACATTGAAGCAAGCCTTGATCTGGGCGCAGGTCATTTGCGCACATTCTGGTCGGTCGTGGTGCCCCTGTCATTGCCTGGCATTGCCTCGGGTGTCGTCATCACGTTCATTCCCACGCTGGGCTCTTACCTCACGCCGGATCTGCTCGGCGGTACAGACAGCCAGATGATCGCCAACGTCATCGAGCGTCAGTTCAAGTCGGCCAATGATTGGCCGTTTGGCTCTGCCCTGAGTTTCCTTCTCATGTATGTCACCTTCTTTGGACTGGCACTGCGGGCGCTCTTTGGCAACCGTGAAGGACAGGGAGATCGCAGATGAACCTGATGAACCGCCTTCTTCGTCGCAGCCGTAGGTCTGAAATGGGGCTTCTGGATTATCATCGCAGGATCTGGTTGCAAGTAACCGTTGCCCTGACATTGATCTTCCTCTACGCCCCCATCGTCACGTTGATGGCCTTCAGCTTTAACGACAGCAAGCGCAACATTGTCTGGCGCGGCTTCACGTTCAAATATTACGAGAAGGCCGCAGACAATGCTGAATTGATCGAGGCCTTTGTCAATTCACTCACCATCGCGGCGGTCAGCACATTTGTGAGCGTGATCCTTGGCGCGCTAACGGCCTATGTCCTGTGGCGGTTCCGTTTCCGTGGCCGCAGTATTTTTGAAGGCGTTACAGCGCTTCCGGTCGTCATCCCTGAAATCTGCATGGGTGTCGCGCTAATGGTCTTTTTTGCCCGCACAGGCTTTAACACCGGCAACTGCGTTTGGCCGCTCAACCTGTCAGCCATCACCATCGCCCACATTGCCTTCTCCTTTCCGTTTGCCGCGATTGTCATTCGAGCCCGCCTCGAAAGCTTCAATCGGGAGCTGGCAGAAAGTGCGAAAGACTTGGGCGCAAACGAGTTCCAGGTATTCAGGGACATTGTCGTACCCCACATGAAGCCGGGCCTGATCGCAGGTGGTCTTCTAGCCTTTACGCTTTCACTCGACGACTTCGTGATTACGTTCTTCACGTCTGGCCCAAATACACTCACCTTCCCAGTGAAGATTTACTCGATGGTGCGCTTCTCGGTTACGCCGGAAGTCAACGCCGCCTCAACAATCCTCATTGTGATCACCGTCATCATCACGGCATTGGCGCTCCGGCTCCAGAACCGAAACAACATGTTACAAGCAGGTTAGTATGACCAGTGACAGCGCTGAAAATAAGCCAATCATCGAAATCCAGAACGTCACCAAAATCTACGGTTCCGACGTCAAAGCAGTGAACAAGGTTTCACTGGAGGTCAATAGGGGCGAGTTCTTCGCACTCCTGGGTCCCTCCGGCTGTGGCAAAACCACCTTGCTTCGCATGCTGGCAGGTTTTGAAACACCGACTGAGGGTGCCGTCATCATTGATGGGCAGAACATGGGGGACGTCCAGGCCAATCGCCGCCCGGTCAACATGGTCTTCCAGTCCTATGCGGTCTTCCCGCATATGTCGGTCGCGCAGAACGTGGGCTACGGCCTCAAAATTGATGGTGTCTCACGCAAGGAGATAGGCAAGCGAACTGACGAAGCACTTGAGCTTGTCAAATTGGGCGGGCTTGGCGGACGCATGCCAGACGAACTGTCTGGCGGCCAACGCCAGCGCGTAGCCCTCGCGCGCGCGCTCATCAAGCGCCCGAGTGTGCTGCTGCTCGACGAACCACTTTCAGCGCTCGATGCGAAACTGCGTGAAGCCATGCAGCTGGAGCTTGTCCGCTTGCAGAAAACCGTCGGCATCACCTTCGTGATCGTGACCCACGACCAGGCAGAAGCGCTCTCAATGGCAAACCGCATCGCCGTGATGGAAGCAGGTGTCGTGCGCCAGGTTGCAGGACCCACCGAGCTCTATGAGAACCCGGCAAGCCGCTTCGTTGCGGACTTTATCGGCCAGATCAATATGTTCGAGGGGACAGCGAACCAAGCCGGCGACGGCAAGGTGAAAATCGGCACACCTTCGTTTGGCGAAGTGGTACTCGACGGCACAGCAACCGGCAATGTGGCTTTTGCCGTGCGCCCTGAGAAGGTGAACATCAGCCGCAGCAAACCAACTGACGCTGGCATCATCGCCGCCAAAGGCCACATGACAGACGTCGCTTACTATGGCGGCTTCTCCAATGTGTTTGTAGATATCGGGGCCGGTGCACCGGTACTGGCAGAAGTATCAAACTCGACCCGCGATGCAGGGCCCGGCTACACCCAAGGCGATGAAGTTTGGGTAAGCTTCAAACCATCAAACACACTTCTGTTCAACCATTAGGCCCCGAGCAGTCAACAAGAGCACGCCGCACCAAGACTAAGCGGTCTCTTCACCGTCTGCATCGAGCTCCGGCAGCTCTCCGCGCTCACTGATTTCGGCGACAGCACGGACAACCCTGTCCGTTCGCATCAAGGGGATGATCTCGTTCATAATGCGCACACCGGCGGACGCCATGACGCCTGCTTGCTCCTGCCCCATCTTTGGCGCAAGGTTTTTGTAGAAAATATTCACCTCTTCCCGCACAAGCCAGTCGAGAAACGCTGCATAGATTTTCCATTGTGGCTCCAGATATCCGGCCTCTGGCGAAAATCCCATTTCCACCAGCTCTTTCCATAACGCCACAACGCGCGCGTTCCGTCCATCAAGCCAGCGCTCGCCGCCAGCTTTGTCCGCGCGCACAAGCCCCGTCTCAATCAGCCATTCAATCGTTTCCACCGGGATCGACATTTCTTCAGCGATACTGGCAACCGTGCGCGGCTCAAGGTTTTTCGGATCGCTCAACATCGGCACCAGCACGTTTTCGAGGCCGATAAACCCCGCAATCCCGGCACCCACCGCATCGCCTTCAGCGCGCACAATCGTCTTGATCACACTCAAAGGTAAAAAACGCTCCTGCTGAAGCTTCCGGATGGCGCGAAGCCGATCCACATGCGCCTGCGTGTAACGCGCCACGTTCCGCTTCGGGCGATCTGGCTCGGGCAGCAAGCCCTCACGGATATAGAAACGGATCGTCTCGCGACCGACGCCGGAGACACGCTCCAGGTCCCGCATTTTTAGCGTTTCGGCTTCCTGTTTGCGCTCATGCACCACGCAATCCACTCCCCAAAGCATATTATTCAGAAAATTGATAATACGATTACTCAATATCAATTTGAACTGATGCGCTCGAAGCCACACCCTAGCGGCTCATCGCGGCGAAAAATAGGCCGCCATCGTGAAAGGGGAGCCCATGGTCCTAAATATGCTCACAAATCCTGAAGGTAATACGCCTTTGGTAGAGCCCAGCCTTGCAAAACGCCGCCACATTTCGCTTTTGTCCGCTACCTTGCTATTGAGCATGACAGCACTCGCCAATTGCGATGAAGCGGCACAGGAAACAGCGCCTGTCGAAGCGGTGACGGAATTAGATGCAACACCGACCAACAATTACAATGTTGAGCCCAGCATCAATGCGGAGCTTGCAGACCACACCAATCACTTTACGCACAAGGTCTACCAAATTGGCGAGAACGTCTATTCAGCCGTTGGCTGGTCCCTCGCCAACACCATCATGGTCGAGGGCGAGGATGGCATCATCATCTTCGACGCCTCCACCGCCGTTGAACCTGCCGAAAAAATCATGGCCGAGTTTCGCAAAATCACAGACAAGCCGGTCGTCGCGGTCGTCTACTCCCACTTCCACCCCGATCATTGGGGCGGAGTAAAGGCCTTCGTAAACGAAGAGGATGTCGTAAGCGGCAAGGTCCAGATCATCGCCCACGAAACATTGGTGAGCAATGTCGTACGCCAGGGCGGCACTGTCGGAACTATTCAGGCCATGCGCTCAGGCTATACGTTCGGCGTTTTTCTACGCCCCGAAGACACGAAATACATGAACGGCGGCATTGGTCCGCAAGAGGGCGGCGGAAACGCCACCTTCATCCAGCCCAATGTAACGTTCGACAAAACACTGGAGACAGAAATCGCTGGCATCAAAATGCAATTTGTTCACGTGCCAAGCGAAGCACCCGACGAGATTGCCCTCTACCTGCCTGACACAAATATTCTCCTGTCAGCTGAAACCATTCAGGGCCCGACGCTGCCAAACATTCACACACTTCGCGGCACCCGCTTCCGCGATCCCGTCCAATGGTACCAGAGCATCGATGTCCTGCGCGCCTTCAAGGCAGAGCATCTCGTCCCCTCCCATGGCCAGCCTGTCTATGGCGCGGAGAAGGTCGAGGAAGTGCTGACCATGACACGAGATGGCATTCAATATGTTCATGACCAGACCATCCGCCAGATGAACAAGGGCCTGACACCCGACGAACTTGCAGAGGCTGTGAGCTTTCCAGAGCACCTCGCGAGCTACACCCCGTACCTCAGAGAATATTATGGCACCGTCAAACATGGTGTTCGTCAGATCTACACAGGCTATCTCGGCTGGTTTGGGGGAGATCCCGTCGATCTCGATCCTGTTCCACCGGTAGATCAGGCAGCGCGCCACGTGGCACTAATGGGGGGCCGCGATGCTGTCCTCAAGGCTGCTGAAGACGCTTATAGCAAAGAAGAATATCAATGGGCTGCAGAACTCGCGACCTACCTCATTCGTATCGATCATCAGGACGCCCAAGCCCGCACAGTTAAAGCAGCATCCTTCCGGCATCTGGGATATGCCCAGATCAATATCAATTGGAGAAATTGGTACCTGACGAGCGCAATGGAACTGGACGGGGACATTGATCCTCTGCCCTCACTGCAGCGTCTCGCCCAGATATTCTCATCCGATGATGTCGTCTCTGAATGGCCGGCAGATTTTCTGGTGCAAGGCATGACAACACGCCTCAAGGCAGAAGAAACACTCGACATGCACATGACGGGGGCTTTCAACTTCACGGACGTGAAGGAAGCCTATGGACTGGAGATCAGACGAGGCATCGCGCAAATGCACAGGGAGATGCCGGAGGATGCGGCCTTTATTCTTTCGCTTTCTCGCGCCACGCTCATCGCTGTTGGCCAGGGCCGCACAAGCCTCAAGGATGCATTGGCGAGCGGTGAGGCAACACTGGAAGGCAATCCCGCCGACCTTGGCACTTTCCTGTCCAAGTTTGACCCGCCCGCGCAGGAAATCTGGCTGACTGTACGCTGACATAGCTTACATCTAGTGGCGTGGGCTCAGCCCATCGCCGCTAGAAACTCGCCCCGCAGCTGGGTCTTCAAAATCTTGCCGTTTGCATTTCGCGGCAAAGGTTCATGACGGAACTCAATCCGCACCGGTACCTTGAAGCCGGCAAGATGCTCCCGCACATGGGCTTGCAGCTCAGCCTCGCTGACAGTTGCTCCACGTGTGACCTGAACAATGGCCCCCACCTCTTCACCGAGAATTTTGTGCGGAATGCCAACAACCGCTGCATCCATCACCTGTGGATGGGCATAGAGTACATCCTCGATCTCAACGCAATAAATATTCTCGCCACCGCGAATGAGCATGTCTTTGGCCCGGTCGAGAATGAAAACAAATCCTTCTTCATCCATGCGCACAAGATCACCTGAGCGGAACCAGCCATCCGCATCAATAGCGGCAGCCGTGGCCTCCGGTTTGTTCCAATAGCCTTTGACAACATTCGGACCCCGGATGAGAAGCTCGCCCACCTCACCGATCGGCAGGTCCTTTCCCTCCGCGTCAACAACGCGCAGATCGCAGACAGGTACTGCCGGTCCGGCAGACGATGGTCGGTTCTGGTAATCCTCAGCGGAATTCTGCGTCGTCACGGACGACGTCTCCGTCAGCCCATAGCCATTCCCCGGCGAGACTTTCGGGAAGGACTTCTTGATCCGCGTCACAAGCTCAGGTGCAGACGGCGCACCGCCATAAGACACGCTTTCCACGCTTGAAAGATCAAACTCGTGGAAACGCGGGCTCTCCAAAACTTGCCAGACCATCGCAGGCACGCCCCCGAACGCAGCAATCTTCTCCGCCTCGATAAGCCGAAGTGCTTCTTCCGGGACCCATTTGTACATCATCACAATTTTGCCACCTGCTGCGAGGTTGGGCACAAGGATCGAATGGCAGCCCGTCGCGTGGAAAAACGGAACGGACAAAAGAAACGCCCGCTTCGGCGCATTTGGATCAGGTTGGGGCGGAAGCTCGCCCCGGCGCAAAAAGGCGCGCGTGGGGGCAATCCCCAGTGAAATAAGGTTCGTTATGATATTCCGGTGTGTACCGAGCGCGCCTTTCGGTTTACCCGTGGTTCCCGACGTGTAGAAAATGGTCGCATCATCTTCCGGCGCAATCGCGACGTCAGGCAGTGCCGCATCCGGCAGCGACCCATAGGTTCCTGGCGCAGCAACGATGTCCGCCCACGCTTCCGCTTTCGCAGGCAGATCGCCGCCATGCCGGGCAACAATCAGATGTGTGAGGGTGGGGATTGCATCAAGCCGGCCTTGAATGCGGTCCAACCGCTCACCGTCAACAATCGCAATTTTGGAACCGGAATCTGACAGGCCATATTCCAGCTCTTCACCCGTGAGCCAGGCGTTGAGCGGCACGCAGACCGCACCGATAACAACACTCGCCCAGAAGGCAATCGCCCATTCCGGATAGTTCCGCATGATGATCGCAACCCGATCACCCTTCCTGACGCCCCGCGCCACAAGGGCCGCAGCACATTTCGCAACAGCGCGATAATGCGCTTCGTAGCTGACGCGCTCGTCCTGAAACACCAGATAATCAAGCTCACCATGCGCACGCCCTGCCTCAAACAGGTCACGCAGTGACGGCGGTGCATTCTTCCAGACCCGCAGCTTCACACCACGGATGGTCTCCTCTGCCATTTCAAAGGGCGACCCTTCGGTACCCGTCAAAAGGGAGTGCGCATCCGCAATGGAGAGGGCAGGCCAAGTGCTTGCAGCTGCTTGAGTGTTGGACATGAATTCCTCCAATGTTCTTTTGCTCGATTAGAGCGCCAGAACCCCGGATTGCCAAGCAGGTTTCACACTGTCTCAGATGTGTTTCTCAAGCCGTGCGCTTCAAAAGCTTGTCCAGCACCGCTTTTTCCTGCGCAATGCAGGCGGCGAAACTTGGGCGAACATGAATGTCTGCAAGATAGCGCGTGAGGTTGGGGTAGGTTTTCGCATCAGGCGCAAAACCCGCATGCGCAAAATTGACAAAGCCCGTGGCAACAGAAATGTCAGCTATCGAGAAAGTGTCATCGACCAAATACGACTTCGCACCAATTTCCCGGTCAAGATAGGCAAAGTAAGTGGGGAGTTTTTCAGTGACCGTCTTCTCAGCCGTGTCGAGATCAGGAGCCTGGCCCATCAGCTGGCTCACAATCACCGGGCGAAACGTGCCCATGCCAATCGCATTGGCCATTTCCGTATCGCCATATTCTTCAAACCAGATCGCACGACCAAAATCTGTCGCACCACCAGGATAAAGCGCAGGCGCAGGCTTCAACTTCTCAAGATAGCCACAAATGGCAGACGAATCCGCCAGCACAAGATCAGCCTCTTCATGTTTCAGCACTGGGATGCGCTTCAACGGAGACAATTCCTTGAACCAATCCGGCATCGGAAAAATATTTACATTTTCAAGCGTGTATTCGAGCCCCTTCTCCGCAAGGAAAACACGCACCTTGCGTACAAATGGAGACAGGGCCGCACCGTAGACAATCAATCCCATGAAGAACTCCCTCTACTTAGCCTGCAGCGTAAAGCGCTTCGGCTTCTTTCTTGGCTTTCGCAAATGCTTTTTCGGACACGTAGGGTCCATACTTCTTAAACTCCTTGAGCGTCGCATGCTCAATCTTGCCGCCAGACTTGGGCAGGACTTTAAACAGCGCACCGTCCCGCCCGATCAGGGGTAGAATTTCCCCGCGACGGGAGAAGACCCGACGCATCTGTGCGGATTGCTCAAGAAACGCTGCATATTCCCCCTCATCAACCTTGAGAAGCAAATCAAACGTTTTCACAAACTCATCAATGAAAGCCTGCTCAACGATCTGGAGATTGGAGATCACCCAGCACGTATCTTCAAAATGCCAATAATAGCTGAGCCCCACAAATTCCCCATCCTTGGTCATGTAAGGATAAAACGGGAAAGAACGGCAGGCGAGCAGGCGATTATCGCGCTCACAATGCGCCGCGCCCTTGCACACGCACGCGACACAGGTCTCATTGATTTCTTTGACTTCCTTGACCGCATGCTTGTCTGTCGGATCGGGCTTGTACTTCTTCCAAAGGTCGGTGCGCTTCTTCACAACCTTCCATTCAGGTGGCGACGCAGCAGGGATCGCATTTTCAACATCGCAGCAAACCGGCGACCCGCCATTGAGCGGGGAGCAATAACGACCGCAATCATGCTTCTCCGATATCGATGCAGTGAAATTGCGATGAATTTTCTCGAAATGCTTCTTCTTCGCGCTCATGAAACGCCGCTCCCTCTATCGCCACACTGGGCCGGTCCCTGGACACTGGCGTAGCAAGCTTTACGCTAAAACTCAATCGCCCAAAGACTTTGGCCTCACGCGGCCTAGGGACATGCTAGGTCACAACCAGTTCCACTTTGACAAGCCCCCCCTGATCGCTAACATCCCCCACCCTTATCTTTAAGCCCGCCCTTTTTTTGAATATGACGATTTCATGAACAAGCATGCGCCATTTCCGTTGGCCCTTCTGATCATTTGCCTTCTCGGCTCATTGGCCATCGCCGCCTATCTCGCATGGCCAGACCAGACGCCAAAGACCGCGCCTTCCAACATCGAAATTGTCGCCACAATCAAACCCATCCACTCTCTCGTGGAAGCCATATTGGGCGAGACGGGACATGCCACATTGCTGATCTCTGGCGGTGCCTCACCCCACACGTTCTCGTTAAAACCATCTCATGCAACGGCATTGGCCCGCGCGGATCTGGTGGTCTGGGTCGGGCCTGATCTGGAACGCTTTCTTGCAGCATCCCTTGAAAATGTTGCCGCCGAGGCAAAGCACCTTGCGGTTGGAGAAGTGGATGGTTTGGCCATCTATCCCGCGCGCGCGGGTGGTGCCTGGACACATCAGCATCGCAATGATGAACACGAAGAAGATGAGGCCGAAAGTGATCATGGCGAGGGCACCCATGTTGAGGAAACTCATGATGAGAGCGAGCATCTCACCAACGATCCGCATATCTGGCTTGACCCGCAAAACGCTATCATCATGGCAACGGTCATCGAAAAGGCCCTCATGGAGATCTATCCCGATCACACGGAGACCTTTACCCGCAACGCAACCGGTCTACGCACGGACCTTGAATTGCTGGATGCGGAATTGAAACTCCAGACAGCGCCGGTGAAAGACCGTCCCTTTTTCGTCTTTCACGACGCCTACCAATATTTTGAGCGCCGCTACGATCTCTCTCCGCTGGGGGCCATCACAGCAACGCCCGACCTGAGCCCGGGCGCAAGACGCATTCAGGATCTCCGAAACACCGGCGACGCTAATGCCCATATCTGCGTTTTTGCAGAACCTCAGTTTGAGCCCCGCACCATGCGCCTGCTGACAGAGGGACGGAACGCCACTCTCGCCTATCTTGATCCACTGGGTAGCCAGATTGAGGAAGGCCCTGGCCAATATTCCGCAATGCTCCGCGCCCTGACAGACAGCCTTGTCACCTGCCTCTCCAAATCAACACCGGACTAAATTGTCACTGAAGTAGGCAAACAAAAAGGCGGTGCCGAAACACCGCCTTTCAAAATTCTGGACAATCTAAAGCCTAGAGGCGCTCAACAATCGTGACGTTGGCGAGCCCGCCGCCTTCGCACATGGTCTGCAGACCATAGCGCTTTTTCTGATTCTTCAGCGCATAAAGCAATGTTGTCATAAGCTTCGTGCCCGACCCGCCAAGCGGATGGCCAAGCGCAATCGCGCCACCGTTCACATTAAGACGTGCAGGATCCGCACCTGTTTCCTTCAGCCAGGCTGTGGGAACAGAGGCAAAGGCTTCGTTCACTTCGAAGAGATCAATGTCATTGATCTTCATGCCGGACTTTTCCAGCGCCTTCAGTGTGCCGGGGATCGGCGCTTCCAGCATGATCACCGGATCACCACCCACAACCGTGAGGTGATGGATGCGGGCAATCGGATCGACGCCGAGATCCTTCAAGCCTTTTTCGTTCACAACCATAACAGCCGACGCGCCGTCACAGATCTGGCTCGAAGTCGCCGCCGTCAGCGCGCCACCTTCTGCCAGAAGCTTCACATTGCGCATGCCCTCAAGGCTTGCTTCAAAGCGAATACCTTCATCCACGTTGTGAATTTCTTTCGTACCGTCTTCAAGCTCGATCTCAAGACCGATAATCTCGTCCTTGAACGCACCGGACTTTGTGGCAGCAATCGCCTTCTGGTGGCTCTGGAAGCCGAACTCATCAAGCTGGTCCTTGGTCAGACCATATTTTTTCGCAATCATTTCAGCACCGGCAAACTGGCTGAACTGAATGTTGGGATATCGCTCGCGAATTTTCGGGCTCATATAGTTACCAAAGCCGTTTTTCGCAGGCAATGCCGCTGGAAGGCCCATCGGCACACGGGTCATGCTTTCAACACCCGACGCGATCACACAATCCATAAAGCCGGACATGACAGCCTGCGCGGCAAAGTGCAGCGCCTGCTGCGAAGAGCCGCACTGTCGGTCAACAGACGTTGCCGGCACGCTTTCAGGCATACCGGCGGCGAGCACGCCATTGCGTGCAATATTGACGGCCTGTTCGCCAGCCTGACCAACGCAACCCATGATCACGTCATCGATACGTGCAGGATCGGCATTCGCGCGCGAAATAACAGCCTTCAGCACCTCACCAACCATATCAGCCGGGTGCCAGTTTTTAAGACGGCCATCACGACGACCACCTGCGGTCCGCGCTGCCGAAACGATGTAAGCTTCTGCCATGTTTCTCTCCTTCGTGAGCTGGATGGTCTGAAACCATCCATCAGATTTGGCCGTAACATGAGCCCCCGCGCCGGGAGTTTCAACGAAGATTTGTGAGGTAAAGCCTCACTTTTTGGGATTGCGCCAGAATTTGAGGCGGACGTTGCGTAAACCGACCGGAATTGCATGAGGGAGTTCCTTCGCCTACCCTCGCCACCACCAGAACCAGAAACAAGATGGCCCGCAAAGGCCGCCAAACAGCCACATGAGAGAGCCACATGAGTGAGAGAATTTCCATCGACATCAAAAACGGTGTCGCCGACATTCGTTTGACACGCGCAGACAAAATGAACGCACTCGACGACGCTATGTTCAACGCGCTCGTAGAAACCGGCGAGCGCATGAAAACCGAGAAGGGCGTACGCGCCATCGTTCTCTCCGGGGAGGGTCGCGCCTTCTGCGCCGGTCTCGACATGGGCAATTTTGGCAAGATGGCCGATAGCGGCGAAACAGATAACAAGCCAAAGAAGCGCCGTCAGAACCTCGCCCCCCGCACACATGGACTGACCAATCGCGCTCAACATGCAGCCTGGGTCTGGCGCGAGGTTCCGGTGCCGGTCATTGCTGCCGTGCATGGCGTTGCCTTTGGTGGTGGCTTTCAGGTTTGCCTTGGCGCAGATATCCGCTATGTGGCGCCCGACACGAAAATGTCGGTGATGGAAATCAAATGGGGTCTCGTGCCCGACATGGCTGGAACGCAGCTTATGCGCCACCTTGCCCGCGAAGACATTATCCGCGAGCTCACCTATACCGGTCGTATCTTCTCTGGCGAGGAGGCATTTGAGTACGGCTTTGCCACCCGTGTTGTGGATGATCCGCGCGCGCTCGCACTGGAGACCGCGAAAGAGATTGCAGGGCGCAACCCGGATGCGATCCGCGCGAACAAGCGTATCTTCAATGATGCACCCTATTTTGATGCAAAGGCTGGTTTGCTCGCAGAGTCAATCGAACAGGATCAGATCATCGGGTCGCCCAACCAGATCGAAGCCATCATGTCCACGATGGAAAAACGTGCCGGAAAATACACCGACGCGTGAACTCTCACGCCGCCGTTTCCAGTATGCCCAGAATGTCCGACGCATCTGCAACAGTCCGGGGATTGGTACGGGCCCAGAAATCATGCATCGTATTTCGCGCAATCAACGAGAACTGATCCGGCGTGACCCCGACCTCTTTGAGCGTGCGGGGCATGCCGAGACCGCGGATAAACTCATCCGCAAGTACCGATGCCGGTCTTGACGCATCACCAAAGCAGGCGCTGATGCGTTTCTGCCGCGCCTCGTTCACCGGCGCATTGAATGCCAAGACATAAGGCGTCATCACACAAGACGTATATCCGTGCGGCACATTGCAGGACCCGCCAAGCACATGGCCAATGGCGTGACTTGCCCCCATCGGCACACCGGCAACCACCGGCACCATGGATTGCCACATGCCAATTTGACAGGAAAGGCGGGCCTCCATATCTGAAGGGTCTGCCTTGACCCGCGCAAGTCCCTCCACCAGCAACCGCAGGGCACTTTCCGCCAGCCCATCGCAATAGGCATTGGACTGAAGGGAGCTCAACGTCTCAATCGCGTGATCGAGCGCGCGAA
>JAVKCY010000010.1:0-7549 GCA_040223265.1 Parvibaculum sp. | reverse complement strand
CTTGTTGTTGTGCTTGGGGTGGCACTTTTGGTTCTCACACAGGCGCGGGATGATCTTTCCCGGTTTGGAAGTTATTTTGAGCCTGTGACATTTGGCGGGTCTCGGGCTGTCACCGTTACCTATATGGGGAACACCAACTTGCTCATCAGCGACGGTGTGACCTCCCTTCTGACCGATGGTTGGTTTACGCGACCATCGACGCTTGATGTCGCTGTTGGTGTCGTCAAGCCGGACCTTGAGGCTATCTCTGCCGGGATGGCACGGGGCGGCATAGGTAGACTTGCCGCCGTCATTCCCGTTCATTCACATTTTGATCATGCAATGGATGCACCTGAAGTTGCGCGACGGACGGGTGGTCTGTTGGTCGGGTCAGAATCGACAGCCAATATTGGGCGTGGTTGGGGGCTACCCGAAGATCAGATCCGTGTCATTCGTGATGGTGATCAATTGCAGTTTGGTGACTTCACGGTGACGATGATCCTCTCCAAACATTTTGCCTTTCCCAATGCCGCGATGCGTGAAGCCGCGCTCGAAGAACCTGTTATTGCTGCACCGCTGGTGCCGCCGGTTGGTGCGCTCGACTACAAGGAAGGTGGCAGTTATTCCATCCATATCTCTCATCCGCTCGGTTCCCTATTGTTGCAAGGAAGTGCAGGGTTTATTCCCGGTGGGCTTGATGGTGTGAAGGCCGACATTGTTGCATTGGGTGTGGGCGGTGTTGCCGCGCAAACGGCTGCCTATCAAGTGGACTATTGGGAACATGTTGTGCGGGTTGTGCAGCCGCGCAAGGTTTTTGCGGTGCATTGGGATAGTTTGACCGATCCGCTCGGGGATGAGCCGGTTATGCCCAATCTTTTATGGTCGCGGGTGCTGGATTTTCAAGGAGAGGCCGGTGTGGCTTACGCGCTCGACCATGCTGCGCGGGACGGCATAGAAGGGGCGCTGTTTCCCATGTGGCAGACGGTGACACTGTTCAAAGAATAGAATCCGAACGACCGATCAGCCAAGGCGCACAAGGAAAGTGTCAATGGCTTGCGTGACCTCTGGCTCGTTGAGGAAAGGCGCATGGCCTCTGTCCTTTGCCGTGACAAGGGTCAGGTCCGGGTGCTTCTTCACCATGCTGTTTGCGGTTTCTTTTGACAACAAGTCAGAGTTTTCACCGCGTACCAGCAAGACGGGAAGATGCGAGAGGCTCAAGAACTCTTTCCACAGCGTGGGGAATTGGCCGCGCAGAAGTTTGGCGGCTCGCTGCAAGCCCTTGCTGATTGCGGCGTCATAATCCATTGCTGGTTTGCCTTCGACGTCGACGAACGTGTTTCGTGCGAAGGCATGCCATTCTTCCCCGGGAATATTGGGAAACTCGCGTTCGTTCATCTGGCGAAGCAGGATCGCGGCATCGTTCCAGCTTTCGGGGGCACTCATCTTGCCGGCATAGCCCAGAATGCGGGCAATGCCCGCCGGATCCACTTCAGGCCCCACATCATTCAAGATGACACCCTTAATGGCGGTCGGGCGCTGCAGGCCCATCGTCATCGAAACAAGGCCACCCCGCGAGGTGCCGATCAGAATGGCATGGTGAATGCCGGTCGCCGCCATCAGGTCCAGCGTGTCCCGCATCTCCGCGTCGGGCGTGTAGCCCGTCCAGCTTGAGGCATATTCAGACTTTCCGCGCCCGCGAAAATCCGGACAAAGGACCCTGCGGTCAACGGCAAGGCGGGTTGCCAGATCATGAAAGTCTTTTGAGTTCCGGGTCAGACCTGGCAGGCAGAGGATCGGTATTTTGGCTGCGTGCCGGTTGCCATATTCACGCGCGTAGAGTCGCAACCCTTCCTGAGAGGTGTAATAGATTTCCTTGTAGGTCATGGGTTGGTCCTGTTTGGCGGGTGGATTGAGGCTATTCTAGCCGCCATTCGCGGGGTTTTGCGAGGACGGTGCGCGAATGCCCTCCAGACCGTCAACAATTGCAGGGCCCGCTGTGCCTGCCGGCGGCGTGAGAATGATCGCCGGTCTCTCTGTGCCTGGTTGCTGAGTGGTTATTCCACGTCGCTCCCGCGACGCGCGGTCATCCTCATCGATAACGGGCCGCATCGTCCTGGTGGAGGGTGTGTTGAGATCAATCGCCTCTGGAAGTTCGGGAGGAAGTTCGGGGGGAAGTTCGGGGGGAAGTCCGGGGGGCAGATCGGGGGGCAGATCAAGCTCCTGTGGTGTTACGAGCGCTCGGGCAGGTGCCGCTGGGGTTTGGGCTGCAGGAGCGGGTGGCGCAGGTGTGGGCGGTGCAACGCTTGTTTGTGGCGTCACGGAGACATGCCGACTAGGATGCTGACGGGGCAGGTCGAGACCAACAGGTGGTTGTGCTGCCGCAGGTGATGCCGTTGGTGCTGTGATTGCAGGTTGTGAGGGCACTGCGAGGTTTGGGGCTGTCGTCGGCACGGGCGATGGCGTGAGGCTTGCCTGTGGTTTTGGTGGTTGCCGCAAGATCGGACGTGATCCGTCATAGCGGCGGATATCGGCGTCGATCTCGAGTTCAGACGTATTTCCCGCAAGCCGTGTGCGATAGACTTGGATGTTTTCCATCACGCGCTGCACATAGTTTCGCGTTTCCGTGAAGGGGATGTTCTCAATCCAGTCGATCGGGTCAATGCCAGGATCGCGCGGGTCGCCATAGGCTTCCACCCATTGGGACACACGGTGTGCGCCCGCATTATAGGCGGCGATTGTCATAATGTAGGAGCCGGCGAAATTGCCCAACAAATCGCCCAGATGCGCGGCGCCCAGCATCGCATTGTAGCTCGGGTCATCGGTCAGGCGGTTTTGCTGGTAGGGTACATTGATGTCGCGGGCTACTTCGCGCGCGGTGCGCGGCATCAGCTGCATCAGGCCGCGCGCGCCAGCATGGCTGATAGCGCGGGGGTTAAACTCGCTCTCCTGGCGCGAAAGGCCGAATATGAGCGCGGGCTCAACGCTGCGGCCAACTTGTGCATAATTAGGGAGGGCTGTTGTCGGGTAACTCCGCTCGGGCAGAATAATGTTTCGACCGGCTGCAATTTTTGCCACCCGGACCGAATAGTTGGGCTGCCCGCTTTCATACATGATGTCCGCCAGGGTGGCGATCTGCGCTCCGTCCGTCAACGTGTCGGCAAGCTGGATCAGGAAGCTGCGAGACAATGTGGTTTCGCCCGTGTCATCCAGTAATTGATAGGCCCGGTATAGCGGATGGGCAACAAGCGTCCCACGCGCATTTTTGATGCTTGGATCAGCAGGCAGTGGGAGGTGAGCGGTGTTGCCTGTTGCCACGCGGGAGAGGGCGAGCTGTCCATAGAAGGTTGTGCCGTGCGTCGATGCCCGTTGATAATGGGTTTGGGCTTCGTCCGTCTTGCCCAGAGCTTCTGCAGCCCGGCCGAGCCAATAGGCACCGCGGGACCGGCTGATTGGTGTGGAGACGCCATTTTCAAGTGTCTGAAAGTGCTGATATGCGCCGGAGGGATTGTTCAGATATTGCAGCGCAATCCAGCCTGCGAGAAATTCACCATCTGCAAAGGCGACGCCACTTTTGTGACCGTGACCGGCAGCGAGGCTATAGGCCTCCTGATATTGGCCGTCCTTCAGGGCTTTGCGGGCGAGGATTTTGCGCTCAGTCCACCAAAGATCAAGACTGCTTGTCGAGTGCGGGGCCGTGGGCGCGGTGATCAGGATCGGAATGGCATTGTCGTCCTGTCCCCGGCGGCGCAGGTAACGGGCCTGATCAAAAAGCAGGCCGGAATCCCGACGGAGCTGGCTTGGAACGTTGGCGAAGGCACTGTCAGCGCCGCGCGTACGGGCGGCGAGTTTAAGCCGCGCGTCGGCGACGGCACGTGCCTGTGCATCAACGAGTTGCAGCATGCGGCGGCTGTCTTCGAAACGCTGTTCCCACAAAAGGCGGTTTAGCCGGTCCTGGTGGGCTTGAAGCGTCAGATGAGAGGCGTATTTCCGGAGGATTTCCGCCTCGCGAGCCCGCGAAAACTGATGTTCAACCCAGGCGCGTTGGATCCATTCCGCGCCTTCGATCGTACTTCCCCGCGCAAAGAGTGCTTCTCCCAGACGGATTTTCCCTTCGCCCGTCATGGGTTCGCGGGTGCTGAACCACGCAATGACATCCTCATCGTCTATCGGATTGTCTCCCAGCGCTTCCTCTGCACGGCGAGACAGCAGGTCCTGGCGAGGCCAGGTCGGGTTTCTTTCCTGAAAGGTGACAATTTCAGCGAGCGATGCGCCGGATTTTGGCGTCTGGTAGCGGAGCCAGTCGATGATCGTCAGTGCGGTTGGATCTGTGATCTGGCGCCGGAGGTTCATGATTTCGCCCCAGCGACCGCGACTATGAGCCTCCATCGCTTTGACAAAGGCGAAGCCATCGGCAGCGCTGAGCAGGTCAGACGGGGGCGGCGGCGCAGGGCGCGTTTGTGGCAGCGGGACGCTGGCGCGCGCAGTTTCTGGTCCGAATGTACCTGCAAGCATGATCACAGCACTTGCGGCTATACCTTTGACAACAAAGGAAAAAGATTGGATTGCACACCCCGTTACACGTGACCGCAATTTTTGTTCAACCTTTCGGTGTCGAGCATGACCGCACTCATTCAAGCATCAATGTTCAAGTATGGATGGCAGGTTTGGGGCGATGTTACGCCGATATCTGATGAGCGGGTTGAATCAGATAAACTGCCTTAGCAAACGAGATGTTACCTTATCTCTCTGGGTACTTGCCAGCGAGACAAATGGCTGAATTTTTTTCCGGTTAATTTCCTTGCTTGGTCAGCGCATTTTGTTGCGATTTCGGGCTGTTTGCCTGTATGTTCCGCGCCGTAACGAAGGTTTTGGCCGCCAAATGGCGGTGTTTATTTTTCATCAGGAGCTGAGGAAGATGTTTAGAGGGTCCATTGTCGCACTTGTCACACCGTTCAAAGACGGTGCTGTCGACAAAGACGCCTTTGCACGCCTGGTGGAATGGCATATCGCGGAAGGTACCCACGGCCTGGTTCCTTGTGGGACGACGGGCGAGTCGCCGACCCTGTCTCATGAGGAACATATGGACGTTGTCCGTCTGTGTGTGGAGGTTGCCGCCGGGCGCATTCCTGTGATCGCCGGGGCAGGCTCCAACAGCACAAGGGAAGCTTTGCGTCTTACCCAATTTGCGGCGGATGTGGGCGCGGATGCGGCGCTGGTCGTGACGCCATATTACAATAAGCCGACGCAGGACGGCCTTTATGCCCATTACAAGGCGTTGAATGACGCGGTCGACATTCCGATCATTATCTACAATATCCCTGGCCGCAGCGTGGTGGACATGCAGGTGTCGACAATGGCGCGCCTGGCTGAATTGAAGAATATTGTCGGCGTGAAAGATTCCACCGGCGATATTGCCCGGATCAGCAAGCAACGCCAGGCCATGGGCCCTGATTTCTGCCAATTGTCGGGGGAAGATGCAACCGCATTGGCCGTTATGGCGCATGGCGGGCATGGCTGTATTTCGGTGACGGCTAATATCGCGCCAAAGCTTGCCGCCGCGTTTCAGAATGCCTGTATGGCTGGCGATTATGCAAAGGCGCTGGAATACCAAGATATTCTGATGCCACTTCACACTGCGATTTTTATTGAAGCTAATCCATGCCCGACAAAGTATGCGCTTTCGCAGCTTGGCATGTGTTCCCAAGAGGTGCGCTTGCCGCTTGTGCCGGTACACCAGGCAACACGTGAGGCTGTTGATGCAGCGCTCGCTCATGCCGGATTGATCGGGGCCTAAGGGCCATGTCATCCAAAGCCGGTGGTGCCAAGAAACGCAGTTCGAATGACGGCAAACGGATTATTGCCGACAATAGACGGGCTCGGCACGACTACACGATCGAGGCGGTGTTCGAGGCGGGGATCTCTCTTCAAGGCAGTGAGGTAAAGTCTTTGCGAGATGGCAAGGCCACACTTGGGGAGGCCTATGTCGAAGTCCGCAATGGCGAAGCATCTCTTTTGAACGTTAATATTCCTGAATATGTGCAGGCCAACCGGTTCAATCATGAACCGAAGCGTCCTCGTAAACTTCTTTTGCACAGACGTGAAATTGACAAGCTTGGCGCAGCCATTCAACGTCAGGGAATGACAGTGGTTCCGCTTCGTATGTATTTTAACGATCAGGGCCGCGTGAAGGTGGAGCTTGCCCTCGCACATGGCCGCAAGATGGCAGACAAACGCGAGGCGTCCAAAGAACGCAGCTGGCAGCGGGACAAAGCCCGGTTGATGCGCGAAAAAGGCTGAGCTTCAGATTTTGTTCCTGGTGGAGGAAAAATGAGCGACGAGAGCGAAAAGACCGGCGGACCATCGAGCTTTCTCGGTCAGATAAAAGACAAGCTCATCTCCTCGAAGGAAAAGACAGCGGAGCAGGGCCGTCATTTGACCGGCATGCCTGACACTGAGCGTGCAGATCGGTTGCCACCGGGCCAGCACCGTGTGGACAAATGGCCCGTCCTTGATCTCGGCATTCAGCCCGACGTGCCCAAAGCACAGTGGCAGTTGATGATTGACGGCGCGGTTGAAAACCCTGTCCGCTGGGACTGGGAGACTTTCATGGCGCAGCCGCAGGAAAGTTTCGTGAGTGATATTCATTGCGTTACGACCTGGAGCCGGTATGACAATCGCTGGGATGGGGTTTCGGCGGCACATATTCTCGATGTGGTGAAACCGCTACCCGCGGCCAAGCACCTGATTTTCCATTCCTATGATGGTTACACGACCAATGTGACGCTTGATGCGTTCCGAGAGGCCAATGTGCTGCTTGCCCATTCCTGGGAGGGGGCACCGCTCTCGCGAGAGCACGGGGCACCGGTGCGCGTTATTATGCCGAGCTGGTATTTCTGGAAGAGTGCCAAATGGGTTCAGCGGATTGAAGTTTCTGATGTCGACAGACCCGGGTTCTGGGAAATGCGTGGCTATAATAATGAAGGCGATCCCTGGAAAGAGGATCGCTATTCATAAGGCGGCGATGAACGACTGTCGGTGCCGAACAATCTTTGGGGGGGATATGTTCAAACAATCTTTGCAACATTTATTGTGTGCGGCTGCGATGCTTTTGCTGAGCATCAACGCAGCGCACGCGCTGTCCGACCGACCTAACATCGTTATCATTCTCGCGGATGATCTGGGTTACGGTGATATTGGTGCCTTTGGTGCAACGGATATTGCGACGCCCAACATTGATGAATTGGGCAAGCGCGGTCTGATTTTCACAGACTTTTATTCAGGGCACAGTGTGTGCAGCCCTGCGCGGGCCGCTCTCCTCACCGGGCGACATTCGCAACGGATGGGCATTTCGCATGTGTTTCAAATGGACTCACCCGACGGTATGCCGCTTGAGGAAATCACTATTGCTGAAATGCTGCAGGAAGCTGGCTATGCGACCGGCATGGTCGGCAAGTGGCATCTGGGGTCCAATGATCGCTATATGCCTTGGAACCAGGGTTTTGATACATTCTTTGGCGTTCCCTACAGCAATGATATGGGCAATTTTCACTGGTACAATAATCAGGAAATT
>JAVKCY010000003.1:0-13837 GCA_040223265.1 Parvibaculum sp. | reverse complement strand
GCCCGTTCACCAGGCCGGAGGCAGAGCCCCAATACCAGCGATTATTGTATGCCCAGACGCCACGTCCCCAATCTAGAACGGCAAAGTATTTGGAGGGGGTGAATGCGTGTTCAACACCGCCAACAAGAGCTCGCCCTTCCGCCGCGAGGCAATTTATTTTCTGATTGTAATAAAAGGCACGCTTGCTTGAAGGGAACGGCGTTGCAATCACCATCCGATCCATTGGCGGTTGGTGCAGCAAGATGTCTGCTGTGAAGCCCTTTCCATTATCAAACTTCGGTGCATCAACCTGGATACGCCGCCCGCCCGGCACGTGCCGATAAGAGAGCGACAGACCATTATGCTCCACCTCAACATCGCCCTTATCGGCGCTCGGTGGCAGTTTCAGATTTCCCTTTGTAAGAGGCAATATTTCAGCAGCATCTGTTTGTCGCCCCTCTCGAAAGTTAAACCAGGCGACGGACAGAAGCCCCATATAGCTATTGTCCGCAACGACGAAGCCCACGCCATAATCCTCGCCAAATATGCCGTAATAATCCCACTCCTTGATGCGGTACCAGGGCGCGCGAATGGCAGCGCGTGCGTATTGCTTCGCCTCGTGGGTTGCATATCCGACCTCGCACAAGTGTCCCTCTGCGTCGTGCAAGGGCCCGTCTTTCAATTCATGTTGCATTGGTCGCGCCCCTTATCCAGCTGTGATCCGTTCAAGCAAAGTATCGTTTCAGTCGGTCAACGCTTTCCGCCAGAACAGACGGCTGTTTGGAGAAGCAAAAACGCACCATGTTTAGAGGAACGGGGTTTAGAGGAACGGGGTTTTGAGCACCAGCAGGCCCCGTCTCTCGCGGTTTGAAGAACGGGCTGATCGGAATGGCGCTCACTTTTGCCTTCTCCGTGATCTCCTTGCAGAAATCGAAATCACTCCCTTTATAGTCAAAAGCACTGATGTCGGTTGTAACGAAATAGGTTCCATTCGACTTCACCACGTCGAAGCCCGCCTCCGCCAGGCCGACGGAGAGAATGTCGCGCTTCATCTCCAGGTCCTGCGCCAAGGTTTCAAAATAGCTTCTGTCCTGACCAAGACCCCAGGCCGTTGCAATCTGCAGTGCGGGCGGCGTGGTGAAGGTCACAAATTGATGGGCTTTGGTGACAAGAGACAGAAGCGCAGGTGCCGCCGTCATATATCCGACCTTCCAGCCCGTCAGTGAAAAGCTTTTACCGGCTGAACAAACGCGAATGCACCGGTCGCGCATGCCGGGCATCGCCATCATTGTGCGGTGGGCAGCGCCGGAATAGACGAGATGCTCATACACCTCGTCGAGCACGACATAGGCATCATAGCGAAGCGCAAGATCGGCGATCAGCTTCAGCTCGGCCTCGGTGAAAACTTTGCCTGTCGGGTTCATCGGCGTGTTCAGGACGATGAGTTTTGTTTTGTCCGAAAATGCGTTGGCGAGCAAATCGGGATCCAGTACCCAATTGGGTGCCTCCAGGGCGACGGTCACAGCCTTGGCCCCTGTCACCTCCACCATGGGCAGATAGGAATCATAGAAAGGTTCGATCAGGATCACCTCGTCGCCCGGATTGAGCAGCGCCAGAAAGCAATCGGCCAAAGCCTCTGTCGCACCGGAGGTGACAAGTACCTCCCGCTCCCAATCAACACCCAGCCCGTAAAAGCGATTGTCGTGCTCGGCAACGGCCTTGCGCAGCAATGGCAGACCCATTGCCGGTGGATATTGGTTGGGCCCATCCAGAATGGCCTGTGCTGCAATTTTGCGCAGCTCCTCCGGCCCTTCATCATCGGGAAAGCCCTGCCCCAGGTTAATAGCCCCGTGCTCCACGGCCAAAGCTGACATGGTGGTGAAAATCGTCGTTCCCAGCCCTGCGAATACCGTGTTTCCTGCCCGCATCACTCTGTCTTTCGTCTTCTTATTGATTATGCTTGTGGCGAGCATTTCAGACTCGCTGAACTGCTGCAATGGCGAGATATCAGGCAGCCGGAATTGCCTAATATTTATGCGTATAGTCTATTTATTAGCCACCATACACACACCAAAGCGCTCAAGGAAAAGGCAAAAACACCTAACCCATTGCTTTTACGGGAATTTTTTGAACACTCCCCGTTGGCATGACTTATGCTCTTAACCGACTACCGCGGCGCGGCGGATGCGCGTCACAAACCGGGTTCTAGATGCGGCGTTCTTCGGAACGGGTGGCACCATCAAGACCCTTGGAAACGACAAGCCTTTTACTCAATACAGGGCAGGAAAAACAGCCGATGAAAAAAATTGAGGCGATCATCAAACCGTTCAAGCTCGACGAAGTGAAAGAAGCGCTTCAGGAGGTCGGACTCCAGGGCATCACCGTGACAGAGGCAAAGGGCTTCGGACGCCAGAAGGGCCACACAGAGCTCTACCGGGGGGCTGAATATGTGGTCGATTTTCTCCCAAAAGTGAAAATCGAGGTGGTATTGGACGACGAAACCGTGGAAAAAGCTGTCGAAGCTATCCAGAATGCCGCCCGCACGGGGCGCATCGGTGACGGGAAGATCTTTATCTCAGCCATCGAAGACGCGATCCGCATTCGAACCGGGGAAACCGGAACGGAAGCCATCTAAGACCGCCGCCCTCCTCGCCCGAGAGCAGCACAATTCAAACCGGGTGGGTCAAACCTACTCTCACGTAAAGATACAGCAGGGAAAGAAAATACTATGGCCGATGCCAAAGCTGTCTTGCAGTTGATCAAAGACAAAGACGTAAAATACGTTGACCTTCGTTTCACCGACCCACGCGGCAAAATGCACCACGTGACGTTTGATGTTTGCATGGTGGACGATGACTTCTTCACAGACGGTCAAATGTTTGATGGGTCTTCCATCGCTGGTTGGAAGGCAATCAACGAGTCCGACATGGTATTGATGCCAGATTGCGACACCGCTGCGATTGACCCTTTCTATGCACAGACCACCCTTGCGATCTTCTGTGACATTCTTGAGCCTGGCACCAACGAGCTTTACGACCGCGACCCACGCGGCACCGCGAAGCGCGCCGAGTCCTACCTCAAGACAACCGGCATTGGCGACACGATCGTGTTCGGCCCTGAAGCTGAATTCTTCCTGTTCGATGACGTTCGCTTCAACACAGACCCTTACAATACAGGCTTCAAGCTGGATGATATCGAGCTGCCAACCAACACCGGCACCGAATATGAAATGGGCAACAAGGGCCACCGTCCACGCACAAAGGGCGGCTACTTCCCTGTAAACCCAATTGACAGCGCGCAAGACCTGCGCTCTGAAATGCTGACCGTCATGGCTGAAATGGGCGTGACCGTTGAAAAGCATCACCACGAAGTGGCCTCCGCCCAGCACGAACTTGGTATCAAGTTCAACACACTAACAACGGTTGCTGACCATCTTCAGATCTACAAGTATGCAATCCATAACGTGGCTCATGCGTATGGCAAGTCTGCGACCTTCATGCCGAAGCCAGTCTTTGGTGACAATGGGTCTGGCATGCACTGCCACCAGTCGATCTGGAAAGAAGGCAAGCCAACTTTCGCTGGCAATGGTTATGCAGACCTTTCAGAAACCTGCCTCTACTATATTGGTGGCATTCTGAAGCACGCGAAATCACTGAACGCTTTCACGAACCCATCGACCAACTCCTACAAGCGTCTGGTTCCTGGTTATGAAGCGCCTGTGTTGCTGGCTTACTCCGCACGCAACCGTTCTGCCTCTTGCCGTATCCCTTACGGTACATCGCCAAAGGCAAAGCGCATCGAAATCCGCTTCCCGGATCCAACCGCCAACCCATACCTCGCTTTCGCAGCGATGCTGATGGCTGGTCTTGATGGTATCCAGAACAAGATCCATCCTGGTGATCCAATGGACAAGGACTTGTACGCACTACCGGCAGAAGAGCTTGCCAACATCCCAACGGTTGCTGCATCTCTTCGCGAGGCACTTGCTGCCCTCGACGCGGACCGTGACTTCCTGAAAAAGGGTGATGTTTTCACCGACGACCAGATCGATGCTTTCATCGAACTGAAGATGGAAGAAAATATGCGCTACGAGATGATGCCGCACCCAGTTGAGTTCGATATGTACTATTCCTGCTAAGGCGGGTTCATACGAATTGAAAAGGCCGGCGAATTCGCCGGCCTTTTTGTTTGCGCATATTCTTTTTATTCCGCTTACTGACTATATAGCCACCAAATCAAATAGGTCAGCAATACAGACTCAAACGTGCAACACTCCTCCCATGCACGTTTTCATTGACATTGGTGCCATTTCTTGCTAGCTTTTTCTTGCACACAAAGGAGGAGGTTTTAGAAGATGACCCCACCAGAGAAGCGTAGCGTAGCCTGAAAAATTCTCCTTCAGGCAGTGAGAACTCCAAACTTTCTGAATACGTAATGTCACACGGTGCGCGCGCATGCGCGGCTCCCTTGCAAAGGATTTTAGGCCAGATAGCGCAACACAAACCTTTAGCCATAGCTGCAATACGCAGTACCGGTCACTGACCGATTACGATGATAGGCCCGGCTCTTAAGCATGGGCACGTGCGAACAGCACAAGCGCAACCCCGTCCCAGGTCGCTGACCTGAGGAGCTCGGGGTTGCATTGTTTTAAAAAGCCCCTCGTTACAAACACCCCCTGGAACATATCTCTGCAACGTCTGCACCAAGTGTCCAGACAGAAAATCGTTCCGCCTGATTAGGCTGCGGGCAAGCGCTCGGCGAAAAGCCGTGTGTAAAGCCGGGCACGCGCATTGATCTGTTTATGGAGTTTCCGGGCAAAAGTTTTCAGACGTTCAATGACATCTGTTACGGTTCTGCCCAATAGGTAATCGTTCGAAGTCAACATGATGGGCTCCTCGATATGACCCAATCCACTCCGCTGGGTCTCAAGAAAGCTGATTGTTGTCGAAACAAAGCTTCGTCAGATATGCGGTTGCTTTCGCTTTCGGTGGACAGGCGCATCCGCAGGCACCTTGTCCGCTTATTTAGTCCGATCATGCCGGATCTTCAAGGGGGCCGCTTGACGCAATTTCTTTCAAGATGATCGCCACACGCTCCGGGACCGAAACTTTGGGTAAAATGATGGTCTTGTAACCGTAGCCAGCATAAGCCACCTGCAACTGCTCATACTCTTCGACGGCCCGGTCAAACCCAAATTGCCGCTCGGGATCGTTTACGAATATCTCCATCCATGGCGGCACGAGAAACACTTTTGTGGCGTAACGGTAATTGGCAACAAGGGCCGCTTCCTCTGCCGTCGCGTGGCCGCAAAGGTTTGTTGTGAACGAGATGGCATCGATCATTGATCGATCAAAAAAGACCGGGCCCTTTACCTCTGACGCCGCATGATAATCATCCAGTGCCAAAGAGATTGCGCGCGCCGCGAAGCCCTCAGGATCAATCCAGGGAAGAGCCTTTCCCCCTGATGTCTGCTCATCCCGGACGATGCGCCGACCTGGCTCTCGAAAAATGGCGTAGCCGCACGCACCCAACGCCTCCAGCAAAGTCGACTTTCCACCGCCTGAGCATCCCGAAAGGATGAAACGCTCAGGCTCCACACACGCTCCTCCCCTCGCGTCGCGCGAGGAGACGGTCCCGTCTTCAGGCTGCTTCTGTCCCAATGGCAGACTTTGATCCTCTCCCTTGAAAGAGCGGCCAGGCGAGCTGTTCACCCAACGTGACCGGCTCAAGATTTTCGACACCAAACTCTTCAGGCACGCGGCGGGTGATTTTGGCGGTACCAAATAATACATCCCAGAAAAAGAGGAGGTTGCCGAAATTACCTTTGTAATGGGTCACGCCGTCATCCTTGTGCTTCCCATGATGGGCAGAATGCGTGGCGGGTGTCGAGATGGTCCGCTCCACGATCCACATCAGCGGGTGAAGCCATTTTATTTTGTAGAGTGGTACATCCCACCGCACATCGGAATGCGCACCGATGATAACAGTCAGTTTGATGACAATGTAGACGGCATAGACGGTACCCAACCCCAGGTAAATGAGGAGCCCTGAGAACCAGAGGCTCGGCATCATGGCGTAGTAAAACAGGTTGTTGCGGTATACCACGCGCACGCTCAAATATTCCTGATTGTGGTGAGAACGGTGCAAATTGTAGAGCCACGGGAATGAATGAGACGCGCGGTGCCACCAATATTGCGACATGTCATCAAAAACGAGAAGAAGCGCGATGCCTGCAACAAATGGCAGGCCAGACAGCATGTCGGCTGCCGATGGGGCAATAACCCCGGCAACTGCGCCAGATGCGAACAGCACCAGGGGCTGTGTGACAACCAGCAGCACGATCGTTGAAATCAGCTCGACCTTTGCGTCGTCGCCGGTCTCTCCCTGTTTTCTAAAGAACCCCGTACGCACAGCCTCTGCCAAGGCAAATGCGGCGTAGATACCCAAAATAATCCAAATTTCCGTGTTCATATCCACCTCCATGGTTGCCGACTTTGATAGCGGTTGAATTTGGCCTAGAATGTCAAACTATTTACATTTGGAGATCAAAATGACGGGACTTTTCGACTTCGGTGTTCCCGGCCTTATGAGCACGCTTCCGACGCACCTTGCGAAAGCTGTGGATGAGGCGGCCGTGCGGATGAGCTTCCGGGACGGGCAGCAAATCCATACCCGGGGAGATGGAGTCCAATCCCTTTCGATCATCCGGTCCGGATCTGCCCGGCTGGGTTATGTGAACCAAGGAGGGGAGTATCGCGCCACAGCGATCCTTGGTCCGGGGCAATTTTTTGGTGAGTTCACAATTTTTGCAGGTCTCCCACGGGAGTTCGATGCCACTGCCGTTGGTCCCACTGTCATCAACGAGGTCAGCCTCTTGCGGTTAGATCGACTGATCGAGCTGCACCGAGGCCTGCGCAAACACTTTCTATCATCGCTTGCCTTTCGGCTGCATGCGGCGCTGGAGTTTGTCGATGATTTGCGGCGGCTACCACTGGCCGTGCGAGCCGCAAAGGTTCTCTCCTTTGCCGCCCTGTCTGACGCCACCCAAGGGGTCGTCTCCATGACCCAGAGCGAACTGGCGGAAATACTGGGTGTCACACGCGCCTCTGCGAACAAAGCGCTGAAGCAACTTGAAGCACAAAAGCTTGTGACACGCGCTTACGGTCAGATTAGCCTGCCCGACCAACGGCGTCTGCGAAACTGGATAGCCATGCAATCTGACACACCAACCGCCTTTTAACCCCTATTGACGGCATTCAGATCCAGCGCTTGACCTTGAAAAATGCCACGGCACCCGCACCCAGAAATGTAATCAAGGCGCATACAATCCAAAATGCGTAAGGGTTCTGAGCGCCGGGCATACCACCCACATTGATGCCTAAAAGGCCTGTGAGAAACCCCAATGGCAAGAAGACAGCGGCGACGATAGACAGTACCATCATGTTGCGGTTCATGACTTCTGCCCGCTTGTCCATCAATTGTTCCGAGATGACTGTCGCGCGCTCACGGGACGCATCCAGCTCATCCACAATGCGAACCGCGGTATCCAATGTCTCCCGGACATGGATACGATCCTTCGTGGAGAGAATATTATCATCGCTTGCAGCAAGTCTGGACAGAGCTTCGCGCTGAGGTGCGACATAGCGCCGGATAACGATCAAGTCATGGCGCAGGGCACTGATTGCGGAGCGAGCGAGGTTTGTGCCGTCTTCCAATGATTGTTGTTCCAGCTCATCCAGATCATCCGAAAGCTTCATGACCACGGTTTCGATCCGGATGGACAGGCTCTCGCAGAGCGCAACCAGAAATGTGCCAACACTGACCGGTGCTCTGTTGCTTTCCATAGCGTTCCGCATGTCGGCGATTGCCAGCAGCCTGCGCATACGCACACTCACAATCCGGTTTTTCTCCACCCACATGCGGATGGAGACCATGTCTTCCGGGTCCGCGCCCGGGTTCAGGTTCACACCGCGCAGGATAACCAGCATGCCTTCGTCAAACTTTGCGCAGCGCGGGTGGGTTTCTGATTCCAGGAGCGCCTCGACCGCGTATCCGGGCACACCGCTTTTGTCGCGCAGCCAGGCCACCCCCTCCTCCGCCCCGTGCAGAAGGTGGATCCAGCTGTACCCGGTTTCCGGGACGCCCGTGCCAGAAAGGGGCCAGGAAATGCGCTCCGTTTTTCCCTCAGGCGAGACAAGAAAACCAGCCAGAAGTGGCCCCATGCTCTGTTCAAGCTCACTCATGCCTCAGTCCTTTCAACATTGCGCAGACGCAGCTGATTGGCGAATCCTATACATATCGCGATACCAGATATTTGCCCAATGAACGGGATGATTGTCGCGAATCTCGCCCATCGATGATAGGCAGGGTAACAGAAGTGACACAATTCGCCGCGATGGGTACCGTCCTGCGCAAATTGACCTTTGGGCGATCAGTGGGAACAGGCCGTGGCAGAAAAGAAACTCGAAAATCGGTATGTAAATGACCTGCGCCGTCAGGAGTTTATCCAATCGACAGCGCGAAGCGCAATCAATCAGGCGCTACCGATTTTCCTCTCCATGCTGTTCCTGGTGGTGATCGGCATTGCGATTTCCACCAGTTCCCTTTCAACGAATGAGAGTTACCTCAATGGCAGCCTGATCCTCATTCTGGCCGCGATATTTGGCGGTTACATGGCGCTCAATATCGGTGCCAATGATGTTGCCAACAATATGGGGCCTGCCGTCGGCGGGCGTGTGCTCACGATCGGTGGGGCGGTTGCGATTGCCGCAGTCATGGAAGCAGCGGGGGCCCTGCTTGCCGGAGGTGATGTGGTGAGCACGGTGGCCAAGGGCATTATCAGCCCCGACGCTGTTGCCGACCCACATACATTTGTGCTGCTCATGCTCTCGGCGCTGATTGCTGCCGCGCTCTGGATCAATCTAGCCACAATTCTCAATGCGCCCGTGTCCACAACACACTCAATCGTGGGCGGTGTTCTTGGGGGCGGCATCGCAGCCGCCGGGCTCTCGGTGGTCAATTGGCCCATGATGGGCAGCATTGCCGCAAGCTGGGTCATCTCGCCGGTTCTCGGCGGGATCATTGCTGCGGGTATGTTGTACTCCATCAAGGTTCTCATCCTTTTCAAAAAGGACAAGCTGGCCGCTGCCCAGAAATGGGTTCCCCTGTTCATTGCGTTGATGGCCGCCACATTTGCGGCCTATATGTCGATGAAAGGCCTGAAGAAGATCTGGAACGCGGACATGGCGAGCGTGTTTTACGTCTCTGCCGCCTTCTTCGTGATCGGGGGCGCGCTTGCAGTGCCCTATGTGCGCGCCCTCTCGTCCACATTGCGGAACAAGAAGAAGGATATTTCCAAGCTTTTCCACCTGCCATTGATCTTCGGTGCGGCTCTGCTCTCCTTCGCGCATGGTGCAAATGATGTTGCGAACGCGGTTGGGCCCCTTGCGGCCATCGCATCGGTTCTAACCCATACGGGCGACACCGCCGTCCAAGCCAAGGTCACCATTCCCTTCTGGGTGCTTTTGATCGGAGGCACGGGCATTGCCATCGGGCTGGCACTTTTTGGCCCCAAGCTCATTCGCACCGTCGGCGAGAAGATCACGCGGTTGAACGCGATCCGGGCATTCTGCGTCGCGCTGTCGGCAGCCATTACCGTTCTCATCGCGACCAGCATGGGACTGCCGGTCAGCTCCACCCATATTGCTATCGGCTCAATCTTCGGTGTTGGATTTTTGCGGGAGTATCTTGAGAACCCGAAGCGGAAGGCGGGTCGGCGCAAATCATTGCTCAGTGCCACACCTGATGCAGCTCTTCAGCAAACCACCATACGCCAGCGCCGGATGCTGGTGCGGCGGAAGTTTGCCTATTCGATCGCCGCTGCCTGGGTCATCACGGTGCCAGCCACAGCCGGGCTCTCTGCCGTGATCTATCTTGCGCTGGCAATGCTGTAAAGCTTCGGCAGAAAGCGCTGAAAACCCTGAAGCACGAGAAGGATATCTTCACCGCCCGCGATCTTCCGCGCATCCGCCATCGTGACCCAATGTCGATCCCGGCGCTTCCTCTCCGGCCAATCGTCGGCCTGCTCCTTCAGATGAAGCGGGAAATAAGTCACCAACATGTCTTTGAGGCCATCAGGCAATTGTTTATGGCCGCGAACCTCATGCGGATAATCCGCCAGGGCATGACCGCGAACGCCTGCTTCCTCAAACGCTTCCCGATGGGCCGCATCCACAGGTGTCTCATGTTTCTCGATCCCGCCCTTAGGGAAGATCCAGCGCTCGTGTGTCCTTGATGTAATCATCAGGACAAGTGGTTCCTCTTTCAGGAACGTAAACGGAATAGCACCGTATTGGCGAAGCATGTTCAACCTCCCGGGAGCATTGCTTTCAATAAATAGCGTGATTGATCTTATCATCGGGGGATTCGGTCAAAAAACCAAATTTGACCCCGGCGATTTCCGCTAGCCGGACGTCTCACTACTGACAGAGGGCTGGCAGGATCGTCGGCCTAAGCTCATACTCGGATCACGTCCCGCGCATGAGGTCTCAGGCATAATGTCAATGGTAGACATTCCGTTCCAAAATAAGGCGGTGAAAGGCGTTTACGCTGATTATGCACCGCCTGTTCGCCAACACTTGCTGACCTTGCGCGCGCTCATCTTTGAGACAGCGTCCAAGACAAAGGGTGTCGGCCCATTGGAGGAGACACTCAAATGGGGACAGCCAAGCTATCTCACGCTTGAGACGGAGAGCGGGACCACCATTCGCATCGACCAGCTGAAGGGAACGGAAAATGGTTATGCCCTTTTCGTGCATTGCCAGACGGATCTTGTTGATCATTTCCGGGCGGCTTATGGCGATCAGCTTCATTGTGACGGCAATCGTGCCCTACACTTTTCGAGCAATGAAAAGCTGCCCCGCGCAGCGGTACGCCATTGCATTGCGCTGGCCCTCACCTACCATCTGAACAAGGCTGCCCGGCGCAAAAAAACCTATTCTTCCAGTCCATTGATCCAGGCTCGAATGAGAGCCACCCCTTCCTCGTGGATCAACGTGCGTCCGGTCTCCGGCATCATGATGCCAGGATCAACGGAGTTCATGCGGAAATGAAGAATAGAGGCGTCCGCGTCCCCAGGCAGAATGTCGTATTCCAGCCCGCCCGAACCACGACCGGCGGCGATAGGGCGTTTAAGAACACCCAGATGCGTGCGATCCGTCTCCTCCCATGTGAGGAAGAGACCAGAGGTTTTGCCCGGCCCGGAGGGGATGTGGCAATGGGCGCAATTCACGTCGAGATAGGCACGTGCCCTCTCCTCCAGCGAAGCCGTATCCTCATCCTGCCAGTCCGCGATGCGGGGCAATGTCTCCGGCGCACCTGGCAAGGCGGAAAGCACACCCGCCTGCACCCAATGGGCAAGCTGGTTTTCGACACCCGTTTCATAGACGAAGTCATGATTGAGATTACGGACCTTGGGCCCGATCGGCGTCATCGCACCGTCCGACACATGGCATCCCTTGCACTGGTTCACGTTGGGCACGACATAACGAATGTCTTCCTGGCGACCATCATCGCGGGTAGCGGTCACGTTGATGCGTGCGCCCGCACGTTTCAGCACGGCATCGGTCTGATCCGCATTCCAGACATATGGCAAGGCTATCCATCCGCCCTGCTGATGGATAAGGAGCCGCGTTTCGATGAGACGCAAGTCCTCACTTCCGTCATCATTTGGCATGCCGTCGCCAGCCTCATAGGCAAAGGTTTTGACAAGAATGGTGCCGACCGGAAAGTCCGGCAGGCCCGCGCCGCGAAAAGCAGCGATCTCGCCTTCGGGCACAAAGATAAACCGTCGCTTGATCGCATAGTCGGTAAAGAGGGGCGTGATGAGATTGTAGGGCACGACGCCTGAAGCGGGGACTAGCGCACCTGGATTGTCGAACAGGCCGTAGTCTGAAAGGTTCGCCGCTGGTTTCTCCGCCAGTGCCACATCCAGATTAACGGCTGCCGCCTGCCCTGCCCAACACAAGGCAAGACCCATCACCGTCAGCACACAAGTTCTACCCCGCCATGCCATGCCCATTCGCTCAGCGTGCCTCCTGGCTGAGTGCAACGGGGGTCAAGGCGACTGGGCCCCCCGCATGGATCGGCACCGCACGGTCCACGCCGTGCAGCCAGCGCGCGGCATACCAGAAGGTCACATCGAGATTGATGAAGCTCGCTGCCTCCCCATTCGTCACACTATTGTCGGCAACATAGATGCCTTCGCCCGCAGAGGGTCCGAAGAAGGTTTCCCACCAAGGTAGTCTTCCATCCCAAACGATGTCCGGGACTGGTGTGCCCGCTACCTCTGCGATCAGGTCCCCGATTTCGTTGTCCGGGGCAAAACCGTTCCGTCCCATTTTGTTGTTGTGAATGGAGATCCCCGCCGGGAAGGGCTGGTAGGCTGCATCTTCTGTATCAAAGGGGTAAGCGACCACCAGCACGCCGGTTGTCGCGTTCTCATCAATCACATTGTCAAAAACTTCCACATCGCGATTGGCCATAATCATGATGCCTGTTCCCATGGGTACGCCAGCGACGATATTACCTTCCGGCGCGAAATTCGGTGTGTCATTGTTGACCGCACGGTTATTGAAGACGCGCACTGAATGTCCCCCCTGCTGAGGCAGGCCCGGCAGGTCGAAGATGAGAATACCGCCCGTGTTGTGGGTCGCAAGATTGTCATGAACATCTGCGTAGTAGGAATTTTCGATTTCGATGCCGGCGACGTTAAACTCGGCGCGGGAGTTCCGCACAACAATATGCTGGGACTGTCCAACATAAATGCCTGCATCTGACGCTCCAATCGCCACACAATTGTCGATCAGCACATGGGTGGATGAGACAGGATAGAGACCGTAAGCACCATTTGTTGCTGCCGGGCCGTTTGTCCATTCAACGCGCAGGTTGCGGAAGGTGATTTCATCGGACCCGTTCGACTTGATCGCGTCGCCCTTCACGTCCTCAATGGCGAAACTCTCCAGCACTATTTTGTCGGAGGTTACAAGCAAGCCTTCGCCACCCGATGCCTGCCCTTTGAACGAGAGAATAGTTTTCTCTGGGCCCTGCCCCTTGAGCGTGACGCCATCAATGTCGAGAGACAATCCATCGGTGAAGGCAAATGTCCCTGCGGGCATGATGAGCGTGTCACCAGGTGCGGCATCGATGAGTGCGAGCTGCAGCACTTCCTGCGCGTCCACACCATCGCCTGCCATGACGAGTTCAATTTTGGCTGCCTGTGCAGTACCACCCAACGCAAAAACGATCGCCCCGATGGCGACCCCGGATCTCACCCATCCCATGCTTCTTCTCCCCGACCTTCTGAACTGATTCAAATATATGAAAGATATTCATATTTATGTTATAACTTGTCAAGCTGACGAGAACTCTGCAGAAGGACGCCATGCGGGAACCAACACAAGAGCGCGGCCGAGTACGCGTCGAAGCCATATTGGCTGCGGCGGCGGAGATTGTGGCCCAAAGCGGCGTCCATGCGGTCACGACCACCGAAGTCGCAAAGACCGCACAGGTGCCCGTCGGCTCTATCTATCAATTTTTCGAAGGTGCCCCCGATATTCTGCAAGTGCTGCAATGGCGCCTGGGGGCGGAGATAGTTGCACACTGTCGTGCAGCCATTGACGCCGCACCCGAAGGACTTGGCTGGCGAGAGGTGAACCACCTCTCGTTGCGCACCTACTGGGACGGGCTTCTCGCGCGGCCCGTCTATATAGCGTTGCAGCGGGAGGCGACGCTCACCCAAAGCTTTTCACAATCCATCAGCACCGGCGAAAGCGATATTGGCGACTTGTTTCGCCACGGA
>JAVKCY010000104.1:0-27341 GCA_040223265.1 Parvibaculum sp. | reverse complement strand
CGTGGCTCAATTGATCGGTGGCACTGTAGGTGCGCTCATCCTCTATCTGATCGTCACCGGCAAAGCCGACTTCGTCTCAACAGGCGGGTTCGCATCCAACGGCTTTGGCGCCAACTCGCCAGGCGGCTTTTCGATGGGCGCAGCCATCATCGCAGAACTCGTGATGACAGCCTTCTTCCTGATCATCATTCTGGGGGCCACCAACAAACCGGCACCTGTCAACTTTGCACCCATTGCCATTGGTCTTGCGCTCACGCTCATTCACCTGATCTCCATTCCGGTGACCAACACGTCTGTTAACCCCGCCCGCTCCACCGCTGTTGCCTTTTTTGCGGACAATGGCGCGATGACACAGCTCTGGCTTTTTTGGGCAGCCCCGCTCGCAGGCGCCGCCATCGGTGCCCTGCTGTGGAAATACTTGCTTCAGACAGAAGAGTAATCCCAACCAGCACCCCAATATCGCTTCAAGTCAGGGGGTTTCGGGCCTTTTAATCCGGTCCGCAACCCCCTATATATAGAACGTCGGGCAACCGACTATGGCGATAAACTGATTTCGTAATAAACCTTTCGGACCCGGGGGCAGTACCCGGCGCCTCCACCAAAAGCACATGTTTCCGATGATCGGGCCTGTGTTTTCAATGGGGGCGAAACAGGATCGACGAGGGCGTAAAGGATCTACTTTCGCTCGGAATGGTACCGCCGTTATCGGGCCATTATGATAGTTGCAAACGACAACTACGCTGAGGCACGTCTCGCTGCTTAATGCAGTGCGACTGTTTCAAATTAAGCCCTGAGGGTTAGCACTTTCAGGCGGGGTTCGGAGGCACCTGGCAACAGAAGCCTCCACTTCATTCGCTGCCGCACCCACGACCATCAAAATGCGCAGCCAAACACCGCTCCAAATTCAGCTCCCCTCTCATTGGAGATAAGCGTGAGCCATACAAACAAAATCACCCCCCGCGACCCACATTTTTCATTCAACACTGATTTGCCGGTGAACTGGCATTCGGGCAACCCCGCCATCTCTCATTTCTACAACGGGCTCTCCCTCACCTTCCCCGAGGGCGAACGCTTTTTCGTGGATAGTGTGCGCCATTTTCGCGATCAGATAACAGACCCGAAACTGTTGGAGGACGTGCGTGGCTTCTCCGGTCAAGAGACCATTCATTCGCGTGAACATGTCGCCTACAACAAATTTCTGGCGGCCAAAGGGTTGAAGCCTGAACCGCTTGAAGCGGGTGTCCGCTTTGGTATGAACCTGTCGCGCAAGCTCCCCAAAAAAATGCAACTTGCCTTCACCTGTGCGATTGAACATTACACAGCACTCTTTGCGGAAGTCATTCTCTCAGATCCGCACGTGATGGCTGACGCACATCCTGATTTTGCCAATGTCTGGCGCTGGCACGCAATGGAAGAAGCTGAGCACAAGGCCGTCGCCTTCGATGTTTCCAAATTTGTTGATCCCGGGTTTGGCGGCTATCTGCGTCGTTGCCTCGCCATGACGATCACAACCACCAATTTCAATCTGGTCGCGCTTTTCCATCTCCTCTACTTGATGAAACAGTCCGGCGACTTCTTCAATGGCCGGGCCTGGTGGCAGGCCATGATCTATTTATGGGGAAAGCCGGGTGTCTGGAGACGGGTCCTGGCAGGCGTGCCCGCCTACTACCGCCCATCCTTTCATCCCAATGATCAAGATACCGTTCAGCTGGTCGCCCAATGGCGCAAATGGTACGCAACCGAACTGCGACCCGTTGATCCAGCTTCCTGATCTTTTGGTCAGTTGAGCGCTGACCCAGACCTGCCTAAAGTAGAGTCTACATGTTCATTGGGGGATTATGATGAAACGGCTTCTGATCGGTCTTGGCGCACTCATTCTTGTGGCAGCAGCCCTGCTCTATTTCGTTGTTCCAGGCGTGATGGAAAACGGCATCAACATCGTTGAAGATCATGACGCCTACGAAATCTCCGATGAAACCCAGACACTGCATAACCGGCTGATCGTCGCAGACCTTCACTCCGACACATTGCTCTGGGCCCGCAACCCCCTATCACGTGGTCGCACTGGCCATGTGGACGTGCCGCGCCTTCAAGAAGGCAATGTCGCCTTTCAAGTTTTCTCCGTCGTCACCAAAGCCCCTGAGGGCCAGAACTACGCGAGCAATACCGGCGACACGGACCAAATTACTCTCCTGACCCAAGTCCAACTCTGGCCGACCCGCACATGGGACAGCCTCTATCAGCGCGCGCATTATCAGGGCGAGCGGCTCCTTGCCGCCGAAGCCTCCTCGCCAGAGACATTGCGCGTCGTGAGAACCCGCGCTGACCTTGAGCATGTGCTAAGCAATCGCGAGGGCGGCGGCAATATGGTCGCAGGGCTTCTGGCGACAGAAGGCTCTCATCCATTGGAAGGTGACCTCGGCAATATTGAGAAGCTCCACACGCTCGGTTACCGCATGATGGGCCTCCACCATTTCTTCGACAACCTTCTGGGCGGCTCTCTCCATGGTGTCAGCCAGGCCGGGCTGACAGAGTTCGGCGCAGATGCAGTCCGCGAAATGGAGCGTCTGGATATTATCGTCGATGTCGCCCATTCCTCTGAAACCGTTGTTCGGGACGTGCTCGCTCTGTCCACCCGCCCCTTCATCGTGTCCCACACGGGCGTCAAGGGCGCCTGCCATTCCAAGCGCAATCTGCCTGATGACCTCATGAAGGCCATTGCCGCAAAAGGCGGGCTCATCGGCATCGGCTACTGGGAAGGTGCCGTGTGTGACCACACACCGAAGGGCGTCGTCAAGTCGATCCGCTATGGCATTGATCTGATCGGCGTTGACCACGTGTCTTTGGGCTCAGACTATGACGGTGCCACATCTGTTCGCTTCGACACGTCTGAAATTGCCGTCCTGACAGAAGAAATGCGCAAGGCAAACTTCACGGAAGAGGAAATCACCAAAGTCATGGGTGGCAATGTCATTCGTTTCATGCGAGATAATCTCCCCCAAGGATAAGAGGCCCCTGGGACTATGGGTATAAAAGAGCCTCTTACATCCACTGGACGGTAGGGGGTTTCGCTGCTTGAATGGAAAGCGGCAACCCAGAGGAGTGCGGAATGGCCGAAGATCAGATGCGATACGACCTCTTGACGCAGAAAGCGTTGATGGAAGTAGTTCGCGACGCTCTGCGCATTGCCGCAACGGAAGGCTTGCCCGGCGAGCATCATTTCTACATTTCCTTTCGCACCGGTGCCCCAGGCGTCGATATTTCAGATCGACTGAAAGCCCAATACCCTGAAGAAATGACCATTGTCCTCCAGCACCAGTTCTGGGACCTGAAAATCTCCCAGTCGGGCTTTTCTGTGGGCCTTTCCTTCGACAAAACACCGGAAAAGCTGAATGTTCCCTTTTCGGCACTTCAGGGCTTCTTTGATCCCAGTGTCCAGTTTGGCCTTCAATTCACCGGCGAGGCGAACGCACCAGAGCCCGAGGAAGAGCCTGAGCTCTCCGACCAGGGGCCCGATGGCAAACCAGGCAACAAACCAGACGGCGAAAAGGCCCCAGGGGAAGTCGTCAGCCTCGACTCCTTCCGCAAAGACCGCTGATCCCCCCTCCAAAACACTGATTCTGACCGCTGATAAGTTGGCGAAGCCCCGTTCCCATGCTAAAGGAGCGACTGGTTAGGCGTGCCCGCACGCCATTTACAAAGTTATCCAAGCCGGAGAATTTCAATGAGCAAAACGCGCACAGAGTCTGATACTTTCGGTCCGATTGAAGTGGAGTCGGACAAGTATTGGGGTGCGCAGGCGCAACGCTCACTCGGTAATTTCAAAATCGGCTGGGAAAAACAGCCCCTTTCCGTTGTGCGCGCGCTCGGCATTGTGAAACGCTCTTGCGCTGAAGCCAACATGTCACTCGGTCAGCTTGACGAAAAGATTGGCAAGGCCATCGTCGCTGCCGCACAGGAAGTGATTGACGGCAAGCTTGATGCGCACTTCCCGCTCGTCGTCTGGCAGACAGGTTCCGGCACGCAGTCCAACATGAATGCAAACGAAGTCATTTCAAATCGCGCGATCGAGATGCTGGGAGGCGAAATGGGATCGAAAAAGCCTGTTCATCCGAACGACCATGTGAACATGAGCCAGTCCTCAAATGACACCTATCCGACCGCCATGCACATTGCCTGTGCGGAGCGCATTGTTCACGGCCTCCTGCCATCGCTGAAACATTTACATACAGCCCTCAAGGCAAAGTCTGACGCCTTCGCGCCCATCATCAAAATTGGCCGGACCCACACACAGGACGCAACGCCTTTGACCCTGGGTCAAGAGTTTGGTGGATATGCAGCACAGGTCGCTTCCGCGATCGAGCGCATTGAACTCACCCTGCCCGGCATCTGTCAGCTAGCGCAAGGCGGCACCGCTGTTGGTACAGGTCTTAATGCGCCCATTGGCTTTGCTGAGAAAGTGGCCGCGAATGCAGCCGCCATCACTGGCCTCCCCTTTATCACTGCGCCTAACAAGTTTGAGAGCCTGGCAGCACACGACGCCATGGTATTCTCTCACGGCGCCATCGCCGCTGCCGCTGCAGCACTCTTCAAAATCGCAAATGACATTCGCCTCCTGGGTTCGGGACCCCGCTCCGGTCTGGGAGAATTGTCCCTGCCGGAAAACGAGCCAGGCTCTTCCATCATGCCGGGCAAGGTAAACCCAACTCAGTGCGAAGCCCTGACACAAGTGTGTGCCCACGTGATGGGTAACAATGCAGCCCTTGGCTTTGCTGGCAGCCAGGGTCACTTCGAGCTGAATGTCTATAACCCGATGATGGCCTACAATTTCCTGCAATCGGTTCAGCTGCTGGGCGATGCGTCAGTCAGCTTCACCGATAATTGCGTCGTTGGCATTGAAGCGCGTGAAGACAATATCAAGGCAGCACTCGAACGCTCCTTGATGCTGGTCACCGCCCTTGCGCCAAAGATCGGTTATGACAATGCCGCAAAAATCGCAAAGACCGCCCATAAGAACGGTACAACATTGCGCGAAGAGGCTGTCGGCGGTGGATATGTAACGGATGAGGAATTCACAGCCATTGTTCGCCCGGAAGACATGATCGCCCCACGATAGGAAACCCCATGACCGGCGAAACCAGAAGCGCCCAGATCAATCGCAACGAAATTAATCGCACCGAGATCAAACGTTCCCAAATCAAACGTTCCTTGACCATCGCCGGTCACCGCACCTCTATCACTCTCGAACAACCGTTCTGGGATGAACTCAAAAAAATTGCCTGCACAGACAAAATATCCGTGACGGAACTTGTCCGTCGCATTGACACGGACCGAAAAGGGGCATGCTCGCTTACCAGCGCCATTCGCGTTTTCATCCTGAACCGGGTGAAGAATGACGGGGCGTGCAGCACGTCAACAGATCCGGCTTAGGCCGAGCTTACCTGCGCCCAACCTGCTGTGGCTTCAGGCGCGGCAACCGGGCTTCATTCCCAGTGGCTTCCTCCGGCGCGACGCTCTCGCCCGCGTGGGCCCCGGCAGCGCCCGAACCTTCGTCCTTTTTCCCGTCAGCATCCGGTGCAGGGACTGGGACTCGGACGGGCGCTACAAAGCTCTCTTCCTTATTCACAGGCAATGCGTCATCAAGGGGCGCATCAAGCTCACTCGGTGCATCAGGAGACACAATCAGGTCCAGCAATTCATCTGGCACATCATCAACGCCTGAAGCCTTCAGCTCATCAATCAGCAACCTCTGGGCAATCGCAGCTTGAACGTTCAGCACATCAAACTTTCGCGAAAGATCGCGGAACGGTCCCCCAAGAACCATTGTCAGGGGTGGCAAAGGTTTTTCACCAACAAGTACAAATCCGGTTTCCAGATCAAGTTCACCGCGCACCAGATCGGCAAAGGCTTCAACCTTGGTTGAGCTTGCGCCCGTAACTTCGCCACTCTCTCCGGTAAATTTCAGCACGCCCTCGTCGAGCTCGATCTCCCCTTCGACAAAGTCGAACCCGTTCGCACCTTTCAAGAGGGTCAAATCAACAAGAGGGGATAATTGAGCAATATCCTGAAGCCCCTCAAGCCCCTTGCGGAATGCGGTAAGATCAAATCCGGCAAACGAACCGGACCGGAGCTGGAGACCGCCACGGCCTGTCAATGTTGAAACGAGGCCCAACTGACTTCGCCCACGCCCTTCAAGTTGGAGATTGCCGGTCACGGATCCTGCCGCCAATGGCGAACCGAATAACATCTTCGTTGCCGCATCAAGCTCAGTATTTTCCACCGCAAGCGTGAGACCAACGCCCGGAATACCAACACCCCCTTCCACCCGCAGCCCCATCGTCACGCGCCCATCGCCAAAACGCGCCGTCAGCGGCGAGAACGACAAAACACCATCCTCAAGCGCACCGACCGTCGACACTTCCTCAAAAGAGAGACCGGCAACATCAACGCTCACCGCCTCAAGATTAAACGACCCAGATGCCCGCCCGAGGAACGCCCAATCAAGTGGATGTGCACTCCAGACTTCCTCATCGTCATTTTCCAGAAAGTGATCAAGAGCGATCCGGCCAAGATCAAGCTCGGCGGTAAGTTTGGGCATTTCGCCCTGCCAATCAGCTGTCGCTTCCCCCGAAACGCGGAAGGAACCAGCCACTGCTTCAACATCACGAAGAGACAGATCAGTCGAGCGCCAATCCAGATCCCCGGTCGCAAGGACGGCACCGCCCCTTCCATTGACATCAATCAGGTCAGAGATTTCTCCGCTCAACGCAAATTGGTTCGCCAGTTGACGATAGGTATCTGCCTTCGCTTCAAACCGGCCTGCAAAATGAACAACACCGAACGGATCCTCAACATTGCCCTTCAAGGAGAGGGAAGAACCCGCAGCGCGATAAAGCAACGCCGTTTCCAACTCCCCACCCCGGTCACCCACCAACGTCACCAGCAGCTCACCCTTCTCAACCACAGCACCCGCAGGCAATTGCAAGAGACGTGGCAAAAATTGTGATACCGGATCACTTGCCCGGTCGCTGATCGTCATGCTGAGTTCCAAACGCGGAGAGCCTTCACCCGCCCTTCGTTCCGCTGCACGAAGAGTGAGGTCGGCACCATCAATCTTGCCGGCAACATCAAGACGAACGTCGTGCACCCCCTCTGCTCCATCGCCACCATGAAGCTGAAAGGTGATGCCCCCTGCCTCAACGGCCGCGAGGGACCGGTCAAAATAGGCACCAGCAAGCTCCACCGCGAGTGGCGCGTTGAGCGTCCCCGACAGATCGCCAGAAAACCGGGGAGACAAGGACGTAACCATCCCGGCAACAGAAACGCCCAGATCAGGCGCATCAGGCTCCGCTGACATCTCTCCATCACGCCTATTACCCGGCACACCAATAGCCGACGCCTGCCGAATGTTGAGCGCACCTTCTTTCACTGTCGCCGCAATATCAACGTCACTATATCTAAGCCCGCGATACTTCAGCTCATCCAGCTTGATCAGAAGATTGCCATCAAGGGCTGACAAATCCCAGGCAGAAGCATCACTGAGACCCGCCTCAAACCCGGCAAGAAAATTCAGGTCAGCATAAGGCCCGTGCAGCTCCACACTGGCGGCAGGTTTTCCATTTTGCCTCGCCCAGGAAAACCCACCCATCAATGGCGGTCTGGAACCTTTGCCATCTGCGAAGACGGCTGAAAAGCCATAGGCCTGTACTAGGGAGGGCTTCAACGCGAGAGAAGTCGTAAAATCAAGACGACCGGCCGCACGCGGCGCATATCGTTCTCCGTCGGAAAGCGCATTACCGCGCTTCTCCCAAAGCCATTTCTCAAAGCCGGCAAGATCGCTTATGGACCCTGTCACCGTTCCGTCAAAACGGCGCGTGCGATTTTCCAACTTCAGCACACCAACCAATGTGGCCTCTGCAATGCCAGATAAGTGTCCTGTCAGGTCATTAACATTGAGCTCACCTTTCGCAAAACCAACATCGAGGGACACATCGCGCGCACGAACATCCGAATAGGTAACCTCCGCAGCGGTCACATCCAGTTTGCCGGAAAGCCCGACCGGCATGACCGAACGTGTGCGGGGCAGATCGAGTGCATGGTAGGACTTCAGGAGCGCATCAAGCGGCAAGAGCGCGCCCCCCAGGCGACCCGTCAACACAGGCGCCGCATCATATGTCAAAAGCGCTTGTCCTTTGAGCGGCGCACCCACCAAACTGACCTCAAGGTCGCGAAACGTTGTCTGCCGTTGACTCACCACAAGCCCCGATTTTGCGGAAAGGAACGCGGGTTCCGTAACTTCATCGACAGTCCGCGGCGTGCCGACCTGCATCAACAACGTCCCGTCAAGGCGTCCGGCAAGGCTCGCTTCTGTCGCAATCCCGCTAAAGCTTGAGGCCCATTTGAAACGCTCAGAAGCAAGATCAATACTGACGGGGAAAGCACGATCCCCTGCAATTGCACCCACGCCAACCGAGAGCGCCAAAAGCTCTTCATCCAACACAAACGTGCCATCAAAGCGATAAGGGCCGATAAGCGACCCGGCCTTCAACTCCCCATTGATAGAAGAAAACTCAAATTCTCGTCCAGACCGCGCGTCTTCAATCCGCAAATGACCGTTGTCAAAGTTGACCCGGTCAAGACGAACATCTGCGGGGTTAAGCGCCCCAATCGCTGCATCACTATTATGGCTTGCCCAGTTCATCTGACCATGCGCATCACGCTTCAGACTGATCGAAAAATCCTGCGCCCGAATTCGGGTGACATCGACTTCACCCCGAAGCAACGGGGTAAGTGCCACCTCTCCTTCCAGCACATCCGCACGGGCAAAGGGCTCCGCATCCGCAGAGGGACGGATTTCAATCGCATCCAGCCGAAAACGCGGACTGGGAAGAATGACGAAATTAATGTCGCCCTCAATCGTGACATGACGTCCCGTGGCTTGAGAGATTTGCGTCTCAATGCCCGAACGGAAACTGTTCCAGTCAACAACGCTCGGCCCGATGAGCGCACCAAACAAGAGAAGAACCAACAGACCCGCAATGTAAGAAAGAACCGAATTCACTTTACCGGGCTCCAACTCCCCGAGAGGGATCGACTTGCCCACCCCTCGATTTGCGCTATCGTGCAACTGTAGGAATACACTCTATTGCCTCTCACAGCCACCACACCCACGCATCTTATTTGATAGATAACCTATGGATTTCAAAGGAAAAAATATAGTCGATTTCGCCGATGCCAGACAAAACCTGCGTCGGAAGAAGAAAGACGACGCCAGAGAGGCTAAAGAAAGGCAAGCGGCCGAAAATCGAGCGAAATTTGGTCGGACAGGGGCCCAGAAGAAGCAGGACAAGCTTGAAAGGTTAAAGCAGGCGGACGCGCATGCCGATCACAAGCGCCAAGATAGCAAGCACCAAGATAGCAAGCACCAAGATAGCAAGCACCAAAACAAAAAGTCAGACAGTGAGGAAACGGACAAGCATGAGTGATCAAAACCGCGAGAACGGGAACGGAACAAAAGGACCATTTTCCGGCATAAGAGTGTTGGACCTGACCCGGGTTCTCGCGGGGCCCTATTGCACCATGTTACTGGCGGACCTCGGCGCGGACGTGATCAAGATCGAGGTACCGGAGCGAGGCGACGATGCACGTCATATCGGCCCGTTCATAGGAGGTAAATCTGCCTACTTCATGTCAATCAATCGCGGTAAACGCTCCATCGCACTCAATCTGAAAAACGATGAAGATCGCATTGATTTTGAGAGACTGCTGGAAACGGCCGACGTCCTCGTTGAAAACTATCGTGGCGGAACACTCGACAAGTTGGGGTATGACTGGGACACTTTACACAAGCGATACCCCAAACTTATTCTGGCTTCTGCAAGCGGCTTTGGACAAACTGGCCCCTATGCCAAGAAACCCGCCTACGACATGGTCGTGCAGGCGATGGGCGGCATCATGAGCCTCACCGGCCATGAAGGCAGCCCGCCAACGCGGGTCGGCACATCAGTCGGCGATTTAGGCGCTGGGCTCTTCACAGCGCTCGGCGTGGCCTCCGCTCTCTTCCATCGCGCCAAAACAAATGAAGCCATGCGCATTGATGTCTCCATGCTCGACTGCCAGGTTGCCATGCTGGAAAACGGCATTGCCCGCTACACAGCGACAGGGGAGATCCCCGGCCCACTCGGCTCCCGGCATCCGTCCATCACGCCCTTCCAAGCATTCGCAACCGCCGACGGCCATCTTGTCATCGCAACCGGCAATGACATTCTCTTCGCCCGGATGGCAAAGACCATCGGCTTCCCCGATTTGATCGACGATAACCGCTTCGCGTCAAACGAACTGCGCTGCCAACATGTCAAAGAACTGGAGCAATTAATGGAAGCTGCTCTGTGCCAGCAAACCACCGCACACTGGCTTCCTGTATTGGAGAAAGCGGGCGTCCCCTGTAGCCCGATCAACAATGTGGAACAGGTCTTGAACGACCCACAAATTGCCGCGCGCAACATGGTTGTGCGTGCCATCGACCCGGATGTCGGTGCGGTAAGAATGGCCGGCAACCCCATCAAAATGTCCGTCTTTGCCGACCCCGGTGATCGCCGCCCCGCCCCTGCGCTTGATGCGGACCGCGCTTCTATCCTGAACCGATAACCAGCTTCACAAACCTTGGAAAACTGACGTTTCGCGCCAACGCCCTCTTTGACAAGACATGACTGACCAGTCAGTATTGCGACCGAAACAGCAAATCCAAGGCGTGATCATGGACCTGAAGCTCGTACCGCAAGACAAAACCTCGACACGCCCAAAAAGAGATAATGGCCGACCCAAACAGATCCTCAACGCCGCCATTGAGCTTTTCTGCGACCACGGTTATGAGGCAACTCGTTTGGAAGACGTGGCGGGTCGAGCTGGCGTCTCCAAGGCAACAATCTACCTCTATTTTGAGAGCAAAGAGGACCTTCTCTTTGCTCTCATCCGCGAAAATATCGTCCCGGTTGTAGAGCAGAGCATCAACCAGATGGAAAATTTCTCGGGCGCATCGTCAGACTTCCTGCGCATGAAAGCCAAGAGCTTGGGCCCCCTGATGCTCCACTCAAACCATGGCGCTATCCTAAAGCTGGTCATATCAGAGGCGCGTCGCTTTCCAGAGATAGCTGACTATTTCAGGGCTGAAGTTCCAGAACGAGCGCTCGGCAATTTGGCCAAGCTCATTCAAAAAGGTATCGACACAGGCGAGTTTAGAGAGTGTGATCCGAAAGCTATGGCAGCGGCCTTCATGTTTCCGCTCCTCATGAACGGCATCTGGGCGAACTCAATCGGCCCACACGAGATTGTCGATGGCGATGCACTAATCACGGCGCATCTGGAAAATTTCCTGCGAGGCCTGCTGCCCTAGCGGCGCTGCAGAAACGTCTCTCAAATCGAGACGACCTTCCCGGGGTTCATGAGATTGTCCGGGTCAAGTGCGCGCTTCACACGACGCATAATGTCGACTGCGCTTCCCATCTCTTCTTCAAGAAACGCCATCTTGCCAAGACCAATCCCGTGCTCCCCCGTGCACGTGCCATCAAGAGCAAGCGCACGACGGACCATCCGGTCGTGCAGGCGCATTGCCTCATCCATATCTCTCTGATTATCGGGATCGACCAGCATGATCGTATGGAAATTCCCATCCCCTACATGTCCAACAATCGGCGCGGTGAGAAACGAACCCGACAGGTCCGCCTTTGTCTCAGCAAGACATTGAGCGAGATTGGAAATCGGCACGCAGACATCGGTCGTCATACCCTCTTTCCCGGGTGCCATTGCGCGCGCAGCATAATAGGCGTTGTGGCGTGCTTCCCAAAGGCGGGTGCGCTCCTCCGCAAGGCCAGACCACGTAAATGGCCCTCCCCCATGCGCAATCGCAATGTCGCTGAACCGATCAGATTGCTCGGCAACGCTCGCCTCTGTTCCGTGAAATTCAAGAAACAGAACTGGCGTCTCTGGCAAAGAGAGTTTGGAGTATGCATTGCATGCCTTTACCTGCACCTCATCGAGAAACTCGATACGTGCCATCTGAAGGCCCGATTGAATGGTTTCGATTACTGCGTTGATCGCCAGTTCAAGCGTTGGAAAAGGACATACACCGCCCGCCACCGCTTCCGGTTGCCCTTGCAATCGCAAAGTAAGCTCCGTGATAATCCCAAGCGTCCCTTCAGCCCCGACGAAGAGCCGGGTAAGGTCATAGCCCGCCGCAGACTTTCGCGCCCGCGCACCGGTTTTGATAACCTCACCAGACGCCAGCACGACAGTGAGGTTCAAAACATTCTCACGCATCGTGCCATATCGAACAGCGTTGGTGCCGGACGCACGGGTTGAGGCCATGCCGCCAAGGCTTGCATCTGCCCCTGGATCAACGGAGAAGAAAAGCCCGGTATCCCGAAGATAATTATTGAGCGCCTTGCGCGTGATCCCGGCCTCCACATGCACATCCATATCTTGGCGATGCACCGCGATCACACGGTTCATTTCCATCAGGTCAACGGCAATGCCGCCCTGCACGGCACTCACACCACCCTCAAGGGACGTACCCGCGCCAAAAGGGATGACGGGCACACGATGCGCTGCACATATCCGCATGACCGCCGCAACCTCCTCCGTCGAATGCGGGAAGGCCACAGCGTCGGGTGCGCAGACAGCGTGCCAGCTCTCATCCCGGCCATGGGCCGCGCGCACCGCCTCCCCTCGTTGGAGCCGTTCTCCAAGCAAGGATTGGAGCGCCGAAATTGCCTCTGCCATCATCATCGAAATAACTCAATTCGGTGGGCGGGTGAGCCGTCAAAGGGCACATAAGCCCCCACAACAGGTCATTTTATGCTAAGTCTTGAAGATCATCCTATCATGCTCAGGTAACAGAGACACATCCATGCCGAAAGCACAGCCCAAGCCATTCAAAGCCGCAATCCGACAGGTCGAGCCTCAATGGATCGACCTGAACGGCCACATGAACATGGCCTATTACAATCTGCTCTTTGATGAGGCGCTCGACGCGCTCTTCACAGAGCTTGGTGTCGGATGGGATTATACGCAGAAAGGCGAAGGCTCGTTCTTCACGGCGGAAATTCACGTTTGTTACCTCGATGAACTGAAACTGGGCGACCCCGTTCGTATTACCTTCCAAATGCTTGATGCAGATGAAAAACGCCTGCACGTGTTTGGCCACATGTATCACGCAGACACAGGGTTATTGGCGGCAACGTCGGAACAGATGTGCATTCATGTCAATATGGAGACACGCAAAACCGCCCCTATGCCAGAAACCGCAATCAGCAAGGCTACTCAGTACCACAAAGAACATGAGGCACTTGGGCGCCCCGCCCAGGCCGGAAGCTCTGTCGGCATCCGGCGGAAGCAGGTGAAAAGCTGATGCCCTACAAACCGATCATCGTTGCAGCCTGGCTCCTTCTCGCTTTACCCGCGACCGCTCACGCCTTTGCAGATTGCTCCGCCCCGCCGGCCCCCGGTGTTGATTGGTCTCGCTGCTTTCACGAAGAAAGCAGTTTTGCAGGCGCCGATCTCACCAACGCACGACTTACAGGCACGCGCTTGCAACGGGCCAATCTTGAGGGCGCCGATCTGAGCGAGGCGAATGCACAAGGGGCGAAATTTGTCTCAGCTATTCTCAAAAATGCCCAACTGATCGGTGCGAACTTGCGCGAGGCGGATTTCACCCGCGCCAACCTGGAAGGGGCAGACCTTTCTAACGCGAACCTCCGACGCACCCGCTTTTTCCGGGCCAATTTACGTGGCGCAAACCTTTCCGCCGCTAAGCTCGATCAGACCGACCTACTGAACGCTGACATATCGGGAGCCACCTGGACAGACGGCGCAAGAATTTGCGCGGAAGGATCGATTGGCCGCTGCAAATGAAATTCCTCCTATCGCGTTTGTTCCATGCTCTTGCCCGTATTTTTGAAACCGTCATCGATCGGCCGATCGAAGAGAACTGGGTTGAGTTTTGGCATTCGCGCAATCTGATGGGATGGACACTCGCGGTCGTGCTGGGTCTTGCCGCTGCCTACGCAACTATCCTCTTCCGTATCATGATCGCAGCCGTCCAATGGGTATGGATTGGCATCCCCGGGGAAAGCATTGCAAGCCATGTAGCGACCCTGCCCTGGTACGTCATCATGTCCGGGCCCGTCGCAGTCGGCATTGTGGTCGGACTGGGACTCAAATTTCTCATGCCGATGGAACGGACGGAGAGCGTCTCCGACGTGATTGAAGCCGCCGCGCTCCGTGGCGGGCACATGTCGCTCAAAAACGGTCTCATAAGCGCAGTGCTGACCTCCATTTCATTGGGCGGGGGGGCAAGTGCCGGCCGCGAGGGACCAGCCGTCCATCTCGGTGCAACCATCTCCGCATATGCAGCAAAACGCTTTCGCTTTTCGCCGGAATGGGGGCGCATTCTCCTCGCCTGTGGCGTCGCAGGTGCCGTAACCGCCTCCTTTAATGCCCCCATCGCAGGCGTCCTGTTCGCCCATGAAATTGTGCTTCGCCATTACGCCCTGCGCGCCTTCGTGCCGGTCTCCATTGCCTCTGTCGCAGCGACCGTCGTCACAAGAATACATCTGGGAAATTTCCCGGCCTTCAACCTGATCGATCACACCATCACGTCCTACTGGGAGTTTCCGGCCTTCGCATTGCTCGGTCTCGTCGCCGCAGCCGTCGCCATCATTTTCATGGCCTCCCTCATCTATGCAGACAAGGTGGCAAGCTCTTTTTCGCTCCCGATCTGGATCCGCCCTGCCATTGGCGGTGTTGCCCTGGGCGCCATCGGGCTCATCGCACCGGAAGTTCTGGGCGTGGGTTATGAGGCAACAGACAATGCCCTCAATCAGAGCTACACACTCACCTTCCTGCTGGGCCTTCTCGCCCTGAAGATCATCGCGACCTCCATCACGCTGGCCAGCCGGTTTGGCGGCGGCGTCTTTTCCCCCTCACTCTATCTGGGGGCCATGGCCGGAGGGGCTTTCGGCCTCATTGCCACCTACATACTTCCGGATATGGCTTCAAGCTCCGGCCTTTATGCCATTGTCGGCATGGGGGCCGTATCAGCGGCCGTGCTGGGCGCACCGCTCTCCACCACGCTGATCGTGTTTGAGCTGACCGGTGACTATGAAGTCACCACCGCCCTCCTCATCGCCAATGCGATCGCCACTGCGCTCACGCAAGCGACCATCGGCAAGAGCTTCTTCCATTGGCAGCTGGAGCAACGCGACGTGCATTTGCACGAGGGCCCGCACAATCGGGTCCTCCTGAGCATTCATGTGCGCGATGTGATGACCCGCTTCGATCAGGCCCACCCTTATTCCGAAGATGCGCCACGCCTCCTGAACGCAAGTCCGGACGCTGTCCGGCTTTATCCCTATGACCGGCTCAATCGCGCCCTTGACCTGATGGACGCGCACAATCTGGACCATTTGCCGGTCTGCCAGCCCGACAACAAGGAGACAGCGATCGGCCGCGTCACCCGTGTGGCCGCGCTGAAAGCGCTTGCCGACGGTCTCATCGCCATTTCCCGGGAAGAACATCACTAAAACATATGTTTTGTGATGAATGATCGGCCCTCAAGATACTTTGTAACCTAGTTTCGGAGCGGTCGAGCCCTTATCTTCTGATCATCATGACAGATTCGGACCCATTCGATCTGGGCAGCATCCCGGAAGAGGAAACAGCCCGTTCCAACACCAGCCGCACCTCCTTGAGCGCTGCAGCCATGGGACACATGCGTCCGCCCTATCTGAACGGCTTGAACGACCAGCAGCGTGAAGCGGTCGAGGCACTGGACGGCCCGGTTCTGGTTCTCGCAGGCGCCGGCACCGGCAAAACCCGCGTGCTCACCACCCGGCTTGCTCACATGCTGGCCACCCGCAAAGCCTGGCCAAGTCAAGTCATGGCCGTGACTTTCACCAACAAAGCCGCACGAGAAATGCAGCACCGCATCGGTGCCCTCATTGGTGGTGCCGTCGAAGGCATGCAATGGCTGGGCACGTTCCACTCCATCGGTGCCAAGATCCTGCGTCGCCATGCAGAGCTTGTGGGGCTTCGATCCGATTTCACGATCCTGGACACAGATGACCAGATCCGCCTGTTGAAACAATTGATCAAGGCGGACGGGATTGACGAGAAACGCTGGCCCGCCAGACAACTCGCCTCCCATATTGATGGGTGGAAGAACCGCGGTCTCACGCCAGACAAGATCCCCGCGGGCGACGCGGAGCAATTCGGCCATGGCAAAGGCGCCATCCTCTATGCCGCCTATCAGGAACGTTTGAAAATCCTGAATGCCGCAGACTTTGGCGACCTGTTGCTGGAATGCCTGCGCCTCTTTCAGGAAAACCCGGAAGTCTTGGCTGACTATCAAGAGCGCTTCAAATATATGCTCGTCGATGAGTATCAGGACACTAACGTCGCGCAATATCTCTGGCTCCGTCTACTCGCACAGAAGAACAAGAACATCTGCTGCGTCGGCGACGACGACCAATCCATCTATGGTTGGCGCGGCGCGGAGGTGGATAATATTCTCCGCTTCGAGAAAGATTTCCCCGGCGCGAAAGTTGTCCGGCTGGAGCAGAATTATCGTTCCACACCTCACATTCTGGGCGCGGCAGCCGGCCTCATCACGGCAAATGAAAGCCGTCTCGGCAAAACCCTGTGGACCGAAGCCGACAAGGGAGAGAAAGTCACCCTTCGTGGCCTCTGGGATGGGGATGAAGAAGCCCGCACCATCGGCGAAGACGTCGAACAGCTTCAACGCGACGGGCACCTGCTCCGCGAGATGGCGATCCTGGTGCGCGCCTCTTTCCAGATGCGGGAGTTTGAAGACCGTTTCATCAATCTGGGCCTCCCTTACCGTGTCGTCGGCGGCCCTCGCTTCTATGAACGAATGGAAGTGCGCGACGCCAATGCCTATTTCCGTCTGGTCGCCCAGCAAGACGATGATCTTGCCTTCGAGCGCATTCTGAACAAGCCAAAACGCGGGCTCGGCGACAAAGCACTGCAAACCATTCACCAGCTTGCCCGCGCGCAAGGCATGTCGCTCATGCGCGCCTCCCGCCTCATCATCGAGACGGAGGAGCTCCGACAACCCGCAAGACGGAACCTGCGCGATTTTGTGGAGATGGTGGACCGTTGGCGCACACTCGTGCCCGGCATGAACCACATAGAGCTTGCAGAAACCATATTGGACGAAAGCGGCTACACGGAAATGTGGCAGAACGACCGTTCAGCCGATGCACCCGGTCGCCTCGACAATCTGAAAGAGGTCGTCCGCTCCATGGAGCATTTTGAAAACCTTGCGGGTTATCTCGAACACATATCATTGGTGATGGAGATCGAGCAGGCGGACACAGCCGACAAGATTAACCTCATGACCCTGCACTCTGCCAAGGGGCTGGAGTTCGATACGGTCTTCCTGCCAGGATGGGAAGAAGGCCTGTTCCCCCATCAGCGCGCGCTCGACGAAAGCGGCCTTGCGGGTCTGGAGGAAGAACGTCGTCTCGCCTATGTCGGCATCACCCGCGCCAAAAAGAATGCGCGTATCTCCTTCGTTGCCAATCGCCGCATTCACAATCTGTGGCAGAGCAGCATGCCATCGCGCTTTATCGACGAACTGCCGCAAGATCACGTGGAGGTTTTGACAGGTGATACGCAATTCGGTGGTTATGGCAGTCACGGCCAAAGCCGGTTCGACCACGAATTCTCTCAAAGCAGCTATTCCGCCCCCGGCTGGCAGCGCGCGCAAGCCAATGCACGGTCAGGCGCCATGAAGACAAAACCACCTCAGATCGACGGACAGGCAGAGCTGGTCGCAACATCAGATCCGTCAGCAGCAAGCTACACGCCGGGCGAACGTGTCTTTCATCAGAAATTCGGCTATGGCGTGGTTTATGAAATTGATGGCAACAAGCTCACTGTCAATTTTGACCATTCAGGCCAGAAAAAAGTTATTGATACATTTGTCGAGCGGCATGAATGACATGCCCGCGGTGCAAAGCGCCTTGAGGAAATGCCGTATATGACAACCACCTGGAAAGTTTCCTTCGCGGCACCTTTCGGCAAGGCAGAAGACTTCGCTGCAGCGCTGGCATTTGCCACCTGGCCGGAAACCCATGCCGTTGCAACATCCGAGGTTGTGGAAAATGTAACCTGGCGCATTGATGCCTATTACGAAACCGCACCGGAAGAAGCTGACATCAAGTCACTCCTGCGCGATCAGGAAGCCAGGTCAGGCTACAGTGTCACCGACATCCTGATCGAGCCCCTGCCCGACATTAACTGGGTCGCAAAATCACTTGAGGGCCTCGCGCCCATTGAGACAGAGCGCTTCTTCCTGCACGGCGCCCACGATGCCGATAAATGCCCTCGCGGGCGTATCCCCCTTCTGGTCGATGCGGGCGAGGCCTTTGGCACCGGTCATCATGGCACCACGCTTGGCTGCCTCAAGATGATCGAGAAAGTCACCAAAATCAGGACGCCTGAAAACGCACTCGACCTTGGCTGCGGCACCGGCGTGTTGGCCATCGCGCTTGCGAAGCTCACCAAACGGACAGTGACGGCGAGCGACATTGATCCCATCGCCACCCGCGTCACCCGGGAGAACGCACGCAGAAACCAGGTGCACCCGCTTATCAAGGCATTCGCGGCCACCGGCTTCGACCATCCACATCTCACGGGCGCCGCACCCTACGATCTCATCATCGCCAATATTCTCGCCAAACCGCTGGTCAAACTTGCCCCGACAATAGAAAAAAACCTCGTCTCTGGTGGCACCCTCGTCCTTTCCGGTATCCTCCACGATCAAGAAAAAATGATCATCAGCGCCTATACGACCCTCGGCCTCAAATTCGTTGAACGACTTCGCATCAACGAATGGGTGACACTGCGTTTTCAGGGATAATATGATCCCGTCATCTGCATCGCTCGCCTCCAAACAGGACCAAACCCATGTTCCAGACCTATGATGACGTTGCGAACCCCACTCTGGGCCCGGCCCGCGCCGACAAACTGCGTGCGGCGCTGCGAGCGCGCGGGTTGGACGGGTTCATTATACCTCGCTCCGACGAACATCAAGGTGAGTATGTTCCCCCCCATGCAGAACGCCTGCGCTGGCTGACAGGGTTTTCAGGCTCGGCGGGCCTCGCTATTGTGCTGCACGACAAAGCTGCGATCTTTATCGATGGGCGCTACACATTGCAGGTGAGATATCAGGTTGATATCGACACGTTCGAACCACAATCCTTGATCGACACGCCGCCCACCCGTTGGGTGGAAGAAAATCTACTGGCGGGAGCCAAACTTGCCTACGACCCGTGGCTGCACACCGTGGACGATGTGGAACGTCTCACTAAGGCTGCGCGGAAAGTGGGTGCCGATCTCGTGGCCATTGAGGAAAACCTCATCGACGCGATCTGGCGGGACCAGCCGGCCCGCCCAAGCGCACCCATCGTCCCCCACGATCTCGCCTATGCAGGTGAAGCCGCCAGTGACAAGCTGAAGCGGATCACCCTCGAACTTGAAATGTCAGATGCCGATGCCACCATCATCACGATGCCGGACTCAATTGCGTGGCTCTTCAACATTCGTGGGCAAGATGTATCCCACACGCCGCTCCCTCTCTCCTTCGCCATTCTCTATGAGGAGGGTCACGCAGAGCTCTTTGTCGCTGAAACGAAAATCAGCGACGAGACGCGGGCCCATCTGGGCAATGTCGTAACACTTCTGTCGCCGGACGATTTCGGCCCGGCGCTTGATCGGTTGGGGCAGGAGAAGCGTGAAATTCGCCTCGACCCGACAAGTGCCGCAAGCTGGGTCTTTGATCGCCTGACGCGCGCTGGCGCCACCATCAAGCGTGGCAAAGACCTGTGCGAGCTACCCAAAGCCCGTAAAAATGAGACCGAGGTAAACGGCACCCGCACCGCGCATATTCGCGACGGCCAGGCCCTGACGCGGTTTCTTGCCTGGCTTGAACGTGAAACCACATCCGGTCGCGTGACAGAGATCAGCGCAGCCAAGCGGCTGGAACAGTTTCGCGCTGAAACAGGCGCGCTCAAGGAAATCAGTTTCGACACCATCTCCGGTGCGGGCCCCAATGGCGCCATCGTTCACTACCGCGTGACGGAGGCGACGGACCGCGCGCTCGGACAGGGCGAGCTTTTCCTCGTCGATTCCGGTGCACAATATCTCGACGGCACGACCGACGTCACTCGCACCATCGCTATCGGCGCACCGTCCGCTGAAATGAAAGACCGCTTCACCCGCGTGCTGCAAGGCCACATCAATCTCGCGCGGATCCGCTTCCCGAAAGGTACAAGCGGCGCGCAACTCGATGTCCTCGCCCGCATGGCGCTTTGGCAAGGCGGCTTCGACTTCGATCATGGCACCGGCCACGGGGTTGGTTCCTTCCTCTCGGTGCATGAAGGCCCGCAGCGCATATCGAAGGCAGGTCATGTCCCCCTCGACGCTGGCATGATCGTGTCCAACGAGCCCGGCTATTACAAGACGGATGCCTATGGCATCCGGATCGAGAACCTTCTCGTCGTCCACGACGCAAAACCGATAGACGGAGGCGAACGGGAGATGATGGGCTTTGAAACATTGACCCTCGCGCCCATCGATCTCAATCTGGTGGAGGTCAACATCCTCACCAACGATGAACGCACCTGGCTGAACGCCTATCATGCAAAGGTTGCGGAGAAAGTAGGCCCAGCCTTGAATGATGAAGAACGCGCCTGGCTCACCAGCGCGACCCGGAAAATCTGATCAGGCTGAACCAATCAGTGCAAGCCACTCTTCTTCCGTCATGGTCTGCACACCCAGCTCCGCAGCCTTCGCAAGCTTTGAGCCCGCGCCGGGACCGGCCACAAGAATGTCTGTCTTCTTGGAGACCGAACCGGAAACCTTTGCACCAAGCCCCTCTGCCCTTGCTTTCGCTTCAGAGCGGGTCATCAGTTCAAGCGAACCGGTAAAGACCACAGTCTTCCCCGCAACCGGAGAGCCCGTGTCCTGCGCCTCCAGCGGAGCGGGTTCAACACCGGCAGCTTGAAGCGCTTTTACGGCGTCAAGATTATGTGGCTCTTGAAAGAAATCCACCAAAGCATCTGCCACAGCCGTGCCAATCCCGTCCATTGAAACAAGTTCCTGATAAGCCTCAGCTTCAGGGCCGGTCATGCCCTCCATCGCCTCAAGCATCCGATCCAGATCATGATAGGTCCGCGCGAGCATCCGCGCTGTCGTCTCTCCGATATGACGAATACCGAGGCCGAACAGCAGCCGGTCAAAGTCCACGTGTCGCCGATCATCAATCGCGGCAAACAATTTCGTGGCGGACGTCGCACCCCAGCCATCCCGGTCCTTCAGCTTTTTGAGGCTGTCTTTATCGCGCGCCTCAAGGGTGAAAATGTCAGCCGGGCTCTCGATCAACCCGTCATTGAAAAAAGCTTCAACCTGCTTCGCACCCAGCCCCTCAATATCAAGCGCATTGCGCGACACGAAATGCTTGAGCCGTTCAACGCGCTGTGCCGGACAGATGAGACCGCCTGTGCACCGGCGCACGACATCGACCTTTCCGGTCTTCTCATTTACATCCCGCACAGCATGGCTGCCACACTCCGGGCATGTCTGCGGAAACTCAAATGGCACAGCATCCGCAGGCCGCATGTCTAGCACAACACTCACAACCTGCGGGATAACATCTCCTGCTCGCTGGACCATCACATGATCGCCAATGCGAACGTCCTTGCGCGCCAGTTCTTCCTCATTGTGCAGCGTGGCATTGGAGACGACCACCCCACCCACGGTCACCGGCTGAAGCCGCGCAACAGGCGTCAACGAGCCAGTCCGCCCAACCTGAATGTCGATACCCTGAAGAATCGTTGTCGCCTGCTCTGCCGGAAATTTGTGTGCAATTGCCCAACGCGGGCTCCTGGAGACAAAGCCAAGCCGCCCCTGCCAGTCCAGCCGGTCCACCTTGTAGACCACCCCGTCAATGTCATAGCCAAGCGTCGCGCGGCGTGCCTCCACATCCCGGTAAACCCTCAACAGTGCCTGGGTCGTCTCACATCTACTCATCAGCGGATTGACGCTGAAACCCCAGTCGCGAAACGCCTCCACCACACCGGCTTGTGTCGCGGCAGGAAGCGCCGATGCTTCACCCCAGGCATAGGCAAAAAACCGCAAAGGACGAGAGGCGGTAATGCGAGAATCCAGTTGTCTCAAGGACCCCGCCGCCGCATTGCGAGGATTGGCGAACGGTTCTTTACCGCCTTCCGTCTGGCGCGCATTCAGCTTCTCAAAATCCGCGTGAGACATATAGACCTCACCGCGCACCTCAATCACATCTGGAACATCGTCGCCCGCAAGCGTGAGCGGCACATCTTTAATCGTGCGCACATTCGCTGTGACATCCTCCCCCACGCGCCCGTCGCCCCGTGTCGCTGCGCTCACAAGAACGCCCTTCTCATAACGCAGAGACGCCGAAAGACCGTCAATCTTTGGCTCGGCGGTGATAGCAAGCACCTCATCTTCTTTCAGGTTCAGGAAGCGGCGAACCCGGTCGGCAAAATCAGTAACATCTTCATCGTTAAACGCGTTGCCAAGGGAGAGCATCGAGACAACATGCTCAATCTTTCCAAACTTCTCAGACGGGGCCGAACCAACGCGATAGGACGGACTGTCATCGCGCACCAGCGTTGGAAATTGCGTTTCAATGGCAAGATTGCGAGCCCGCAGCGCATCATACTCCGCATCAGAAATGACCGGCGCATCAGCGCCATGATAGTGCCGATCATGAGCTGCAATGTCTTTTGCCAGGCGCTCAAGCTCCAGCTCAGCCTCTGCCTCTGTCAGGTCAGAGGCAGACTTCACTTTGCCGCTCATACCCGCGCTCCGCCGATCAGCTGATCAGCCGCAGCACGCGCAGCGTCGGTCACCGTTGCCCCCGCCAGCATGCGGGCAATCTCTTCACGCCGGGCCGCATCGTCCAAGACTTCCACCTGCGTGGTGAGAGCATCAAGCTTTTTCGCACCCTTGCCCGCACGGCCCGCCGCACTTTTGGAAATGCGAATATGCCGTCCGGCGCGCGCCGCAACTTGCGGTGAATGTGTGACGACCAACACCTGCAGATCCCGTGCAAGTTCGGCAAGCCGCGTACCAACCGCCTCCGCGACGGCGCCGCCCACGCCTGCATCAACTTCATCAAAGATCAATGTGGAGGCCGCACCGGCAGATGCAAGCGAGACTTTCAGCGCGAGCACAAACCGGGAAAGCTCCCCGCCCGACGCAATCTTGATCAAGGGCCCGAGCGGCGCACCCGGATTGGTGGAGATCAGAAACGCGACCTTGTCGATCCCGTCCGGCCCTGCCTTCTCGAGTGCCACTTGTGTGACCTGTGTACGGAACGTTGCCTTATCAAGCTTGAGCGGTTTCAGCTCTGACGCAACAGACTTATCAAGACGAATAGCCGCCTTGAGCCGCGCATCCGAAAGCGCACCCGCAGACGCAGCATAACTTGCTTCAGCCTCAGCGACGGCCTTCTCAAGTGCTTTCGTGCGTCCTTCACCTGCCTCGATCCCAGCCAGGTCAGCGCGCATGCGTTCACGAAGTTCAGGGAGCCTATCCACGCTCACATCAAATTTGCGCGCTGCCGCGCGCAGCGCGAATAAACGTGTCTCTGCTTCTTCAAGCGCGGAAGGATCAAACTCAAGAGCGCGGACAGCACGGGCCAACAGGTCCCGCGCATCCGCCGCCTCATTCAAGGTGCGATCAAGGGCGGCAATAACCTCGTCCAAATGTCCGGCCGCTTGATCCTTGGCGCGCTCCAACCGGCGCAACGCAAGGTTCACCCTTGCTTCAAGCCCCTGATCGCCGGAGAGCGCATTCTCCGCTTCCTCAATCTCAACGGAAATTTTCTCCGAATGCATCATCAAGGTACGTTGTTCAGCAAGCCGGTCTTCCTCACCCTCTTGCGGGTCAAGCGCTTCAAGCTCGGCAACAGAATGTGCGAGATAGTCGCGCTCAGCGGCAGCCCGCGCAAGTGCGGTCCGATGCGCCGACAAAGCAGTGCGGGCCTCCGATAACGCCTCCCAATTGCGTCGAACATTTGCCGCAGGTGTGGCCAACGCCCCAATCGCATCCAGCAGATCACGATGTCCGGCTTCGTCCAGCAGACCTCGTTCATCATGCTGGCCATGCACCTCAATCAAAAGGTCTCCAACAGCCCGCAACAGGCTGACACTCACCGGCTGATCATTGATAAAGGCACGTGTCTTTCCATCCCTCGCCTGAACACGACGAAGGATCACACCCTCTTCAACCTCAATTTCATTGTCCGAAAGAAGTTTGAAAACGGCGTGCCCTGGCCGAAGGTCAAAGACCGCCGTCACACTGCCCTTGTCCGCCCCTTGCGCAACAAGCCCGCCATCGGCCCGACCGCCAATTGCAAGGCCCAAAGCATCAAGAAGAATTGACTTCCCCGCCCCGGTTTCACCCGTAAGGGTGCAAAGCCCGTGCCCCAGGCCCAAGTCCAATTTGTCGATAAGGACAATGTCTCGGATCGACAGCGCTGCCAGCATGGAGGCACCTAAAGGTTGAGGGGAACTGTAGCGCGCATCTGATCAGAAGACAGACTTCCACGCCTTGCTGATCCACGAATCCTGATTCTCCCGCGGTTCAAGATTGTTATCCGCTAGGAGCCCATAACTATCTTCATACCAGTCACTGCCCGGGAAGTTGTGTCCCAGCACGGCCGCCGCTGTCTGCGCCTCAGGCACAATGCCAAGCGACACATAGGCCTCCGTTAACCGGTGAAGCGCCTCTGGCACATGGGTCGTCGTCTGAAAATTGGTAACGACAACGCGGAACCGGTTGATCGCAGCCACATAGGCATGCTGATTGAGATAATAGCGACCGATCTCCATTTCCTTACCGGCCAGGTGGTCATACGTCAGGTCGATCTTCAGTCGTGCATCGCGCGCATATTCAGAATCCGGGAAACGGCGCACCACTTCAGACAAAGTGGCGAGCGCATTCTGCGTCATCCCTTGATCACGACCAACGTCTGAAATTTGCTCATAAAAGCTGATACCGACAAGGTAATATGCATAGGCAGCATCTTCATTCCCGGGATGCAGCGCAATAAACCGCTGTGCCGATAGAATGGCGGAATCATAATCATTCGTCTCGTAATAACAGAACGCCGCCATCAGCATCGCCCGGCGCGCCCACTGTGAATATGGGTGCTGGCGCTCAACTTCATCAAATTCTGCTGCCGCCTGCCGGTACTTATTGTCTTTCAGATAGTCGAGTGCCCGATTATAAATTTGCTCAACCGGCCGTTCATCATAGGTGAGTTCGGGATCATCAGACGAGCAGGCGCCAAGAAGCAGAACAGGTGCCAACACGGCTGCCGCAAGCAGGCGCCGAAATCCACGCTTGCCTGATGCCAATCCAACAATCGAACCGCTCATACCCATACGTTTACCATCCCGTTGTCGCGCTGAGGCCTTTGGGCCCCGCCTGAACCGTCTGCGGCCCCAATATATCGAAGCGGCCGACACTATAGCAATGTCCACCATGCCGCCAAAGCGTTCCGTTGCAATGTTTCTAAGAGAATTTCGGCCTGAAAGACCGGATGGGGCACCTTGTCAGACGCTCCGGCCACTCAGACCATGATTTTGGGGAAATTCAGACCCGTTAGTCGGCAGAAACAGCCAGCTGTGGCACGAAGCCAGAGGAAAGCTCGTCCTCATCAGTGCGCGGCAAGGTCACATATTCCCAGGCCTCCCGGTTGGCAAACAGGGCAACCAGCATCTGGTTGTTAAACGCATGGCCAACCCGCTCGCCTTTGTAGCACCCGAGAATCGGCGCACCGGCAAGCGACAGATCGCCAACAGCATCCAAAATCTTGTGGCGAACAAACTCATCTGGACCGCGCAAACCGTCCTCGTTCATGATCGTTTCACCATCAAGAACCACGGCATTATCAAGCGATGCACCTTTCGCAAGACCCAAGGAGCGCAACAACTCGACATCCTTGTAAAAACCAAAGGTCCGCGCATCCGCGATCTGATCACGGAAGGTCGCCTGTGTAATATCAACGCCCAGATATTGCTTGCCTATAATTTTGTTCTCAAAGTCGATCCCGATCTCAATCCGGAAGCCAACATCATAAGGCTCAAGAACGGCTTTCTTGTTACCCTCTTCCAACGAAATCGGCGCCAGAATACGGATATAACGACGCGGCGCATCAAGCTCCACGGTTCCAGCAAGCTCAAGCGCATCGACGAAAGCATCTGAACTTCCGTCCATAACCGGCACTTCGTGGGCATCGATTTCAACGATCAGATTGTCAACGCCAGCAGCAGACACAGCGGCCATCAAATGTTCAATAGTGGCCACACTCGCGCCGCTGGAATTACCGATCGCGGTGCACATGGCGGTGTCGCAAACGCTATCAAAGCGCGCTGGAATATCGGCAGAACCTTCAAGGTCTGTCCGGCGGAAAACAATTCCCGTATCGGCAACAGCGGGCTTCAGCACCAAACGCACCAAATTGCCCTTGTGAAGGCCAATGCCATCAAGTGAAACCTCACTGGCAAGCGTCGTCTGGGTAATCAGGTCAGTTGCGGTTTGATCAGAGTGAAAACGATCACCAACTAGCCCAAGCTGGACCTTTGATGTCTCATGGGACGCACTGCCACCGCCGTGAAGCGGGCTTACTGTCGCCAAGTCGAGATCCGTTCTACCCAAAATTCTTCCCCTAAAGGCTTACTTCGAAAAACCTCGTCCAGCACACTCGCCAGACCAGATTTTTCAGCAACCAAATACCGGCTGCACTCAATTACTGGAAAAGTCCCCCCAGACCGTCCCTCGTCCCAATTGGGCACAATCTTTCTAGCAAGAAGTGCGACCAACTCTCAAATAACTCTTTCTTACACATTGTTACGGCACCAGACCCTACCTAACCTGCTGTTTTAAATAAACAAAAGGCCCGACACCGTTTCGGGTCGGGCCTTCTGATGATTTAACCATGTCGCCAGAGTGGAGCTTGGTCAGTTCGCCTGCCGCCGGAGGAAGGTCGGGATCTCCAGTTGATCTTCTTCGTAGCTCGACGAAACAAGCCCCTCTTCAGACCGAGGTGCCTGCTTTTGGGTCATCGCAGGTTCCTGGCGCGGGCCATCCTGCCGCGGCAACTCACCACGTTGGGTGGTCGCCGACGACCGCTCCTGCGCCCTCATCTCTGGTCGCACTTCAGCCCGCGGCTGAGGCTGACCAGCCTGAACCGCGTCTCTTGGCACAACGGA
>JAVKCY010000096.1:0-28226 GCA_040223265.1 Parvibaculum sp. | reverse complement strand
ATTTAGCATAACTTGCCAACGCTTAAACGCCGCTCACCGAAATTGGGCGGCGTTTTTCGTTGCGGCCCGGTTTATGCAACGCCTCGTACATGATTATAGATTATGTGCGAAATCGGCAGCAAAAGCTCATCAACCTGTCCTCAATCGGGACAGGCGAGCTGACGCGTGCCGTTTTGGGCGGGGCAGCCGTGCTGCTTACCCTTCTCCTTTTGATGCCCGCCGCCATGGGGGCTACACGCAGCAGCACCAGCGAGAGCGACCTTGTTCGTCTGTCGGAAATCCTTGGTGCCGTTCATCACCTCCGCGAAGTGTGCAATGCCAATGAGGGCCAGCTATGGCGCGGCAAGATGCAGGAGCTCCTGAAGCTGGAAGAACCAAGCACGGACCTCAAGGAGCTGCTCATCGCCCGTTTCAACCGGGCCTATCACCAGCACCGACAAGCCTATGCGCGATGCACGGGCCAGGCCCGGACTGATGCAACCCGCCTGCTGGATGAAGGTGCCGCACTCACCGACCGTCTCGCCGCCCGGACCCGCGGATAAGTGCGGATTCTCTAAAATTCTATGAATTTGAGCATGATGCGTTAACCTTTGCCTCAAGTTCTGGGGCGACAAACCGGCATCATGTGTTAAAAGAGATGTCTACCGCCTGTCTCAGTTTGGGACGTGCGTTTGGTTCCCTTGTGTGGTCGGGACGGGCCACCAGTTCAAGAAAGGCTTCAGCCTTCATGTCCGATACGCGCGACACGCCTCTCGATACACTCTCAGATGATGAGGAATTCGATTTCCCGCTGCCAAATGATGATGAGCAGCGCCGAATCGCATTGCAGATTTTTCTCGATGCTTGGGATGATGCGCTGGCCGAAGGCGTGGACCCTGACGTGCTGGCCAATACGGCGATCTTTGCGGCGTTTTCCGACATGGTGGAAACGTATGGCGAAGAATCGGTTGCGGAACTTGCTGAAGGATTGCGGGACCGGGTACGCCAGGGCGAATTTACGCTGAACCAGACCCGCCACTGATCCATTTTCAGTCTGATACCAAAAGATCTGGCACCAAAAAGGCGGCTCTACCGATTATCGGGAGCCGCCTTTTTGTTGTCTGCTCGTCTGGTATTCGACTGTCAGATGACAACCTCAATGAGATACAGAACTTCAGCCGTCAGATGACGGCTTCAATGAGATGCGGTCCCTTTTGCTTCATGCAGGCGGCAAACTGCTCCGCAAACTCTTCGGCTGTCTCGGCCCGCATGGAGTTGACCCCCATGCCCCGACCCAGCTCTACCCAATTGAGTTCAGGATTGTGGAGGTCGAGCATTGAGAGTGCCTTTGGTCCCGGATTCTCCGCACCGACACGCATCAGTTCCACATTCAAAATAGCGTATGAGCGATTGGCGAAAATCACAGTTGTCACGTCGAGCTTTTCACGCGCCTGTGTCCATAGAGACTGCAATGTGTACATGGCACCGCCATCGCCGTGAAGACAGACCACTTTGCGATCAGGGCAGGCAACCGCCGCCCCAGTGGCCACCGGCAGGCCCTGGCCAATCGCACCGCCAGTCAGTGACAGATGATCGTGTGGTGCCGCTGTTGCCGTATAGATCGCCGGACCGATGCCGCTGGTGGCCGCTTCGTCTGAGATGATTGCACCTTCGGGAAGCAGACGCGCGATGACCTGCCCGGCAGTGAAACTGTCGAGCTTGCCGCTTGGCATATCCGGGAGGGTCAAGCCTGCCACATTGATCGGCTCTTTGGGTGCGCCCAGCGCATCTGCCAAGGCCTCCAGTGCAGCTGTCGCATCTTCATGGGGGTGTGCAAGATAGGCGATGTCACAACCGTCTGGTGTCATCCAGCTTGCCTTGCCCGGATAGGCGAAGAAGGAAACCGGTGGCTTGCTGCCAGCAAGGATCAGCTGCTCGGTGCCCGCCATCGTCTCTTCAATCTGTTCCGCAAAATAGGGCATGCGATCAACCATAACGCGGCCCGCGCCACGCTGGATGCGTGCGGTAAACGTGTCGCACATCAGCCGAACGCCGGTTGCCGCCGCGATGCGGCCTGCGGCTTTCAGGCCGCGCTCTTTGAGCGCGGCACCGCGAATAAGGAGAGTTGTCTTCTTGCCGCTCTTCAGCAGTTTCGCGATATGGTCTACGGCCTCACCTGAGACCTGAGCAGGCCCTGCGTTTGGCAGCGCGGGTGCTGCGCCATCCGCCTCCAGCCAGGCAGTGTCGGCCGGCAGAACCAGTGTTGCAATCTGTCCGGGTGCCGCCATGGATGCCTGCACGGCGCGTGCGCCATCTGTTGCAACGGTTTTTGGTGACACGGATGAATGGTACCAGCCGGAAACCGGTGAGGCGAACCCCTTCAGGTCGGAGGAGAGAGGTGCATCATATTGTGCATGATAGGTCGCATGGTCGCCGACAATATTCACAATCGGCGTATCTGCCCGGCGCGCATTGTGCAGATTCGCCAATCCATTGGCGAGACCGGGGCCCAAGTGCAAGAGCGTTGCAGCCGGTTTCTCAGCCATGCGGCCATAGCCATCTGCCGCGCCGGTCACCACACCTTCAAACAAGGCGAGGATGGCGCGCATACCGTCCACCTTGTCGAGGGCGGCAACGAAATGCATCTCGGATGTACCGGGATTTGTGAAACAGACATCGACGCCTGATGCGACGAGCGTGCGGACGAGACTTTCAGCGCCGTTCATGCGCATCCTCCTATATTGGTCTGCCGGTGCCGTGATCCCGGTCCAGCTTATTATGTCTTCAGTCTAACAGTCACGATGGAAGAAATCATCTTCCGGTCCAAGGACTTTGGAGCAAATTTTGCCTAAAGTGACAACCAGAGCCGCAAAAGATGACGGCGTTCTGCGGGCTCTTCAAAATCTTCATATTCCGTTCGCGCATGCAGGTTTGTGTGGTTTGACAGAAGTTGGATATCGCCCGGTTGCAGGTCCATATCGAGATAAAGCGCTGGATCGCTCGCAATCTCCTCGTAGCGATCCAGGCATGCCTGCTCCAGCGGTGTGAAAGCAGGAACGGCCTCATGCCGGACAGCGGAGCGAAAATAGTCTGAATGATAAAAGGTCCGCAAGACCCCATCTGCGTAACAACAGGGTGTGATCGGGATGGCGCCAATAGCGCCCCGCTTCGTTTCATTTCGTGAATCGAGATAGAAAGGTTCAAACAAGCGGGCCGCGAGCTCCGGCCGCTCGCCCAGCAGCCGGTTGAAAACGGAGACGGAGGAGACGATGCGACTCTTCCCGCCTGTCTTTGCTTTTTTCAGACAAAGCAGACCGACGACATCGGCTGCGTCACAGTGATAGTCAATATTGGCAGCGGTTTGGTAGAGACGTACCATCGGGTCCGCCTTGTTGGCATTTGTGTTGCGCACATGGCCCAGCAGATCTTCTTGCGGGTTTTGCCCGCCGGGACGTCCAAGATGAAGCCCCAGGCACCAGAAAAAGAGGCTCGCATCATCCTCACTCCAGCGCTCTACCGGCACACCGCGGACAAGCTGGAGCCCTACCCCGTTTTTCAGCTCCTCCCGCCAGCGCGCGATTTTTCGCTCAAGCCTCGGCAACGGGAAGTCGGCCGCGAGCATGTCTATGCTTTCTTTTCCGGTTTTGCGGGCAAAGGCGAGTGCTGCATCCAGCTCCGCGATTTCATCGGTTGAAAGGACATAGGCCATGTCCGTCAGGTTCGGCATATCCCGACCGACCCAGGCTGCCGGCAGATCTACGGCTTTCGTCGCTGCTGCCTCGTGAGGGCGATCAAAATAGTGCAGGGTTTGTTCCAAAAACGTCCTGAAGCCCTCGGTCATCGACATGTCTCCCCTTGGGTTTTGGAGAACACTTCTCCCATCCCACCCATGCTAAACATCGACCAGACCAAAAGCCAGCAGGCCAGCGCCGACAGAGGTCTAGCTTTCAAACCACGAGACGCTCCACAACAAGGCGGACGAGAACGGCCACTCCAAACAGAAAGATGATACCTGCCGAGACCTGGTTCAGGACCGAGAGCGCTTTGTCTGTCATGCGCTCACGAAAACGTGCCGCGACAGAGCAGATAATCACCCACCAAATTGCCGAGCCCGCGATGACCGAAACAACAAGGATCGTGGCGCGCAGATAATCTTCTTCACCAATGGCAAAGTCTGCAATACCACCAAAAATAGCAAGAAAACCCAGCATGGTGGCCGGATTGGTGATAGTGAGCGCGAACGTTGATACCATGACGGGCATCAATGCACCGAAAGATCCCTCGGGCAGTTTTGTGCTGAGGCTTGGATGATCGAACCAGGTTCTGACACCGAGACCGAGCAGAAAAAACCCACCCACCAATTGCAGCCAGAGCGAATAGGTTTGCACAAAGGCAATCGCCGCCGTCACACCAAAGGCTGCAATGATGGCAAAAACACCATCACCGACAGCCGCGCCCGCGCCGGATGCAACGCCATTTGCCATGCCGAAACGCAACGCACGGCGAATGCAGATCAGGTTGACCGGGCCGATGGGTGCTGCGACCGCAATACCAACGACCAGACCGCTCACGACAAGAGAGAGAAAATCCATTAATGCCTCAGCTTCACATTTCTCTCATTCCAACGACCGATCATGTCATTGATGTGTCACGCCGCTAAAGGGTGATGACATCATTGCCTGCCGGTTCCGCATAGAGCTTCGCAACCAGATCTGCGCGGCGAGACAGTGCCGTTGACTGATTGATATAGCCCTTATCTGTCAGCTCGCCTTTATCGACGCTGGGTGGCTCAACCATCAGGAGAGCGCGCTTCACCCTCGTACTGGAGCCCGGGTTTTTCTGGTTATGAGACCGCAGACCCTCAGCGAGGGTTTCCAGAACCTTGGGGTGGCGCACCAATTCTTCAACCGGCAGTTCCCCTTCGCCTGCGCATTTGCGACAGGCCGCCACGTTGGGGAAGCCCAGAATGCCGATATATTCACGGTCAAGACCTGCCACCAAAGCGTCCTGCAGGAGGCCGTTTCCACTCTCCACCGCTTGCACACGAAGGCGACCAGCGCTTACCCATGTGCCGGTTGAGAGCTTGAAATCTTCAACCACGCGACCATCGAACACGAGACCTTCTGACGGGTCCTCCGGGTTCACGAATTTGGCCGCGTCGCCCAGCTTGTAAAAATCTTCTTCGTCGAAAGCCTCTTTCGTCTTTGCTTCGTTCTTGTAATAGCCCGGCGTGATGCAGTCACCCTTCACACGCACTTCCAGCTTGTCCCCGTTGGGAACAAGTTTGATTTCAATGCCGGGCAATGGCAGCCCCAAGAGGCCCATACGCTCCGTCGCCCAATGCACGTTCATAATGGTCGGCGCTGTTTCTGTTGCGCCATAGCCGGATGAAAAGATGAGACGTTCGCCAACCGTCGCCACAGCAACGGTCTGCAGGCGATCATATAGGTCCTGTGCCAATGCCGCCCCGCCATATGACAGAAGCTTCACTTTAGAGAAAAAATTGCGCGCCAGCACTTCGTCCTGCTCAAGCGCAGGCACCAACATGCCGTAGGCAGCAGGTACGTTTGAATAGGTTGTTGGTGCAATTTCGCGAAGGTTTTGCAGTGTTTCTTCGAAACCGCCAGGCACCGGACGGCCACCATCAATATAAAGCGTACCGCCAGAGGTCAGCAGATTGTTCAGTACCGCATTGCCGCCAAAACAATGGTTCCACGGCAACCAGTTCAACAGAACAGATGGTTCCTCATTCTCTTCCTTGATGATGAGGTTTTCACCCATGACCGAATTCACACACTGCATGCGGTGGGTCGTGATCACCGCCTTCGGCATACCGGTTGAGCCTGATGTGAAGAGATATTTCGAAACCATGTCCCAGTTGAGATTGTTATAGCTTTTCTCAACCGCGTCTGTTGGTTTTGTCTTTACGAGATCAGCATAGGTCACATCACAGGGCCCCTCGCAAGCCACAAGTGTTATGCCGGTAAGATCAATTGCTGCCAATGCTTTTTCAAAGGGCCGTGTGTCCTGCACAAAAACCATTTTTGGCTGGATGAGATCAAACACATATTTGAGCTTGTCATGGTCCGTGCTCATCAGCGAATAGCTGGGTGACACAGGCACCGCCGGTGCGCCTGCCAGGATTGCCCCATAAGTCATCAGTGCATGCTCAATCGAATTGCCGGAGAGGATGATGAGCGGGTTGTCCTGATCGAGCCCTGCTTTCAGCATCGCCTCTGCCAGAGCATTAACGCGCGCGTTCGCTTGCGCATAGGTAATTGTTTCCCAGTCCCCGAAGGTCTGCCCCGCTTTGGGCATCTTGCGCTTGCCGAGCCAGATCTGGTCCGGGCGTTCGCCAGCCCATTTGCGCAAGGGCTCGATCATGTTAGCGGCAGGCGCACCAATGGGATGCGGGTTCTGGAGAACCATGCTGCCATCTGCGCGGCGATCAATATCCACACGGCGCTCGGCATAGTTCACATGTCGGAAGGCTGGCATATCCATCAAATAATCTCTCCACGGAACGCTTACGCGTTCACGTCCACAACGACACGTCCACGTACCTGACCGGCGAGGATCTGTGGTGCAAGTTTTGCTACATCAGCCAGGCCGATTTTCGTTGTCATGGCGTCAAGTTTTGCAAGGTCGAGATCTTTGGCCAACCGGTCCCAGGCCTCCTGACGTTTTGCTTTTGGTGCCATCACCGAGTCGATGCCAATCAGCTGCACACCGCGCAGAATGAACGGTGCGACGGAGGCTGGAAGATCCATGCCCTGGGCAAGACCGCAGGCTGTGACCGTGCCACCATATTTTGTCATGGCGAGAACATTTGCGAGCGTGTGGGAACCGACAGCATCCACCGCCCCAGCCCACCGCTCTTTGCCCATGGGCCGACCTGGCTCAGACAATTCCTTGCGGTCGATAATGTCTGCTGCGCCAAGTCCCTTCAAGTAATCCGCTTCCGCCACACGCCCGGTTGATGCGATCACGCGGTAGCCAAGCTTTGCAAGCAAAGCGATGGCAACAGAACCCACGCCGCCAGCAGCGCCGGTCACCAGAATGTCGCCGCTTGCCGGTGTCACGCCCTGACGCTCCAGACCCAACACGCAGAGCATGCTTGTATAGCCAGCAGTGCCAATGGCCATGGCGCGCTCTGGTGAAATGGCAGCGGGCAAACGGACCAGCCAATCACCCTTCACACGGGCACGGCCTGCATAACCGCCAAAATGACTTTCGCCAACGCCCCAACCATTGAGCACGACCTTGTCGCCCGCTTTCCAGTCGCTATGCTCCGACTTCGTGACGGTGCCGACAAAATCGATGCCGGGTATCAGCGGCCAGGTGCGCACGACAGGAGCGGCACCCGTCATTGCCAGGCCGTCCTTGTAGTTGATCGTTGAGTGGGAGACTTCGACGGTGACGTCGCCGTCCATCAAGTCCTTTTCCGTCAGATTGATGATGGCTGATGTTTGGCCGGCCTCTGTTTTTGACACCTGGATCGCGCGGAAAGTATCACTCATGTTTCGCCCCTGTTTTTCGTGTTCTGGCTGTTTTCTGCCCGTTTTGCGATGGGGCGACGCCATTTGCACTGATGTTGAATGTTTGTTGGGCTCAACCCACCCTAAAACGCCTGCGGGGTCAAGCGACAGTGACGGAAAACCGGGCTTTCCGCCCGATTTTCCGCAGCTCACCGATAGTTATAGACGAGTAATTATCCGCCCAACCTGCCGTTCAGCCCCTCTAACTCAGCCTTTTGGCAAAGTGTCCACGAACCGGATGGGCTGGCCTTCTGCTTGACCGGTAATTTCGTCTTCCCACATGGCGCGACGGCCACGCACAATGGTGCCGACCGGCCAACCGGTCACCGTCATCCCGTCAAATGGCGTCCAAGCGCTGACCGAAGCAATCCAGCTGTCTTCAATCTTGCGCGATTTTTTCATGTCCACGATGGTCAGATCCGCATCATAGCCAACGGCCATGCGTCCTTTGGCCGACAGACCGAACACGCGGTTTGGCCCGTGTGACGTGAGATCGACAAAACGTGCGAGAGACAGGCGTCCCTCATTCACATGGTTGAGCATGATAGGCACAAGGGTTTGAACCCCCGGCATGCCAGATGGTGATTTTGGATAGGCTTGCGCTTTTTCTTCCAGCGTATGGGGCGCATGGTCGGAGCCGATAATATCAACAATCCCTGCCGCAAGGCCGCGCCAAAGCCCGGCGCGGTGACGCGCATCGCGAATGGGTGGGTTCATCTGCGCGCGCGTCCCCATCTGCTCGTAACAATCTGGCGCTGCGAGCGTGAGATGTTGCGGGGTCACTTCCACCGTTGCAATGTCCTTGTTGGCCGCAAGAATGTCCATCTCTTCCGCCGTTGTGACATGCAGGACGTGGATACGCTTTCCTTCTTCCCGTGCCAGGCGCAACAGACGGTTGGTACAGAGGATCGCGGTTTCCTCATCGCGCCAGACGGGATGTGTCAAAACGTTGCCGGTTTCGGCAAGCTCGCGGCGCTCCAGCAGACGATATTCATCTTCGGAATGGACGGCGACGCGGCGTGACAAGGCACGCAGGACCGCACGCACATGATCATCGTCCGGCACCAGCAGATTGCCGGTGGACGAGCCCATGAAAATTTTGACGCCGCAGCACCCGGTTTCGCGCTCAAGGTCACCCAGAATATCTGCGTTCTCTGTCGTCGCACCTGCATAGAAGGCGAAGTCGCATTGCATGCGGTTGGTGGCGCGGCGCACTTTCTCCGCCAGCGCTGGCGCATCGGACGTTGGTGGTTTGGTGTTGGGCATCTCAAAGACTGCCGTTACCCCTCCAAGCACGGCCGCACGGCCGCCCGTTTCAAGGTTTTCCTTGTGCTCGGCGCCCGGCTCTCTCAAATGCACCTGCGTGTCGAGGACACCTGGCAGCACATGAAGGCCGGTTACGTCAATACGCTCCCCTGCGCTTGCCTGCGTGAGATCACCAATCGCGGCGATGCGGCCATCCTTGACGCCAACATCACCGAAACCCGTACCGTCATGATTGACTATCGTGCCGCCCGCATAAATCGTGTCAAACGTCTGGCTCACACCGTTTCTCCTGATGTTTTTCTGTCTTGTTCAGCAGCGCAATTGCTGCTTGCTCCACCGCGTCCACCGTCAAGTCCGTCATGGCACTTGCCGGTGAGTGAAAATCATACGCCGGATCAGACGTGATCTGCGCATAAGATCGAGGTCCGCGCACAAATGCCGCATTTGGGCCCCAAGGCGCGTAAAGATCATCACGGGTCGGCCCGAAAAGGCCAAGTGTCGGCGCACCGGCGGCGGCCGCCAAATGCATGAGACCTGAATCATTTCCGATGAACAGGGAAGTACGCTCAAACTGCGCATAGGCTGTAAGCAATTTCGCGCCGATCTCATCAATCAACTGATCTTTCGGTACACGGTCATAAAAGGCCTGAACCTGCTCCTGCTCACCTGGCCCCCCTGTCAGGAGAATTTTAGCGCCTTCCAACGGCGCACCCTTGGCGGTCAACCTCAATGCTACTTCCAGGTAAGCGTCTACCGGCCACATTTTTTTTGGCCAATTGGCGGTTGGCCCCACCGCCAGAACTGCCTGACCCGCTGGCAACAGCTTTTTCGCCGCTGCACGCTCCAGCTCACCTGGCCAGAGGCGGGGTGACGGTGGCGGGACGAGCCCCAATACACCGCCAATATGCACAACCCGTGGCAATGTATGATCGGCGCGCAATACAAAACGTTTGCGCGTCCACAATACATAAGCGGTTGCAGAGCCACGCAGATCCACAACAATGTCCCAACGGGTCGAGAAGACATTACGCAAAAGGCCGAGCCAATGTTTTGCCCACTTCTCCTTGCGCATAGTGTGGACTTTGACAACACCCGGCGCACCGGCAAAGAGCGGAGCCGCGACGGGTCCGCATGCGACCGTGACCTCAGGATTGTCGCTCGTCTCCACAAGATGAGCGAGCAAGCCCGTGGACAGGATGGCATCGCCAATCCGGTTCGACGTGATGAACAGAGCCTTCATGAAATTTGGTCCAGTGTCCCAAGCTTTCCCACTTGCGGGGGGTTCTCTCACTTATAGGTCCCTACACGTCTGCTGCCAAGGGGCTGCCGAAAGGTCGAATTGTGGCAAACGAGGGGAGAACCTCGTACGTGCAACGCTTGCAGCTTGCCCTCTTGCGCCCTACATCTATTCCCCAATGATAATGAGCAAGACAGAGGGTGGTCCAATGGCGCAAAAGTGCCTCTTGCCAGACAGAAGCGTTTTTGTAATCAGCGGGCCAGATGCGCCTGATTTTCTGCAGAACCTGCTTACCAACAATGTCGACGCCCTAAAAGAGGGCCAAGCCCAGTACACGCTCCTGCTCACACCGCAGGGAAAATATCTGTTTGATTTTTTCCTGCTCAGAGACGGTGAGCGTTTTCTGGTGGATTGCGACAAGGCCGCCGCGCCCTTGCTCATCAAGCGGCTCAGTTTTTACAAATTGCGCGCCAAGGTGGAAATCACCGATTTGAGTGCCGATTGGTCAGTCGCGGGCGTCTGGCAAAATGCTGATGATGGCACCGGAAGCGCTGGGGAGGCCATAGCACTGCCGGCGATCGCTGATGCTTACGCGTTTATAGACCCTCGCCTGCCGGCGCTCGGTCACCGTTTCCTGCTGCCAGCTGCCAACGCTGAGGCAGCGCTTGCAAGCCTGACTGGCAATGCGACGACAGCAGCCGATTATGATCTCTTCCGCCTTCAGCTTGGTGTGCCGGATGCTGAGGATCTGCAATCAGAGCGGACGTTCCCGATGGAGGCGGGGCTTGACCTTCTTCACGCCATCGATTTTCACAAAGGCTGTTTCGTCGGCCAGGAAGTCACGTCACGTACTTACCGACAGGGAAAGATCCGCAAGCGCCTTTTGCCCGTTCACACGGTCGGGGACATGCCTGCGGCTGGTCATGTGATCATGGCTGGAGACCGGCAAGCCGGAGAAATACATTCCATGCGCGGCCAAATGGGCCTCGCCCTGCTTCGGTTGGACCGGCTGGGTCAGCCACTTGATATTGGCGGCGTTGACATTGATTATTCGTGGCCTCATTGGCTGCCGCAACAAGATGCGGCAGATGGAAATGATCCAGTGGACGGGATCGAATGACAATCAAACGCTGTAGCTGGCCGACCGAAGACCCGATCTATCTCGCCTATCATGACGAGGAATGGGGTGTGCCCGAATGGGATGATCGGGCGCTCTTTGAAAAGCTGCAACTGGACGGGTTTCAGGCCGGGTTGTCCTGGATCACAATCCTGAAAAAGCGGGACAATTTCCGTCGCGCCTTTGACGGGTTCGTGCCCGAAAAAATTGTCCGCTACAGCGACAAGAAGATCGAAAAGCTGCTTCAGGACGAAGGTATTATCCGCCACCGGGGCAAGATCGAAGCAACGATCTCCAATGCGCGGGCCTATCTTGAGATTATGGAAACGCCCGGCGGCTTTACAGAATTCATCTGGGATTTTGTTGACGGCACGCCGGTGCAAAACAAATTCAAGTCGATGAAGCAAGTCCCCGCACAGACGGAGATGAGCCAGAAACTATCGAAAGAGCTGAAACGCCGCGGGTTCAAATTTTGCGGGCCGACCATCGTTTATGCCTTTGCGCAGGCGGTGGGCATGGTGAATGACCATTTCACAGGCTGTTTCCGCCATGATGAATGCGCGAAACTCAATCATCGCGGTGCTGTGTAAGGCTTCTTGCAGCGATGGACCACTATGGAACACACCAGTGGCCCCTCCATTCCCCTGCCTCAAACGTGAAAGCTGCACGGCGATTCTCGCTTCCATCGAGCAAGAGCCACTCAATTGCATCGAAATGGACCCGGATCGCCGCAAAATTTCCGCGCCCGTCGCGGAGCCGCACCTCGTCCGGCACGCTGTCTGTGACATCCGCAGGCAGGCCGGACCCGGGACGGGCCATCACACTTCCGGGGCCTTCTACCGCCAGATAGGCACGGCGGCTTGATGGGCTCGCATTGTTCCACGCATCCTGCGCATAAGCGTCAAGCCTGTGCAGTGAGGCCCGCCCTTTGAGCTGAAGCTGAACATTGACGGTGCGGTCCGTAAACACCAAAGTGACGTCGGGGTATGCTTCGATTTCACGCATTTTCCGGGTGCGACTATCAGTGTGAAGGCGAATTTCGCGGGCATCAAAATCGACATGCCGGAGGATCAGCGCGCGGGCGGCAGGTTTCCCCGCGCTGTCCACAGACGCCAAAACAGGCAGGCGAAAGCCGTGCCGATGACCGTCCAGACCGGCTTCCAAAAGCGCTTGAACCTGCACCAAAACACCCTTCAGCCCGTCCAAATGCTCTTTCAATGCGCACTTCACCTTTCAGAAAATCAACCATCAATGAAGGGAATTTGCCAAAAAAGTAGCCAGTTCCCCCTGGCTCCACTATTTTCGCATTTATAAATCAATTCCAACGTGCCGTAAGGACCGATTGGTGACATTCGGTCGCTGATCCCCAAAGCAGGCAGACAAACAGGTGAACAACGTGGCAAAAGTCGTCATTAGTGGTACGGGGGTTTTTACACCTCCCAATTCGATCAGCAATGATGAGCTGGTGGCATCCTTCAACACTTATGTCGAAAACTTCAATCAGGCCCACAGGCAAGAAATTGAAGCGGGCACAGTGACCGCACTCAACCCTTCCAGCAGCGAGTTTATCCAGAAGGCGTCCGGTATCGAGAACCGCTATGTGATGAACAAGGATGGTATTCTTGACCCTGAGATCATGTGCCCTCGCCTGCCGGAGCGCACGAACGACCAGCCATCCATCCTTGCGGAAATGTCGGTCGCCGCTGCAAAGCAGGCCATGGCGCGCGCAAACAAAACACCGAAGGATATTGATGCAGTGCTGGTTGCCTGTTCCAACTTGCAGCGCCCCTACCCGGCGATTGCGGTTGAAGTTCAGGAACTGCTTGGCATTGAGGGGTTCGGCTTTGACATGAATGTTGCCTGCTCGTCTGCCACGTTCGGCCTTAAGGCCGCCCATGACATGGTGATCAGTGGCGGGGCTGATTGCGTCCTCGTTGTTGATCCTGAGATATGCACCGGCCATCTCAATTTCCGTGATCGCGACAGCCACTTTATTTTTGGTGATGTGTGCACCGCTATTGTGATTGAGCGGGATGACACATGCACGGTTGGCGGAGCCTGGGAAGTTTTGGGCACCAAGCTCATTACCAAATTCTCCAACAATATCCGGAACAATTTCGGCTTCCTCAATCGCACGGCGCCCGACAGCGCGCTCGCAGCCGACAAGCTTTTCGTTCAGGAAGGACGGAAAGTGTTCAAGGAAGTTGTGCCGATGGTCTCCCAACTTATTCTCGACCATGTTGGCGCGAACGGCATTGAAGCCACCCAACTCAAGCGTCTGTGGCTTCACCAGGCCAACAAAAGCATGAATGACTTTATCGGGAAGAAAGTGCTGGGCCGGGAGCCGACCGAGACCGAGTCCCCCAATATTTTGAAATATTATGCGAACACCAGCTCCGCCGGCTCCATTGTCGCCTTCAATCAGTTCAGCGATGACCTGGCCGAAGGCGATGTGGGCGTGATCTGCAGCTTTGGCGCTGGCTATTCAGCCGGTAGCGTTATCGTGCGTCGCCGCGCTGCCTGATGACCGGTTTCAGGTTCAGCCCTTCAGGTAGGGCTGAACCGATACGATGTGAAATGTAACGAGTTCGCCATCAGGCTCTCGAACGGACAGATATTCACCGACCTCGATCTTATGCTTATCAAGCTTGAAGAAGGGTTCATTATCGTCCGTCGTTGAGGGATCATAATCGATCACCCAGCCCTTACCGATATGGCGGAGCGACCCACGTTCGTCTGGTTCACCTGCCCAGAAGCGATGCACCCAGCAATCCTTGCTGTGAGCTTTCCAGGCTTGCGGGTCCAGCAGGTGGTCACCATCCAGCGGTGCTACGAAATCATATCCGTGCTTGTCGCTTCCATTTGGAAACTCCTCACTGCGGGCGGCATTCATGTGGATGCGGAAAAGCGTCATAAAAACGTCCTTATCAATTCAGGTCTTCTATCTGGTTTGAAAATCAGTGGGCCATCAAAACCGGCACACTTGCATGGGCACGCACATGGCGCGTCGCCCCGCCGAACAAGAATTCGCTCAAACGGCTGCGACCATACCCGCCCATCACCAACAGGTCTGCACCAGCGGCAGCTGCCTCTTCGAGCAGCACCTCACCAATGGGGCGGCCCAGACTTTCTACCGCACGGCTTTCCGGTTTTGCGCCATGAAGGGCGAGATAGGTTTCCAGCATCTTGGTTGCGTGAACATCATCTTCGTCTTCGTCAATCCGAAGGATTGTGACTTTCTTTGACCGCTGGATAAACGGAATGGCGGCGGTCACGGCGGCTGATGCTTCCATGCTTCCGTCCCAACCAATCACGATCGATGTGCCGATGGATTTTGCAGCCGCTTTCGGCGCGATCAGAACCGGACGGTCTGCGCTCAAGAGTGCAGCCTCCAGCGCTTCACCACCCGCGATGCCTTCGTCTGCATCGGCACCTGCAAAAACAACAAGGTCCGACAGGCGGCTTTCTTCCGAGACAACAAGATCCTGACGTCCGGTCACTTCCATAAAGCGGACCGAAGGAAGGGGCGTTGTACCTGTCACAAGGGGCAGGCCTGCGCTCTTCGCGCTGCTCTCAAGGTTTTTAAGTGCCTTTGCCGAGGCTGCGTCCGAGCCTTCTTTCGCTGCTTGCAGTAAGTCCTCAATCACCTGGCCCGAGACGCCATCACCCAGATAGGGCAAGGCTTCACTTGGGTCAGGCCGCACGAAAATTGCTTGTGCTTGTGCACCGAAAGTCTTGGTCACAGCCAGGGCTGCATTCAAAACCAGTTTGTCTGTGTCCGTCCCATGTACGGGAACGAGAATTTTCCGAATAGGCATGGCCGACCTCCTTTGGCTATTCAACAGAATGAGCTTACACCCTCCAACACTACTCTCCCATGATGCAGATCAAATATTATGGGGTTACGCTGACCAGCGTCAGTTTCCGTTCGGAACCCAAAAGATAAACGGGGCATCCCGCCGCCGTTGACAGTCTTGCGACATTATCGTCCTGCGCAAAAATAGCGGCATTTGCATCAACAATAACCAAGCTCGGCGCTAATTGGCGCAGAAGATCTGCCACATCGGAGAGCGATGAAGCACTGGTCCGCAGGGGAATGAAGTTCATGCCCGCACGCTCCGCAAGGCTTTGGGCGACCGCGCAACAAGCTTCACCGCGGCTCGTCATATCATCGAGCGCTACAAGTGTCCCCCGCGCAGTCACGTCCGGCGTCCGCCGGGTGCCTCCCTCGCCGCGCATCCCGCGCCCCGTCAGCAGCACATCGGCGTGGATCTCGCCGGTCGCTGCCCGCACTGCACGCGCGAGATCGCCCGCAGGCGTTAGCCGGGCACCCGGGTTCAAAACGACAACATCCTCGCGGGCTGCCGCCTCCAACATGGAAAAAATCGGTTTGCCACGACGCACTTCAAATGACCAGGCGAGCCCAGCTGCGGCTGCAGCCGCAGCAAACACCGTCTCCGCCTGTTTAGCCTGGGCGGCCCATTCGCGTTCCAACCGCTCACGCTGGAACGGTTTCACCGTCCCGCCAAACGACACTTCGGAGGCGAACGGCAATGCCGCCAGATCCATCAGGGCCTGGTTCTCCACAAAGCAACCGGCAAGCCTTGCCTGCAATGCACCTGCCATGCGCGCAGCAAATTGGATTGCCTGTGGCTCCGGCGTCAGCGTATCCGCCTCCACCAAGATTTTGTGATCAACCGGCAGATCGGCCAAGTCGCCGGGATTTTGCTTGTCGGTTTCATTCACCATCAGCGTTTCTCCCTGTCGCCCGCGTTAAAGGCCCGTTGCGTTTGTGCAAACTTGGTGAGCTGCACTTCCACACGTTCAAAGACCGACCCGTCAGGAAAAACACCGCGCTCATTCCGGTATCCGGCCTCGCGCCCCATCATGAGTTCAACGGCTTCTTCAATTGTCTCAACCGAAAAAATGTCGAACATGCCCCGCTCGACCGCATCAACGACATCACGGCGCAACATCAGGTGCTTCACATTCGCATGCGGGATAAGCACACCTTGATCCCCCGTCAGGCCGCGGCGGGCGCAAATATCAAAGAAGCCCTCGATCTTGTCATTCACGCCCCCAATGGCCTGGACCTGACCAAACTGATTGATCGAGCCCGTGATGGCGAAATGCTGTGCGACGGGCAATTTGCTCAATGAGGACAGGAGCGCAATCAGCTCCGCCGCCGAGGCACTGTCCCCATCGATACCGCCATAGGATTGCTCGAAAACAAGTGAGGCGGAAAGAGAGAGCGGAATGGAGGTTGCGAAATGAGCTGACAAGAAGCCGCTCAGGATCATCACACCTTTTGAGTGGAGCGGCCCGCCCAGATCCACCTCGCGTTCAATATCGACGAGGTGCCCGCCGCCCATGCGCACCCGCGCGCTAATGCGGCTTGGGCGACCGAAACTTGCCTGCCCCAGGCTCAGGACCGACAGGCCATTGACCTGGCCCACGACCTCACCTTCCGTGTCGATCATGATGATGTCACGGGTAATGGTCTCCAGGCTCCGCTCGCGCAGCCGATCATTGCGACTAAGGCGTGCATCCACCGCCTTTTGCACATGAGAAGCGTCAATGGTTGAGGCCGCGTCCTGACGCGCGTAAAGATCCGCTTCCCGGATCAGGTCCGCCATCGGTTCCATTTCCAGCGTCAGTTTTTCCGCGTCTTCTGCATAACGTGCACTCTCCTCGATCACGCGACCAAGCGCTGCGGGTGTGAGATGCAACAGATCTTCTTTGCGGCAGATTGTGGCGACGAGCCCTGCGTAGAGAAGATCGCTTTCATTGTCCCGATCGATCTGATCATCGAAATCTGCGGCAACCTTAAAGAGATCCCCAAATTCCGGGTCTGCGTCCGCCAGCAGGTAATAGAGCATCCGGTCCCCGAACAAGATCACCTTCACATCAAGCGGGATCGTGTCAGGTTCCAGCGAAACGGTGCTCACAAGGCTCAGATAATCACCGGGTGTTTCGAGGGCGATGCGCTTTGTGCGCAAGGCACGCTTCAACGCATCCCATGCAAGCGGTTCGCGCAGGACACGATTGGCATCGAGCAACAGATAGCCGCCATTGGCACGGTGAAGTGCACCTGCCTTGATCAGGCCAAAATCGGTCAGCAGTGCCCCCATCTGGGAAACATGCTCAATGCGGCCAATCAGGTTTGTAAAAGTTGGATGTTCCTCAATGATGACGGGTGCGCCGCCGCCGATAAAATCACTATCGGTATTTCCGTTTTCGGGTTCGCGCGTTTGGCCCGCCCGGTTGTCCACGATCACGTTCACCTGATACCGGCGGAAGAGATCAACACTCCCCATCCCGAGAGGGCCGGACTGCGCCTGGAGCGCCGCCTCCTCCTCCCCATCCAGGGTGAAGAGGCCAATGTTTTCAACCAGATCTGCTTCCAGCGTATCAAGCCAGGTCCTGACCGGCTCGTTACCTTCAAACAGTCCCGCCAAATCCCGGATGGAGCGACCCACCGCGTTTTCCGACACTTCCCGGTTCAGCTCGCGCACCTGTTCCCGTCGGTCTTTTTCCCAGCCCGGTACATGCTGGAAGATGCGGGCAAGTTCCTGTTCAAGCTCACCGATAATATTCTTGATCCGCTCCCGCTCTTCCTCCGGCATTTTGTTAAACTCGTCAGGCTTCATCACTTCGCCTTCGCGAAGGGGTGCAAACGCAAACCCGGACGGTGTTGAGAGGAGTGTGATGTTTTTGGCTTCCGCTCTCAGGCGCAAGGTCTCGAAGGCCTGACCTTGATGCTGGGAATATTCCGCATCAATCGACATGAGACGCTTTTTGTATTCTTCACTTTCCAGAATAGCGGGGATGGCGCCTTTGAGATCATCAACGAGCGCGTTAACGCCGGTGCTTAACAAACCTGCCCGGCCTGCCCCCATGCGCAACACGATTGGTTTGTTCGGACTCGCAAAATTATTTACATAGGCCCAGTCGTTGGGGGCAGGTTTTGAGCTTGCTATTTTTTCCAGAAACCGGGATACGGCCTCTCGCTTGCCCGCGCCAGATGGCCCGAGCGCAAAAATATTGTAACCAGTCCGCGTCATTGCGACGCCAAACTCGATAGCCTCAAGAGCGCGCTCCTGTCCCGTCAGGCCAAGCGCGTCTGGCATGTCGGCCGTTGTGTCGAACTCAAACTGCGAGATATCGCAATGGCTGTAAAGAAGATCGGGGCTCAGCGGTTCAGGTTTTGACAAGGGTCGCTTCTCTCTCTTGGCGCCTCAGCGCATTTGCCATCTTTGCGCCGCAGCGCATTTGCGATGTGGCACGATACGCAGCGTCACTTCGTGGCAATGCTTGATGCCTCACATTCTCTTGATGCCCGGCATTCATTCACAAAGCCTCAAGAGAGGCCACAAAGGCATAGACTGAAACGCCACCTCACAGCTTGTCACAAATCAAACCCACATCACAAGGAGGGTGCGCTCGACATCGCCAGGCTGCATCATTAGTCTTTCGGTTCATTTTCCCATGAACCCGCGAACCATTGGACTTTGTGCACTACATGGCCTTACCCATACTGAAATCCACCACCCCGCGGGCCTGGCAACGCATGCTCTCAGGCAGGCGACTTGATCTCCTGGACCCGTCTCCGCTTGATGTTGAGATTGAAGATATTGCCCATGGGCTCGCTCGCGTTGCCCGATGGAACGGACAGACCATTGGTGATGAGGCGTTCTCGGTTGCTGAGCACTCCGTCCTTGTGGAGGAGATATGCGGCAAGCTGCGTCCGGGCTGGCCAGCCCGCTGGCGTCTGGCAGCACTTCTGCATGATGCACCGGAATATGTAATCGGCGACATGATCAGCCCGTTCAAGTCTGCACTTGGCTATGATTACAAGTCTTTTGAACACCGGCTGGAGGGTGCCATCCATTTGCGGTTCGGCCTGCCGGTCGATCTTCCCAAAAATGTATCGGATCTCATCAAACGCGCAGACCATGCGTCCGCCTTTCTGGAGGCCACACAATTGGCTGGTTTTTCCGATCAGGAAGCGGCACAGATATTCGGTCGTCCCAAAGGACTAGTGCCGATCAAACTGAAACCCTTATCGCCAGTGGCTGCACAGGCCAAGTTTCTCAAGCGATTTTCGGCTCTGCTAAAGCAGAAAGACAAGGCATGAGCGCGTCACAAAAATGCCCGAGAATCACGTAAACTGACCTATTACAAAAGGGAAGCGCGGCGCTTTGGCGAGCAATTTCGAGGCTTCCTGATCCATTCAGTCTATCCACCAAGGAGACCGGCGCGATGCCGCCTGCAAGCAAAGGCCATTTAGACCGGCACAACAAGCCTGTTGTGATCGACCTTAATGCGGCCATTGTGCGGGTCGCTGACGGATCGCCGGAAATTCTCGCCGTTCGTCCCTCCGGCACGGAAGATGATGATCCGGTCGCGTGGGATGCCCTGCCGTTTGGACCCTTTGATCCGCTCAAGCACCGGACCATGGACATTGGCCTGAGAAGCTGGGTGCAGGAGCAAACGCAACTCAGCCTCGGCTACGTTGAACAGCTCTACACGTTTGGCGACCGCGGACGCCACGCGCTGGAAGTGCTGGATGAAATTGAACATATCGTGTCGGTTGGGTATCTCGCGCTGACACGCGGCGGCGGTGAACGCGATGGAGCCTTGTGGCGGAGCTGGTATCAATATTTTCCGTGGGAAGATTGGCGCGATGGCAAGCCTGCCATTATCGACCGCGTTATCATGCCGCTCCTGAAAGAATGGGCGGCACGAAAGCCGGACCCTGCAAGTGACGAGCTGTCACGGGGGCGGCGCGCGGACCGCGTGCAATTCATCTTCGGGACCGATGGTGGCAATTGGGACGAAGAAACCGTTCTGGAGCGCTATGAGTTGCTTTATGAAGCGGGACTGGTGCGCGAGGCTGCACGTGACGGCAGATCGAATGCGATTGCGCTTGGACGCTCCACTGACCCCCAGCTTGGCCTGCCGATGCAGCATGATCATCGGCGCATTCTGGCCACTGCCATGAGCCGCCTACGTGCCAAGCTCAAATACCGGCCGGTTGTGTTTGAGCTGATGGATGACACGTTCACACTCTATGAATTGCAATGCACCAGCGAAGCGCTGCTTGGCCTGCATGTACACAAACAGAATTTCCGTCGTCTGGTAGAAAAGGCCGGGCTGGTTGAGAAAACCGGACGGATGAGCACCCGGACCGGCGGTCGTCCGGCAGAGCTTTTCCGCTTCCGACGGGAAGTGTTCAGCGAGCGCCCCGCGCCGGGCCTCAAGCTTGCGCCGTCAAGAACCCGCGCAAATACGTGATTTTTTGAGCTAATTTTCCGGTTGGAATCCTCTTGACCTTCGTAATGCTCAAGTGTAGCATAAGCATCAGATCGGCTTTGCCGGTGTTTTTTGACCCCTACTTTTGCTCATTTTGAGCAAAAGACCGATAAAGGAGGCGTCCATGACTGCCGACCTTCAGACCGGAGCAATGACCAAAACGGGTGCGAAAACGGGCCTGCCCGCGTTCGCACCGCTTGAGCGCCCTGAGCTTGAATATACCGCTGCCGTCGCGCGCGAGATGGCGCCCTATTACGAGCGGGTCAAAAATGTCATTCCGTCGATTGAGTGGCCGTTCTTTGCGCCTTACGTGAAGGCGATCAATGATCTGAAGAAAGAACGCAATGCGGTGATCCTCGCGCATAATTATATGACGCCTGAAGTGTTTCATTGCGTGGGCGACATTGTGGGCGACAGTCTTCAACTTGCCCGTGAAGCGGCGAAGACAGACGCTGACGTGATCGTTCAGTGTGGCGTGCACTTTATGGCGGAAACCGCAAAGCTGCTGAGCCCGGAAAAGACAGTCCTTATTCCAGATGCAAGAGCTGGTTGCTCTCTCGCAGAATCCATCACAGGCGCTGATATTCGCAAGCTCCGGCTGAAACACCCTGGTGTGCCGGTTGTCACCTATGTCAACACCTCCGCCGAGGTGAAAGCAGAGACGGACATTTGCTGCACGTCTTCCAATGCTGTGCAGGTTGTCGAAAGCCTCGGCGTGCCGGAAGTGATCTGCCTGCCGGACGAGTATCTGGCACTCAATATTGCGCGCCAGACCAATGTGAAGATCATCACCTATAAAGGTCATTGCGAAGTGCATGAGCGGTTCACGCCGCAGGAGCTGCGGGACTATCGCGCAGCACATCCTGGGATTTCAATCATTGCGCATCCGGAGTGCCCCCCAGAAGTTCTGGATGAGGCGGACTTCTCCGGCTCGACATCGGGCATGATCAACTGGGTCAAGACCAACCGGCCACCGAAGGTCATGATGGTGACGGAATGCTCGATGAGCGATAATGTTGCAGCCGAAGTGCCGGACGTTGATTTCATTCGTCCCTGCAACCTCTGCCCGCATATGAAAAAGATTACGCTGCCGAAAATTCTCGACAGTCTGCTTTACATGAAAGATGAAGTTATCGTTGATCCACTGATTGCACCGCGCGCACGCGCTGCTGTGGAGCGGATGATTAACCTGCCAGGCTAACGCAAATCAGAAGGTCAAGGGACCGGGCAAGAGGTCAACAGACCGGGAGCGATCCATGAGCCAGACACACCATACAGGCGGCCATATCGTCAATGCGGGAGACGTGCTTATTGTAGGCGCGGGTCTCGCAGGTCTCTTCACGGCGCTCAAGCTTGCGCCGCGCCCGGTCACCGTGCTTGCGGAAGCGCCGATTGGCGACGGGGCCTCTTCCACCTGGGCACAGGGCGGCATTGCTGCAGCGATCTCGGAAGGTGACACGCCAGAGGAACATGCAGCTGATACGATCGAGGCGGGTGCTGGCATTGTCGATCACGAGATTGCCCGGCTGCTTGCCGAAGAAGCGCCAGCGCGCATTACAGATCTCCTGTCCCTTGGCGTACCGTTTGACCGTGACCTTGAAGGCAAGCTCACGGTTGGCCTTGAAGCTGCACATAGCCGCAGCCGAATTGTGCATGTGCAAGGGGATCGGGCCGGACGCGCGATCATGGAAGCACTGATCGCCGCTGTACGGGCAACGCCGTCCATCCATATTGTCGAGGGTTTTTCTGCCTATGAGCTTGCCGTCGAAGAGGGCCGCGTTGCCGGTGTCTTCGTGCGGCCTGCAGGTGACATGCTGCCCTCCCCCCTTCTGTTGCGCGCGCGCTCTGTCGTTCTGGCCAGTGGCGGGTCCGGCGGGCTTTACGCTGTGACGACAAATCCACTTACGTCGCGCGGCGAAGGTTTTGCAATGGCTGCCCGTGCGGGTGCCATCATCGCGGACCCTGAGTTTGTGCAGTTTCACCCCACGGCTATTACCGGCCCACGCGACCCTGCACCGCTTGCCACCGAAGCCCTGAGGGGAGCGGGTGCCACGCTGATTGATGAAACAGGTGTGCGCTTTATGAAGGCTGTGCACAAGGACGTGGAACTTGCGCCACGTGACATTGTGGCGCGTGCGATTGCACGGATTATTCAGGATGGTGGCAAAGCCTTTCTCGATGCGCGCGACACGGTTGGCGAAAATTTTCCAACGGCCTTCCCTACTGTCTATGCCAATTGCCAATTGATGGGTGTTGATCCCGTGCGTGAGCCCATTCCTGTGGCGCCTGCGATGCATTACCACATGGGTGGCGTTCTGGTGGATGCGGACGGGCATACCTCGCTCCCCGGGCTTTGGGCCTGTGGGGAGGTAGCCTCCACCGGCGCCCATGGGGCAAACCGCCTCGCCAGCAATTCCCTTCTTGAGGCTGTTGTCTTTGGCGCCAGGATTGCCGCTGATATTTTGCGCACTGTTGAGCCAAGCATTGACGCGCCGCGCATGCCGATGATGAAAGCGATCCCCCGGACGCAGCCTGTTTCTCCCATCATCAAGGAGTTGCGGCAGCTGATGAGCGACTATGTGGGTGTCGTGCGAGACGAGGCGGGACTTCGTTATGCGCTTGGCGAAATTGCGCGCATGGAGCGGGCCGTCGGTACGGCACCATCGCTTGTCAACATGGTGACGGCAGCAAAACTGATTACGGCTGCGGCATTGCAGCGGCAGGAAAGCCGTGGTGGCCATTTCCGCACCGATTTTCCGCAAACGCATGTTGCGCAGCAGCACCGGACCTTCATCACGCTTGATGAGGCCAATGCGATTGCACAAGCCATCCTCAGCGAGCCCTCCACACTTCCCCATCAAGGACACGCCTTGTGAGCCACTTAAACGATCTACACCCGCTGCCAACCTTCATTGTTGAGCGCGCAGTACGCACCGCACTGGAAGAGGATCTGGGCGATGCCGGTGACATTACCAGCCAGTCCACCATTCCCGCCGGGACGCAGTCCCGGGTTGTTTTGCGCGCGCGCCAACCGGGCGTGATCGCCGGACTGGATGCTGCCCGCATGGCCTTTCGCCTGATGGACCCTCAGCTGAAGATCGCGGTGCAAAAGCCAGACGGCTCTCGCGTCGTGCCTAGTGATGTGATTGCCGTGATTGAAGGGGATGCCCGCGCCATTGTGACCGGAGAGCGGGTTGCCTTGAACTTTCTCGGCCACTTGTCGGGCGTTGCAAGTGCGACCGCACGCATTGTTGACGCGGTCGCTGGTACGAAGGCGCGCATCTGTTGCACGCGCAAAACCACACCGGGGCTTCGTGCGCTGGAAAAATACGCGGTGCGGGCCGGTGGCGGTGTCAATCATCGCTTCGGGCTCTACGATGCCATCTTGATCAAAGATAATCACATTGCCATGGCAGGCGGTGTGACAGCAGCCATAGAGGGCGCACGCGCCAAGGCCGGCCACATGGTGCAGATTGAAATGGAAGTCGACACGCTGGAGCAGTTTGAGGAAGCGCTTGCGCATGGCGTTCCGGTGATCCTTCTCGACAATATGGACCCCGCCACACTCAAGCGCGCGGTCGAGATCAATCAAGGGCGCGCAGTGCTGGATGCGTCCGGTCGTGTGACGGAGGAAACGGCTGCGGCGATTGCGGCCAGCGGCGTTGACTATATTTCCGTCGGGTGGATCACGCATTCCGCGCCTTGCCTTGATATCGGGCTCGACTATGAAGCGGCGGCGGTTTGACTTTTTAGACACTGGTCTCGTCTCCTCGACAGGTCGCGCTTTCTCCCCTTAAGATGTCAGCATAAAAATTGACTTTAAGGGAGGCTCTCATGGCCAAGACGGGAAGCAGTGCGGGAACGCGCAAATCCATTTTCATTACCGGTGCCGCAAGCGGCATGGGGCTGGAGACAGCGCGGCTCTTCTCCAAGGGAGGGTGGTTTGTTGGTGCTTATGACGTGAACAAAGCGGGCCTGGAGACACTGGAAGCGGAGCTTGGCGCGGAGAATTGCCTGGTGCGGGTGCTCGACGTGGTGGACCGTGCTGATTATGCCAAAGCCCTTGATGAGTTCGCGTCCGCCACAGACGGCAAGCTCGACCTACTCTTCAATAATGCGGGGATCGGCAAAGGCGGCTTTTTCGACGAACAGGCGTTTGAAGATGTGCTCGCCGTGGTGAACATTAATTTCATTGGTGTTCTGAATGGTATTCATCTGGCAACACCGCTCTTGAAGGCCACCAAGAATTCCTTGTGCTTTACGACAAGTTCGTCATCGGCCACCTATGGCATGCCGGGCATTGCCGTCTATTCCGCCACCAAACACGCCGTGAAGGGATTGACGGAGGCGCTCTCTGTTGAGTTCAGCCGGTTTGGGGTGCGGGTTGCCGATACGCTGCCCGGTTTGATCGATACGCCGATCCTGCCGGACGCTGCCAAAGTCAACGCACCAACGGAAGGCATGTTTCGCCTGATCCAGCCGGTTGAAGTCGCGAAAGCTGTTTGGGCCTCCTATCATGATAAACCAGATCGACTGCACTGGTTTGTGCCGGAAGAGATTGGCGACCTCGACAAGGCCTCCGCACTCGATCCGGAGGGAACACGGGCCCAGATTGCCTCGCAAGGCTCTGTCTCAGCGCTGATTGAAGCGGCAAGAAAAGCTGCCGCCGCAGCGGAATAGACCCATGAACGAAATGCGAGCCATCTTCATCACAGGCGCAGCGGCGGGCATTGGCCGTGCCACGGCGCGCCATTTTATTCGCCGGGACTGGTTTGTCGGGCTCTACGATGTAGACATGGTGGGCCTTGCCCAATTGTCGGAGGAGCTGACAGCTATTCATGGCGGGGGTTCGGTCACCATGGGCGAGCTTGATGTCACCGATCCTGAAAACTTCCAGCAGGCGGTCGCCTCTTTCCTGTCGGCGAGCGGGGGGCGCATGGATGCCCTGTTCAATTGCGCAGGCATTTTGAAGATGGGGCAATTTGAGGAGATCGATCTCACCACCCATCACAAGATTATCGACATTAATGTGAACGGCGTCATTAACGGGGTCGATGCCTCCCTTGATGCGCTCAAGGCGACCGCTAAACAGTTTGGTGACGCGCGCGTGATTTCGATGGCGTCGGCTTCCGCCGTTTATGGCATGCCGGAGCTTGCGGTTTACGCTGCCTCAAAACATGCGGTGCGCGCGCTGACTGAAGGCTTTTCAATTGAGTTTGAACAATACGGCATTCAGGTGAGTGACGTGCTGCCTTCATATGTTGATACAGGCATGGTGAAAAACCAGGAGCACAAATCGCACAGTCTGGAGCAGATGGGGATTGCCCATAGTGCCGACGATATCGCCAAGCTTGTCTGGCGTGCGGCGCATGGAGAGGAGCTCCACTATTTCGGGACGAAGCAGATCGGCATCCTGGACAAGCTTGCCCGTATCTTCCCCGGTTATGTGCGCAAGCGCATAAAGGAAGCATCGGGCTTTTGACGTCGATCTTGAAACGACATCAATCTCAACACGGAAAAGTGTGATGACGGGGGAAAGTGCACCTCGGGGTGGTCGGCCGATGAGGTACATCGCTTGATGCGAGCACCAAAAACGTCCCGCCGTCATCCATTAAAAATCTAGGGACCTGCGCAGTCCATCACATTGATCTGCGTCAACAGGTCAAGGATCTGCGTCAACAGGTCAAGTCGATCACAAAATTCAGGATGATGCTGCGGTGCGCGAATAGAAAATGTGGCGGCCGATCTTGACGACCCGCACCATGCTGGATGCCCAATAAGGCTCAACATAGTCCGCGTGGTAGAACAGCACGTTTTCTGCCACCAGACGCTCACGCGCGTTGCGCATTGTCACGATGGAGGCGAGACGCTCCGCCACACGCCAGGCACGGCGGTCACGCGGACGGTCAGATGCACCATCACACGTGAACGAGAACTGACAACCCGATTGGCGATATGAGCCCTGGAAGACGACACCACACACAGAGTTTGGATAATCGACAGAGGCGACGCGGTTCATGATGACGTCTGCGACAGCCATCTGACCTTCATAGCTTTCGCCACGTGCCTCAAAATAAAGGCCGGTGGCGAGGCAACGGCGTTCCTGCTGCAGACGGTGTGCTTCGTCACCAACCGCACGCACGAGCGTTGCAGTGGTGCCAGAGCGCTCCTCAATCAGTGCCAGGTCAGACAGGCGCGTCGGGCGGTCCATCAGCTCAGCATTGCTCAGGCTGGACAGGATCAGGCGATTACCCTGCGTTCCCGCAATAGGATCGCGGTGTGTGTCTGCAACATGGGCCCAAACAGAGCCCATGATAGCAAGCGTTGCCGCAAGCCCGACCACAGTGTGCGCGGGTTCACGAACAAAAAATCCCAAATCGAGCCATTGTGCGAGTTTTTTCATCGCTGCGGTCCGTTCTCTCGTCCTGCCCGGCTAGCTTCCTTTGCTTACCGGCCTTGTTTCAGTCTGTCCGCTCTCAAACACGAGCGGTCTCGCCTCTACCCAGCAACGTCTGTGCCACCCCTTCTGGGCCACACGGACACCCGTTCCCGCAACAGTCAGCTTCAACACGCTGACTAAGCTGCTGGGAGATATCATAAACGTTTTGCCCAGACAATGGCAGCGCATCTGCGACCCACGATTTCGCCATAAGTCTTTGTTACCATTGATCTTATCAGCTTCAATTGTGGGTAAATTGGGGACGATTTATGTCTTTTCAAGGTTAACGCGGGTGCCCGATCGTCATCATTTACTAACCATGATGGGTGCCATGCCCCCCCAAATCATCAGGCAAATGCTGGTGTTTTGAGGGGTAAACCGGGCTTGAGAATCAATTGCTCTGTCTGCGCGGGCCGGAGCGTCTCGTTTTGGCCACAGGTGATCACATTAGAGAGGGGTTTCTAATTCCAGGGCCACATTCCAGGCGGCTTCCCCCACCCAAACTGTCTCAAAATGGCACAGTTTGGGCACGAAAACGGCCCAAATCCTCTAAAATTCGATCGAGCTCTCTATTTTGCCCGTTGAGCGGCCTGAGCGGCGGCCAATCGTGCAATCGGTACCCGGTAGGGCGAACAGGAGACGTAATCGAGACCTGTTGCCTCGCAGAAATGGATGGAAGCGGGATCTCCGCCATGTTCCCCACAGATGCCGAGTTTGATGTCGGCCCGCGTTACACGGCCGCGCGCGCTCGCGATCTGGACCAGTTCTCCCACGCCTTCCTGATCCAGTGAAACAAAGGGATCTGCCGGCACAATGCCTTTGCCCAGATAATCTTTCAGGAAATTGGCGCTATCATCGCGTGAGATGCCGTAGGTTGTTTGCGTGAGATCGTTGGTCCCGAATGAGAAAAACTCCGCAGCTTCCGCGATCTCTGCTGCGCGAAGAGCTGCGCGTGGCAGCTCGATCATTGTGCCAACCTGATAGGCGAGCGGCTTTCCCTTTTCTTTGGAAACGGCCTCGGCAATTCCAATGATGCGGGTCTTCAAATATTCAAGCTCTGCCTTGGTGGCAACAAGCGGTACCATCACTTCAGGAATAACGGCAGCGCCCGTTTCTTCTGCGGCAACCAGCGCGGCCTCAAAAATCGCGCGCGCCTGCATCTCGTAAATTTCGGGATAGGTGATGCCCAAGCGACACCCGCGATGCCCGAGCATCGGGTTGGTTTCTTTCAGCTCGGCCAGGCGTCTGCTCATCTTCTCTGCGGAAAGACCGGCTGCTTCCGCAACCTCGGCAATCTCTTCCTCACTGTGCGGCAGGAATTCGTGCAAGGGCGGA
>JAVKCY010000087.1:0-11344 GCA_040223265.1 Parvibaculum sp. | reverse complement strand
GAGGGCTTCTATCATACGGTCGCCTATATCTCGCACGCGCTCAAGCTGCCGCTTGAAGCCTATGGCGCGCCCTTGCCGGTAAATTAGATCCGCTAAGCTTTGCCGAAGCCGCCGCCGCCCGGCGTGTCGATGATGATCGTGTCGCCTTCGGCAAGGTCTCGCTCCGCGAGGCTCTCCAGCTCTTCGAGCCTGCCGTCGGCGCGGCGGATGCTGGTTCTGCCGAGGGCACCATCTTGCCCGCCGTCGAGGCCAAAGGGAGCGATACGGCGATGGGTGGCGAGAATAGACATGTGCATGGGCTCACGGAAGCGGATGGCGCGATGAACGCCGTTGCCACCGCGATGCGCGCCAGCACCGCCGGAGCCTTTGCGGATTGAGAAGTCTTCGAGCAGCACAGGAAAACGCCATTCCAGAATTTCTGGATCGGTGAGGCGCGAATTGGTCATGTGGGTGTGGACGGCATCCGCGCCATCAAAGGCCCGCCCCGCGCCCGCCCCGCCACAAATGGTCTCGTAATATTGATAGGTCTCGTTGCCGAAGGTGAGATTGTTCATGGTGCCCTGGGCGGCCGCCATGGCCCCCAGTGCGCCGAAGAGTGCGTCGGTCACAGCCTGGCTGGTTTCCACATTGCCCCCAACAACAGCGGCGGGGAAAGCCGGGTTCAGCATCGAGCCTTCTGGGATGATGAGGCTGAGTGGTTTCAGGCATCCTTCGTTCAAGGGGATGTCGTCATCCACCATGCAACGAAAGACGTAAAGGACGGCGGCGCGGCAGACGGCCGAGGGAGCGTTCAGATTGTTGGGGCGTGCAGGGCTTGTGCCTGTGAAGTCAATGGTTGCGCTTCTCGTCTCGCGGTCAACGCGGACGGCGACGCGGATCAGCGCGCCGTCATCCATTTCCTGGGTGAAGCTTGCATCTTTCAAAACGTCGATGACGCGGCGAACGCTTTCCTCCGCATTGTCCTGCACGTGGCCCATGTAGGCGTTGACGGTTTCAAGCCCGTATTGCGCGACCATTTTGCGAAGCTCTTGCGCACCTTTTTCACAGGCGGCGATCTTGGCTTTGAGGTCTGCGATGTTCTGGTCCGGATTGCGGGCGGGGTAGGGCGCATCGGTCAGGAGGGTGCGAAGGGTCTCTTCCTGAAAGCGACCCTTGCTCACCAACTGAAAATTATCGATCAACACGCCTTCCTGGCTCACATTTGTTGAGCTTGCCGGCATTGAGCCCGGTGCGATGCCGCCAATGTCTGCATGGTGGCCACGGGCTGCGACAAAAAAGAGCCGCTCCTTGCTCTGTGTATCATAGACGGGGGCCACGACCGTTATGTCCGGCAGATGGGTTCCGCCATTGTAAGGTGCGTTCAGTGCGAACACATCGCCCGGCCCCATGTGAGGATTGTTCTGGATGATGGTTTCAACGCTTGCCCCCATGGAGCCCAGGTGCACGGGCATGTGGGGTGCATTGGCGACAAGACCGCCGCTCTGATCAAAAATCGCGCAGGAGAAATCCAGCCGTTCCTTGATGTTGACGGAGTGGGCTGTTTTTTCCAGCGTGAAGCCCATTTGCTCTGCCACTGACATGAAGAGATTGTTGAAAATCTCCAGCATGACCGGATCAACTTGCGTGCCGATTGCATGGGTGATGGCGCGGGGGCTGGTGCGTGTGAGGGTGATGTGATTTTCAGGTGTGACACTTGCTGACCAACCGGGTTCCACAATGATGGTTGCGTGCGGCTCTATGATGAGGGTGGGGCCCGCCAGTGTGTCGCCTTCGCGCAGGCCATCCCGCAGAAAGATGGGTGCTGCATGCCACGCGCCGTCCGAATAGAAGTTGGTGGTTTGCACGCTTGTTGCCGGTCCCTCGCGTGGGGGGAGGGCGCCCAGATTTTCCGTGACTTTTGCGTCCTTGCCAATCGCCTCCACCGAGAGCGCTTCGATGATGATCTCCCGTCCTTCGTCGAAAAAGCCAAAGCGCTGGCGATGGGCGTCTTCAAAGGGCTGGCGCATGTCGTCCTTGGTGAGATCGAGGATGAGTGCTGTGTCGGTTCCCTTGTAGCGCAGGTGCAGGCGCGGCACATGAGTGATCGCTTCAGCGGCGACACCTTGCATGATGAGGTCTTGTTCGTTCTCTGCATTCAATTTCTCAATTGTGTGCCGGAGGCCGCACAGGGTTTCAGCGGACAGAGGCAGTTCGAGTGCGTGCTCTCGCGTGGTGCGAATGTCAGCGAGCCCCATGCCATAGGCCGACAGGATGCCTGAGAAGGGATGGAAATGGATCTGCGTCATGCCGAGCGCGTCTGCCACCAGACAGGCATGTTGTCCGCCCGCGCCGCCAAAACAAGCGAGCGCGTATGAGGCGACATTGTAGCCGCGCTGCACGGAGATTTTCTTGATGGCCTGGGCCATGCTCTCCACGGCGATGGTGATGAAGCCACTCGCGATTTCCTCCACACTTCGCCCTTTGATCGTGCCTGCCATTTCGGCAAAGGATCGCTGTGCGGCATCTGCATCCAGTGGTTCGTTGGCGGCTGGGCCAAACACGTGGGGGAAGAAATCAGGGACGAGCTTGCCCAGCGCGACATTCGCGTCCGTCACGGTGAGCGGACCCCCCTTGCGGTAGCTCGCGGGGCCGGGGTTTGCGCCTGCGCTTTCCGGCCCTGCGCGCAGCCGTGCCCCATCGAAGGAGAGGATGGAACCGCCGCCGGCGGCCACTGTGTGGATCTGCATCATGGGTGCACGCATGCGAATGCCCGCCACCTCCGTCTCGAAGGTGCGTTCAAGGCTCCCATCATAGTGGCAGACATCGGTAGAGGTGCCGCCCATGTCGAACCCGATGATCTTGTTGAAGCCTGCCATGGCGGCTGTTGCGACCGCACCGACGACACCGCCTGCGGGACCGGAGAGGATCGCGTCCTTCCCTTCAAAAAGATGTGCCTCGGTGAGGCCGCCGGAGCTTTGCATGAAGAAGAGGCGGGGAGGTTCCTCCTCATCGGCGGATTGAAGTGCGTTTGCCACGCGCGAGATATATCGCCGTAGTGCTGGAGAGAGATAGGCATCAACGACAGTGGTGTCGCCCCGGCTTACAAATTTCATCAGCGGACTGGTTTTGTGGCTGACGGAGATCTGGGTGAAGCCTACGTCGCGTGCAATCTCTGCCGCGCGCGCTTCGTGTGTGTGGTAACGATATCCATGCATGAAACAGATGGCGACGGCGCGGATGCCTTTTGCGTGGGCGGCCGTGAGGGCGTGGCGTGTTTCTGTTTCGTCCAACGGGATGAGGGTCGTACCTTCCGCCGTGAGCCGCTCTGACACTTCCGCCGTTGCTGTGAAAAGCATTTCCGGCTTTTCGATTTTCAGTTTGAAAAGGTGGGGACGGTTTTGATAGCCGATCCGCAGGGCATCTGCGAAACCTTTGGTTGTGAGGAAGAGTGTAGGGTCGCCCTTCCTCTCCAGAAGTGCATTGGTGGCGACGGTGGTTCCCATTTTGACCGCACCGATCCTGTGCGTCGGGAGTGGATCGTTTGTTTTGAGCTTCAACAGATCGCGAATTCCCTGGAGCGCCGCATCTTCATACTGGTCCGGATTTTCAGACAGCAGCTTGTGGGTCGTGAGTGCGCCATCCGGCGCGCGTGCGACAATGTCGGTGAACGTGCCGCCGCGGTCGATCCAGAAATCCCACTTTTTCTCGTCAGACATATTCTTGTTATGCATGGCGCGGACAGTGCCACAAGCGGCGTTGCGAGAAAACAAGCAGAATTCGGGAAACGGGTGTCGCACTCCCTGCCAAATCGCTTTATGGTGCGGCGCATGTCGATCTGGGGAAAATTAGCGGGTGCCGCGGTAGGCGGTGTTGTCGGTGGGCCAATCGGTGCCGCTGTTGGCCTGCTTGCGGGCCATTTCGCCGTGGATCGCACGCCGCAGGATGAAGAGGTTGTCTTCACCGTCGCCTTGATCGCGCTGTCGGCCAAAATGGCGAAGGCTGACGGGGTTGTGGACCCGGCTGAAGTGAAGGCCTTTGAGGAAATCCTCCAGGTGCCGGATGCGGAGCGGAAAAACGTGTCGCGTCTCTACGCAATCGCGCAGCAGGATGTGGCAGGATTTGAGGCCTACGCGGCACAAGTTGCGGGTATCTATAAGGATAAGCCGGGTATTTTGGAGGATGTGCTGGATGCGCTCTTTCACATCGCCAAAGCGGACAATGAAGTCCATCCCGCCGAGATTGAGTTTATTGAGCGGGTGGCCGACATATTTGGTTTCTCGCCGCTTGAGTATAGCCGTATAAAGGCCAGTCACATGGGGCCGGATAAAGAAGATCCGTATCTCATTCTTGGCGTGACTGCAGAGATTTCGGATGAGGATCTCAAAGTCGCCTATCGCCGTCTGGTTCGCGAGAACCATCCGGACAGGTTGATGTCACGCGGGGTGCCGGAAGAGTTTCTGCATTTGGCTCAAGAGAAATTGAAGGCGATCAACACCGCGTATGAGCGGATTGTCAAAGACCGAAAACGGTAAATGATTTGGTGAACAGGCTGGACTTCAAAATGGAAAAACAAAAACCGATCCGGTCAATTCACCCTCTCTTTCTTTCCGGTCTTCTCTCAATCTGAACTGCGACTGATCATGTCACGCGAACACACAGCTTTTATGGTGCTTATCAACCTGATCTGGGGCTTCGCTCTGATTGCGGGCAAGGTGAGCCTTGAGCATTTTCCGCCGTTTCTTTTCGCGGGGCTTCGCTTCGCTCTCATTGTGATGGTGTTGTTTCCGTTCCTCAAGATTTTGCGCGGGCGGATGAAGGAAGTGATCATCATCGCCTTGTGTGCAGGGCCTGTCGGCTTTGGGCTTTTCTTCTTAGGGTTGGCGAATGCGGATGCCTCCGTCGTGGCGGTGGTTGGGCAATTGGGTGTGCCGATCGCGGCTGTGATGTCGGTGATCTTTTTGAAAGAAGAGATCCATTGGCGTCGCTGGCTCGGGATTTCATTGTCATTCGGCGGGATCATGATCATCAGTTTTGATCCGGCGGTTTTTGCCTTCATCACGGGCATTATGTTTATTGTGGCGTCCGCCTTTGTAGGCTCTATCGGGACGATTTTTCAGCGCCGTATCAAGAATGTCGGCGTCTTTGAGATGCAGGCCTGGGTGGCAGCGATTGCGGCGCCGCTTATGCTCGGTGCGTCCTTTGCGGTCGAGAGCAATCAATGGGAGTTGATACAAAGCGCGAGCCTGCTTGCCTGGTCTGGTATTTTTTATGTGTCCTTTGCCTCCAGCCTGGTGGCTCACGCCGGCATTTATTACCTTTTGCAGCGGTACGAAGTATCACAGACCGCCCCGTTGACGTTGCTTGCGCCGCTCTTCTCCGTGGCCTTTGGGGTTGCGCTTCTGGATGATACGCTTACCTGGCGCATGGCGCTGGGTGGGGCTGTTGCCCTGATCGGGGTTTTGATTGTGAATGTGCGATCAGCCAAAAAGGGAGAGAGTTTTGTCAAAGTCGATCCAAGTTAAGACGGACTGGCATCCTTCTCCCAATTTCAATGATCGCAAGTTCCATGAGAGTAGGGGCCGCGCGCCGGACATGCTGCTCCTGCATTATACCGGCATGGTGAGCGGGGTGGCGGCGCTTGATCGCTTGTGTGACGCGGCTGCGCAGGTCAGCGCACATTACCTCGTATTTGAGGATGGCCGGATTGCCGCCATGGTTGATGAGGCCCATCGCGCCTGGCATGCGGGCGTCGGGCATTGGGCAGGCGAGACTGATATTAACAGCTGCTCCGTCGGCATCGAGATCGTTAATCCCGGTCATGAGCTCGGCTATCCGGATTTTGCCGAGGCACAGATTGATAGCGTCATCGCGCTCTCAAGGGAGATCATTGAACGGCAGCAGATCAAGGCGACCCGCGTTCTCGCTCATTCCGATATTGCGCCGCTCCGGAAAGCAGATCCGGGCGAGAAGTTTCCCTGGGACAAGCTGGCCGCCGCGAAGGTGGGGCACTGGGTCCCGCCGGTGGAATTATTGGATGGACCGGTCCTTAAGCTTGGGGACAGAGGGGACGGTGTCGCGGAGCTTCAGTTTCAATTGGCCGATTATGGATATGGAATTGTCGTTGATGGGCAATATGGTGAGGTGACAGAAGCTTTTGTCACCGCCTTCCAACGGCATTTCCGCCCTGCACAGGTTGATGGTCTTGCCGACCTCTCCACCGTCGGCACGCTCCGCCTGTTGCGTGAGGCGCGGCCTTAGCAGCTACCTCGTCGTGCGTTCCCATGCTCGACAAGTGCGGCTGATCGGCTTATGTCTTTCTCATGTCAGATGGCTGGATGGCCGCTGTTCTTCTTTGGAAGGGCAGAGGAAAGTCCGGGCTCCACGGAAGCACGGTGCCGGGTAACGCCCGGCGGGGGCGACCTCAGGGAAAGTGCCACAGAAAGCAAACCGCCTTTGTTTCGGCAAAGGTAAGGGTGAAAGGGTGCGGTAAGAGCGCACCGCCGCGCTGGTAACAGGGCGGGCACGGTAAACCCCACCAGGAGCAAAACCGAATAGGGATGGCAGAGGCTTCGCGCCTCGGGTCTGTTTCCGGATCGCCATCCGGGTTGGTTGCACGAGGCGTCTGGTAACAGGCGTCCCAGATGAATGGTCATCGACCGGGGCCTCGGCTCCGGGACACAGAACCCGGCTTACAGGCCATCTGACATTCCTCTTTCTCAATTTTTGCATTTTCCCAATGGCTGGGCCTGTCCATTGGTGGTGGGTTGCCGCGCCGCGTCCGCTAGATATCGTAGGTCCGGTTTCGAGTATTGACAGTGTTCTACTTATGTTCTCAAGAAAGCCTCCCTCCGTGGTGCAATGGAGGATGTGCAAAAGGGGCTTAAACCCAAGGCTTTACTAGTCAATCCCATTGACCCCCATATCATCCCATGATATCCCAAATGATCCCGGAACTGAGGCGGCCAGGCCCAGATGCGGCCCTTTATGGGAGGGTCTGGCCCTTCGGCCGGGAGTGAAGGCTTCGAGCTGTTGTCTTGAAGTGTTCTGTCAGGGGTCGTTTTGCGCGGGGGAAGTTTGGGACAATGCTGTCGTTTCGTGGGATTTTCACGAATAAGATCGACGCGAAGGGGCGGGTTTCCGTTCCGGCGAAATTTCGCGCGGTTACAGCTGCTCAGCAATTCAGCGGCATTATTTGCTTCCCCTCTCTGAGCGATCCTTGCATTGAGGGCGGTGGGCCAGATCTCGATGCTGAGATTGATCTGATGTTGAGCCGTCTTGACCCTTTCTCCCGCGAACGCAACGTGCTTGCGAACATGTTGAAAGCGCAGTCTGCCGAGCTGATGTTTGATGCGGACGGTCGTATCAGCCTGCCGGATATGCTGACCGCAAAGGCAGGTATTGTTGATCAGGTTTCTTTTGTTGGGCTCGGCAACAAGTTTCAGATTTGGGAACCGGCTGCCTATGAGGCTTATCTTGCCACCGCGATGGCGGAAGCGGCAGGGCATGGCGGGCTCCTGAGAAGTCCATATGCCACGCCGGGGTCCCCTTCAGGCTCTGATGGCCGGGCAAGCCAAAATACTCCCGATACCGGGAGGTCCTAATGAACCAGCAGACAGCCACATCCCCACATTTTTCGGTCATGTTGGCTGAGGTGCTGGCGGTGCTCGCCCCGAAAGATGGCGCTCTTTATATCGATGGCACTTTTGGCGCGGGCGGATACTCCCGTGCACTGCTTGACGCTGCAAACTGTCAGGTGATTGCGGTGGACCGTGATCCAACGGCGATTGCGCGAGGCAGGGCGATGGAAACAGAGTTTGAAGGGCGGTTGACGCTTGTTGAAGGATGTTTCGGGGATATGGCGGTGCTCATTCCGCCGGTTCTTGCGCAGCGTGCACGAACGGACGTTGACGGTATCGCGCTCGACATTGGTGTGTCCTCCATGCAAATCGATCAGGCGGAGCGCGGCTTCTCGTTTCAGGCAGACGGCCCTCTCGACATGCGCATGAGTGGTGAAGGGGTGAGTGCGGCTGACGTCGTCAATAATTTTGATGCGAGCGATATCGCCTCGATCCTTTGGACCTACGGGGAAGAAAAGCGTTCGCGGGCGATTGCCAAAGCGATTGTCGAGCGGCGCACCGAAGAGCCTTTCACCCGCACGGGTGATCTCGCAGCGCTGATTGCAAAGGTTATGGGGGCGAAGGCGCGGGCTGAAAAGGTGCACCCAGCGACACGCACGTTTCAGGCGCTGCGCATTTTTGTTAATGATGAGCTGGGGGAGCTTGCACGCGGTCTGTCTGCTTGTGAAGACTTGCTGGCGCCGGGCGGGCGGCTTGCTGTTGTTTCCTTCCATTCGCTGGAAGACCGGATGGTGAAACGCTTTCTGGTTGAGCGGACGGGGAAGGCCGCGCGGCCTTCGCGTCACATGCCGATTGTGGAAGCGGGACCGGAGGCGTCTTTCATTGAAGTGACACGCGGTGCTGATCAGGCCTCCAAATCGGAGATTGACGTCAATGCGCGTTCGCGCTCCGCCAAACTGCGTGGTGCGGAACGCACCGATGCGCCTGCACTGCAGTTTGATCTCAAGGCGCTCGGTCTGCAACGGTTTCAAGATCTGCAAAGGGGACTTTCATGATCCGCTTTCTCAATGTGATCTCGCTTTTGCTGGTCGTGGCTGTTTCCGTTGGTCTTTACAATCTCAAATACAAGATCGAGGCGCAGGAGCGCGAGCGTGCTTCCTTGCGTCAGGAAATCATCAACGAGCAGGATGCTGTGCGTGTGCTTCGCGCGGAGTGGAGCTATCTCACACAGCCTGAGCGTTTGCAGACATTGGCAGATCGGCATCTGGAGCTTGAGGCGCTTAAAGCGTCGCAGATCGCAACATTTGATGAGCTTCCCATGCCGCCCCGCGATAATGATCTGTTTGGACCGCATGGTCAGCAGGCGCTTGGCGGATATGCAGGTATTGCACCTTCAGATGGGACGGGGGTTCGCTGATGAAAGCCAGATCGCGCCAAACACCCATTTACGCACCAATGCCCCGGGTCGGACATGATCTGATTGCACGTCCGCAGCTCGCCAGGCCTGGGCGGGACAAGACGCCCGAGGTGAAGCGGAGTGATAGCCGTCGTCGTCGGTTGATGCTGATGGTTTTGTGTTTTGCCGCGGCCTTCTCTGTCGTGACGGGCCGATTGATGACGCTCGGTCTCTTCATGGGTGGTGATGTTCGCCAGGTCGCATCCGTTGAAGCACGTCCGCAGGTTCAGCGCCGTGATATTGTGGACCGGAACGGGGAGGTGATGGCAACGGACATCATCACAGCCTCGCTTTATGCCGACACGCGAAAAATTCTCGACCCTCGCGAAACCGCGCGCCAGATTGCAAGCGTGCTACCTGATCTTGAGATCTCGCCCCTTGAAGAGCGGCTGGCAAGTGGTCGTGCCTTCGTGTGGCTCAAGCGCGATGTAACTCCGCGCGAGCAGCAGGCTGTGCACAATCTTGGGCAGCCGGGCCTTGCCTTCCGTCGTGAACAGAAGCGTGTTTACCCCAACGGGAACACGGCGTCCCATGTTTTGGGTAGTGTGGATGTGGACAATCGCGGCACTGCCGGGATGGAGCATTACATCAATAATGCAGGCGCAAGTGCGGGCGAAGAGGGGCCGCTGGAGCTTTCCATTGATCTGCGTGTTCAGCATGCGGTGCGTATGGAACTTGTTGCGGCGATGGAGGAGTTTTCCGCGAAAGCTGCCGTTGGTGTTGTGCTCGATGTTAAAACGGGGGAAGTTGTTGCCTCCGTTTCGCTGCCGGATTTTGACCCGAATGACCCTATGGCGTCGTCTGACCGGTCCCGCTTTAATGCGGCGACGCTCGGCGTTTATGAAATGGGTTCGACGTTCAAAGCCTTTTCTGTGGCAGCGGCGCTCGATTCCGGACGCATTAATCTTTCGACGACTTATGATGCGCGCGAGCCCATTCGTGTTTCCCGCTTTACCATTTCTGATTATCACGCGCAGAAACGGCTTCTGAGCGTGCCTGAATTGTTTATGCATTCGTCGAACATTGGTACGGCGAAGATGGTGATGGATCTGGGCCGCGAGGAGCATCGGGGCTTTCTTAGTCGGCTTGGTTTGCTTTCGCGGGCGGAAATTGAATTACCTGAATCGGGTCGTCCATTGCTGCCTAGCCGGTGGACGGATATTTCCGCCATGACGATTTCTTATGGTCACGGGATTTCGGTGTCGCCGGTCAATATGGTTGCGGCGAACGCGGCCCTGGTGAATGGCGGATTTTCTGTGCGCCCCACCTTCCTTCGGCAGCGCGGTGCTGTACCACACGAACGAATTATGTCGGAGGATACAAGCAATGCGATGCGTGCCTTGTTGCGACTTGTTGTTGAACAGGGCACCGGGCGCAATGCTGATGTGATGGGTTACCCCGTTATGGGTAAAACGGGCACGGCTGAAAAGGCTGTGAACGGCGGCTATTCTCGTCGGGCCTTGCTGACGTCATTTCTGAGCGCCTTTCCAGCGAACGATCCTCGCTATTCGATGGTTATCATTTTTGATGAGCCGCAAGCGACGCCCACAACCTACGGCTATGCAACGGCCGGCTGGAATGCGGCACCGGTAACGTCGCGCGTTGTCCGTCGCATCGCACCGATCCTCGGCGTGCGTCCGGTCGACACTTGGGATGCGCCAATTCAGGCGGCCTCTCTTCTGGTTGCTGAGTGAGGGGGAATGGTCAAGCTTCACGCATTTGCTGGTCCCGCTGATGCACTTACGCAGAGTGCAGGTGCACTCGACATTGTCGGTGTGACGGCGGACAGTCGTGAGGTGAAGCCCGGCTTTCTGTTTGCTGCCCTGCCGGGTGTGAAGGCTGACGGCGCCACTTTTATTGCGCGGGCGGTAGAGGCGGGCGCTGCTGCCGTTCTTTGTGGACCCGGTGTTGTTGTTGATGAAGCGATCCCCGTGATCCGCGACCGCAATCCACGTTTACGATTGGCAAAGATTGCTGCGCGGTTTTACGGAGAGCAGCCCGGTATTGTCGCCGCGGTGACAGGTACGAATGGCAAGACCTCTGTTGCTACTTTCGTGCGTGAGATCTGGGGCACGTTTGGCCTGAGTGCGGCAAGTCTTGGGACGGTTGGTGTCTGGGGCCCCAAGGGTGTGCGGCCTTTGGAGCATACAACGCCCGACCCTGTGCGCTTGCATCAGGAGATTGCACTGCTGGCGGCTGAGAAGGTCAGCCATCTGGCGCTTGAGGCATCGAGCCACGGGCTTTCCCAATACCGCTTGGACGGTCTTCGTATTGCAGCCGCTGGTTTTACCAATCTCACCCGCGATCACCTCGACTATCATGCGACGTTTGA
>JAVKCY010000044.1:0-7495 GCA_040223265.1 Parvibaculum sp. | reverse complement strand
GTCTTCGCGCCCTCTTTTCCTTTGACCGCAAAAATAAAGTCTGGATAGATTTTTGCCTTTCGCCATCCTTGGATACCGTATTGCGTTCGGGCGACGTTTCGGTGCCACCAAGTCAGGGCCGTCTCTCCATCCAGATAGACCGCTACGTCCTGCTCATCATTATTGAGCTCGCTCTCATACACCGGGGAGAAGAGGCTTTTCTCAAGTGGTCCACCAGTTTTGCTCAAAAGCTGCCGTGCACCTTCAGGCTCGTTTGTTTCCACGGTAAAAGGCATCTGCCAATTGCAGTCATCAAGCCTCAACCGGAACTGAATGCGCCCGGCGGCTACTTCTTTCTTGAAATAAGCCTCCGCGCGCTCCCCTCGCTTCTTTTCCAGCTCTCTTCGAAGCGTTTCAAGAATAAGGCTCGCGAGCTGGCCCCTTTTCACAGAGTCAAAACCGCGCTTTTGAAGCGCACTCAACAAGTCCCCAACAATCTCACGGCCCACAAATGGGTTCGGCACGATGTCGGAAATCATTCGCACCGCATAAGCCGGATCAAAGGCGAGAGTTTCACTGTTCTCCGAAACAACCTCGCCCACAAAAAGCTGTTCACCATCATCAGAAAGCCGAATACGCTGCAATTGGCTTTCTGCCGCCTGCGCATTTTCGGGAATACTCTCTGCGATATCTTCAGGATCGAAACCGCGCCAGTCCAAGCTGACGAGTATGTCCGTTTCATAATCCAGTTCTCTTGCCGCGCCCTCTTCAATCAACATTACCACCGGCAGATATATCTCTGTTGAGCTGTTCTCGTTGCGGCGTTGAATTTTTCGGCTCGTTTTTGCGTTGCCTAGCGTCGCGTCCGGCGATACCTGCAATACCAGATCACCAAGACCATCTTGCTCAAGCCCATCTTTGACCGCCGCAACAACACTGGCCGTGTCGGCACGGTGCGTAATGACATGACACTCATCAAGGGCGTCCACGCCGGTCTTGATCGCGCCGGGCTGCCGGAGAATACGCCCCACCAACTGGGTCATGGCTTTTTCATTTGAGTTGGCGGCAAGCGCGCACAACACATAAGCAAAGGGGCAGTCCCACCCTTCTTGAAGCGCTTGCTTGGTAATGATCACACGCACGCGATTGGTCGGTGACAACAGGTCTTGGTTTTCAGGCTGCGACAGATCATTTTGCTCAGCGGTCTTAATGGCTATTTCCGCGTCATCAAAACCGGCTGTCTTGAGCCAGTCTTTTACATCTTCCGCGTGGATGTGCGCACTCTCGCGCTGATCCTTTCCGGTTCGCTCCACCTGCACCAACATAATCGGGCGGATATAACGGCCCGTCTCGGCCTTCAATGTCCGAGCGGATTGGTCCAGCGAGCGCAATTTCTCAAGAGCCACATTAAGCGTAGCTTTCCAGTCATTGCCTTGCTTGGCGTCCAAATTGAGCGGCATTTTAATCATGCCTTCGCGGTCAAGCTCGCGCCCTGTCACCTCCACCAGTACATTGGCATAGCGTCCCTCACGCGGGTTCTTGCCACCACGAGGTTGAACGTCCTGCGGGGTCGCCGTCAGTTCCAGCACAAAACACGGGTTGAAACCATAGAGCGTCTGAAACGCCAGATCAGCAATAGCGCGATGCCCTTCGTCGAGCACAACAACGGGCCTGATGATCCGCAAGGCATTGCCAAGCGAGTCCTTCACCATCGGAAACATGTCATTATAGGCAGCAAGGTTGGGCGTGGCGTCCAGTGCCGCCTTGTGCGCCTGCTGTTCACCTTCCGCTGGAAAGAAGCCCAGAACGTCCCCCCGGTCCTGAAACATCTTCAGGGAGTCCTGAGTTTCACGGTTAGCCGATTGCAGCATCAAGAGCATGACGCACAGATTGTCTTCAACGTCGCGCGCGTCGAGCCGATCTGTCTTTTCCATGATTTTGACACGGCCCATGGCGGCGCGGTCTAGCGCCTGCCGATAAGGGTGCTGGCGGTCTTTAAGTCGCTTCAGGGTCTGGGTATAAATCGCCTCATTGGGAACAATCCATAGGACGAAGCCGGTATTCCGTTCTAGGTATCGGCCCAAAATCCGCGAAACGGAAGATATCGCAAGCCACGTCTTGCCGCCCGCCGTCGGCACTTTCAAAACTGCATTTGGCACCGGCCTCCCGCACCCGTCAAGGCGAGGCGAAAAAGGAATGGCGGCACGCAACAAGGGTAGCTTACCCCCCTCTCCCAACGCCTCCCACGCCTGCTTGGCATAGTCCGGCACGGGTAAGTCAAGGTCAGGGTCGGCGGCAGCCAGCGCGGAAATTTTGTCTGCCTTCCCCTTCTTCTCCTTCAACACGTCGAGATAGCCTTCAAGCGTTGAAAGCACACGGTCCTGATAATCAAGTTGCCGGTAGCTCGTGCTCATGCCGCTAGCTCCGGTCAATGCGATAAAGTGCGAACGGCAAAGGCACGAATTCGACAGGAATATTCTGCTCTCCGAGCATCTTCTGACTGACATAACGGGCAGGTGCAAACACAAGGTGACGTGCATCCTTGTCAGTTGCCGCGAATTCCTTGGCCCGCTTCAGCGTCAAGGCCGCGTCCGGCGATTTGAGCCAGTCCAGATCGGGTTTGTAGATCAGCCAGACGTGTTGGCCCTCGACACGCCCAAGATAAAAATCTTCTTCGCGCATGGCCACAGGGTCAAAGGCACGAGCCGTCGCCATGTGGAAGAGAACAGACCCAAGCCCATCAAAGGACGGTAAAGTCTCGCCGCTTAGAACCTTGTCCAGCTCCACCGGGTCCCCAAGGATGCAATAAGTGAAATTGCCCCCCAGCCCTTCGGCCTTGTCCTTGACCAGTTTTTCACCGGTAACAATCAGCTCGTCATTTTTGACGGTCTTTTTGATCGCGTCATATTCATGACCATGCAGGTTCTCAATGCCTTGAACAGCCTCAGTCAGCTTGTCGGCATTCTTGAGCTTGGTCCAGCTAAGCTTCTCCCGCAGAAGCTCCGTTCGTTGCGTGCCTTTGAAATCATAACCATTGATCACGCGGCGCACCCGCTCCGCTGTTAGCTTGTCAGCATAATCTTCCATCTCAACAAGTATGAACCGACGATTACCGCCGTCTCGTTTGTTGGCCTCCAAAACGGCGTGAGCGGTCGTGCCCGATCCCGAAAAAGAATCGAGAACAATTCCATTTTCGGGAAGTGCAAGAGTAAGAATTCGGCTAATCAATCGCACCGGCTTAGGATAGTCAAAACTCTCATCGTCTAAGATACTCAGTATTTCCTTTTTGGCCTCTTGATTGTGGCCTACTTCGTCGTTCGGCCACCACGTCCAACTGCTGACTCCCTCCGACTCGCTCAAGTAGGTTTTAACGCGTGGACGAGCGTCACCATTTACGCCAAACCAAATTCTTCCTTCACTTTTTAACCTGAGGAACTCTGGCTCAAGCATCGCCCAGCAACGCCCTCGGGGTGGGCCGACCCACTTTCCATTTCCCAATTGTATTTTGTATTGTTGATCTTTGCGCTTTTTTGGGTCTGGGTTTTGGCCCGTAATGTCTGTTGAGACCCATGGACCTTTGGCATCTTCGTCCGGGTTAGAGAATTCAGCTTCTTGATCTTCACTTCTACTAAGTTTGTTTAGCTGACTTTCCTCTCCTGTCTTTCGAAAGACAAGAACCGTGTCATAAGCTGGGCCTAATCGCTTGCGCGCCTCAGGTGAAGTCCTCTTTTGCCAAGCAATGTTTGCAACAAAGCATCCTTCACCAAATATTTCATCCAGAAGCAATCGAAAATTATGGGCCTCGTTGTGATCGATACTAGCAAAGAAAAAGCCGCCATCCTTAAGTAGCTCATACAAAAGCCGCAGCCGTGGCCACATCATGGCGCACCATTTGTCATGGCGCAGGCCGTCCTCAATGCCGATAGGATTTGACTCAAGCCATTCACGGATCATCGGTGCATTGACGTTGTCGTTATAGGCCCAGCCCTCATTGCCAGTATTGTATGGCGGGTCGATGAAGATGCAGTCTACCTTGCCCGCATAGAGCGGCAAGAGTGCCTTCAACGCGTGCAGATTGTCCCCATGTACGATGAGATTGCCGTCAAGCGTGACAGGACCAATACCCTTGGTCTCATCGGGCACCAGCGGACGGAATGGCACCGCAAGATGATGGTTATAGACAAACTCTTTGCCTTTGAAGTTCAGTTCCGTCACGTGTGCCCCACCCGCCTGTTTTGATCCCGCACTCTAAAGTCGCTGAATCGCTCACCAACTGAAATCACAATCGCGCATTAGAGTGATTCAGGCCAGACCGTGTTCATCCCTTTGTGGGGCCGATGGGCACAAAGATAAGTGTGAAGGAACCAGCCTAACCCTCTCCCCCAAACGTCAATGCCACTCTGGAAAAAATATTTGCCTGCTTCCAACATGCTTCCAGAATTCAAAAGCCAAATTTTCGAAAACGAAGACAAGGGTATAAGTCGTTGATTTAATTTAATAATTTGGTGGGCCGTGCAGGATTCGAACCTGCGACCTAGTGATTAAGAGTGAATAAATGGCCGCGCCATCCATTTCCATGGACTGCCACGCTCCAAAAACCGCACAATTATCCTCACCATTCCCACCACCTTAGCCATCATAGACCAGAAGAGCGACACCCAAATGACACCCATTTTTGACGAACGACCAATTTGGGTGTCATTCAAAAACAGGTTGATCGGCAGAGTTTCGAGTAGGATTATAAACCTATGTCGCAGCCAGCCACCAAGCCTCCCACCCTCGCCGATATCGCCGCCCAGATCACGGCAGGTCGAGTTGAATATGTCTATGCCACCTGTGGCTGGAGGCGATGCGGCCGCGCCCATGTGCCGATCGACATATCAGTCCTAATCTCGCGCCTCGGCCCTGACCACAAGTTCAAAACGGTTCGCTTGCGCTGCCTTAAGTGCGCAGCGGAGGGTCGTGATCCCAGCGTCGTCGAAATTAACGTCGATTGGGCGCATATGGCGCATGTCACGGGATACCACCCCGGCCATCACACGCCCAACGCCGACCAGACCACAAGTTGCCCCGTCACAATCATCAAGAAGCGACGGCGAAAAACCACCACATATCGCCCAAAACCAATATAAAATAAAAGTTATATTTTGTGTTATTGTGGCCGCGACAATGAAGCAAGATGAGATATGGAGGAAATCATGTTCAGTATGAAATGTGCGTTCGCCGTTATAGTAATCTGCTCAATTAGCGGACACGCCTATGCGGACGAACACGAATTAACTGAAGAAGCACTCGTTGGGTTCAAAGATCGTTTGCGCTCAATCGATGAGTCCCTTGACAGCATAGAAACACAACTAGAAAGCGGGACCACTAAAGTAGAGGTGACCAACCTTCCAACACCCGCACCAGTGCCAGTGCCCTCACCGGAACCAACTCCTACGATTCCAGTCCCTCAAAGCCAAACATACACGTTTAAAGCGCCAGTTGCCTGGTGTCGTCTCCTGAATGAAGACCAAACAGTTAGCACCTCGGCTTCTGACCGGTCGGCATGGCCGCAGGATTCGGACCGGTTCACAACCATCGCATGCGATCAAAAAGAGGTTGTAAAAACCTGCAACAAGCTAGGTTTCAATACATTCTATAATCAAGGTTTCGACAATCCTGCTCCCCCCCCATCACGCCCAGACACTTACGTTTGGGCTCCGTTCCGAACAATTGTTTGTGCTCGCACCGTTGCGCCATAAAAAAAAGCCCCGACCCGCAAGGGCCGGGGCAAACAAACGCATTTCTTGAAGGCAACAACACTCCGCACTCAATTCAAGCACGGCTACCCCTACCTCGGCTAACGTTGGGCCGGATGGTGTAAAACTGTCCCATCTGCCAACAATTGCAACCAAAGCGCCTGAACGACTTCGCTAAACCCCTTTCCTGTAACCTCATTCAGCGACGCCACATAGACTTTCGAGCCAATCTCCGCCCGCACTGTTTTGCCGTCACAAAACAAAAAGGAACATTCGCTTGCTGAAAACATGACCACCTCCCTTCAATACAGAAAGGATGACCGGATTTAAACTTACGCACCACCAACCTAAAATTGCATTTTTAATATGCAAGTTGCCCAATTTTTAGGACAATCTAGCCCCGCTCTTGTTGGTCAGTCTCTGGGGCATCAGGCTCTGCACGAAACTCGAGCGGCAGGTCACAGCCACACAAGGACGAGCAACGGCACCATGATGAAGCCGCATCAATTTATCAGGGTAACCCAAATCGTTTGCGTGCTGTCCATACTGGCAGCAATCGCTTCCTTTCTGATGCCGTTCCTAATTCAATAGCAACACACATACAGACCACAGCACCAAGTGGTGACGGGCCAGCTCTGGTAACTGGCCCGCCTGGGAGTTTGGCCGGGCATTCCCGCCCGGCAACACCATCTTGCACGGTTTCAGCACAGCGGGGATATCTGACCAAAAAGGCACCAACGTCGAACGCCACGCTTCGCGCACGGCGTGCGTCGCCTCATCCCGCGAGGTTGGAAACCCGCAACAAGCTAAATCAAACTTCCCTGCCCCGCCGTCACAGCAGCAACAGGGTCACGGTTCGAGATGATGAGCTCCGCTGCATCCGTCACCTCCGCCTTCGAGATTGAATATTTAAGCCGCACCTCTTCGATGTGAAATCCATCGAACGCGGCGCGGATCTCCGGCACATCATTGATCGACAAAAGAAAGGCCCCTTCGATCTGGCTGAGCTGCGATGCCAGGCGTTCATAATCCGCGCGCTCAAAGAGCCCCTTGCCGTAGTCATTCTCCCCGCCAAAGTAAGGCGGATCGAGATAGAAGAGCGTGCCCGGCTTGTCATACCGGCGAATGAGCTCTGCATAGTCGAGATTCTCAACAATCACACCGGCGAGCCGCTCATGCAGCACCCCCAAATCCTCGGCAATCCGCAGCGGATTAAAACTCGACGGCTTGGGTGGCTGCACACCAAAACTCTGCCCCACCGACTTGCCGCCAAAGGCGAGCTTCTGGAGATAATAAAACCGGATCGCGCGCTGAATATCGGTCAGCAGTTCCGGGTTCATATGTCTCAGCCGGTCAAACTCCGCACGGCTGGCGACCTTCCATTTGATGTAATCAATCATCGGCTGATAATGGTGCTCGAGCGTGCGGAAAAAATTCGCCACGTCTCCAGACTTGTCGTTGATCACTTCTTGGGGAGGCACGAACGACCGGCGGAAAAAGACCCCGCCCATGCCCACAAACACTTCCGCATAGGTCTCATGGGAAATCGCCCCGATCCGCTCACAGATCCGCTTTGCCAAGCGCCGCTTACCACCAAGGTACGGTGCCGCGCCCCGTGAGCGGCTGCCCACAGGTCTCATCCCCACGCGCTTCTCGCCCGCAGGGTTCTGCGCCCCAAGCATCTTCATTGACTCCATTATCATAAAACCTAAACTTTGCCCGCCGTGTGCGCACGGTGCGGGCTGGCCGGACTTGGCCGAGGACGGTCAGGTGGG
>JAVKCY010000077.1:0-19842 GCA_040223265.1 Parvibaculum sp. | reverse complement strand
CCAGAATGGATTGAATATCCGACAAAGCGACACGTCCAATCTCTGCCTGCTGGTCCTTGATGACGAGCCATTCTCTCTCTGCATGAAGGTAGCGTCCGCTTTCCGCAATATCGATCACGCGCCAGCTCATAGGCTTCACGCCTCATCGGGTGGCGCGAGCCCCGACCGTGGCAAGGCGGGGAAGGCCCATTTGACGTCGCCAATTTCATTGAGGGTAAGGCGTCTGGCTCCCGCGTTTTGAAAGAAGGAGAGACCTTGCTCGTAGAGCTGCCGTTCGTTTGCTGGGCGTGCGTCAAATTCAGGAATAACTCCCATTTTGGGTTTATCCATTTTTGCAACGACATAACGGCGGCGTTGAACAGGATTTTCAGGATCGTCCATCTCAATCACGTCATCCTTGTGCGCGGACCACAGGAGAGTGTGTCCGGGGAGAGAAGCGTTGGGCTTGAAGCCCGGGTCGTTTGCGTCGAGCATGGAAATGCATTGCCAGGCGAGCTTGCCATTGGCATCCGTATAGAAGTCCTTCCTATGATTGCGGCCACTGACAAACCCGCCTGTGGGTCGATTGTTGCCAGGGGATGTCTGGATGTTGACCAGTTTCTGTTTCTCATAAAGGGTGAAGCTTGTTTTCCCGTTCGCGGCTTTGTGAAGAGCGATGGCTCGGCGGTAAATGGCGGCGGGCGAATTAGTTTTGCCTTTTTTTCCCGCAGCAATGTCAGCCACTTGTTCCGCTCGCAGTTCTTCTTCTGCCTCTGACATGAGAGATCGAATGGTCTCCTTCAGATTGTCCAGATCTTCGCGTGCTTCCTCAATTTCGGGAAGATCTGGCAACGTGTTCTGTATTTTTGGTTTCTCAAGAGCCGCAAAGCTCTGATACTCATCCAGTGTTTTGCGTTTGCGGCACACATAGGCGCCTTTCTTGTCGGGGCCGTCCACGATGCCCAGCAGTGTATCTTCATGCAGCTGTCCAGCTGTAGAGTGATCGGCTTTTCGCGCGCCTGACACTTTGTTGTGCGTTACGTCTTTCGCGAGTGTGTAAAAATCTTTCGGTTCTCCAAACGGCGGGGCAATGTTTTCAACGAAGCTCTCCAGTCCCGCTCGTTCGGTGCGTGCTGCCTCGGTTTGTATGGCCTGAATTGTGCTGCGGGTGGCGCACGCCGTTACCAGTGCATCGACAAAATGATGTCGGTGATCATCACGCGCTTTTCTACCATTTTCTTTGTTGCCCAGAATATTCTGCAGACCCCATTTGCCACGAAGCAGACTGACAATGTGACTGCTCACGGCGACCACATGTTTGGGCTCTCCATAAAGGCTGGTGAGGTAGAGCCGTGTGACGCGGGCGAGGTATGAATTGTCCGTGCCATATCGGGCGCGAAAATCCGGGTCTTGCAGAAAGCGCTCCATAGCATTGGATGAAAAGCGCCATTGTTTGTTGTCGGGAAGGTCTGCCACGCGCCGCATGATCCCTTCCCAGTCATAATCCTCTCTGTCCGAAAAAGCATCGAAAGGGGCCCTGTTTCCTTTGTCCTTATTTGCGCTACTCAAACAGACACATTTGTTCGCCAGGCCATCGGAGAAAGTCTGTGATCGGGGGAGAATGTGATCAACGTCGACCGTACCGCCGAACAGATCGCCGAAGGCAATGGTTCGGCCAGTGTAGAGACAGAGGTTCTTTTGTTCTTCCCACAATTTGTAACGCTGAATATTTGCGCGTGAAACGGTGACATTGTTTTCTTCAAGGCGACTGGCAATGAGATTATTGGCTTTGCGGTTTTTCTCGTTCTGTTTGGCAATCTCATCGCGGGCTTCCGCGCTTTTGTTCAACTCCCGGGCAAGTTCAATGTGAATGGCCTTCGGCAGCCCGTGTTTCTTGATCGTGGCATTGATGGCCTTGCGGATTTGATTGAGTGCCAGATGAACGACCGGGTTGGGAATGCGCCCGAACTTTTCTTCCAATTTATTAGTGTGGGGGGCAACGTCAGTATCACGGCGATAATCCGATACCCACATCGGCGGTACCGTGTGCCCCAGCAGTATTTCTCCATAATAGGGGAGGGTGTCATGGACCACGCCGTCTGGGGATATGGCATGAACCAGACCAGCTTCCATCTCGGCCTTCTTGGCCGGGATAAGTTTTGTTTTCAATTGTTCCAAGAGTTTGATGGTCGCCGTTTCCCCTATTCGACCCCAGCCTTTTGGAAGCGATGTGGATAGGGCCTTTGTCACCAGGTTTCGGTCTGCATTGAGAAGAGGATGAAGTGCGGCCGTCGCTTTCTCATCGTTATGAACCGTTGCAAGAATTCTTAAAACTGCATCCTGATCAGATGCGCTTTTGTTTTGCCACACAGTGCCCAGTGCCTCCGCGCCACCAAGAGCGAGGTCCAACGGGTAGCCTTTGATGCCATCACGAGCTTGGCTGTTTTCAAGTGAAAGCTTTGTGGACCGATCCAGACCCAGCGTGCTTTTGATCGTTGCAAAGGTGAGGTTCTCACCTGCCATTAGAACAGCAACAAGCTTGTCGCGATCTTCCAATGCATATGGAAGCGCATAACCATTTTTGTCAGTGAACTTGAGACTATTGACCTCTTCATAAATCCGCCGCTCCTGAAACAGACGGGACGCTCGCGGCAAGCGGTCTTCCTCAAGATAGTAGGGACATTTGCCAGGTGGTGGCGCTGTGACGGCCCTTTGGAAGAAGAGTTCATTGGCGATGGCAGCTTTCAGCTCATCGGTAACGTGGTCTGGATGGAATTCAGCTTGCTTGTCCCAAATGATGTTGAATTCTTCCTGCAGCAATTCCCGACTGGGATAGAAAGCATAGTCACCCTTGGCATTGGCGATCTTGGCCGCATTGATGCGTGTCGGGAGATTACTCTTCTCCCGCCAGCGGAGAAACTGGCCATAGGTCTTGAAGTTTTTTGCCTTCATGGCTGCTCGAAGGGCGTTGATGCCTACAGCGGTTGCACGGTTTTCCTTTTCTTCCTTACCCTTTCCATCTTTCTCATCCTTCGGGCCTGTCTCGTCGTTCTCGATCCGCTTGATGTCAGCTTCCCGAAAGGCGCTGCTGCCTCGGTGTTTTGCCATGTGAAACAGGGCTCGGGAGAATTCCGCAAGTTCAATTTTTTCACGAGACGCTTTTGCGCGAAGTTTTATGGGAGAGAGTTCAAGCAAGTCCTTTGGCTCTTTGCCGCGCTCATATCCGATACCGTGCTGGGCGAGCAGGTCAGACAGGCGGTCGAGGCGACGGCCTTTCTGGTCATTTGTCTTGCGGGCTGAGCGTTTGAGCCTGCGTTCGGCAGCGCCAAATGGAATAGGGTAGGTGAGAACGGATCCACCCAGAATGTCGACAGGCTTTCCTGCCGGATCGAGCTTCAGGCGCGCGAGGCCAAGGGAGGCAACCCCTACATCAATCCCAAGGATATAGTTTTGTTCTGGTTTTTCTGCTGACATTTCGAACGCCCGCCTTTTCCATAAAGTTGAGCGTTTATAATAGGCTTGACGGGCAGGGTTTCGTCAACGAAGATAGACTCGGTTGCACAGGAACGTAGCAGATCCTGATCGGTGCGGACCAAAGTTGTAATAAGTTTTACAACGAAAAATAGAGGGCCAGCTTCGCGCTGGTCCTCTTCTTTTTTGCTCAATTCACTTTCAAACAAAAACTAGGTTGACCAAGGTCAGCGCACGCCTCCGCTGCGCGCTCATCTCCCCTCCTCACCCGCGAGCTTTACCGGTCCGATTTTTTGCGTATTCAGAGGTGGGAGATTTGAGGGCAGAGCTGCCTTTAAGTGTATCCGGAGGCTCTCCATTTTCTCTGCGGATTTCGTCGCGACCGCTGCACGTTCCGAGCATGCGTGCAGGTGTCACTGCCCATCACGTCAGCGAGAAAAATGGCGGCATCCTCGGAAAAGGGTAACCGGGGTCACCAGGCCGAAAAGCGGGGGTAAGCCGTTGATTTTGTTGAGGTCAACGGTGACCCCGAAAAGGTCACCAGAGGTAACCGAAAAGGTAACCGTTTTTAAGTCATTGAAAAACATAGGAAAAATATTTGGACTGGTGACCATCCCAAAAGGTAACCGGTTACCTTTTGGTTACCTTTTGATGTTCTGAAAAACCTTTTAAAAACAATAAGGTGACCTCTGTAACCCCGGTTACCCTTTTCCGATGGCCTAAATAATTTTCAGCACATTCTACCTGCGCGGAAGAAAATCGCGCGTGGTCAATCGGCCCTGTGCAACGCCGTAGAGAAGCCCGTTCTTCAGTTTGCTGGTGGCAATGGGTGTGGGGTTGGGTGAACTGGCTAGCAAGCCACCAAAAGCGGCGGAATGCGGCTCGGGCGGTAGCAGGCCTCCGCTACCATTAGACACTCAGCGCGAAGCTGCAATCACTTTCGTTTCAGCGAGCCCAGTTGAGTTGTGCAAGCCTTTCAGGAGCCGAAGACATTCCAGCCTGTCCGCGCGACCAGCATTTCCAGTGCGATGGTACCGAGTTTTGAGTTTCCGTTTTGGTCCAGCCCGGGCGACCATGTGGCGATGGATGCTTTGTTGGGGACGATGGCGAGGATGCCGCCGCCGACCCCGCTTTTGCCGGGCAGGCCTACTTTGAAGGCAAAATCCCCCGAGCCGTCATAATGGCCGCAGGTCAACATGATCCCATTGAAACGGCGCACGCGGATAGTTGGAATGACTTTTGTGTTCGTGAGCGGATTGAGGCCGCCGTTTGAGCGCTTTGTCAGTTGGATTTTGATCTCAGCAATTTTTGTGCATCGCTGCTTCGCGGCACTGAACATAATCTCATTTCATCTGCAATTAATATTGACTCTCACTATTAATAATGACAATAAACATCCTTATGCAAGGAGATATGGAGACGTAAACGGGTCCGGTATCTGCAAATAGGTATAAATAGCTATAAGGATTTTTGGGGTGGTCAGCGAGTTTAAAGTCAGCAGCCGAGGGGCTGAAGGGGCGTTGCGCGCCAAAAGGCGGCGTTCAGTTGTTTTGGGGGGCATCGCAGCAGCAGCTGTCAGTGGCGGCGTGATTTTGACCTCTACGGGTTCAATTGCGGAGGAGGCCACGGGCCGAGTGGCGCCTATCAGCGTGACTGCGACGCGCGCACCGATGGAGGCGTTTGCTGTTCCCGGTATGGTGACGGTCAAGGGTGCAGAAGAGATTGCGGATGAAATTCCGTCCAATCTCGGTGATCTTTTTGACGATATTCCCGGTGTTACCGCAGTGGGCGGCCCGCGCCGCACGGGAGAAGAGCCGACGATCCGAGGATTTTCTGGAGCTGACATCATTGTGACAGTCGACGGTGCTCGGCAGAACTTTGTCTCGGGCCATGACGGACGTGCTTTCATTGATCCTGCCTTCTTAGGCGAGCTTGAGGTGGTTCGGGGGTCCAGTTCTGCGCTCTATGGTTCTGGTGGAACCGGCGGCGTGATCGCGCTCCGCACGCTCACCGCAGGCGACTTACTTCGCGATGGGCAGACCCATGGTCTGCGGACTGGGCTGAGCTTTCGAAGTGGCAATGATGAATTCGCACAGCGCTTGCTGGCGTACACGAAGCCAATGGAAGGGGCAGATATCTTTGCAGGCTTCGTGTTGCGTCAATCTGGCGATGTGCGCTTGGGTAATAGAAGTGAGCTCGACGCTGAAGATGATATCATTTCCGGCCTCGTAAAGGGGACGTTTGATCTTGGGGACAACACCGCCCTTCGTTTGTCGTGGCAGCGCTTCTCAAACGATGCACGCGAGCCTCAAAATGGGCAGGCCGCAGGCGGTGTCCTTAACGATAAAGATATAGACAGCGAGACGTTCACTCTCGGATTTACTTCTAAACCTGCTGGTCAAAATCTCGTAGATTTTTCAGGTGTCGTCTACAGCTCAACAAACATGGTTGATGAAACACCGTTGACAGGCACCGGTGCTGGCGTGTTGAACAAGCGCGATCTGGATACGGTTGGTCTTGAAATGACAAACACTGGCCGGTTCAGATTGTCCGATGATCTGGCTCTTGCTGTGACGGGCGGTTTCGAGGTCGCAAAAGACAGTGCGGTTGGCGCAACGGGAGCTGGCATCCGAGGTGGTGTTGTTACTGGAGACCAGGATTTCTTTGGTACATTTATCCAGACTGCGTTCACCTGGTTCTCGCCATTCGGATTGGAAGATGGCGAGTTTTCCGTTACGCCGGGCGTGCGTTTTGATACATTTGACAGTGCCAATACTACTGGGGCCCAAACCAGTGACAGCCAGGTGTCACCCAAGGTAACAGTGCGCTTTGCGCCAGTGCCTTGGACGTTCGTTTATGGGTCTTATGGAGATGCCTTCCGCGCACCACGCCTGGATGAACTTTTCGCAACAGGCACGCACTTTCCCGTATTCGGGCCAGGTGGACTTGCGGGTTTTAACACGTTTATTCCAAACACAACGCTGGAAGCGCAAAGCACAACGACCTGGGAAGCGGGCCTTGGCTTGGAGTTCGAAGACGTTCTGAGCGCTGGTGATATCTTCCAGGCTAAAGCTGGGTACTACTCTACAGAGGGAGAGAATTTTCTTTCGCTGGAAGTTATTCAACGCGCCGATTTGGCAAATCCACAATTCTTTCCAGCACCTTTCCTGGTTCCCGGCTTTACCTGCCGCGCCTTCGTGTCGATTACTGTAGACCCGACGGGGTGTGGCGGAACGACACAGGCGGTGAATGTTCGCGATGCAGAACTATCCGGATTTGAACTTGAGACAAGTTACGATTCTGACCGCTTTAGGGTTTCTCTGTCCGGCCAGACAATGGAGACGGAGAATACGGCGACCGGTCAGCCGATTGGCATTGAACAAGCCGACCAGGTAACGGCCGATATCCGTGTGAAGCTTCCTGAAATCAGCTCGCATGTTGGTTGGCAGTCAACCTTTGCGGATAGCTTTCGTGAAGGAACTAACGTTTCGGAGTTTCGCGATAGTTATCAGCTCCATGAGATCTACGCACGTTGGAGGCCAGTCGAAGGTCCGCTCGACGGCTTCAGCTTTGGCGTGACCGCCGAAAACCTGTTCGACACAGAATATCAACGTACTTCTTCCGACACTCTTGAAGAGGGCCGGTCTGTTCTGGTCGATGTCACTTACACACTTAACTGGTGATTTGAGAGGGAGATGAATATGACGACGACTTCCATCGGAGAGCTGCGTTCGAAAATTGCTGTTGAACGGGAGAAGGCTCCAACAATCCGCGCAAGGGATTTGGCGGAACAGCTGGAAATTAGCGAAGGAGAGCTCGTTTGTTCTGGTCTTGGACAAACTGCTGTGCGTCTTACGGGGCCTTGGTCTGAAGTGATTGCTGCCTTTGGCGATCTTGGTGAAGTTATGGCTCTCACGCGCAATCATGCCGTTGTGCATGAGAAGGTAGGTGAGTATGCCAACATGTCGTTTGGTGCGCATGGTGGCATCGTTCTCAATCATGACATTGACTTGCGTCTTTTCCTGAAGAATTGGATGTTCGGGTTTGCAGTCAATGAAGACACGCGTTCAGGTCCTCGTCGCAGTCTTCAATTTTTCGGTCCAGATGGCTCCGCAGTTCACAAGGTCTATCTGCGCGAAGCAAGTAATGCTGGGGCATATGATGCGCTTGTTGCGACGTTCACCCACGAAGACCAGACAAATCTGATCAAGGTGATTGAAGCGTCAGCAGAGACGCCAGATCGTGCGGACAGCGATATTGATTCAGACGCGCTTTTGTCTGGGTGGAGTAAGCTTAAAGACACACACGATTTTTTCCCGCTGCTGCGGAAGTGCCAAGTGGGTCGCCAGCAGGCTTTACGTCTCGCGGAAGGACGTTTTGCGGAAAGAGCCCCGATAGATGCCGCCAAACGGTTGCTAACACTCGCTTCGGAAAGAGAGGCGCCGATTATGGCGTTTGTTGGGAACAAAGGTATCATTCAAATCCATACAGGCCAGGTGAAACGGATAGAGCCCAAGGGGCCTTGGATCAATGTGCTTGATGACGGCTTCAACCTGCACTTGCGGGCAGACCTTGTCACCGATGCATGGGTTGTACGCAAACCCACAGAAGATGGTGATGTCACCTCTGTCGAGCTGTACGATAAAGATGGCACTATGATTGTGCAGTTTTTTGGCGAGCGAAAACCAGGACAAGTTGAGCGGGACGATTGGCGTTCAATCGTTGCGGAAGGTGTTCTTGGTAAGGATGTGGTGGCATGATCAGCCGTCGCTCGGTGCTGGCGGGTATTGGAGCGGGAGGCTCCATTGTGATAACAGGGGGCGTATCGGTCGGACAGACCGCCTCTTTTACCCGCATCGTGTCTGTAGGTGGTGCCATCACGGAGACGCTTTTCGCACTCGGCCTGGGTGAACGTCTGCTGGCTGTCGATACAACAAGTACGTTTCCAGTAGGAGTGCATTCCCTTCCCAAGATTGGCTATCTCCGGCAACTCTCGGCAGAGGGCATTCTTGCGATGAAGCCGGACCTCCTTCTTCTCTCCAGCGAAGCGGGGCCTGCAGCAGCTGTTGTTCAGCTAACAGCTGCGGGCATCCCACTTGAAAAAATTGAGGTTGGTCGGTCTCCCTCCGGGGTTGTTGCCATGATCGAGGCGGTTGGCGAGGCGACGGGCGAGGCAGTGGCTGCACAGTCGCTTTCTGAAGGTGTTGCGGAGCAGTTCGATACACTGGCTGCAGCTCTTCCGACGGGTGAACGGAAAAGTGTGTTGTTGCTTCTGGCTGCGGGGTCGGGACCTTTGTTAGGTGCTGGGGCGAACACTGCGGCGTCGGCGATTATCGGTCTTGGTGGGGGGGCTTTGGTCTTTCCCGACATGCAGGGTTACAAGGCCGTGTCGCTGGAACCCGTTCTTGCGGCAGATCCCGACTTGATCGTGCTGCCTAGCCATGTTGCGATGGCACTGGGTGGCCCGGAAGGTGTTGCTGCTCTTGATGTCGTTTTACGTACCCGAGCGGGTATTGAAGGACAGGTGGCGATTATCGACAGCCACTATTTGATGGGTTTTGGGCCGCGCGCACCGCAAGCAGCGGCTGATTTTGCGACGCTCCTCTACCCGGACGCGAACATTCCGATTTTGGGCCGTGATGCGGTGCCTTCCACACTTGTTTCACTTGTAGGTGCGTGATGAGTGTTCTCGAGCTTCGCGAACGTCAACAGTTCGACCTTGCGGAGGTCTTGCGCTCCTTGATGCTACCGGCGCTTGGCGTTCTATTGGTCGCGGCGGTCTTAACGGGTCTCACAAGCGGCGCTGCTAGCCTCACGAGCAGTGATGTTCTAGCCGTTGTGTGGGCGTACATGTCTGGTGGTGGCACTGCAGATCCTGTCACTCATGCCATTGTCATGGAAATCCGCATGCCGCGGGTTCTCTTGGGCGGCATGGTGGGGGCTACACTCGCGATCTCAGGGGCGGTCCTGCAAGCGCTCTTTCGCAATCCACTTGCGGAACCAAGTATTATTGGTGTCTCGGCGGGCGCAGGTGCGGCTGCTGTTGCGACAATCGTCCTGGGTGCAACATTCGGCTCTTTGGGAGCACTTATCCTTTACGCGCTACCGGTTGCGGCATTTGCTGGCGGCTTCATTGCGACGATGATCGTCGTTGCGATTGCCCGGGTGAATGGTCAAACACCCATGACCACTATCCTTCTAAGCGGTATTGCGGTGGCAGCGCTTGGTGGCGCCATCATGGGGCTGATGATGTTCATCAGCAATGATGAGCAGTTGAGATCAATTACGTTTTGGATGTTGGGGAGCCTGGGTGGTGCGACCTGGGCCACAATTCTACCGGCAATCACAATTATGAGTGTCATCCTCCTCGCGATGCCCGTGCTGATGCATAAACTCAATCTCATGTTGTTGGGAGAGCGCGAAGCAGCGTCTCTCGGACTAAATGTTGACCGGTTTAAGTATGCTTGTGTTGCTTTGGTTGCAGCCGGGGTAGGGGCGGCGGTTGCCGTGTCGGGCACGATTGGGTTCGTGGGGATCGTCGTCCCTCATTTATTGCGCATGGTGGTCGGCCCCGACCATCGCATTCTCCTTCCTGCCTCCGCTCTCAGCGGAGCTGCATTGCTGCTTTGGGCAGATGTAGTGGCCAGAACGATCGCGCCGCCTGCAGAACTGCCGATTGGAGTTCTGACCGCTTTGCTCGGCGCACCTTTCTTCTTGTGGCTCCTGCGCAGGGCAGCACGGGAGGGAACCTCATGGTAAACCTGATAGCGAGAGAGATAGATGTTGTGCTCGGCGCACGACAAGTCTTGACAGGTGCGTCGATGGAAGTCTGCCCTGGAGAGCTTGTTGCGGTACTCGGCCCTAACGGGGCGGGTAAGTCGACCTTTCTTAATGTCTTGAGCGGGGAGCAAGCTGTGCGGAATGGTGATGTGCGGATCGGGAGAGATGATCTTCGGAGCTTTTCATCAAGCGCTCTTGCGTGCAAACGAGCTCTCATGCCGCAGAAGGCGTCCCTTAGCTTCCCGTTTAAAGTGCGCGACGTGGTAGAGATGGGCCGTGATCCATTTCGTTCAACTGTGGATGCGTCTTGGAACAAGGATGCGGTCGAATGGGCTCTGGTCGAAACCGACATCGGCCATCTTGCGCGACGGATTTATACCCAGCTGTCGGGGGGGGAGCAACAACGTGTTCAATTGGCGAGGGTGCTGGCACAGGTGTGGCGCGCGTCCGATGACGATGCGCGCTTTCTTCTGTTGGATGAGCCAACGTCCAGTCTGGACCTTGCACATCAACATTCTATTTTACACGTGGCTCTTGAGTTGTCGAAAAGAGGTGTGGGGGTCGTGGCTGTGGTTCATGACCTCAATCTCGCGGCGCTCTATGCAACGCGGGTTGTCGTTCTTTCAAACGGGCGCGTAGTGGCCACGGGAAATCCAGAAGAAATTCTTGAGCCAGACCTGATCGCGGAAGTGTTTGACCTTACTGTCCATCGGGTCAAGGACCCGGACAGTGGTCGCAGGTTGATTGTGCCTACGGGTCATCATCGGAGGAGTGCCTCCGTCGTTGATATTCGGCAGGCTCTTTGAGTAAGGAAACCTCATGATGGAAGAAACTGTTCTGAGCCCTGCATGGCACGAAACGGCAACCGTTGAACCCAAGACGGTGGATGTCGTGTCGTCGGCTGTTGAGTTCATCAGCGTGGGTGGGCCAGTCCTCTATTTGCTTGCAGCTTTGTCTGTTGTGACGCTTGCGCTCATTTTTGCAAAGGCACTGCAGTTTTCTGCGGCGCGGCTGCATGAAAGCTCAAAGCGAGGGGCGCTGGCACGCGTTCGGGCAGAAACGCAATCAGCGGCGGACGCGCATAAAGGGGAAAAACAAATTGAGAAGGCGGGGTTTCGCGCTACACGACGAGAGTTAAGACCACTGGAGGGTGGTCTCGGTATGCTCGGCATGATCGCAATGCTCAGTCCACTTATTGGTCTTCTGGGCACTGTTGTCGGCATGATCGACGCTTTCCGCGCGCTTTCAGAAGCCGGGGGAGCTGTTGATCCGAGCCTTTTGTCTGCAGGTATCTGGGTTGCTCTTCTCACAACAGCGGCCGGACTTATGGTGGCCATTCCGGCGACGGTGGCACATGGCTGGTTTGAGGGGCGTCTGGTGCGTTTCGCTGATTTGGCGGAGCAGGCAATAGGGGAAGCGTCTGACATTCGTAGAGATCTCCCACAGCGGCTCGGCGTGGCAGCAGACTGAGGAGAGGCACTCATGGTTTTGCGTCACCCGAGACCAAAGATATTTCTGAGCCTCACGCCGCTCATCGATGTCGTCTTCATTCTGCTCATCTTCTTCATGCTCGTCTCGCAGTTTTCCGATTGGCGCAAAATCGAGCTGATACCTCAAGCTGGCCTATCGGCGGTGTTGTTGGCGGAGGAGAAAAGTTCGTCATTGCGCCTCCGGAACGACGGATTGTTTGTGCTTAACGGAGAGACCGTCGGTGAGTTGCGTACTGCTGTTGCTCACCTTGTTTCCTGGGGACGGGATGAGGTTATTGTCCTGTCGTCAGAAGACCTTGTCGAAATTCAACGCGTCGTAGACACCATCGAAGCGTTGAACACCGCAGGCCTAACGAAGGTGCAACTCTCCGAGGTGCAGGGTGGTGAGATGCCATGAATGCACGTCGAGTAAAAAGATCAGGCTATAAACCAGATGGAACGCTGCCGCTCATAAATATCGTGCTGCTATTGGTTCTGGCATTCATGATGGCAGGGACATTCGTGGAGCCTATGCCAACCAATTTTAGCCCCCTTCGTTCTGAGGGTGCTGAACCGCTGCGCGAGACAGTAGAGCCCGTTGTTCTAACGATGAATGCACAAGGCATCGTCTCGCTGGATGGGCGTAACCAGTCGGTAGGGGAGTTAGACAGTCTACTAAGCGGTCTTGGGCGTAGTGAACATGGCGTGGAAGTGAGAGCGGACGCGCGGGCACCTGCTGTACATGTCATCACGCTTCTAGGGTCTGCGGAGAGTGCGGGCATCAAGGATGTTCAGATTGTAACGTTGGGTCGGAAATGATTTCGATTTCAGACAGCCCGCCCCCGACACTTAGTCGATTTGTTCCAATTGCGGTGGTCTGTGCGATAGCAGTCCACGTTGTCGCGATTGTCAGCTTACTTTACCAAGGACCAACATTTGGTGGGAGTGGTGGTCAAGTATTAGGTCAGTTAAGTGTGAGCTTAGGTGGCTCGGGAGCAGCAGGGCCTTCTGAGAAGGCAGAAGTGAAACCTGTCATGGAAAGACCCGTGGTGGTGCCGGTGCTACAGGTCGAAAAACCTCAGTCGCGAGTGGTGGAAACGCTTGTCCAAAAGCCTCGAGTGGCCCAAGCCACACCGGCCCGTCTTCAACCTGTTGAGATACCACGCGTGGGCGACCCAATTGAACAGATGCGAAATGTACCCCCGGTGATCGGGGATGCGGGCGATGGCAATCCAGTGGGATTGACCAGCGCTGGAGCATTCACGCTTGGAGAAGGGGCTGGGGTTCCGACCACAGGTGTTGGGTCTGCTGACGCAACGGCCGGAGATCAGACGGACGCCTATCTTGCTATGATCCGTGCGCGTGTTGAGCAACACAGGAAATATCCATCTGCGGCGCGTCGACGGCGTGAAGAAGGCATGGCTGAATTGAGAATTACAATAGATGGGCAGGGGCAGTTGCGGCACATGGACGTCATTATAAGCTCTGGCTCGTTTCATCTCGACAGGACAGCGAAGCGCATGATTGAAAAGTCGGGCCCGTTCCCGTTACCACCTGTTGTGCCTTTTGCGACGACGATCCCCATCGTCTTTGAGCTTCGGTGACTTGAGCTGATTCCTCTTCCTTTGGTACCAAAATTTGGTACACATTGGGACAGGTAGAGTTCGATAAGATGCGCAAATTCAATGGCTTATGGGGTTGGGAAGCATTTCCCTCCTCCGCTACCATTCAAGCCGATCTTGATCCCCTTCATATGGCGGTTGTTCCGTTTGGAAATGTTGAACACATCCCCACCTGTGGCCGACACACGCAGGTGCAGGCCGGCAGCAATTAGTCGTGTACCTCGTAGCGCTTGCCAACGGCAGGTGGTAGCGCATGGAAGGTCCGGGGTGTCAGGCGTCGTTTCACGACGCCATAATTAGTATGGCAAAAGCGGCGTATCAGGGTATGGTTTGGGGTAATATGAGGTGCCAAAGGTTGAATGGAAATTATGGACGCTTGTGAGTTTTATCGACGTTATGGTCGACCTGCGATTGAGCTAGATTTCAGATGGCAGCATCTTTCAGTTGCTACACCCATCGACATCACAGAGTTGTCTAGTCGGGAAGAAATCGAGTGTTTGCTAACGGCTTGGTATACTCCCCAAGAAGACGAACGAACTGACTTTCTCGATGGTGACAAGCATAACATCACCTTGGGAGAAGTGGTTTCAGAGCCCAATCTTGTTCGGGAATGTCATCGTAATAAAATCGAATATTGGACGGGGGAACTTGGACGAGGAACGGCAACGCTATCTATCCCAGCCTATGCTCTTCCAGACTCGAAGTATTTGTTGCTCGATGGAAATCACAGAGCCGTAGCTGCACTTCAATTAGGCCTCTATCCTTTGGTTCTTCATGTCGTCAAGGGAGTGGTATCTCGTCATGTGTTGGCTGACCTCTGGCGGTGGGACGGGGGAGGCCCATATGTCTAGAACTTAAATTTGCCCAAGAGCAAATTGTGCTTTTGAAATGGTCCGGGAACTGGGTTGCAATGGGGGTGCATATGTCTGATGGCTTGAATGCAACGTTTTGAAATTCCTTGAGAAAGTTTGGCGACCCTTTTCTGAACGCGATCAAATGGTCCATGAAACGGTTTGGATCGGATTGTGGTTAAGTGCATAAGACATAAGCCTCAATCACAATCCACGCGTCAGGGCTCCGAGTTCCTCCTCCCTGCCATTCAAGCTAATCTGGTTACAGGTGCAGCATACCCCGGAGCGCTGCGGATTGACCGTCGGGTCGCCGGAATTGCCGCATTTTCCGACATTTTCTTTTATTCTTTTCTTGTGTTTTTTTTGGTTCGGGCGTGCCCGTCAGGCATAGTCATTGCCATAAAATGCCTAGGCGTGCGCGAGTGGTTTTGGCATGGCCAACGTAGAAACTTCCGATAGGATATGATGAAGGGCGGGGTCTCGTGCCTGAGGCGCGCGGGCGCTTTTTCGGGACCGACAAATAGAGGAGTTGGGGCATGCGCTGGATTTATGGGGCCGTGATTGTTGCTTTGGTGGTTGCAGGGGGCGGCTATTGGTATGTGCAGTCTTTGCTAACGGCGCCCATGTATTCCGCAGAAGCGTTGGAGCAGATGCAGGCTGATGCGTCTGCGCAAAAGGAGGATGCCTTTGCGCGGCCGGTGCCGCAGGTCGGTCAAATTCCGCCTGGTCAAATTCCGGCTGGTCAAACGCCGCCTGCGAACCCGCTCAACAATGCCTATTTTGGCGACCTCCATAGCCACTCGAACCTGTCGTTCGATTCCTACATTTTTGGCAACCGCATTTCGCTGGATGAGGCCTATCAGATCGCGCGCGGCAAAGCCGTTGAAAGTTCCTGGGGCGAGCGGATCCAGCTTGCCCAGCCACTCGACTTTGCGGCGGTGACGGACCATGCGGAGGGGTTTGGTCTGTTTGAAGCCTGTGACGCGGAGAATGCGTCTGCGGGTCTGAAGGATTTTTGCACCCGGTTTGAATCGCCAAGCGTCCGCTTTTTTCTGGAGCTGAGAGGGGCGGGAGAGGAGCGTCCACCCCAGCGGCTGACATGGGAGGGTAATGGGGAGGGCGACGAAAGCGTGACGATAGCCCAAGCCCGCTCCACCTGGGAGAAAATTGTCGAAGTGGCCAACCGGCACAATAAGCCAGGGGAGTTCACGACCTTTGCCGCTTATGAGTATTCGCCGCCTCTGCCGGACAGCGGAAAAATTCATCGCAATATTATCTTCCGCAACGCGACAGTGCCCGCTGATGCGATTTCCGCGTTCGATGCCCGCACCGAACTCGACCTTTGGCGCATGCTGTCTGAAGGGTGTGAGGCGCCCTGCGATTTCATCACCATTCCCCACAATCCCAACAAAAGCTGGGGGCTGACATTTGCCAGTCACACGATTGATGGCGATGTCTACACGGTGGATGATTGGAAAATGCGCGACGCTGTTGAGCCCCTGGTTGAGGTCTTTCAGATCAAGGGCAATTCGGAGTGTAGCTTGGGGTTTGGCGCGACAGACGAGGAATGCGGTTTCGAACAGTTCCTGCCTGTTTGTGAAGAAGGCCAAGAGACAGGGTGCATCTTTGCAACCTCTATGGCGCGTGACGGTTTGAAAATCGGGTTGGCGCTGGAAGAGGAAATGGGTTTCAATCCTTTGGACTTCGGCATGATCGGCAGTACCGATGCGCATAATTCCAATCCCGGTGATGCTGAGGAATATGATTATCGCGGTGCCGCAGCGCTTTTTACCGGGACGGCCAATCAACGTCTGATGGGATCACGCGGTGGGCGTCAGGTGACACGCCAAAACCCCGGAGGACTCGCGGTCATTTGGGCACCGGAGAACACGCGTGATGCCTTGTTTGACGCGATGGAACGCAAGGAAGTTTATGCGACCAGTGGTACACGCATCCGATTGCGGTTCTTTGCAGGTCCTGGCTATGACGAAAGCCTGATGAATGCCGACAATCCGGTTGAGGCGGCCTATGCGCAGGGCGTGCCCATGGGGGGCTCTTTGAGCCTGAGCGGTGAGGAGACGCCCGGCTTTTTTGTATCGGCGCTGCGCGATCCTTTGAGTGCGCCGCTTGACCGTGTGCAGATTGTGAAAGGTTGGGTGGAAAATGGCGACGTCAAGGAGATCGTCTATGACGTTGCGTGTAGTGGTGGTCGGACCGTTGATCCGGCCACGCGGCGGTGCCCGGCGTTGGCCGCGTCGGTTGATCTGACTAATTGTGCCATTGATCAGGATCAGGGGGCACCGCTCTTGGAAACCGTTTGGCGCGACCCGGCCTATCAGGCCGGTCAACGGGCGTTTTATTATGCGCGTGTTGTTGAGGCATCAACCTGCCGCTGGTCGACCTATGATGCTCTGCGCCTCGGCGTTGCGCCAGCTGATGATTTGCCGGCGACGATCACCGAGATGGCCTGGTCGTCTCCGATTTTTATGGGTGCGCATTGATTTTTTTGGCACTAGGCAGCGTGGTGAGGTGTTTTGCCTCCCCGTTGCCAATGTTTAACGGATTGCGTTGATTTGGAATGGTCGCGTAAAGGCTTGCTTACGATAGATTAACCATTTCCGATTAGAACAGGTATCGCGCCAAGGGGATACGGCTTGACTGGGGAAATTTCCGATGTCTTCGCCGCACGGCGTACCAACTTACCGAGCAAGGTAAAGGGTGGCTAACTTGCGACTTTGAACAAGCGAGTGGCCGTTATGAAAACAAATATTCGAGGTGCAGCCGAAGCTGTGCGCGACTCTCTGGGTGCTGTTGGTGGAAAAACCAATCGCAAACTCCCAACAATCAGCTCAAAGCTGAATTTCAACAATATCAAAATCGGACAAAAAATTGCCATCGGTTCGGGCCTGATTCTGGTCTTTCTGGCCGTCGTCTCCGTGACAGCCTATTTTGGCCTTTCGGGTGCAAGCAGCAATTTTGTGGATTACCGTCAGACGGCGCGCGAAAGCAACCAGTTGGGCAGAATAGAATACAACCTGCAGTCTGCGCGCCTGGCAGTGGGGGAATTCCTTATGTCGCACACGGATCAGTCCATTGAGACGGCGCATGAGCGAATAAAGACGCTTAGCATGCTCATCGTAGAAACGCATGATCTGATGGCAGGCGCTGACAACCCCAATGCGGAAAGAATTGCACAATTGGATAGTTTCGAAGGTGAAGCGGAGTTGTATCAACAAGGTTTTGATGCCGTTGCTGAGAATTTCCATCTTTGGACTGACAACGTCACCCGGATGAACACATCTGGTCCGGAAGCAGAGCGTCGTCTGACAGAGGTTGTGGACAGCGCGTATCGCGACGCGAATTCCTCAGCCAGCTATCAAGCGGGCATAGCCTTGCGTCATCTGATGCTAGCACGCTTTTTTGCCAATCAGTTCTTTGTCGACAGTTCGCCTGCGTCTGAGGAGCGAGCACTGAGTGAGATTGAACAATTTTTGGCAGCTGCCGCAAAACTGCGTCGTGAGCTACAAAATTCAGGCCAGCGTCAGCTTGCATCCGATGCTAGCAAGTTTGGAGAAGAATTTAAGTCCGCCTTTGCAGCGGCTGCTCAAAGCATTGTGGAGAGAGACAAAATCATATCTGGAACACTGGATTTGGTTGGTCCGCGCGTTTTGCACGCAATCGAGGCGATGGACCACGAGATCAAAGCGTTTCAGGACGATCTTGGCCTAAAGGCGGGCGCAGAAAACCAGCAAGCGGCAATCATGATCGGGATTGTTTCGGCCATCGCGCTGGTGGCTGGCGTGCTGTCGGCAGTCTTTACCGGGCGCATGATTTCTTTGCCGATCTCCTCCATGACGGGGGCTATGTCAAACCTTGCAGAGGGAGACAAGTCCACGGAAATTCCAGCAACTGACAGAGGTGATGAAATCGGTGATATGGCAAATGCGGTTCTGGTTTTCAAAGAAAGCATGATCAAGAACGATGAGCTGCAGGCGGCTGCTGCCAAGGAGCAGGAAGAACGTGATCGTCGTACAGCGCAGGTTGATGAGTTGACCAAAGGGTTTGACAAGGAATCTGCTGCGATGCTCGATATTGTGTCATCTTCTGCAAGCGAATTGCAGCGTACATCTGCAACGCTTGCCTCGGCAGCGGAAGAATCGAGCAGTCAGGCATCCAATGTCGTGTCTGCCTCTGCCAATGCCTCTTCCAATGTGCAGGCAGTGGCAAGTTCTACGGAAGAGTTGACGGCCTCCATTGGGGAGATCAGTCAGCGCATTGTGGAATCGAGTAAGCTTGCTGACCTTGCGGTCGGCGAAGCGGAAGCGAGCCGCAATATGGTGCAGAAGCTGGTGACGAACTCAGCCCGGATCGGCGAAGTTGTCAAATTGATCACCGATATTGCGGATCAGACCAATCTTCTGGCTCTCAATGCGACCATTGAGGCAGCGCGTGCCGGTGAATCTGGCAAAGGGTTTGCTGTTGTTGCTTCTGAGGTGAAGACCCTTGCCAACCAGACGGCAAAGGCGACCGAAGATATTCGCAAACAGATTGAGGATATCCAAGGCGATACGAGTACAACGGCTGAATCGATTGAGATGATTGGCAAGCGTATTCATGAGATCAGTGAAATCTCCACAGCTATTGCTTCTGCGATGGAAGAGCAGAATGCAGCAACACAGGAAATCTCACGCAGTGTCTCCCAGGTCTCTGAGAGTACGCAGGAAGTGTCTTCGAGCATTGAGGGAGTTAATGAAGCAACAAGGGACACGAGCAGTGCTTCGACCCTAGTGCTTCAGTCTTCTGAATCGCTGAATGCTAAATCGGCGGATCTCAAGGAACTGGTGCGTCGCTTCCTCTCCGACGTACGGGCGGCCTAAGCCGACCGTCGGATTTGACGGTCTGGCACTCGCAAGTGAAAAACGATTGGTGGCGTTGGCAGGTAAGCCAGCGCCACTTTTCATTTGAGGCAAGGTTTTCTTTGAGGTGCAGGATTTGGGATTGCCCTATTGGAGGCCTGGGGCTGGCACCTATGCCCGGCAATTTCGCTCATCTTCTTGTGTTTTGGGTTGATGGTTCCCATATGGCATACTCATTGTCATTAGATTTGGGATATTGGATTTTGGCCATTGGATTTGGGCCAGATTGCATTTTTTTGAGGGAGCCTGGAATGTCTGACTATACACCGCCAAAGGTCTGGACCTGGAACAAGGAAAGTGGAGGGCGCTTTGCCTCCATCAACCGCCCGATTGCAGGGCCCACCCATGAAAAAGACCTGCCCGTGGGCAAGCACCCCATGCAGCTTTACTCACTGGCCACGCCCAACGGGGTGAAGGTGACGGTGATGCTGGAAGAGCTTTTGGCGCTCGGTCACAAGGGGGCTGAATATGATGCCTTTATCATCAATATCAGCGAAGGTGATCAGTTTTCCAGCGGGTTTGTGAGCGCCAACCCCAATTCCAAAATTCCAGTTCTGGTCGATCATAGTACGCCAAAGCCCACGCGCGTGTTTGAATCCGGTGCGATCCTTGTTTACCTGGCCGAGAAGTTTGATGCGTTTTTGCCCAAGGATCCGAGTGTCCGGGCAGAGTGCATGTCCTGGTTGATGTGGCAGATGGGCAGCGCACCTTATCTTGGGGGCGGGTTCGGGCACTTCTATGCCTATGCGCCGTT
>JAVKCY010000074.1:0-14273 GCA_040223265.1 Parvibaculum sp. | reverse complement strand
GGATGGCCGGACCGGCGCCTCCGGTTTGCTACGCCCCGTCAACCGTTCAAACAGGGATGGACCCCGCTTTGGCGGCATTGAACGCGAGAGGGATTCAGGTCTGGAATTCTGGAAGCCATTCCCCTCCTGCTCACGAGTGCCCTCCACCCGGTCAAGCCCGGCCGGGATAAACGGACGATGTTCCCGCCTCGGATGTTCTTCCGCAGGCGCAGCTTTATGGATAATGACCTCCGCCTCATATTCCGCCGGATCGAAATCCTTCGGCAAAGGCGTATCCAGTTGCAGCTCGGCTTCTGAACGCAATTCAGCAGTTCTCGATGCCATAACAGCTTCGGGAGCAACAACAGCCGCAGCTTCCGGTTCGGCGATGACTTCAACAGGCGCCTTCACTTGTGCAGCGGGTTTTGGCACGCCACGTTGCTCTGCCAGACGGAAGGCTTCGGGCACAGTTTCCATGCCAGCTTCAACGTCAATACCTGTGGCCACGACAGACACACGCATGCGGCCTTCAAGCGACGAGTCAAAGGTGGAACCAACGATAATGTTCGCATCCGGGTCCACTTCCGAACGAATACGGTTGGCAGCCTCATCCACTTCATAAAGTGTCATGTCCATGCCGCCTGTGATGTTGATCAGCACGCCACGCGCACCCTTCATCGTCACTTCGTCAAGCAGCGGATTGGAAATCGCGGCCTCAGCGGCTTCAATCGCCCGCTTCTCGCCGGACGCTTCGCCGGTGCCCATCATGGCCTTGCCCATTTCGTTCATCACAGTCCGAACGTCAGCAAAGTCAAGATTGATGAGACCTGGCTTCACCATCAAATCGGTAATGCCCGCCACACCTGAATGCAGAACCTGGTCAGCCATCGCAAAGGCTTCAGCAAAGGTCGTGCGTTCATTGGCAATCCGGAACAGGTTCTGGTTTGGAATGATGATCAGCGTATCAACATACTGCGAAAGTTCCTTAATCCCCTCCTCAGCAATGCGTGCCCGCCGTGCGCCCTCAAACTGGAACGGCTTCGTCACGACACCTACGGTGAGAATGCCCTTCTCGCGCGCCGTGCGCGCAATCACTGGCGCGCCACCCGTGCCGGTGCCGCCGCCCATACCAGCGGTGATGAAGACCATGTGGACGTCTTCAAGGTTTTCATTGATCTCGGCAAGCGCTTCTTCAGCTGCCGCACACCCCACCTCTGGTCGCGAACCCGCGCCCAGCCCCTGTGTGATCGCTTCACCGAGCTGAATCCGGCGCTCAGCTGACGACATTTCCAATGCCTGCGCATCGGTGTTTGCAACCACAAATTCCACGCCTTCCAGCCCGGATTCGATCATGTTGCTAACCGCATTGCCCCCGGCGCCACCGACGCCAAACACAGTAATGCGGGGTTTCAGTTCGGTCTGTTGAGGAACCGTCAAATTAATGCCCATGTAAGCCTCCTAGGAGCAAATCATTCGTCTGTTACCGAGGTCGGAAAGCAAGCTAACTCCTGGCCTGCCTCCTTGGAGCGCCGCGCTCCGTGGGAACTGAAACCTGATTGCCACATCTTGTTTCGTTCCCGATGATCGACCTCGTGCCGCATACCCGGCTTTAAAAAATGGCGAAACACAGCCACCCTTAAGCCCGATCATCAAAAATTTTCCTTCAGCCATCGACCAACGCGCCGCCATTGACCAACCGCTTCAGAACCATCCGTTACCGCCTCCGCGCTATAAGCGAGCGGAGCCAGTTGTGAATAAGAAACCAGGCCAGCCGCTGCCGAAAAAGCGGGACCACCCGTCGCATCAGCAAGACCGAGATAACGAACCGGCTGCCCGATCCGCACCTGCTTGCCGAGAATCCTTGCAACATGCTCGCGCGCACCTGTGAGCTGCGCGGCGCCACCTGTCAAGACCACCCGCTGCCCCGCCACACGGTCAAACCCGCTCTTGGCAAGACGATCGCGAATAAGCTCAAGTGTCTCTTCCAGCCGTGGCTGAATAATGCCCGTCAAAATCGAACGCGGAATGTGGTTGGACACATTGCGCCCGACCTCACCCACCTGGGGCACATCAATCATCTCCCGCTCATCCGATGGGCTTGCCAGCGCAGAGCCGTAAAGCGTCTTCATCCGCTCAGCATGGGCGATCGGCGTGGAAAGGCCGCGTGCAATATCATTCGTAATATGCTGCCCCCCAACCGGTACCGAGTCACAAAACACCATCTGCCCCTCAAAGAAGACGGCAAGTGACGTCGTACCACCACCCATGTCGATCACCGTAACGCCGAGATCCATTTCATCTTCCACGAGGGATGCAAGGCCGCTTGCATAAGGAGCGGCCACCATTGCCGCAACACCCAGATGGCACCGTTGAATGCAAAGCTCAAGATTGCGAATGGGCCCGTGTTGTACGGAAACCATGTGCAGCTCTACACCCACCTTCTCCCCGAACATGCCACGCGGATCGCGAATGCCGCGATTACCATCAACCGAATAATTGATCGGGATCGCATGCAAAACGTCACGTCCTTCAGGCATAAACTTGCCCTGCCCGAAAGTCACAAGTCGAGAGAGGTCCTCGTCCCGCACTTCGCGGGCGGAAAGAGGTGCCTGCACACCGATCGTCTGGCTCTTGGGCTCACCACAACCAACCGTGACCAATACGTCGCGCACAGTCGTGCCCGCCATCCGCTCTGCCGCGTCCACTGCAACGCGGATAGACTCTTCCGCTGCATCCATATCGACAATCGCACCGCCGCGCACACCGCGCGAAACCTGATGACCAATACCCACGACACGCATGGGCTGAAGCCCATTGGTCAGTTTGCCGGGCTCAATCTTGGCAATAAAACAGGCAACCTTGCTAGAGCCGACATCAAGCGTCGCGACAACACCGGGACGACCGGAATAAACAGCCTTGCCTTGCATACCCTTTGAACCGAGCCCCATGTTCATGTGTCATCCCCGCTGGCTCTGTTCTCCCAATCCTCAACCATCGCATTGCGACGCGCCGCAGCATCGGGAGAGAGACGAACACTGAACCGGTCACCCAATCGCATATCAATCGCTTCAATATCACGCGCGAGCAAACGATGGCTCTGATCAAGCGCCACAAGTTCAGACAAGGCAGCCTTCACATCTGTTTCAGGCAGGAGAACATCAACACCGTTCTCAAGACGCAGGTTCCAACGCCGGTCACCAACACGCACATAGGCACGCACCCGCGCCTGCAGCTCCGGCCATTGCGCCACGAGCGCCGTAAACTCGGCAGCCCGCCGCGCAGCACCATGACCAACAACGAATGGCAGGTGGCCATACCCATCAACACCATTTTCCGTGATCGGGCTTCCGTCTGCATCAATAACCGAGAGCTCCCCGCCGCGCTGCCAAACCGCATAAGGCTTGCGCTCAACAATCTCCACATGCACACGGCCTGGCAGAATGCGCGTCACCGTTGCATCAGAAATCCAGTCAAGCCGCATCAGCTCACGGCGCGCTGAAACCAGATCCACATCAAAAATGGACTGCCCGCGCTCAACACGCAGCGCGCGCAGGACATCCGCTCGTGTCGTACGCTCGCGGCCCTCAACAGTCACTTCCGAAACTTCAAAACCCACAACACCAACAGCAGCGTCCACCTTGGCGACCACATAGGCACCAGCAGCTGCAAAATGGCCTCCAATAGCCAATCCGTAAACAATCGCAGAAATCAGAAACACCGCGCTGAACAGAAAAATCAGCTTGCCCGGCAAGCGCCCGTCACGAATATTGGCAAAGAATGTCGCAATCCGGCTTGGCGGACGCTGGTCACGCCGCCCAAATTGCTTGCCTGCTTTGGTACGGCGGCTTCCCGGTGCGACCGAGCTTGATCGACGCGACGGCTGCGCGGCGCGGCCTGCCGCTGTCCGGCCCTTTGGGGCACCAGACCGGCTTGCCGCCTTTCGCGCGGGCTTCCGTTTTTGCGTCACCGGCCGCATGATGCGTCCTCCACCATCCATCGAACCAGCGCGCCGTATGACATGCCGGCATGCGCTGCAAGTTCAGGAACAAGGGACGTAGGGGTCATGCCCGGCTGTGTGTTGACCTCCAGCAGAACGAGCTCCCCCTTCTCTTCATCGAAGCGGAAATCCGATCTCGTCACCCCCCGGCATCCGAGCGAATCATGTGCCGCACGCGTCAAGTCCTGAACACGTTTATATATAGCGGAAGTGAGTCGCGCGGGCACTACATGAACCGACCCACCTTGCGAATATTTGGCCTCATAATCGTAGAAAACTGTATTTGAGGTGATCTCTGTGACATCTGAGACTCGGTCTCCGATCATTGCGCACGTAAGTTCGCGCCCAGGTATGTATCGTTCGACCATGACGATCTCGCCGAGGTCCCATTTTGGCGACGATAGCTCAACAGGCGGGCGGTTCTCACCCTGCCGCACAATAAAAACACCCACGCTCGACCCCTGATTATGAGGCTTGATCACGTAAGGCGTATCCATAACATGCCCGCGCGCTGCTTCCTCGCGCGAAACAAGTATGCTTTCCGCAAGCGGCACGCCCGCAGCCCGCAAAACAGGCTTGGACTGCTGCTTGTCCATCGCCAGAGCGGACGCAAGCACACCCGAATGCGTGTATGGCAACCCCATCACCTCGAATATGCCCTGCACACACCCATCTTCGCCCCAGGGACCATGAAGTGCGTTGAAAGCAACATCGGGTTTGACAAGCGCCAATTGCTCGCCAAGGTTTCTACCGGCATCAATTTCGGTGACTTTAAAACCCTCGCCGCGAAGCGCATCAGCGCATCCACGACCGGAGCTCAGACTCACCTCGCGCTCCGGGGTCCATCCGCCCATAACAACGCCCACATGCTTCGTCTCACTCATGGCCGTTCCTCCGCGCTACGCACACCAATACGACGAATTTCCCAGTCAAGCGTCACACCACTTGCCTCTTTCACCCGCGCACGCACCTCTTCGCCAAGATCTTCAATGTCCGATGCCGTGGCGTTATTCACATTGATCAGGAAGTTGCAATGCTTCTCGCTCACCTGTGCCCCGCCCCGCATAAGACCACGGCAGCCAGCCGCATCAATCAATTGCCAGCTCTTGTGCCCGTCCGGGTTCTTGAAGGTGGAGCCACCAGTGCGCGTTCGGATCGGCTGACTGGTCTCCCGTCGCTCCGTAATCTCATTCATCCGCTTTTCGATAAGCCCCCTATCACCCGGTTCGCCCTGAAACAGAGCCCCCGTGAAATAGATATCCGCCGACACCGAGGAATGCCGATAGGAATACCCCATCTCCTCACGCGAGAGCGTCATCAGCTCGCCCGCACGCGTCACCCCATATGCTTCAATCAGCACATCTTTGGTTTCTTTTTCATACGCGCCACCATTCATCCGCAGCGCCCCGCCAATCGACCCGGGTATGCCGCGAAAGAACTCAAGCCCCGCAATACCCGCTTCCATCGCCGTGCGCGCAACCGCCATATCAAGCGCCGCTGTCCCCGCCTTCACACGGGCGCCATTCAAAACCTCGACATCGGTAAACCCTCTACCAAGCCGGATCACAATGCCGGGCACGCCGCCATCACGAACCAGAAGGTTGGAACCAACACCGACAATCGTTACCGGCACATCTGCCGGACAGGCACGGAAAAAATCAGCAAGGTCCTCAGCATCCGCAGGACGGAACAAAACTTCCGCCGCACCGCCAACCCGAAACCAGGTAAGCGGTGCCAGCGGCGCATCAGGGATCAATTGCCCTCGCACCTCCGGCAAACGGTCAAGAAGATGTGTTGTCACGACTGCCATCAGCCCTGCCTTAGCTTCTGAAGGTTTTCAGGGAGTGCGTTCGCCCAATAGGTAATATTGCCAGCACCAAGGCAAACAACCATGTCACCAGGCTCAACATTGTCCGCAATCATCGCGGGCAGATCATCGGGTCCATCAAGCGCCATCACATGCCGGTGGCCGCGCTCGCGTAGTCCCTCAATCATGGTATCGCGGTTAAAGCCTTCAATCGGCGTCTCCCCGGCCTCATAGACGGGCGCAACAATCACAGTGTCCGCATCATTGAAGCACGCGCAGAACTCACCAAAGAGATCACGAAGCCGCGTATATCTGTGTGGTTGAACCACAGCAACAATGCGGCCCTTGGTCGCCGACCGCGCTGCCTGCAACACCGCAGAAATCTCAACCGGGTGATGCCCGTAATCATCATAGATCGGCACATCGTTCCACGTGCCTGTGAGTGTGAAGCGGCGTTTCACTCCACCAAACTCTGCAAGGCCCTTCGCAATGGCCGTGCCCGGCAATCCCATGCGGTAGGCAACGGCAATCGCTGCAAGCGCGTTCAGCATATTGTGATGCCCCGGCATCGCAAGACGAAGGCCCGGCATCTCCGTCACCTGCCCGCCTTTGCGATCATGGATCGTCACATCAAATACCGAAACCGAACCGTCCATGCGCGCGTTAGTCGCCCGCACATCTGCCTGCGGGCTTGTGCCATAAGTCACAAGTGTACGGTCGCCCACCCGCCCCATCAGCGCCTGTACCTCAGGATGGTCGATACACAGAACACCAAACCCATAGAACGGAACATTTTCGACAAAGCGGGCAAACGCATCACGGATAGCATCAAAGCTACCATAATGATCAAGATGCTCTGGATCGATATTGGTAATAACCGCAATCGTTGCAGGCAGCTTGACGAAGGTGCCATCGCTCTCGTCCGCCTCAACCACCATCCAGTCACCCGCCCCGAGACGCGCATTCGTCCCATAGGCATTGATGATGCCACCATTGATCACCGTCGGGTCAATGCCCGCCGCATCCAGAAGGGCCGCAACCATTGACGTTGTCGTGGTCTTGCCATGCGTGCCACCAATCGCGACGCAGGACTTAAGCCGCATCAACTCAGCCAGCATCTCGGCGCGGCGCACAACAGGCAATTGCCGCGCGCGCGCTTCCTTAAGCTCAGGGTTCGTCGCCTTGATCGCCGACGACACAACCACAACCTCTGCATCACCGAGATTTTCTGCGGACTGGCCGACCATCACCGCAATACCCAGCTCACGAAGCCGTTTGACATTTGCGCTTTCAGCCGCGTCTGATCCTTGCACCTTGTAACCAAGATTGTGCATGACTTCAGCGATACCGCTCATGCCAATGCCGCCAATCCCGACAAAATGAATAATGCCCATCTCTAATGGTGCGGGTCTCATACGTCCTGTCCTTTCCCAGCCGCGGAACTTTCTGTTCCGCGAAACGCGCCTTCTTTACCGGACGCAATTAACTTTGTGTCTTCCCCACGGGCGACACGCTCTACCAGATCAGCGAGCCTTTTCACAGCATCGGGCCGGCCTTCAGCTTTTGCCTTTGCTGCCGCATCGCTCAACCGGTCAGGCGCACCAAAAAGCTCCGCAAGCAATCGCGTGACTGCCGGTGATGTAAAGTCGCTCTGCTCAATCATCCATACGGCGCCCGTGCGAGACAGCATTTCAGCATTTGCCTTTTGATCCTGATCCAGCGAATGCGGCAAGGGCACCAGGATCGAAGGTCGCCCGATTACCGCCAACTCCGAAATCGTCGACGCACCAGCCCGCCCTATCACCAGATGAGACTGGGCAATCTCCTCCGGCATATTGTCAAAAAAGGCAGAGAGTTGTACCTCAATCCCGGCAGCGCGATAGGTAGCGCGGACGCGCTCAATGTCTTCCTCCCGACATTGCTGCACAATTTTAAGCCGTGCCCTCATGGTTGCAGGAAGATCGGCAATCGCACCCGGCACAATATCGCTCATCACGCGGGCACCTTGCGATCCACCAAACACACACAGGCGAATGTCGCCGTCAGCCCCGATCGCCTGATAGGCCCTGTCCGCAACGGCGAGTACCATATCGCGCACTGGATTGCCCGTGAGCACCAGCTTATGTGCGTCACGCGCTTTCAAATATTTTGGCGCAGGAAAGGTGGATGCGACAGCTTTCACAAAAGGTGCAACGAATTTGTTCACCCGGCCAAGCACCGCGTTCTGCTCATGCACAATAACGGGTACACGCTTGGCAAGCGCCGCAAGCATAGGCGGCATTGTCGGATAGCCGCCAAAGCCAATAACAACGGATGGCTTCGCGCGCGCCAGCACATCAAGCGACTGGGTCGTGCCGCTGATAATCTTCACAATCGATCGGAAAAAGCCAACCAGCCCACCACCACCAAACGTCGCCGCAGGCACGGCAAACACATCCGCCCCCGGGAACAGATTATCAAAGCGCTGCACGCGCTCATCAGTCACCAACACAATCGAATGGCCGCGACGCTGCAACTCTTCCGCAAGGGCTTGTCCGGGAAAAAGATGCCCCCCCGTTCCACCGGCCGCAATCATCACGGGCCCCGAAAGTTTTGCATGAACCTGCGTCAAGCAAAGGCCCTCCATTCAGAAGGCCTTGCATTCGCGTGGACGCGCCGTCGGCTCAGGCCCAGCAACATGCCGGTCGCCAGCGCCAATGCGAGCAGTGATGACCCCCCATAAGAGATGAAGGGCAACGTCATGCCCTTCGCAGGCATCAGATTGAGATTGACCGACAGATTGATCAGCGCCTGTGCACCGATCAAAAGCGCGAGACCAGAGACGGCAAGCTGGGCAAAAAGATCCGTCTCCTCCATCGCGAGCATCAGGCAACGGATCACAATGAAAGTGAAAAGACCGATAATCAGGATACCGGCAAGAACGCCAAACTCTTCAGCCGCAACCGCGAAAATGAAATCAGTATGCGCATCCGGGAGGATCCGCTTGACGACACCTTCACCAATTCCCTGGCCAAAAAAACCGCCGGCTTGAACAGCCTCCATCGCACGGTCGATCTGATAGGTGTCACCGGAAGCCGGGTCCATAAACCGGTCCACACGGCTGGCAACGTGCGGCATCATCTCATACGCCGCAACCGCTCCGCCAATGCCCAATGCGCCGAGACCGATGATCCAGAACCAGGATATACCGGCCATGAAAAGCATGCCGCCAAAAACCAGCGTCACCAGCGTGGCCTGCCCAAAGTCAGGCTGCAAAACCAGGAACGCGAGGAAGAGCCCGAACAAAAGGAACGCGAGGCTCTTGCCCGGCACCCCCTTATTTTGCGCGCCCTCAGCAAACATCCAGGCGGCCATCACAACAAAAGCAGGCTTCACAAATTCGGACGGTTGAATGGACAAACGGCCAACCTGCAGCCATCGTGTCGCACCTTTAATCTCCGGGCCCACAAAGAAAGTCGCAAGCATAAGCACCATACCACCGCCAAAAACGACAGCCGCCAAGCGCCTGATTTGTTTTGTCGTCAGGAGCGACACGCCAAACATCAAGGCAATGGCTGGCACCAGAAATACCGCCTGACGATAGACGAAATGAAAGCTGTCCAGCGACAGACGATTGGCAACCGCAGGACTTGCCGCAAGCGACATAACAATACCGAGCAGAACAAGCATCAGAATTGCCAGCACGGTGAGACGATCAATCGTCCACCACCATTCCGAGATCGAAGACCGGTTTGCCCGTGAAACTCGGATCATGCTGCAGCCCCTCCCCTTGGTAGCGACCGGACCGCAGCCTGCACCATCGTGCGGAACGCATCACCCCGCGCCTCAAAATTCTTGAACTGATCGAATGATGCACAAGCTGGCGACAAGAGAACGACCGGATGTCGCCCCTCTTTCGTCGCCATCATGGCATGCGCCGTTGCCTCTGCGATTGCGGCATCGAGCGTTCCCGCCTTGGAAGCCGGCACATGTCCATCGAGCGTTGCAGCAAATGCGTCGGCCGCCTCGCCGATCAGATAGGCCTGTGCAATATTGCCGAACCACGGTTCCAAAGAGGCGATACCACCGGCCTTCGGCACCCCACCGGCAATCCAGAAAACATCCTGATAGGCATCAAGCGCCTTGGCCGCTGCCTCCGCATTCGTCGCCTTGCTATCATTGACAAAAAGAATATTGGCAGCCTCCGCCACAATTTCCATCCGGTGTGCAAGGCCCGGAAATGTCCGAAAGGATGCAAGAATTTTTTCCGGCGCGAACCCAAGCGTCCGACCGACGGAATAGGCGGCAGCCGCATTCTGCCAATTGTGTGCACCCGCAAGCCGCTTCAATTCACGCAAGTCGCCAACGCGGTCCGTTTTGCCCGAACGGCTGTCATACAGCACGCCATCAATGACATAGCTGCCACGACCCAGCGTCTTCTGCACTGAAACCGGCACAAGCTTCGTTTCCCGTCGCCCACAAATGGAGGTGCAAATGTCAGCAGACAATTGATCATCAACGCCGACAATCGCTGTGTCATCTTTACTCTGATGGCGAAACAGCCTACCTTTGATCCCCGCATAATTTTCCAGCGTACCGTGCCGGTCAATATGATCCGGCGTGACATTGAGCAAGACACCAATATTCGGACGCAGAGTTGGCGCGAGATCAATCTGGTAAGAGGACACTTCAATCACATAAATCGTATCGCGGCGCGGCGGCTCCAGATCAAAAACCGGCTTGCCGATATTGCCACCCATTTCAGCCCGCCGACCGATCGCATTGACCATATGCGCAACCAGTGCCGTTGTGGTGGATTTTCCGTTTGTGCCCGTAATCGCCACAATCTGCGCATCCGGCATGATGGTGCGCACTTCATGCTGGAAAAGCTCAACATCGCCAAGCACCGGCACACCGGCTGCCGCCGCCTTTTTCACAATGTCATGTGGTTCAGGGTGCGTAAGGGGAACGCCGGGTGCGAGCACCAGCACAGCACATCCATCCAGCGAGACTTCGCGAAGATCAACCACAGGCACACCCGCATCACGCGCAAGCTGACATTGTGTTGTGCTGTCATCCCACGCCATGACATCAGCACCTCCTGCAACCAGCGCACGCGCCGTCGAAAGGCCTGACCCACCCAGACCGAAAACAGCGACCTTCCGGCCTTTATATGCGCGCGCCGCAATCACAGATGATTACCTCAGCTTCAATGTCGCAAGGCCAGCAAGGGCCAGCACAACCGAAATGATCCAGAACCGAATAACAATTGTGGCCTCCGCCCACCCTTTCTTCTCGAAATGATGATGGAGCGGCGCCATTCGAAAGACGCGCTTGCCAGTAAGCTTGAAACTCGCAACCTGCACGATCACCGACACAGCCTCGAGAACGAAGAGCCCACCAATAATCACCAGCACCAGCTCGTGCTTGGCAACAACAGCCATAGCGCCAAGCGCACCACCCAGTGCAAGCGAACCCGTGTCCCCCATAAAGACAGAGGCTGGTGGCGCATTGTACCAAAGGAAACCAAGCCCCGCGCCCAGCAACGCGCCGCAGAACACGGCAAGCTCGCCCGAGCCGGGAACATAATGAACCTGCAGATAGTCCGAGAAGACGACATTCCCGACGAGATAGGAGATAAACCCGAAGCTCGCCGCGGCGATCATAACCGGGACAATCGCCAGTCCATCAAGACCATCCGTCAGATTGACCGCATTGGACGCGCCCACAATCACAAACACGCCAAAGACAAGAAAGAACCCGCCAAGCGGGATCAACACGTCTTTCAGGAAAGGTATGGCAACAGAGGTCGAAAGATCATTCGGCGCGATCTGCAAAAGCGCATAAACGGCAGCCGCAGAAATCAAACCCTCACAAACGAGCTTCAACCGCCCCGGCACACCGTCCGGTGTCACCTTCGACACTTTGAGATAATCATCAGCAAAACCGATGGCACCAAAACCAAGCGTTACCAGAAGAACGATCCAGACATAGCCATTGGAAAGATCGGCCCACAGCAAAACAGACGGAACCAATCCCAAAAGGATCAGGAACCCACCCATCGTCGGCGTGCCCTTTTTCGTCAGCAAATGACCTTCAGGACCGTCAGACCGGATAGGCTGCCCCTGCTTTTGACGCGACCGCAAAAGCCGGATGACCGCAGGTCCAAACAGAAAGCTGATGAGAAGCGCTGTGACCGTCGCCCCGCCTGTGCGAAAGGTGATGTAACGGAACACGTTCAGTCCCGGTATCTCAGCCGAATACTGCACCAAGAAATCATACAACATCCTATTTTCCCCTGCCTTCGAGTGATCTCACTTTGGAAAGAGCGAGCAGTCCCTCAACCACCAGACCCATGCGAGAGCCAAACGAACCTTTGATCATAACGGCGTCACCTTGCCCCACCTTGCGCGCAAGCAAGGACAACAGAGCCTCTGAATTTTCCGCATACCCACCCTGACAATCGACGGGCAAGGCGTCATACAATGCGCGCATCAACGGGCCACACGCATAGACCCTATCAATCCCCGCCTGCAAGACAGCCTCGCTGAGGTCCCGGTGCATTTTCACTTCGTCATGCCCAAGCTCCAGCATGTCGCCAAGCACGGCAATGCGATGTGCACCCGTCTCGACTTGTGCATGGGACAGGGTGGCGAATGCAGCTTTCATCGAAGCCGGGTTCGCATTGTAGCTCTCATCAATGACAAGAAACTGCCGTTCCCCCGCACGCACCACATGACGCGCGCCGCGCCCTTTGGGGGCCTGAATTTTGGCAAGCGCCATTCCAGCCATCGCAAGATCACCGCCAACTGCCTGCACGAGCGCAATAATCCCGAGCGAGTTCATCATCAAGTGCTGCCCTGGCGTGCCAAGCTTGTAGGTCATGCCCTGTCCGCAAACGTCAGCGGAAATGCAGGAGCATGTTGCATGAAGGGCAGACTGGGTCAGGTGCACATCCGCCGCCGACGCCCCGAACGACACCACCTTCTTAACACCCAGCGCGTCCGCCCGCGCTTTCAGCCGTGCAAAATGTGGATTATCGAAGTTGAGAACAGCCACACCACCGGGGAGTAGCCCATCAAAAATTTCCGCCTTGGCATCGGCAATTTGCTCGACGCTTTCAAACTGCGCCAAATGAACAGCCTCAACGGTCGTAATCATTACAGCGTGCGGGGCAACCATTTTCACGAGTGGCGAAATTTCACCCGGATGGTTCATCCCGATCTCATAGATCGCCCATTGCGTGTCAGCCGGCATGCGCGCGAGCGTCAACGGCACACCCCAATGATTATTGTAAGATGCAGCAGACGCATGCGTCCGCCCTTGCATTTCAAAAATCTCTCTCAGCGCTTCCTTGGTACTGGTTTTGCCAACGCTGCCGGTCACCGCCATCACCTTTGCGTTCGTGCGGGCGCGAGCCGCCAGCCCAAGCGCAACCAGTCCGTCAAGCGTATCATCGACCAGAAGAAGCCTCTCCGGCGCAACACCGTCGATCACATGGGAGACAAGAGCGGCGGCCGCACCTTTTGCAAGGGCTGATTCAACATGAGCGTGCCCGTCGGAATTGTCACCTTTCAGCGCCACGAACAGATCGCCCGGGAGAAGCGTGCGCGTGTCAATCGACACACCGGTCGCCACCCAGGTGCCTTCGCACCGCCCTTTGGTGGCTAACACTGCCTCTCTCGCTGTCCAAAGCGCGGTACTCATGCGCTGGCTCCCTGTTCATTTTTTGCCTGCGCGGCAACCGCCGCTGCAACAGCTTCATGATCGGAGAAGGGCAACACCTTCCCACCGACATATTGACCTGTCTCGTGTCCTTTTCCGGCAACAATCAGACAATCCCCTGCACCGAGAAGACCAACCGCTGCGTGAATGGCTGCGGCGCGATCGCCAATCTCCTGAAGCGAAGGCCCGCCCGCCAAAATCTGCTTGCGGATCTCGCCCGCATCTTCGGAACGGGGATTATCGTCTGTCACAATGGCTATATCAGCGGAATGCGACGCAATTTGGCCCATTTGAGGACGTTTTCCAGGATCCCTGTCACCACCACACCCAAACACGACAATCAAACGCCCTTTCGTATGAGGGCGGAGTGCGGCAATCGCCGTCTCTAGCGCATCCGGCGTATGAGCGTAATCAACGTAAACAAGTGCGCCGTTTGCGAGGTGAGCAACTTCCTCCAAACGGCCCTTGGCACCGGTAAGGCCTTCGAGCGCGCGAAACGTCTTCGCGGGATCTCCCCCACAACCGATCACAAGCCCGGCTGCAACCAGCGCATTGGATGCCTGAAACCCACCCACCAGCGGCAGCATGATTTCATAATGAACACCACCATGAACAATTTGCAGTTGCTGGCCACGTGCTTCCGGTGTCGCGCCCTCAAGACAAATGTCGCGTCCCTTGCGCCCAACACTGATAATCTTGTGGCCGCGCGCCCAGGAGACCGCTTCAAACTCCTGCGCATAATCTGCATCGACATTGATCACCGCAACGCCGCCCGGCCCCATTACC
>JAVKCY010000072.1:0-48293 GCA_040223265.1 Parvibaculum sp. | reverse complement strand
AATGCATGTCAATTTATTTCCAAAAGAAGGGCGAGGGCCGAAAACCGGCGCACTCGCCCCAATGCTTCAGGCGGACTTCATCTTCTCAAGCATCGCCCCCATCGCAGCATGAACCAAATTGACGGCCTGCAAGGGACGGATCATCACGCGAAATTCGGTGATTTTGCCCGCATCATTGCAGGTGATGATATCGACACCGTTCACATACTTGCCGTCCATCTCCGTCTCGAACTCAAGAACGGCATGGTTTCCGGCGAGGACTTCCTTTGTGTACTTGAACTTGCCCGCATTCGCTGCGGGCTTGCCTTCGCCGGGCACGCCCTGCCCGCCAAGCGTGCCACCCGCGGCCCGCAAATATGCCATGGTGAGATCTTTGCCTTTTTGTGGTGTGAAAACGATAGGCGAGATGAAAACACAATCATCCGCAATCAAGCTTTCAAGAGCACCCGGCGCTTTGCCAAAAATATAGGCGTGCCACTGTTCAATACATTTTTCGATCATCTGACTGTCCTGTTCCCTGTGAGGTCTGCCGCCACCTGAATAGGAATGAACATAGGCGATATGAACGATGTCGAGCCGCCCAATTTTGAACAGCCGGTCGAACAGGAACGGGGTCTTCTCGCCGCCCGGTCAACTCACGAGATAGTGCGTACGAAGTTTGGCCAATTGTGTGCTCAGGCCTGTCTCTTTATTGACAAGGCCAAAAACATAACGGTCCGGACGCACGATAATGGCCTCATTCGCCCCAAGTAGCTCATCCAGCTCCGGCGACAAAAGCCGGTCAGGCCCGAGAACAATTTGTTGCACGCCCAGATGCAACAAAAACTTCTGATCTTCCTCGGTGAGGTCCCTGGAAAGATCGCAAGCAGAGAGGAGACAAAACTCCGGCGCCATGATCTCGTCCAGACGCCGGGCACCATCCACCGTTTGCACAAGCGGCTGCGGACATTGGTAGCCGGTCACAAAATCTGTCGGATCATCTGCGGTCAGCGACAAAACACCGTCATGAAGATGAGGGAACCCGCGATCACCGCCATAGGCAGCTGCATAAGATGTCGGCCACGCACCCGTCACATGTGCGTCCGCGATCTCGTCCATCAACCGGCCCGTTGACACCGCATGGTCCACAAGGTCAAGCGCATGGGGCCCACGTTCTTGCTGATAGGTATCAAGGAGCGCGTCACCGGCGAGACCACGCTTCACGTGATCAAGTTTCCAGGCAAGACTTGCCGCATCCCGAAGGCCCGCACACATGCCCTCCCCGAGAAAGGGCGGCGTCTGATGCGCGGCATCGCCTGCAAGGAAGATACGCCCTTCACGCCAATGATCGGCAATCGCTGCATGGAACTGGTAATCCGCGGCGCGCTCAATCTCAGCTGTTGCCGGTGTCACCCAGGACGAGAGCATCTCCCAGATTTTTTCCGGCACCACCATGTCGTCGCGCGCTTCACCCGGATTGAGGCGGAACTCCCATCGCTTGCGCGGACCAACGACAGGGACAAACGTCACGATCCGATCCGGATCGCAAATCTGTTGCACAATGGGAGAGAGTGTCGGGACATCCTCTCTCAGCAGAACATCAACCACAACCCAGTCGCAATCATACCCGAGCGACAAAAATGTTGAGCCAATCGCTTTACGGACAGGACTGGCCGCGCCATCTGCCGCGATCAGATAGGCGGCCTCCAAAACCCTCGTCTCACCCCCACCTACTGGCGTGATCTCAAGGCACACATTGTCTCTGGTTTGGCTGGGCACGCCCGCTTCGTGGGATGTAAAAACACTGACGTTTGGAAACGAGGCCACGCGCGCACGAAGAGCCCGCTCCATCGTGGGCTGATGAAACATGAACCCCAGCGGCCATCCAAGCGACGTCAAAAAACCGTCCGGCAGCTCCAGCCCTTCAAGCCGGTTGAACTTTGCGTCCACAAATTCGGCACCGCGAATGGGCGCCGCATCGGCTGCCATTTGCGCTGCGATCCCAAGCTCCTGAAACATGCGCATCGCTTCACCATCAAACCGGACAGCGCGAGGCAGCGGATAGACATCCGGTAGCCGGTCAATCACGGCAACCCGCCAACCGCGCCGCGCGAGCAACGCGGCCGCCATCGCGCCCACCGGGCCATATCCCAAAACAATGGCGTCGAAAGACGAAGCACGCTCTTCCATCTGCATTCATATCCTTCTTGTGAGGGATCATTTGTACACATGATACATTCATCAGTTATGATGTAAATTGATATTTATCCGCCAGGCAAAAAAAGGCCCGGCCTTTTGGGCCGGACCCTGAATCTCGCCAACTATGAAAAAGGCTCGCCAGCCAGGAACCTAGCCCGGAATGCGAACGGGCAGTTCTGCAAACCCTTTGACGAAGTTAGACAGCACCCGTTCAGGCTCACCCACAATCTCGATCTTGCCAAAGCGCTTCAGGATCTCTTCCCACAGCACCCGCAATTGCATCTCCGCCAACCGATTGCCGACACAGCGGTGAATGCCAAAGCCGAATGACAGATGCTGCCGGGGCCGCTCACGATCAATGATGAACTCGTTCGGCCGGTCGATCACATCGCCGTCCCGGTTGCCCGAGACATACCACATGACCACCTTGTCACCCTTCTTGATCTGCTTGCCTCCAAGCTCAATATCCTCAAGCGCGGTACGCCGCATGTGAGCAAGCGGTGTCTGCCAGCGAATGATCTCCGGCACCATGCTCTCAACCAGGGAATGATCGGCAAGCAGCTTATCATATTGCGCAGGGAACTCGTTGAGCGCCAAGAGACCACCGGAAATGGAATTCCGCGTCGTATCATTGCCGCCGACAATCAACAGAATAATATTCCCGAGATATTCCAGCGGGTCCATGTTCCGCGTTGCTTCCCCATGCGCCAGCATGGAAATCAGATCCCCATTTGGTGCAGGCGCGTTGACCCGCTCATTCCAAAGACGCGTGAAATATTCAGCGCATTGCATCAGGATTTCACGCCGTTCATCCATCGAAGAGATGAGGCCCCCATTAATGTCGGCGGTTGCAACGTCCGACCAATAGGTAAGTTTGCGACGGTCTTCCCATGGAAAATCAAACAAGGTCGCCAGCATCTGCGTAGTGAGCTCAATCGAGACCCGGTCCACCCAGTTAAACGTTTCATTACGCGGCAGACCATCAAGGATAGCACCTGCCCGCTCACGGATCAGTCCTTCAAGCGCAGCAAGATTGTTCGGCGCCACAATCGGGCTCACCACTTTGCGCTGCTCATCATGCTTGGGCTGATCCATCGCAATGAACATGGGCAGGCGGAAATCGGCAATCGGGTCACGGATCGTAATCCCGCCGAGGCCAGACTCCGACGAGAACACTTTATGGTTCGTGTCGACCGCCATGATGTCATTATATTTTGTTACCGACCAATAAGGTCCGAACGGGCTCGTCGCGCAATAATGAACCGGGTCCTCATTCCGCAAGCGCTCGAAGAAAGGCCAGATGGCATTCTCTTTGAAGAGACGCGGCTGGCTGACGTCAATCTGATCCAGCGGTGTCGCATAGGCTTCCTCCACGCCACTTTGCGTAGAAGGTGATGTTCTTAAGGCAGCTTGGCTCATCTTTTCCTCCTGCCTCCAGATCGCTTGTTCCAGAAAGAACAAGGCGGAGGCCCCACGTTCAAAATCGATAATAGATGTTATCAGCGCCGGGCCCGCTTGCAACGTCCATTTACAAATGGAAGGTATTCGGGCCTTTCGGCGACCTTCTCTGGTTTTTCGGCATGAATAATGTCAATATCTTGAGAGCCGACAGTCAGGAGATAAAAATGCTGGAACCAACCAAACAAGAAAACCCCAACCCAGCCGTGACCGTTGACCCACCACGTCCTGCGCGGATGATCATCTCCTGGCTCCTCAACCGTATGGCGGACCCAAAGCGCCTCGCCAAACGCCGCGACGAAGCGGAAGCCGAGCGGATCAAGGCAGGCGCCCCCCACCAGGTCGACTATTTCCACCAGCTGGACGATCCCTATTCGCACCTCGCCGCACAGAAACTGGAAGCGCTGACCCAGACATATGACATCAAACTGGTATCCCACCTGATCAGCGCAACCGGCGGAAAAGAACAACCCTTTCCTGAAAAACTGGCAGCTTTCGCAAGGCGTGATGCCGCAAGCGTCGCACCCCATTACGGGCTTTCCTTCCCCGGCAATGCCGGCGTATTGCCCGCCGAGAGCGATACACTGCTCGCCGCGCGCATTTTGGCGAAATGCAACGAGACCGAATTTGCAACTCGCGCCGCGCCTGTCAGCGAAGCGCTCTGGGCCGGTGACCGCGCAGCCCTCCAAACAATGGCGGAAAAATTCGGCACCGCTGATGAAGCGAAAGCACGCAAAGCCCTCGACAAGGGCTCAAAGACATTGAAAGAAAGCGGCCATTATTCCGGGGCGACCTTTCGCTATGCCGGTGAATGGTTCTGGGGGGTAGACCGTCTCGACCATCTGGAAAACCGGTTACGAGCGCGAAACGCCGTCGTCGATGGCACAAGCCCGCGCATCATCACCCGTCCCGATATCAACCCTGGCCCCGTGCGCGACACGAAAGGAGACCTCACCCTTGAGGTCTATCCGTCATTGCGCAGCCCCTACACTGCCGTGATCTTCGACACGGCCTGCGCACTGGCTGACAAAGCGGGCGTTCAGCTGGTTCTGAAACCCGTCCTGCCCATGGTGATGCGCGGCGTGCCCGCCACCCGCGCAAAAGGCATATACATTTTCTCCGATGCCGCACGCGAGGCGGAAAAGCTCGGCGTGCCTTACGGCAAAACCTATGACCCGATCGGCGAACCTGTGCGCCGCGCCTATTCCCTCTACCCCTGGGCCGTGTCGAAAGGAAAAGGCAGAGACCTGCTCAGCCATTTCCTCAGCATGGCTTTTGTAACGGGGGAACGCACGGATAATGATCGCGGCATCCGCAAACTGGTGGAGCGCACAGGTCTCGACTGGACCGAAGCAAAGCAACATCTCGACACCGATGACTGGAAAGACATGATCGCCCGGAACCAGACCGACATGGTGGAAGGCATGGGCCTTTGGGGCGTGCCAAGCTTCTGCCTTAAGGGACCGGCCCCTGAACCAGACCTCATGGTCTGGGGTCAGGACCGCCTCTGGTTGATCGCAAAAGAAATGGAAAGACGCATTGCCCTCTCACAGGCCAGCTAACACACCATCGCTGAACAGCTGATCGATCAACTCTTCACTGCGTCCAAGCTCGGACGCAATCACCCGCGAATGTTCCCCATGAGCGGGACAGGGACGCTCCACATCGCCGACCCTGCCGTCAAACCGGAGCGGCGGGGTGGCAACACGCATGCGCCCGAGAAGCGGATGATCTCGCTCCGTCACCGCACCGACAGCCACCACCTGATCATGAGCCACCACCTGATCTGGCATCAGACACTCCGCACAAGGCACATCGCGCGCGCGCAGGGCCGCTAGAGCTTCCGCACTCGTCATATGTTTGAAGGCCCCGTCAATCTCCACGAGAAGCGCGTTGACATGAGCACTGCGGGCAAAGATAGAATTGAAGCGCGGGTCTTCCATAATGTCGGGTCGTTCGACCACTTGCGTAACGCCGCGCCAATGCTCATCCGTAGCAGCAGCGATCGAGATATGTCCGTCACGGGTCGCCGCCGTTTTGTAATAGGCGGCCATAGGCAGAAACGCTGTGACATCATCCGCAAGAAGCGTCTGGTTCATCATCCCGTCTGGCCAAAGGAAGAAGAGACAAGCCTCAAGCATCGAGACATCAATATGCTGCCCTTGCCCCGTGGTGGCACGGGCCAGCAGCGCGGACGTGATGCCCTGCGATACGGTGTAGGCTGTGATCTTATCGGCAACCAGTGTCTTCATGAAATCAGGACCATCAGGTCCGGCCTGAACCCCGGTAAATCCAGCCAATGCCTGAATGACATGATCATAGGCAGGGTCATGGGCAAGCGAGCCCTCTTTGCCAAACCCTGTGATCGCAACATTGACGAGCCTCGGGTTTGCAGATCGCAGCGTCTCACTGCCAAGCCCCAGCTTCTCCATCACACCGGCACGGTAATTATGCACCAGCACATCGGCGTCCCGGGCAAGATCCAGCATAAGCGCCCGACCGCGTTCATCCTTCAGATTAATCGCGAGCGCCCGCTTGCCGCGATTGCAATTGGCAAACAGTGCCGAGATCCCCTTCTTCTGACTGCCGATAAAGCGCATCGGGTCGCCAATACCGGTGGGCTCGATCTTGATCACATCCGCGCCTTGCGACGCGAGAATCATGGTGGCGAGAGACGCCGTGACCATGGTGGATAGCTCAAGAACCCTGAGGCCCTTGAGCGGCTGCGTCGCCGTTGCACTTGATGTTGCCATGCCCGCCCCCTGTTTCCCACATGATAGGAACAGGTCTCAGGTCACGCAAGGTGGTGGCAAGCCCCGATATAAAGAGCGACACGGCCTCAGCCGAGCTTCGCCACATCCCGCCCTTCAGGGATGATGTAAACCACCGCACCATTTTCACCCCGCACCGGGGTCAGCGACAGATCAATCTGCACGACACCTGACGGTTGGTGAATATCGACATTGAAGCGTTGCACCTCACCATTCGCGGCTTTCTGAACAGCGTCTTTAAGGCGCGTACGCCCTTCATCATCCAGCGCATCCTGCCGTCCGATCCATGGCAGGTCCCAGAGTGGTTGCCCTATTAGACCACCACTATCTTCAGTCAGCGCACGGCCCGCGCGGTTAATTTCAAGCACAGTACCCGCAGGGTCCAAAAGTCCGATCGCTTCATACGCATGATCAAAAATCGCATGGAAACGCCGTTCACTTTCAACCAGCGCTTTCTCCCGCGCCGTGCGCGCCGTGACGTCCCGAATGTGCGCCACAAAAGTCGACTGGCCACCCATCGTTACTTTCGTAATTGTGGCTTCAACCGGAAACTCGCTTCCATCCTTGCGCCGGCCAACCACGCGCCCGCGTTCATTCATATAGCGCGACGCCTGCTTTGACGTACCGAACGCAGAAACTTCCAGGTGATGCTTTTTACGAAACCGTTCCGGCATCAGCATTTCAAGCGGCTGGCCCAAAACTTCATTGTCGGCATACCCGAAAAGTCGTTCCGCTGTCAGGTTGAAAAAATTGATTTTCTGATCCTGGTCCACCGCGACTATCGCGTCAGCAGCCACTGCCAGAATGCGGGCACTGAGAAGTTGTGCCTCTTTTGAGCGTACAAGATCGTCCCGCGCCACCGTCCGGTCCCGAATGGAAATAAAGTACCGCCGGTCAGCGCCGATGGAGCCTTCGCGCACACGAACACCCACCGCCATTTCGCGACCGTCTTTGGCCCGCCCGATCAGATCGAGAAAGCGCGACTGCTCCGCATCATTTTCACTGGCCCACCGCGTCAACCATTTCATCGGCTCTGCCCGTCGGCCCGGTTGTTGTGGCACGAGCTTCGAAATCGGCTGCCCCAACAACTCTTCCTCGCCATACCCAAGCAAGCGAACAAGCGCGGCATTGACATAGACCATCCGACCTTCCGGTGTGGCGACAATGATCGCTTCCGGCAGTGACTCCACTACGTTTCTGAAAAACTCACCCGTCGTCGCATCGGTTTGGAGCGCCATGTGATCCCTCTGGTCAAATGGATGGAGTGGGCTGCGGCAACCAAGCTGCCGCAGCCATTGACTTATTCAGCCGCAGCGGAATCTTCCACCGGATGTCCGCCTTCCATCGCTTCAAGGACGCGAAGGTCTTCGGAGATCGGAATACCTGCCTGCTCATAAAGAGGCCGGGTCCGCTCGGTAATGAGCCCGACGCGGGCAATCGCTGGCATCATCAGATCTTCCAACGCGTGGATCTGTCCGGGTGGCAACCCTTGCGTAATGCCATCTGCCTCTGCTTCTTCCATGCCTTTGAAGAAATCGTCGCGGTCGATACCGCTATTGTCGAGCACCATCAGGAAGCCGGGGTCAGCGCGCGACGCGAGCGAACCGCCTTGCATCTGAGCAGACGCCAGAACATTCACTGCGTCAAAAGCAAACTGCGCCATCTCTTCCCGGTCATCCTTATGCATTTTCGCAAAGACAGGCCCAAGATAGATATGTCCGAACGAGACGTGACGGGATTCGTCGCGCATCACATTGAATGTAAGCTTCTTTAACAAAGGACAGGTGGTCGTGCGATACATATTGTTGAAGGCACCGAGCGCCAGGCTTTCAACAATCATGTTCATCCCGATCATGACCTTTTCATGCCGGTCAGACTTGAGCGTTGCGTCAATCAGCGCTTTCAGCCAGGGCGACATGGGATAGGTCATCGCGATCTTGTCGCAATATTTCGCATAGACTTCAACGTGCCGCGCTTCATCCATCGTCTGCGTTGCAGCATAAAGCTTGGCATCAGCATCCGGCACGGAATGGGTCACACAGGCTGCCGTCATCAACGCTCCCTGCTCGCCATGCAGGAACTGCGAAAGAAGCTGCGCCGTGGAATGAGCCGTAAAGGTTTCCTGCTGCGATTTGTTGAGCTTCTGGAAAAACGGAATTTTGTGATAGACGCTGGAGCGGTCGGCGATCAGCGGCTTTGACGGATCAACCTCATGGTCCCAGGGCAGATATTGGTCTGAGTCCCACTGGTTCTGTTTGGCACGATTATAAAGGTCCATCACCTTGTCTTCGCCAAACTCATAGGCAAAAGTCCAGGCGATATCCATCGGATTGCGATAGATGTCGTCCGGGTTCATCGTGACTTTCCAGTCGCCCTTTGTAACGACTTTGGCATTTGATGGTTCAGCCATTCATTCCTCCTATGTGCATCTTCAACGAAGAATGCTGTTGTTCAGGCGGCCGACGAGCTAATAATGACGCATGTGTCATTTTTTGAATTGACGTGAATCAACCGGAATAAAAATCCGGATGTTTGAGTTCAGTATTGACGCTTGGGAAGGCGCACGACCATGCCCTCCAGGTCGGCAGAAACTTTGATCTGGCAACTCAGGCGGCTGGTCTCATTAACATCGAAGGCAAAATCGAGCATATCGCGCTCCAATTCTTCAATCGGATCGCACTTTTCCGCCCATTCCGGCGGAATATAGACATGGCAGGTGGCGCAAGCGCAGGCCCCACCGCAATCACCATCAAGCCCCGGGATCGTGTATTTCACCGCACCCTCCATGACGGAGAGGCCGTTAGCCACTTCCACCTCATGTTCGGTGCCGCCATGCTCGATATAGGTGATTTTCGCCATACACTCTGTCTCCACCGATTGTTCCGGGGACGAGCCCGGTCATGTCTCCCGGAGTCTAACGTGACGCCTGCGTCATTTTCCTTGACAGAGGTCAATTCAAAATGTAGTCATTGACAACATTGGAGAGAGCATGACCTACCATCACGGCAATTTGCGACAGACATTGTTAGAACGCGCAGCACATATAATCGCGGCACAAGGCATTGATGGTCTGAGCTTGCGCGCCCTGGCGCGCGATATTGGTGTCTCTCATTCCGCGCCCGCAAGGCATTTCAAAGACAAGCACGCCCTTCTCGCGGGTCTTGCGGCGGAGGCACATGAAAAACTGAAAAACTTCATCAGCCAGGCAGCCGACGATGCCGGCAAGGATCCCGTCGCCCGCTACAATGCAATGGGCAAAGCAACGATCCGCTTCGCACTGGCGCAGCCTGCCTATTTCAAAGCATTGCAAAACCCGGAAGTCCATCAGCGCGCAAGCCCCGAATTGAAAACCGCTCACGGCGCCTACCTCGATACGGTGAAAGAGGCAGCCGACGCCGCCCATCGCGCAGGCTGGAACCCGAGAGAAGACACAATGACCCTCTTCACCTTTTCCACAGCCGCTGCACATGGCGCGGCCACCCTGTTCAGCGACATGTTCGGCACCAACACGTTCGCACATGCCGATCTCCTTGCCCTCGGCGAGAAGGTGATCGACCTTGTCATTCCACCTCACTCGAGCCTCTGCTCAACCAACGGAGCCTGATTCATGGCGATTTTAAAACGTCTCTATCCCTGGGGGCCGGTCTTCTTCGGCATCGGTTTCCTCGCTCCCTTGTTTGCTGCGCTGATGGAGGCCTTCGGGATCGCAGCGCCCCTGGGCCTTTCGGAAATCCAAACAGGCCTTCTCATCGGCACAGGCTGGGGCCTCGTCGCCAAGTTTGGAGGGCGCTGGATATGAGTACGAACGAAGCGAACGCAAGCACGGGGCTAGACCGGGAAGCGGAACGCCGCCTCGCACAGCAGGAAATGGCCATTGCCAAAAAATACATCGGCCCATTCCCCGTCTTTATGGCGGTCTGGTGCTTCACAAATCTCGCCTGTTGGTTGGCACTTTGGCCCCTAGTCTTCACAGGCACACTTCCGCTCTGGGCAGGCTTCATTATCGCCACAATCAATGTCGCACTTTGCTATCTGCCGTCACACGAGGCACAGCATTCCAACTATGCAGCCGCTGGCACCAGACTACGCTGGCTGAACGAACTGATAGGCTATGTCTCGACAATTCCCATGGTCTTGCCGTTCAAGGTCGCCCGCTACACGCACATGCTGCACCACACCCACACGAACGACCCGGTGCGTGACCCGGACTATGAGGTCATCGCACCCAATTGGTGGCAGGCCGTGCTGAAAACCATTGCCCGCATGCAGCCCCGTTTTCCAAATGCCTATGGGCGCATTCTGGGGGAGCATAGTGCCGACCCTATGGCCCGACGCGCAGGGCTGGAGGGTGCCGCGCAAACCCTTGCCTATTGGGCAATCCTGACAGTGCTGGCCTGGAGTGGCTATGCGCTCGAAGCAGCAGCCCTTTGGTGGGGACCACGCATTCTGGGCGTCATCTATATTTCTCTTTTCCTCAGTTGGTGGCCCCATCACCCGATGAAAGAGCAAGGCCGCTATCGCAACACCCGCTCCTTCACGTTCAAATTTGGTAACCTGCTGGCATTCGGGATGGAAGATCACATCATTCACCACCTGCACCCCGGCATGCCGCTCAACCGGAATAAAGCCGCCTTCCTCGAACTGCGTCCCCTTCTGGAAGCCCGTGGCTGTCGCCTTGAAGATCATCACCCGTAAACAAAAACATTGGACACAGACAGGCAAGGCCGCTACCAAAACGGGTACAGGCCTCATCTGGCCCCAATATTCAGTCATAAAAGTATCCGTCATAGAATGTGCAGGGCCAGCTGAAGAATGGGCGTATCGCCAACAAATGCTGATGCAGCAGAGCCCGACGCTGCGCCGAAAGGCGACGCGGACGCACGCATTCTCGCCGCCGCAACACTGCTCTTTGCACGCGATGGATTTGCAAGCGTCAAGGTGCCGGAGATCGCCGCCGTCGCAAAGGTTGGCCTCAATACGCTTTATCAGCGCTACCCGAGCAAGGAAATTTTGGGGAACGCCGTTTTCCGCCATTGCAAAATGGCATGGGAAAAAGCAGTCCTCACCAATTGGCCAACGAAAGCCACCGCGCGCGAGCAATTTCTTTTTTACTGGAGCCAACTTTCTGATTTTGCAGCCCGCGAGCGCAACATCGCGCTCTACAATGAGCGAAAGCCGCTGGGCCATCCTTACGATGAACAGAGCCAGGCGCTCCATGCGCGGTTGGAAAAAACAGCCATCACAATTCTAGAAAGCTGGAGTGCCGAAAGCGGCCTCTCCCCCGACATCATCAAGGCCATCATCAACGGGACGTTCCAGCGCCTCTTGGAAATGGACGTGAGCGCCAACGAACGCGCCAAACTCCTCAAGGATGCAGGCCCCGCGGTCTGGGCCGCCCTTGCGCAACGCAAATAGTCGCTCACCCGCGCACCGGATGATCTGAACCGTGCTCACAATGATCAGCCTCTTTTTCGGTGCGTTTCTGGCAGCAACCATTCTGCCTTTCTCGTCAGAAATCATGCTGTTCACTGCGTTGAAGGCAGGCGAAATCGACAAATGGCTGCTTGTGGGGATCGCCGCGACAGGCAACACCGCTGGCGCCGTGCTCAACTGGTGGCTGGGGCGCTTTGTGCTCCATTGGTCAGATCATCGCTGGTTCCCTTTTTCACCAGCCCAGCTGCAGCGCGCAACAGACCGTTTTGCCAAATATGGTATTTGGTCGCTGCTTTTTTCATGGGTGCCGGTCATCGGAGACCCGTTGACCTTTGCCTCTGGCGCGCTGAAAGTGCCCTTCACCGCGTTTCTGATCCTGGTCGCGATTGGCAAGAGTGCGCGCTACATCGTCTTTGGCTTCGCGGCGTGAAACCACCGCACTGTTTGACCTGGATCCCCACATTTGACTTAGATCCCCACATTTGACTTAGATCATTGGCATTTCCTCAAATTTCGCTTATGACATTTTGTCATAAATATAAACTGGAGGAATATTCATGGGCGACACAAGTGTTGCAACCAAACCAAACGCTCAAAGCGGCACCAACGCGCAAGGTGGCACCGTTGAACATTTTGATGTGCTCGTTGTAGGTGCCGGTATTTCCGGCGTCGGCGCGGCCTACCACCTGAAAGACCAGTGCCCCGACAAATCCTATGTCGTGCTGGAAGGACTGGATACATTTGGCGGCACATGGGCCATGCACAAATATCCGGGCATCAGGTCCGACAGCGACCTCTACACATTTGGCTATCGCTTCAAACCATGGACGGGTGCGCCCATTGCCACCGCACAGGAAATTCTGACCTATATGGGCGAAGTGATCGACGAAAACGATCTCGGCCAGCACATTCGCTACAAGCACAAAATCGTCAATGCCAGTTGGTCAAACAAAGACCAGCAATGGACTATTGAAGGCACCAAGGGCGACGACAACAAGCCCTACAAGATCACAGCAAACTTCCTCTGGATGTGCCAGGGCTATTACCGCCACTCGGAAGGCTACACGCCTGAATGGGACGGCATGAAAGATTTCAAAGGCGAGATCGTGCACCCGCAGACCTGGCCGGAAGATATTGACCTCAAGGGCAAGAAAATCATCGTGATCGGCTCGGGTGCCACCGCTGCAACGCTCGTCCCCGCCATTGCAGGCGATTGCGGACACGTCACGCTTCTTCAGCGCTCGCCCACCTATTTCATTCCTGGCCGGAATGAAAATGAACTGGCAGACCAGCTTCGCGCCCTGAAGGTCGATGAAAGCTGGATCCACGAGATCACCCGCCGCAAAATTCTGGCGGACCAGGCGGAGCTGACGCGTCTTTCGTTTGAAGAACCCGAGCTTGTCAAAACGGAACTTCTGGAAGGCGTCAAAGCTTTGCTCGATGAAGATTTCGACGTGGAAAAACACTTCACGCCGAAATATCTCCCCTGGCGTCAGCGCATCGCCTTCGTGCCGGATGGTGACATTTTCGCAGGCATCAAGTCAGGCAAAGCCTCCATCGTCACAGATGAGATCGAGCGCTTCACCAAAGACGGCATCTTGTTGAAATCAGGCGAGACCCTGAAAGCCGACATCATCATCACGGCAACAGGCTTTAACCTGAGTGTGCTCGGCGACATCAACTTCGCCATTGACGGCAAGCCATTGAACTTTGCCGACACCGTGACCTATCGCGGCATGATGTTCACCGGCATTCCCAACATGCTCTGGGTGTTTGGTTACTTCAGGGCAAGCTGGACATTGCGTGTTGATCTCTTGGGCGATTTTGTCGCAAGGCTCCTGAAGCACATGTCAAAAATCGGTGCCAAGAGTGTGACGATGGAAATCCCGGCGAAAGACAAAGGCATGAAGCTCGGCACCTGGATCGATCCGGAAAACTTCAACCCGGGCTATCTGATGCGCTCTATGAACCTGCTGCCCAAACGGGGCGAAGGGGCTGAATGGCAACACACGCAGGACTATTGGACAGAGCGGGAAGAACTTCCTGAAATTGATCTGACCGACGAAGCCTTCGTCTACAAAAAATAGTCTGGCAAAGAGAAACAAGCCGAATGCAGAGAGGGCCCGGATTTCCGGGCCCTCTTTTTTCGCACCATCACCAATGCGGGAGCTCTATTTCGCCCCGTCGAAATAATCGGTAAAGCCGGACGGTGCATAAGGGCCCATGCAAAGCTGTTCCAGAACACCCATGCCTGTCCGCGTCCCGTCACTGGCGCGCACCACCTGCTGCACATGAATGTTTTCAGGCTGCAATGGATCAACCTGACGTGGATCAAAACTTTCACCCCCCAGCTCCAGCTCACCCTTCCACATGCCCTGCCCCCATTCCGGGTGGGTATAGCCAAGCCCCTTCATCTGGAATTTGAGGATCGGCTCAAGCGCAATGGTCCGCGTGCCGCCATCATGATCAACAAGGTCAATTTCCGCTGAAGCGGCAAGTCGCGTGCCCGGCACATAGGTCACACGGTGACGCGCTGTGGCCATGCGCTGATCTAGCCCGTCTTCCACGCCCGGCACGTCTGCCTCGCTCTTGTAAAGAGGGGCAACAATCCCTTCGCGCACCAATGCCTGCCCCTTGGGACCGTCAAAGAAAATCGCGTGGGAAATATGATCCTCCCAGATGAGCGGCGCCCACAGGAAGAAAATACCGCCGGGCATAACAGGGGCACCACCGGTCTCTGCCTCACCGACGCGGCGCACACCCCAGGAGCGATCCTTGGTGCCGAAACATACATCGTCGCTTACCTTGATCTCTCCATCGGGGTGGCGAACATGACCGCTCCACCGGCCAAACTGATCAAAACGTGTGGCATCCATCACCCGCCGCGCACCGGACCAAAGCGTCTGTCGCGCTTCCTGAATGGACGCCGTGCGCGCGGAAAATGTGAGATCGCACGAGACACCGCTTTTATTATCATCAAGCACCACGCGGACCCGTTTCATCGGCTCGATAATCTCGATGCGAAACGGCCCGACGCTCATCTCCGTCCGCTCAAGCGGTGCACGCCGCGAGCCGTAGAAACAATGTTGCCGGCCACCCTGCTCAACAACGCTGAACGCGCAATCAAGAATGCCCCTGTGCGGATAGACCGCCATGCCGATCCCGAAATAATAGGACCCGTCATTTGCGTAGCCGTTGAACCAGGTCCGGTCATAGACATTGCGGTCGCTGGTTGCCGGATGCGCAACCGGCTCCGGTGTCTGGTGGATCGGATAATCATCAAGCTTGTTGAGCATGGCACTCCCCGTTTCTTGTGTTCATATTTGGCAAGATACCGAGAGCCTAACAGCTTGAAACATATCGGCAATCGCTTCTTGTGCTTTAACAGACGCCGCCAAAAAAGCCCCCAAATGACGTTACGTCACACAAGGCTTCCTTAACCGTACAACATCAATTCACAAGTACATGCCAGGTCCATGTCAGGCATGTGACTTGCTGCGAGGGTACGCAATCGCTAGTATGAACGGATGAACCTCGTCCGCATTGCTCTATATTCTGTGATCGCCCTTTCGTTGCAAATTGCAACGGCGATGAGCTTTGTGGGTACCGACAAGGCCATGTCACACACGTCATCGAACGCCCCCTCATCGAACGAAATGCATCATGCCCAGATGCAAGCAGATGATCAGATGGACAATATGGATGAGTGTTGTCCCAAACCCTGTGACCAGATGCCCGACTGTGCGGACATGTGCGCAACCTCCGCCAACAATTCGTGCAGCACCAGCCTGAAGCAGGCTGCAGGACATGCGAGCCGGGACAATCGCGCCTTCACTAAACTGCTTTTCACACCCACGAGCCTTGCGGCCATAATAAGCACGCACACAGACCGACAACCCAAACCACCCAAAGCCTGAGAAAAAGCGAACGCTTAACGTGGAAGGCCATTGCCTTCTGCCAGAGCGCTAAGCGCGGGTCCGCCTGCGCTGTCTTCCCTTTTCTTATCGGGTTTTCTTATGCACCTCTCATCTCAAAACCACCTCCCCGCCTGGTCACTCGGGCTTGCGGGCCTCATCCTCATTCTGGGTCTTGGCATATACGCTTTCTTCGAACCGGGAGAAACTCACACAAGCGTGGACGCAAATGCCAGTGAGCGCCGCATCCTCTACTATCGAAACCCGATGGGCCTCGCCGACACGTCTCCCACGCCCAAACAGGATTCCATGGGCATGGACTATATCCCCGTCTATGAAGGCGAAGACGAAGAGGCAGGAACAATCCGCGTCTCAGCCGACAAGCAACAGCGGACCGGCGTCAGAACAACCCGTGTCATCAATGCGCCTTTGACCCGCTCACTCAACCTGCCCGGCATTGTCACACTGGATGAGCGGCGTGTGAGCGTTATCTCCCTTCGCGCCAACGCCTTTATTGAAGCCGTCGCTGACGTCACCACCGGCGCCCGCCTTCAGGAAGGCGATCCGCTGGTCACTCTCTACGCCCCGGATTTTGTCTCAGCCGCCGCCCTCTATGCCTCAGACCTGCGCAGCGGCGAGCGCCGTGCCGAAGGGAGCCGTCAGCGTTTGCGGAACTTGGGCGTGCCGGACAATGTCATCTCCCGCATCGCCTCCACCGGCAAAGCCCCCGTCTCCATCCAGATCCGTGCGCCACGAAACGGCATCGTCATGGAACGTATGGCTGTCGAAGGCATGATGGCAGAACCCGGCGCACCGCTCTTTCGCATTGCCGACACATCGCAAATCTGGGTGATGGCCGACATACCGGAATCTGATCTGGGCCTCGTATCGCGCGGCGATAAGGCGTCAGTACGTTTTCGCGCACTGCCGGGTGAAACCTTCACCGGCGAGATCATCGAGATTTATCCGGAACTGAACTTGCTGACCCGCACCGCCAGACTGCGCATTGATCTGGCAAACGAGGATGGGCGTCTCCTCATCGGCATGTTTGCAGAGGTAGGCCTGAACACAGGTCAAAACGCTAAAACATTGCAAGTGCCCGACACGGCGATCATCGATACGGGCACGAAAATCATCGTGCTCAAAGACCTTGGCGAAGGCCGCTTTGCGCCGCAAGACGTCACCCTTGGCAGGCGCGGCAATGGCATGGTGGAAGTCACGGAGGGTCTGACAGAAGGTCAATCCGTTGTCTCCGCCGCAACCTTCCTGATCGATGCGGAAAGCAATCTGAAGGCGGCCCTTGCAAACCTCGCCCCCAACACAACGGAGGACCCAACACCCGCGCCAACAATGGCACCGGAAATGGACCATTCCAACCATGGGAGCCATGCAGAATGATTGCCCACCTCATCTCATGGTCCGCGCGAAACCTGCTTCTGGTTTTCTTTGCGACCGCTCTCACCATTGCCGCCGGTATCTGGTCCGTCCGCACCCTGCCCGTCGATGCTATCCCCGATCTCTCGGACGTGCAGGTGATCGTGCTCACCAACTTTCCGGGCCAGGCCCCGCAGGTTGTGGAGGATCAAGTCACCTTTCCGCTGACGTCGGCCATGTTGACAGTACCAAAGTCCCGCGTGGTGCGCGGCTTCTCCTTTTTCGGCATCTCGTTCGTCTACATTATTTTTGAAGAGGGTGTGGACCCTTATTGGGCCCGCTCCCGCGTGCTGGAATATCTGAACGCGGCCGCAAGCAGGCTGCCGGATGGCGTGACCCCGGAACTCGGACCCGATGCGACTGGCGTTGGCTGGGTCTACCAGTACGCGGTCACTGGCGAGAACCTCTCCCTTGCCGAACTCCGTTCGCTCCAGAACTGGATCCTGCGCTTCGCCGCGTCCCGTGCCGATGGTGTATCGGAAGTTGCAAGCGTTGGCGGCTTCGTCAAACAATATTCCATCACCGTTGACCCCGTCGCAATGCGTGCCCACAATGTTTCGCTGACAGAGATCGCACGCGCCGTCCGCGCCTCCAACATGGATACGGGCGGGCGCACCGTCGAACTGTCAGAGTTTGAATTCATGGTGCGGGGCCGCGGGTATCTTTCCGGTATTGCCGATCTTGAAAGCATCACGCTACGCACCGACAACGGTGTCCCCCTCCGCCTGAAAGAAGTCGCTCGCATCGAAACCGTGCCGGACGAGCGACGCGGGATCACAGAGCTGAACGGCGAAGGCGAAGTTGCAAGCGGGATCGTGCTCCAACGCTATGGCGCAAATGCGCTTGATGTGATCGAAAACGCCAAGACGGAACTGGGAAAGGTCGCAGAAAGCCTGCCCGATGGGGTTGAGATCATTCCGGTCTATGACCGCTCTAACCTCATTCTCGCCGCTATCGACACCCTGAAAACAACGCTGATCGAAGAGAGCATTATCGTTGGCCTCATCACCATGCTGTTCCTGCTTCACTTCAGAAGCTCTCTCGTCGCCATCATCATGCTACCGGTTGGTATCCTTATGGCTTTCACCGTGATGAAGCTTTTGGGCATCGGCTCTAACATCATGAGCCTGGGCGGCATTGCCATCGCCATCGGCGCGATGATTGATGCGGCCATCGTGATGATTGAAAACGCGCACAAACATCTGGAGCGCGCACCGGAAGGAAAACCAAGGATCGAGATCCTGATTGAAGCGGCGTCCGAAGTGGGGCCCGCGCTCTTTTTCAGCCTGTTGATCATCACCGTTTCCTTCCTCCCCATTTTCGCACTGGAAGGACAGGAGGGTCGGCTTTTCGCCCCCCTCGCCTATACCAAAACCTTTGCCATGGCGGCCGCAGCGCTGCTGTCGGTGACATTGGTGCCAGCACTCATGGTGGTCTTTGTGCGCGGCAAAATCATGCCCGAGCACAAGAACCCGCTTAATCGCTACCTGATTAAGGCCTACCGCCCGGTCATCCAAACGGTCCTGGAAGCACGAGCTGCCACCATCCTCATTGCAATCCTGATTCTCATCGTCAGCATCTGGCCCGCCCGCCAGCTTGGCTCTGAGTTCATGCCAAGCCTCAATGAAGGCACGCTCATGTATATGCCCACCACCTTGCCGGGCCTGTCCGTCACCAAGGCGGCAGAGCTTCTACAAGTTCAAAACCGCATCATCAAATCCTTTCCCGAGGTTGAGAGCGTCTTCGGGAAGGCAGGTCGCGCACAGACCGCAACCGACCCCGCGCCGACAGAGATGATCGAAACCATCATCCAGCTAAAACCTCAAGACGAATGGCGCCGAGGCCTGACGCTTGATGATCTGCGAGCGGAGATGGATGCAGCCCTCCAGTTTCCCGGTGTCTCCAACGCATGGACTATGCCCATCCGCGCCCGGATCGACATGCTATCAACCGGCATCCGCACGCCCGTTGGTGTCAAAATCTATGGGACCAACCTGGGCGAAATGGAAAAGATCGCGCGCGAAGTCGAAGCCGTTCTTCGCACCGTGAACGGGACAAGCAGCGCCTATGCGGAGCGCGTCATTGGTGGTTATTATCTCGACATCACGCCAGACCGCCAGGCACTGGGGCGCTACGGCCTCTCTATCGAAGACGTGCAGGACGTGATCTCCATGGCTTTGGGGGCTGAAGCCCTCACGCAAACAGTTGAGGGCCGCGAGCGCTACAATGTAGCGATCCGCTATCCTGCCGCCCTGCGATCCGACCCGGATGCGATCGGGCGCGAGGTGTTGGTCTCACTGCCGGGTGGAGGCTATGTGCCCCTGCGCGATGTCGCCCGCATCGAGCGCACACGCGGCGCCACCGCCATCCGCACGGAGAACGGACAGCTCACCGTCTATATTTTTGTGGACATTTTAGGCCGCGACCTTGGCACCTATGTGGAAGAGGCGCGTGATGCGGTGCGCCTAAGCGTGGAACTGCCGCAAGGTTATTCCATCGGCTGGTCAGGCCAGTTTGAATATCTGGAACGTGCAAAAGCGCGCCTTGCGCTCGTGGTCCCCTTCACCCTCGCGCTGATCTTTCTGCTCCTCTATCTCAACTTCCGCCGGCTCACAGAAACACTGATCGTTATGCTGTCGCTTCCCTTCGCGCTTGTGGGCGGCATCTGGTTCATGTGGTGGATGGAGTTCAACATGTCCGTCGCTGTCGCGGTCGGTTTCATCGCGCTGGCGGGCGTCGCAGCTGAGACAGGCGTCATCATGCTCATCTATCTTGATCATGCCTGGAAGGAGCATCAGGCAAAGGCAGCAAGCGAAGGCCGCAATGCCGACGCGAATGACCTTGTCCGCGCCATCATGGTGGGGGCGGTCGAACGTGTACGACCCAAAATGATGACCGTGATCGCCATCATGGCGGGCCTCATGCCGATCCTGTGGAACACGGGCACAGGCTCTGAAGTGATGCAGCGCATCGCCGTCCCCATGATCGGCGGCATGATCTCTTCAACCCTGCTCACACTTATCGTGATCCCGGTCGTCTATTCCCTGGCCAAGGGCTGGGAACTGAAACGCCTCGCCTCGCAAGGGGAAGCCCCAAAATGGGAGGCCCACCGACCATAGAAAAGAGGCCCGCCCCTATTCGAGCCTTGCTCAACCCGGCTTGGCGGCTTATAAAACGCCCGTCATCTGGGGAGTAGCCAGTCGCCAAAAAAGGCGGGCCTTCGTGTCAACATGCTCGGTCGAGAGGCCGTGGTGCGAGGGAAGCAATCATTGCTTGGGCGAGACCAATGGCATCAGATCTCCGCTCCGGTTGGGCGGCGAGATCGATGTCCGTTGGTTGTTCATGCCGCCCGACCCCCACGTCACACCCCGAGACGCTTTATGGAAACGCTTTTTACCTCTACGTCGATTGTCGCTCTGGCGGAGATCGGCGACAAAACCCACTTGCTGGCCATCCTGCTTGCCGCGCGGTTCAAACGCCCGGTGCTGATCATGCTCGGCATCTTCCTCGCGACCATTGCCAATCATTTCATCGCGACTTTCATCGGCGTACAGGCGGCGGCCTTTCTGGATGCAACCTGGTTTCGATATCTGATCGCCCTCTCTTTCATTGTTATGGGGCTTTGGGTCTTGATCCCGGACACGTTCGACGAGGGGGAGCAGACGCTCGCCTCCTATGGCGTCCTTCTCACCACATTGCTTGCATTCTTCTGGGTGGAGATGGGAGACAAAACGCAGATCGCCACCATCGCACTCGGCGCGCGCTTTCAGGACATGATGTTCGTGACCGCAGGTACAACCATCGGCATGATGCTGGCCAATGTCCCCGCCATCTATCTGGGCGAGAGACTCCTCAAACACGCACCGCTCAACATCATCAGAGCCACCGCCGCAGGCCTTTTCATCCTGATGGGTATCTCGGCCCTGGTCTGGGGATAGGCATATCGTCGGCGGAAGGGTTGAGCAAAGCGAAACTGCCATTAGGGCTTGGGGCCAGCTAGCCGGTCGTTCAACGAGAGGTGGAAAGCACTGGTCTGCGACCTCAGAGCGTCCACATCCATCTCGGCGCAACGGCGGTCGGGGGAGCCGAGCAACGAGCACGCCGAAAGCCACGCTAGCACGGCAGTAAGGATGGCTCCGCAGGTGGTTGGCACAAGTACAGCAACAGAACCCTGGAGAAAAAGCGTCAGGAGCTTACCTCCGCCCCTTTTTGCCAAAGATCGGTTGCATTGTTTCCCACAAGAAATCTTCGATATCTTGTCGGCATTCCGAACTGACGTCTGGTAAACAAAACTGAACTTTGACAGTAACCCCATCGCTAAACTCAGGGCACCAACGCTGCATGTTCAGAGCATACGTGCTTTTCGGCGCTTCCCCAAGATGCTGACGCAGGCGGTTTTGGATATTTTTGGAGCTACCGACATATAACGTCAACTGCCCTCGACGGTATGAATTGCGCCTCGGAAGCTGATACCCTCTCGCTGTTGCATTTGGCAATCCGAAGAAGCTGTTCCAGATTACCTTGACAGCGGCATCACTACCGGCAGAAATCGCGTAGAGCGCCGGATTTTTGGTTTGGCACCCAGAAGCTTTATCTAGCCAAGGTTTTACACATTTCGCTGCTTCACCACTTCGGATTTGTTCGGCTGTAAACTGACATTCGATCACATCACCGAATTTTGCTTGTGCTACAGCTTCGGCGCGACGCATAAGTAAACTTCTAGCTTTTTGCTTTATTTTGTCCTCGATCATTTATCGCCTCAATTCTTGTTCTACTTCTTGAGATGACACAAACGAGCACGGCAAAAAAGAATATTCAGACGGAACATCCATGGCGTAATTTAACCGACTAGCCAAGTTTCACAATGCAATAAGGGCACCAAATTGGCGGAGGGTAATGGACGAAGTTCGAACCCTGAGCCACACGCGCAGGATTGGTGTGGCGGCTGCGCGCAAATAAAAATGGCGGAGAGATAGTCCGCAGCCACCGCATTTACTGGCATCCACCCACGTCCATAAAACTGGCGGAAACACTGCTATTTCCCGATAGTTATTGACTGTCACCGACCATGGGCGTCCACTGTAATCCACGTTTCAAACATGGGTAGAAACATGGGTACAGAATTTGCCACGCACCATTAATCGTCTCTCCGCGAGAACCGCTGCAACCGCAGCCTTGCCCGGTCTTTTGTCCGACGGCGGTGGCCTCTATTTGCAGGTCAGAAAAGACGGCAACAGGTCATGGGTTTTCCGTTTCACACGCGACGGCCGCACGCGCGACATGGGACTTGGTGCCCTGCACACCGTGTCGCTCTCGGAGGCGCGTACAGCGGCCACAGAATGCCGCAAGCAATTACAGGCCGATATTGACCCAATAGACCATCGACGCGCCCTGAAGGCCGCTAAAAGGCTCGAAGCAAGCAAAGCGATGACATTCGACCAATGCGCGACTGCCTATATTGCAGCCCATCGCGACGGATGGAAAAACGCCAAGCACGCAAGCCAATGGCAAAACACATTGGAACAATATGCGTCACCTATCATTGGCAAACTCCCGGTCGCCAACATCGACACAGGGCACATTCTCAAAACCCTTGAGCCCATTTGGAAAGACAAATCGGAAACAGCAAGCAGACTGCGTGGCCGGGTAGAAAACATTCTCGACTGGGCAACAGTGCGAGGGTACCGCCAAGGGGAAAACCCCGCACGTTGGCGCGGCCATTTGGACAAGACCTTGCCGAAGCGTTCAAAGGTCCAGACGGTCGCCCACCATTCCGCGCTCCCTTACGAGCAGGTGGGCGCATTCATGGCATTGCTGCGTGAACGGTCAGACCTTTCTGCCCGCGCCCTCGAAATGCTCATTCTGACCGCCACCAGAACCGGCGAAATGATAGGTGCCAAGTGGAGCGAGTTTGATTTTGAAGCCGCAAGCTGGACCATTCCTGCCGAACGCATGAAAGCAAAAAAAGAACATCGTGTTCCGCTGTCCAAGCCCGCTATAGCGCTTCTAGAAAACCTGCCCCGCATTCATGGCTCAGACTTTCTGTTTCCCGGCGCAAGGTCAGACAGGCATATGTCCAACATGGCATGCCTGACCCTTCTCAGGCGCATGGGGCGGAATGACATCACAGTGCATGGCTTCCGCTCCACGTTTCGCGACTGGGCCGCGGAGCAAACAGCCTACCCGCGGGAGGTTGCAGAGCGCGCCTTGGCGCACACCCTGAAGGACAAGGCCGAAGCCGCCTACCAGCGCCGTGACCTTTTCGACAAACGCCAAAAACTTATGGAGGCGTGGGCGAGGTTTTGCTCAACACAGACCAAGCGTGATGCAAAAATTGTTGCAATTAGGAATGCGCAATGACACGTGGGGGAAAACGCGAAGGAGCCGGTCGCAAAAAAACTCTTTGTGAAATCGAACGCTTGAACGTGGGCGTTCGTTGCCAGCAACTATGGCGACAAGAAATCGAAGCCCGACTCAAGGTCGATGTTGCCGTTGCAACTGAATGCATCGCCGAAGAACAGGCAATTGCGCGCGCAATACGTCCAAACGCCCGCAAGGAATGGCTTGAAGTCCATGGAGACCGCCATAGCCATGACGTTGCCAGCGGATTGGCGGCTCAACAAAAATTGGAGCGCAACGAGGAACCGAACCGAATACTCACCATCCCCTTGCGAAATCCCAAAGGAAAAAGGGACCAAATTATCGCAAAGGTGGCCAGTGAAGAATCGGTTACTCGCCGAATCACAATCAGCAAACGGTTCGTCGACGAATGCTGGAAGGAGTATCGGCGGTATCAAAAAATGGCCGAAGACTGAGCGTGTTTGATTTCCGTCCGTGATTGAAAAGCCTCTCTTGGATGTATGCCAATTTCTGCGTGTCTTTAACGACAAGCAGGAAGCTAATGATGCAAGACTACTCAAGTCACCCCCCCAGACTCACCTTTGGCATTCGCCAAGCGTGTGAGCTGACCGGCCTTAGCCGGAGTTTCATCTACCAACAAATTTCAGAAGGACGCCTTCCAACTTTGAAGGTCGGTTCGCGGACGCTCATTGCCGCCGCGGACCTTCAGTCATGGCTGGATAGCTACAAAAAGGTGTCCACATGAGCACGACAACAAGAAAACCCCGGCCGCGCGACAACGCGGTACCGGGGCCAATGCTTCCGCTCCACCAAAAGAGGTTCAGCACGATGCTTTTACCACAATTAGAATTTGAATTCACCTTTCCAATTATTTGCCCGGGAAGCACCCACCATCCCATTTCATGGCGGGAAAGGCGGTTGGCGCGCAGGTACCGCATTCCCCTCTCACAAGCGACGGTTTACGCGGCCGAAATGGGTTTGCCCAATGGGGAGTACCGCTCATGAAAATGACGTTTGAACTGCTTGCGGAAGCCAGCAACAAAACACGTTTCACACTCACAGGGCGCAATGCGTGGGCACTGCAAGAGCTTATCGACGCCGGTGTGGAAGGATGCACACCGATAACCCATCCCGGGCCGCGATGGTCAGCCTACGTCCACAATCTCAGACACGTATACGAGCTGCAAATCGAAACGCTGCACGAACCACACAAAGGTGAGTTCCCAGGATTGCATGCCCGCTATGTCCTGCGAACGCCAGTGCGCCTTGTGACGCGCCCCCTCAACGACGCGAGCATCCGCTATGAGTGACAAAGGAGCCCGGCGACGCAGACGCCGAACCAATGCGACAGGTAGAAACGATACGGAACAATTCCTAGCCCTTCCATACGCCATGACGAGACACTCCTCTTTTCGAAACCTGAGTGGTAGTGCTCTAAAAGTCTGGATTGAACTGCGATGTCGCTACAACGGCCGAAACAACGGAACTTTATCGCTTTCGCTTGGTGAAGCAGCAGAGCTCTTAAGCATCGGAAAATCGACAGCAGACAGAGCGTTTAAGGAACTCGAAGAAAAGGGCTTTATTGTCAAAACACGCCAAGGACACTGGTACGGTCGGAAAGCGACGGAATGGCGAACCACCGACCGGCCATGTGACGGCCACTTACCCACTAGGGACTGGCAACAACGAAAGCCATTTCATAATGGTGGAAATCGGTGCTAGTCATATTTGCGACAACTCAACGCCCGATGAAAACAATTTGCGGTTCTGAAATGGGCCATGTGGACATGACGATGGTCCCACTCTGGAACCGCGAGAAAAACTCATGTCCCACATGGGTACCCGTCAGCACCTTTAGTCACTTCACTATGGGTCCTGAGACGGGACGCCTTTATAACCCATGGGGACTGCGCTCACAGCAGGACTACGCTCCAAGAAATCAGGTAGATGCTTCCTATCAAAATGAGTTGGTGGTGGTGCACTATCTAAAAATGTGGTTTTATAAAAGCGAGCCAGCAAAGGAGTTTTCGCAATGAAGAGCTTTTGTGCCATAGCAGCCGCGCTGATACTCGCGAGTTGCGTTCAGACGAACTCAATTCCATTGGCTGCCAATGTCTCCCAAATTACGGCAAGCGCTCCGCCAGCATGCAATCAAATTTCCGCGCAGAATGTAGCGATTAAGCGCGCAGCTGCAGAGACAATTAGGCGAGGGTTCGACTACTTTTTGGTGGCCGCGGCAGACGCGAGTGACAGTGTCCGTGTAATCGGGAACACGCCGATTACCTCTAACACTCAGGGACAGGTTTCAGTCTTCGGAAACACGGCATACGCCCAATCAAGCACTACTTATGGTGGAGGCTATCCCATTTTTTCTGGCACCCGCGATTTCTCGCTAGTCATATATATGTTTAGGGACGGCGAACCCGCTACTGCGAACGCAATTAATGCCCGCAGTTTCCTTGGTGAGGATTGGGAAGAATTGGCACAAAAGGAAAATTTTGCGTGTTAGCAGGCTGCTTTCGAAGGACGCCCGAATTGCAAACGCATAAAACCACTTAGCCACTCAAGCAACAAGGGTCGCAACCAATCAACGTCCCAAATATGGGTACAAACATGGGTTGGCGAAAGCGACCAGAATAATTGCCGTTTAATATCAATTACTTAGAGTGAAAAATGGCGGAGAGATAGGGATTCGAACCCTAGGTACTGTTGCCAGCACAACGGTTTTCGAGACCGCCCCGTTCGACCACTCCGGCACCTCTCCGCAGAGCTACATGAAAGCAGCTGGTCTAATCGCGGCGGAATGTAACAGAAGACGTCTCCGACACAAGCCGTCACAACGCCCACCCGGCCAAAAATTACAGAAATCCGGTTCTATCGGTTCTTGATATAAGGTGTATATACACTTATATGATCTTCGTCGATCACCTGAGGAAAACCCAATGCGTCTGGATACCCACCCAACCGTCCTGAAAGTTCGCGCCACGCGAAACGCCCGCGCAAAGACACCTGAAAGTGTGCACCGCGATAAGACCGGCGCCATTGACGCTGCCTGGTTGCGGACCGTCTGCCTTGAGGCAGGTGCAGATGATGTGGGGTTTGTCTCCATCGACCGGCCTGAGCTTACAGGCCAGGTCCTGGAGATCACCACCCGCTTTCCCCGCACAAAAACACTCATCAGCATTGTTGCCCGCATGAACCGGGACGCGGTACGGGCAAGCACCCGCTCGGTTGCCAATCACGAATTTCATGAAGCCTACGACACAGTGAACGACGCAGCACGTCATGTCGCGCGCCGCCTGGAAGACCTGGGCTTGCGCGCGGTGAACGCGGTTGCCGCATTCCCGATGGAGGCACAGAATTTTCCCGGCAAGAGTTGGTTCATCTCCCACAAACCGATCGCAGAGGCAGCCGGGCTCGGAAAAATGGGGCTCCACCGCAATGTCATTCACCCGGTCTTTGGCAATTTCATCGTACTCGACACAATCATGATCGAGGACCGGGTGTCAGAGGAAAGCAAACCGCTCGACTACAACCCTTGTATCGAATGCAAGCTCTGTGTGGCAGCTTGTCCCGTAGAGGCCATCGGCCCCGATGGCAGTTTCAACTTCTCCGCCTGCTACACACACAATTACCGGGACTTTCTCGGCGGCTTTCAGGATTGGAGTGAGGAGCTTGCAGCTTCCACCAGTAAAGAGGAGTTCCGCGCCCGCATTGAGCCCGGAGAAACCGTCTCTCTCTGGCAAAGCCTTTCCTTCAAACCGAGCTACAAGGCTGCCTATTGTGTGTCAGTCTGCCCGGCCGGCGAAAACGTGATCGAGCCTTATCTTGAAGACCGGATCGCGTTTGCCGATGAACATTTGAAACCACTTCAAGCATCCAAAGAAAATGTCTATGTGCTGGAAGGCTCTGACGCGGAAGTCCTTGTCCCATCACGCTTCCCGTCCAAAACCACGCGCCGCGTGCGCTGGACGATTGATGCGACCGAAATTTTCTCTTTTCTCTTCAATCTCACCCTGACTTTTCAACGCAGAAAAGCAGGCCACCTCAATCTGACCTGCCATCTTCACCTCACAGGCGCCGCGCCATTGGATGCAACGCTCAAGATCACGCAGAGACGGCTAGAGATCGAATTTGGCAAAAAAGGCGAAGCGGACATTTCCGTCACCACCGCACCTGAGACATGGATGTCCGCTTTTGAAAAGAATTTCGATCTGGAAACAGCGCTGGCAGATGAGCATATTGTCCTGGATGGCACAAAAGAACTATTGCAGCAGTTTTTTGCATGCTTTCCGGTCTACGGGGACATCAGCTAAAGGAAATGACCATGCCAAAACAGTTGAGAGCAAAGGCCATCTCCATCGGCGGAGACTGTGCCTGCCTGTCAGCTCGCAAAGCTACGCGCGCCGTCACCCAGCTCTATGACAAACATCTCGCCCATGCCGATATGCGGATCACACAATTCACGCTGCTGAATGCGATTGCCGCGTTTGGAACCATTTCCATTCACGACCTTGCGACAGAGCTTGTCATTGACCGCACAACGCTTACCCGCAATCTGAAACCACTCGCCAAGGCCGGCTGGGTGAAAAGTGATGTGAACCAGAAAGATGCCCGTGTTCGCGACCTGACCCTGACAGATGATGGGATCGCTCGTCTGGAGAAAGCCATTCCCTATTGGGAGAAAGCCCAAGCCGAGTTTGTGAACAAAATCGGCATCCCGCTGTGGAAGGAGTTTGCATCAAGCCTCGCCGCCGTCGACAAGACCCTTTATCCCGGCCAACGTCCGTCCGACAAGAGGTTCAAAAGAGCATAAACATGTGCGCTATGTCGCATATAAAAGCAGCGCAGATCAGGCCATACTGGGTGCCCGTGAACGCTTTCTAAAACGGAACCGAATAATTCCATGCTCAGCCGTCGCCATTTCCTGCAATCGTCAACCGCCCTCGCCTGTGCGAGCGGCCTCAATGCCTGTGCGCCGGAGCCTGAGGCAACAACCAGTCAGGAAGTGAACCTCGATATTCAAAGCGCGACCTTCAATCTCACCGGAGAAGGTGCGACACAAAACATGGTGAGCCTCTCTGCCGACGCGCCACCGCCCGTGCTGCGCATCGGCCAGGGACAAGAGTTCACCGCCCGCATCACCAATCGCCTGAGCGCTTATACAAGCATGCATTGGCATGGTCTGCGCCTGCCCAACGAGATGGACGGCGTGCCATATCTCACTCAGATCCCGATGGGAAAAGACGACGCCTACACCTACCGCTTCACCCCGCCGGACGCGGGCACCTATTGGTATCATCCCCACTGCATGACCATGGACCAGATGGCGCGCGGCCTGACCGGCGTCCTGATTGTTGAAGAAGAAGAAGCGCCCGGCTTTGATGAAGAGATCATCCTCAATCTGCGTGACTTCAGACTGGGTCAAGATAATCAGTTCAAAGAAATTTATACCGCAAGAGGCGCCGCACGCGCGGGCACATTCGGCAATGTGCTCACCGCAAATTGGGAACAGATGCCCGTATACACCGCACCATCTGGAAGCCTTGTACGTTTGCGCATTGTGGCGAGCGACACGTCGCGCATCTACCGCCTCGCCCTGCCGGACAGTGAAGGCCTGGTCATCGCGATGGACGGCCACCCGCTGACAACGCCTCTGCCTTGGCCAACCAAACAGGCACCCCTCATTCTCTCACCGGGACAACGCGTCGACATCGCGCTCAAAATGCCCACGGAAGAAGGTCGGGAGTTAGCCCTTGTCACCATGAGCGGCAACCGTGAGCGACCGCTGGCCGCCTTGCGCGCGGCAGGCACCAACATCAAACACAACATCGCGGACCTTCGCCCCTTGCGCGCGAACCCGCTGAGCATACCAACACTCGACAAGGCGGAAGTGCATGAATTTGTCTTTGGTTGGTCCCCCTCGGGTGATCTGCCCAATAATGGTTTTTGCGGCACCATGGGCTACACGTTCTGGTCCATCAATCGCAAGCCTTGGCCGGGTGATGCCTCCGGCACGGGTCCGCTCGCAACCCTGAAACAGGGCGAGAGCCATATTCTGCGTCTGCGGAACGAGAGCCCCAACGAACACCCGATCCATCTCCACGGCCTCACCTTCATGCCCATCCGCTCCAACAAAAGAGATGTGATCGCAAACTGGACGGACACGGCCCTTCTTCTCAAGGGGGAAACGCTTGATATCGCCCTTGTCGCAGACAATCCGGGCGACTGGGCCTTTCATTGCCATGTCATTGAACACCAGAAAACCGGGCTCGCGGGCTACATTCGCGTGGCCTGAGGGCCTCGAAAGTTCACATCAAGCGCTTGCCCCCTCCCCACAAGAGCGCATAGCGTGATCTCATGACAAATCACGCAACGAATGACGCCAACACAATGCTGCCAAAAATCCGCGCCTGGGCGATCCATGCCTTCACCGCGTCCGGCCTGATCCCGGCTCTGCTCGCCATTGACGCGCTGATCAAGGGAGACCCAAAATCAAGCCTTCTCTGGCTGGGTCTTGCCTTGCTGATTGACGGGTTGGACGGGCCCTTGGCGCGCCGGTATGAGGTAACGCGGCATGCACCCCGCTTTGACGGGGCGATCCTCGATCTTGTGATCGATTATCTCACCTACACCGCGATCCCCGCCTTGATGATCTGGTATTTGAACCTGGTGCCGGAAGGTTTTGGCCTCATCGCCGCAAGCTATGTGATGATTACGGCGCTCTATTGTTTCGGCAATCGCGACATGAAGACGGATGATAATTATTTCAGCGGCTTTCCCGCGACGTGGAACCTGGTTGTGCTCTACTTCATTCTGCTCGGATCAGATCCATGGGTGAATGTGGGGATCATTGCCGCGCTCGGAATCCTCACGTTCATCCCGCTGAAATTCGTGCATCCTCTCCGGGTCAAACGGTTCCGCCTGCTCACCATCTTCATGACGGCGACCTGGAGCCTGTCGAGCCTGTGGCTCATCATCAACACGACGCCAGCACCCATGCTGGATACGGAGCCTGCCGCTTTCGGCGCATGGCTCTTCTCGTCCTTCTATTTCTTTGGTCTGAGTGCCTATCGCACCTGGGAAAACCGCAGTCACGATCATTAACTACCTGGTGGTCCCAAACTCCATCAAACGCTGAGGCGCCGGTGACGGCGGAGCCGTGGACGGCCTGGATGTCGCACCATCGACCGGGCGGTTAATCCTGCGATTGTCCGGTCGATAAACTTCGCCGCCCGGTATGCGTGCGCGCTCACGCTCAAGTTCCGGCGGCCATTCCAGTCCACCTGTGCCGTCCGGTCGTGTTCTTGATGCGCCACCACGATCAAAAACTGAAACCGGATCGCGCACAGTCCGGTCGCCACGACTGTCATATCGGATCCCGCCTCCCGGAATAACATTCAACCGGTCCTCACGCCAGGGCCCGCGCAACAGATAGCGACCATCAAGCCCATCAGGACGCATCGCTCCATTCATCCCCAACACGCGCATCGGCAAGCGCCAATTGCGACCGGCAACATAGACGGCTCCATCCGGTCGCACCTGCACGGTCCCGTCAATCAGGAGATCTTTCATCCGCCCGCCAAAAGGTTGTTCAGGCGCAACAGCAACTTGGCTAACATTAAACCCGGCGGTGCCCATCTCCCCGCGCAGCAAAACTTCATCGCCGACAACCACGTTCGGCAGCGAACCTTCTACCGGCAGGCCGGAAAGCAACAAGCCGTTTTGGCCGGAGGTCACAATACCTCGCACCAGCCCCTGCCCGCCCGCATCGGCTATGTCCAGACGGCTGGCGATGATGCGGTCCTCTTCATCTCTGAAGCCGCTCACCTTCACCCACACACCCGGTATCGGAACGTCGCTGTCATCGTGCGCAACAATAGTCTGCCCCAACACCACAAAGGTGCGTTTGCTATTATCAGCACTTTCCACCGGACCGATCACCGCGTGCTGGATCTCGACTAGTTGTGCCTGATAGCGCTCTCCTACCGGCACGGCCTCAACAGCGACCGTCTGGCCAATGGCAAAATCTTTGGATGAACCGCTTTCGCCATCAACCGACACAGACGTGGCCGGCTCGTAGTCGATATGCACGCCGTTCACAACGATGCTGCCAAAGTCTGAGATCACGCCGAAAATGCCGGTGCCGCCTACGCCTTCATCCTCGCCACCCAGTCTTTGATTGCCCGCGATCCCGGTGCCACCGACACCTTCATCTTCTTCGCCCTGCGCACCGCCGGGAAGAAATCCGGTACCGCCAACACCGCTTTCGCGCTCATGAGGTTCTGGTGTTGCAAACGCGCTGACCTGAAGCGGGCCAAACAGGCTGCACCCACTGAGCCAAACGCCCGATACAAGAATGAGACTGGCGACGAGCAGGCGCTTCACTTGGGCACCTCGCGTGTGTCGGCGCGAGCCTGTTCATCATCCTGTGGCGGTTCAGCGTAGAAATAGACGCCAAACGTCATGCGTTGACCACCATCACCGTGCGTGCGGTCACGGGTCGACAATTGCAGTGCCTCGCGGTTGACATCACGAATGGCCTTTGCGCCAAGATCGCCTGCAAGCTGACGGAGCTTGTCAACCGACGCGGGCGTCAGCCCAGGATAGAAAACAGCGCGGTCAATGTAACGCGGCTCCACACCATCCAGATTGTGAAGCCCGGCCGCCACATGGTCGCGCAAATTGCGCCCAAAGAAGTGCAGTGCCTCCGCCTCGCCATCGGAACTCACAAACGCATCCGTATTGAGTTCAATTTTGCCATCGGCGCGACGACTGACGACATTGAGCCTCAGCCAATCGTCCAGCACCGCGCGGGAACGCACATCGCGACTGACCTCCTCTACCAGTTCTTCAAAGCTCGGCGACCCATCAGACCGCCGCTCAAACAACGCTTTGGGGGTCCCGTCTTTTTCCAGATAGATGTCTCGCGCCATCCAGATACCCGCAAGTTTCGACCCGAGTGAAGCGGGCGTCGGCGGCGAACTGGCCGCCGGCCACTCTCGCATCAACCGCTTCACATCCTTGCGATGAACCCCGGTCATGACGCTGAGCGCACTCTGCGTCACGCGGCCATGGCGGGCTGCCTCATCGTGAGCCACATCGATATAAAGCGCCTTCAATTCCTCTACGAGCTGCGGCAATTGCACACCGCGTTTGATGAGCCCGCGCACAAGCGGGCGCAGCAAACCACGCACCGCCCGCACAAAAGCGGACTGCGGGCCAAACCGGTCGTCGGAATTTTCGCCTGTTTCTCTCATGTTTTGAGCATAGCAATAATTTGTGGGAAATCCACCCACATTTTTATTGACGTGGGAATATTTCCCACGTATATTGTTCATGTCGAAGGCCAAAAGCCTGAGGCACCTGAGATCGAAACGCCTGTCGACCAAGAAATTTCCGCCGATCCCCTTCGGATCACCTATGGAACACCCCTTGGCCGGTCAGCATCCTCACCCTTGTGTTTCGTTCAAAGGTTTGGCCGGGGATGTCGCAAGCATCTCCGGCCTGCTCATTCTCCGCTATAGCTTCCCCCAGTCCCCCCCAGTCCCACCCGCCAAAATCTTCAAAACCAGCGCTTGCCTTTCATTTGGCTTTTTATATAATAATGATTATGCCAAAAAAAGTGAACCATATCGAAAGACGAAAGCTCTTCGCGAAGGCCGCCATCGCCGTCATCGCTGAAAAGGGCTTGGAAAATCTGCGTCTGGTGGATATCGCCCGGGAAGCCGGTCTGACCACAGGCAGCCTCACCCATTACTTCAACGACAAGGACCAGGTGATTGCCGCCGCCCTTGACCAGGTCATTGAGACCGCCTTCGCCCAAACAGGCGGAAACCGGACAAATGACAGTCTTGCAGCTGGCCTCGCCGCTTTCTTACCCCTGGATGAAGAGAGCCATGCAGCCTCCCGCGTCTGGATTGCATTTTTCAGCCACTCACTGGGCCGCCCCTCCCTCTCAGACGTCCATCGCCTCTATTACGAAGAATTCGTTGAGACACTGGTCACTGCGTTGAAAAACACCCCGGCGCTCAAAGCCAGAAGTTCAGCCGAGCTGACAGACATCGCAAACCTGCTGATTGCCCTTGTGGATGGCCTGCTTGTCCGCGCCACACTCGACCCAAAGAACTGGCCGGCGGCACGCCAAATGCAGCACCTGAAGATGGGCATCCAAGCCTTCACCAGCCCCATTCTCGAAACGGAGGAACTTTTAAAATGAGCACGCCCAAAGTGAAAACCCTGGCGGCCAGCGCCACCAAGGCGGAAATCATGGTCATCATTGAAAAAGACGGTGCCGTGATTCTCAAAGATGTTCTGTCACCGCAAGGCGTCGCGACGCTGAAGGCCGAACTCGCACCTTACGTCGAAGCAACTGAAAACGGGCGCGATGACTTCACAGGCCGTTACACAACACGCACAGGTGCGCTTGTCGCCCGCTCTGCCAAATGCCGGGACCTCATCATGAACACGCAGGTCCTGGGCGCGGTAGATGATTTCCTGCTCCCCAATTGCCAGCGATACCAATTACACCTGACCCAGGTCATTCGCATCAAACCCGGCCAGCCCAAGCAACCCATTCACCGGGATCGCTGGGCCTGGGGCAAGTACCTTCAAAACATCGAACCGCAATTGAACACGATCTGGGCCGTGACCGACTTCACCAAGGAAAATGGGGCAACCCAGGTCGTGCCGGGATCAACCAAATGGCCAGATGACCGCACACCAAAAGAGGCAGAAATCGGCTATGCGGAAATGTCAGCCGGTTCCGTCCTCATTTACACAGGCTCTGTTTTCCACGGGGGTGGGGCAAATGAGAGCAAGGGCGACCGCTGGGGCCTCAACATCACCTACACACTGGGCTGGCTGCGTCAGGAGGAAAACCAATATCTCTCCTGCCCGCCGGAAATTGCCAAAACCCTCACGCCCGACCTGCAAGCCATGATCGGCTATTCGATGGGGTCCTACGCGCTGGGCTATTACACGCCGCCCTTGCCCGCGGGCGAGGGGCCGGAGGTCGTACCCCCTGAACATGCGCTGGGCGCCAAAATCGCAGGATCTGTCTTTGGTTCGCCCGATATGCTGGAGGCCGTCTCCAACAACCAACCCCTGCCCAAAAGCGCAGATTAGCACACCCACCCTCAAGGCCAGCCAACCCCGCGAAAAGAACCAGCAAATCGGCCCGAAATCAGGCCACGCCGGGTTGACAGGCTCCAAGGCACAGCTATAGTGCGCGCCACTCATCGGCGCCCTCTGGCTGCCGTGTTACGTTTTGCATGGAATTTCAAGATGTTCGCAGTTATCCGCACAGGCGGCAAGCAATACCGGGTCGCCAAAGACGACGTTATCAAAGTCGAGAAGCTCGACGGCGAAGCGGGTGACAAGATTGATCTGACCGATGTTCTGATGGTCGGCGGCGAAGGCGCAGCGACGAAAGTCGGCGCGCCCGTTCTGGCCGGTGCCTCAGTTAAGGCAGAGATCGTGGAACAGGGTCGCAGCCGCAAGGTTCTGATCTTCAAGAAGAAGCGTCGGCAGAACTATCGCCGTCGCGCTGGCCACCGTCAGCACGAAACCTTCCTGAAAATCACAGAGATTGCTGCAGGCTGAGGCCGCGGCGCAGAAAACGGGAGTTAAGGGCAAATGGCTCATAAAAAAGCAGGTGGTTCGTCACGGAACGGTCGCGACAGTGAAGGCCGCCGCCTTGGTCTGAAAAAGGCTGGTGGTCAGGCTGTTGTGCCAGGCAACATCATCCTTCGTCAGCGCGGGACCAAGTGGCACCCGGGCACCAATGTCGGCATGGGCAAAGATCACACGATCTTCGCTAAAGTCGATGGCACGGTTGAATTTCGCACCCGTTCAGGCGGCCGGACCTATGTGTCCGTCGTCCCGGCAGACATGCCAGCTGCAAACGCAGCCGATTGATAGCAGGTGTAGCGTCACCTGCGGGTGGCGACCAACCAGAGATTTCGAGAGGGAGATGGTTCGCCATCTCCCTCTTTTCGTTTCTCCCTCATCTACCGAAACCCTTCTTGTCTATCAAAGCCCTTCAGGGGAGATGAAAATGATCGCGGCAACGCTCGCATTGGCAGGCAACAAACTGAGGCTGAGACCTTTCTCAGCTGAGGACGCGCCGCGCGTGGCGGAGCTTTTGAACAATTGGAATGTGGCTTCCATGCTTGCCCGTGTCCCCTTCCCCTACACGCAGGAAGGGGCAGTGACATGGATTGCCACCCACAATGAACGACGCGAGGCGGGCACAGACTGGCCCTTCGCAATTGAAACGAAGAACGGTCTGGTGGGCACCATCGGCATCCACCAATCAGGTTCGGACACAATGGAGCTGGGCTATTGGATCGGCGAACCTTATTGGGGCAAGGGCATCACAAGCGAGGCCGCCCGTGTGTTAATCAATTTTTCCTTCGACATTTTGAATCTGGAGACTCTTGCGTCCAACCACTATGCCGACAACCCGGCATCTGGTCGCATTTTAACCAAGTCAGGCTTTGAGAAAACCGGCGAGGGCATCAGACCCTGCCTCGCGCGGGATAAAGACCTGCCTTCTATTGAGTATCACTTGACCCGGGAGCGCTGGCAGGCGCAAAACAAACTGTTATGAAATTCTTAGACCAAGCGAAAATCTATGTGCGCTCCGGCGACGGTGGGGCTGGCTGCGTCAGCTTCCGGCGGGAGAAATTTGTCGAATTCGGCGGCCCCGATGGCGGCGATGGCGGCAAGGGCGGTGACGTCATTGTCGAATGTGTTGATGGCCTCAACACACTCATCGACTATCGCTATCAACAGCACTTCAAAGGCAAGACCGGCACCCATGGCATGGGGCAGAACCGGGGCGGCCCGGGTGGCGAAGACGCCATTTTGAAAGTGCCCGTCGGCACGCAGGTTTTTGAAGAAGACAATGAAACCCTGATTGCCGACATGACGGAAGTGGGCCAGCGCGTTGTGCTGGTGCGCGGCGGCAATGGCGGTTTCGGCAATGCCTATTTCAAAAGCTCAACCAACCAGGCGCCCCGCCACGCAAATCCAGGTCTCGAAGGTCAGGAAATGTGGATCTGGCTTCGCCTGAAGCTGATTGCTGATGCAGGTCTTGTGGGTCTGCCCAATGCGGGCAAGAGCACATTCCTCGCCGCGGTCTCGCGCGCCAAGCCAAAGATCGCAGCCTATCCCTTCACCACACTGAACCCCAATCTGGGTGTGGTGGAATTTGATGGCGAGAGCTTTGTCATTGCCGACATTCCTGGCCTCATCGAGGGAGCCCATGAAGGTGCAGGACTCGGCGACCGTTTCCTCGGCCATGTGGAGCGGACCAACATTTTGCTTCACCTCGTGGACGGCACCAGCGAGACCATCACTGAGGACTATCACACGATCAAGGAAGAGCTTCGCGCCTATGGTCATGGGCTGGATGAAAAGCCCATCATCATTGCGCTCAATAAATGTGATGCGCTGACAGAGGAATTGATCGCGGACCGCAAGGCAGAGCTGGAGGCCGCCTGTGGCCAACCCGTCATGACCCTGTCAGGCGTTGCAGGGATCAATGTCCGCGAGGCCCTTCATCTCATCTTGAAAGAAATCAAGGCCGCACGAACGCAAGAAAAAGCAGCGGAGGAGAAGGCGCAGCCTGAAGGGTGGCGCCCATGATGGCACAGACATCATCCAGACTTGAACAGGCAAAACGTGTCGTCATCAAGATCGGCTCGGCGCTTCTGGTTGACAGCGAAACGGGACGGCTTGATCGCACCTGGCTTGATGCACTGATGGATGATGTGGCCCAGATGCGTGCCCGTGGTCAGGATGTTGTCATCGTTTCATCGGGCGCAATTGCCCTTGGCCGCCATGTGCTGAAATTACCTCGCGGGCCTTTGCGTCTGGAGGAAAGTCAGGCAGCCGCAGCCGCCGGTCAGATCCACCTCGCCCATGCCTTTCAGGAGAGCCTTGCCCAGCGCAATCATTCCACCGCGCAAGTCTTGGTGACGCTGGAAGATACAGAACAGCGTCGCCGTTATTTGAACGCGCGCTCGACGGTGAACACGCTTGTGCGGTTCGGTGCTATTCCCGTCATCAATGAAAACGATACGGTTGCCACCAGCGAAATCCGCTATGGCGACAATGACCGATTAGCGGCGCGCGTGGCCTCCATGATCAGTGCAGACTGCCTGGTTCTGCTTTCTGACATTGATGGTCTTTATTCAGCCCCTCCCGGGGAGCCTGGTGCCCAGCACATACCCGAAGTCGCCTTCATCACGCCGGAGATCGAAGCGATGGCGGGCGACGCCGCATCCGAGTTTTCACGCGGCGGCATGAAGACGAAAATCACCGCAGCAAAGATCGCGACACAGTCCGGCTGTCACATGGTCATTGCAACAGGCCGTGTAAAGCGCCCTTTAAGCGCCATCAATCAGGGTGCACGCTGCACCTGGTTTGATGCGCATTCCGATCCTGCCACCGCGAGGAAGCGGTGGATCGCCGGCGCACTGCAAGCTTCCGGCAGCATCATTGTGGATGCAGGTGCCGCCAAAGCACTCAGTGAAGGCAGAAGCCTTCTACCGGCGGGCGTTATGAAAGTGAGCGGCACCTTCCAGCGTGGGGATGCCATTCTCATCAAAAACGAAGACGGGATTGAGGTCGCGCGCGGCCTCACCGCCTATGGCAGCAGGGAAGCAGGTGCCATTGCCGGGCATAACAGCAGTGAAATTGAAGCCTTGCTCGGCTATAGTGGACGCGCTGAAATGGTCCACCGTGATGACCTCGTGTTGAAGAAAACCAACAACAAGCAGGCAATCAAGAAAGGATAAGCACATGAGCATCGCTGAACGAAGCGCCGCCACTGACGACGTCAAGGCGATGATGTCCAAGATCGGCATCCGCGCACGCAAGGCTGCGAAGGCTCTGGCAACTGTCCCGACAAAACAGAAGGACGCAGGCCTGCTTGCCAGCGCCATGCTCGTCCGCGCCAATGCTGGCGATATTCTTGACGCCAATGCCCGCGACATGGAGGCAGGTCGCGAAAAGGGCTTGGCACCTGCCATGCTCGACCGGCTTTTGCTGACCGACGCTCGCGTCGAAGCCATTGCCAAAGGCATTGAGGAAGTTGCAAGCCTGAAGGACCCCGTGGGTGAAGTCATCGCAAGCTGGGATCGCCCGAACGGGCTCAACATCTCTCGTGTGCGTGTGCCGCTCGGCGTCATCGGCGTCATATATGAAAGCCGTCCCAACGTCACAGCCGATGCTGCCGTTCTTTGCCTGAAGGCAGGCAACGCCGCCATCTTGCGCGGCGGCTCGGAAAGCTTCCATTCATCACGTGCCATATTCGACTGTCTGGAAGAAGGCATGGCCGCCGCCAACCTGCCCGACCATGCCGTGCAGATTGTCCCAACGACAGACCGCGCCGCCGTCGGCGAAATGCTGGGCGGATTGGGCGGATCGCTCGATCTCATTATTCCACGCGGCGGACGCAGCCTCGTTGAACGCGTGCAGGCGGAAGCCCGTGTACCCGTCTTCGCGCATCTCGATGGTCTTTGCCATGTCTATGTGCACGAAGCAGCCAATCTCGACATGGCAAGAGAAATTGTGGTGAATGCAAAAATGCGCCGCATCGGCATTTGCGGCGCGGCTGAAACCGTGCTCGTTGACCGCAAAGCTGCGGGCACGCACCTCGCACCCATCATCGATGCGCTGATTGCAGCTGGGTGCGAAGTGCGCGGCGATAAGGACACCCAGGCCGCCGACAAACGGGTCAAGCCCGCAACGCAGGCAGACTTCGAAACCGAATATCTTGACGCCATCATCTCCATTGCAACGGTCGACGGAATGAAGGCAGCCATGGACCATATCGAAACCTATGGGTCCGATCATACAGACTGCATCGTGACCGAGGATGAGGCTGCCGCCACACGCTTTCTGACAGAAGTCGATAGCGCCATTGTGCTCCACAATGCCTCCACCCAATATGCCGATGGCGGCGAGTTCGGCATGGGGGCGGAAATCGGCATCGCCACAGGCAAGTTCCACGCCCGTGGCCCCGTCGGCCTGGAGCAATTGACGAGCTTCAAATATCAGGTGCGTGGCCATGGTCAGGTCCGCCCGAATTAGGGATCAATTTTATGAGCCGTCCGCTCATCACCTCCCCCGGCCTCAAGGTCGGCCTGCTCGGCGGATCGTTCAACCCGGCGCATGAGGGCCATCGCCTTCTCTCGCTTATCGCCCTGCGGCAATTGCAGCTGGATCAGATCTGGTGGCTCGTCTCACCCCAGAACCCGCTTAAATCAGCAAACGACATGGCCCCGGTCGGAGCCCGGCTGAACCAGGCAGCCAAAATAGCGTGCGACCCTCGCATCTTCATCTCGGACATGGAAACAAGGCTGGGGACCCGCTTCACCATCGACACCGTGAAAGCGCTTCAGAACCGCTTCCGCGAAACAAAATTCGTCTGGCTGATGGGCGCGGACAATATGATCCAGCTCCCCCGCTGGGCAAAATGGCAAGAGCTGGTAGAGACCATACCCATCGCGGTCTATCCCCGCCCTGGCTACACATTGAAGGCGAGATTATCACCCGCCGCCAGCGCCTACCGCTTTGCCTGCCTGGATGCAGGCGATGCACCACTTCTTGCCCAAAGGCAGGCCCCGGCGCTCTGCTTCCTGGAGGGACCGCAAAGCCCCCAGTCAGCCACCAAAATCCGAGCCGGTGCAGATACAGTAAAGCGTTGAATATTAAGGACATTTTGTACAAATTCGGCATTTGGCACCCTCTTGGATTGCAAACCACGCCGCAAGCGGTCATATTTCGCCAACAGGGGCCTAAAGCCCGTGCACGGCCCCCCGATCTGCCGTGACAGGTGACAGCCCATTTGAAAGACGGTGAGACAAGAGCCCGCGCCCATGAACCCCGTCCATGGCCGGGACAAGGAGTGATCCCTGAGCGCACATAGTTCGGACGACAACGTCCCAACCCGGAAAAAAGCCGGGGCCGGTGACAGCGCAACCACCGGCAGCACATCATCCAAAATCCACTCGAAGGTCCTTTTGGACCTGATCGTGAAATGCCTGGACGACGACAAAGCAGAAGATATCGTCTCGATTGATCTCGCGGGAAAGTCCGCCATTGCAGATCATATGGTCGTGGCAAGTGGTCGCTCAGGCCGCCATGTCGGCGCGCTGGCAGACCATGTCATGCGCCATGTCAAGGAAGCGGGTTTCGGCAATGCACGCGTTGAAGGCCTGAGCCAGGGCGACTGGGTGCTGATCGATAGCGGCGACATTATCGTGCATATTTTCAGACCCGAAGTGCGCGACTTTTACCGCCTGGAGCAAATGTGGTCGGCTGATGTAACCGCTGAGCGGGTTGCCATCAACTGATCGATCGATGGCCACCACAACCGGTAAAGTAAACTCTCCATGCGCATCGACATCATTGCCGTAGGGCGCATGAAGGCCGGACAGGAACGTGACCTTTTTCAAAGCTATGTGGAACGCATCGAGGCGATGAGCCGCGCCGTCACACTGGGCCCGATCACCCTTATCGAAGTGGAAGAAAAGAAACGCCTGGAGCGCGCTGAACTGGCTGAACGTGAAGGGGAAAAAATCCTGAGCGCGCTGGCCAGCGGCGCCAAACTGATCGCACTTGACGAACGCGGCAAATCACTTGAGAGCCTCAACTTTGCGGAACGGTTGCGCGGTTGGCGCGACGAAAGCGTGCCTACAACAGCGTTTGTGATCGGCGGCGCAGGCGGGCTGAGCGAAACGGTCCGCGTACGCGCCGACCTGACACTCTCGTTTGGAAGCCAGACCTGGCCGCATATGCTGGCCCGCATCATGTTGGCGGAGCAGATTTACCGCGCCAGCACCATCATCGCCGGACATCCCTATCACCGGGAAGGCTGAGAATACCTGACAGAGATGCAACCACAAGGGCTGACCGAACTGGACAGGCCAAGGCCCAAGAATTAGGTTCGCCCGGGCACCAAAACAATACCTGAAACAAAGTGATTCCCGCGCTTCGTTTGCAGACAAAAGATTCTAATCATTATGATATGCTGTCGTGCAATCCCTTCGCGACCCATCTATTTCTGGAGACACAATTTCAATGGCACGTTCGGCAAGTATAGAACCGGTCGTTCTTGCCATTATGGATGGATGGGGCAATCGCGCGGACGCGGACGCCAATGCAATCGCGGAAGCAAAAACACCGATCTTCGACCGTCTTGCCGCGCGCGGTGTACGCACGATGCTGGCAACCAGTGGGGAGGCCGTTGGTCTCGCCCCCAATCAGCCCGGCAACGCTGAAGCAGGACATCGCGCCATCGGCACAGGACGTATAGAGCTTCAGGCAAACCTGCGTATTGCCAAGGCCATCGCTGGGGAGAATGGTGAAAGCCTGAGCGACAATCCGCAACTCCGCGCCCTCGTCCAAAAGGCAAAGAGCGTCGGCGGTGCCGTCCATCTTATCGGCTTGATTTCACCTGCGGCCGTGCAAGGTCACCAGTATCATACTGCGGTTCTGGCCGCGCTCTTGAGCCATGAAGGTGTGCAAGTCTGGGTACACGCCATCTTGGACGGAGAAGACAGCAAGCCGATGAGCGGCGCGGACCATCTCTCAGAATTCCTCGACGATATTGAAGGTGCCGAGAACGCCGATCTGGCAAGCGTTATGGGTCGGCGGTTTGCACTCGACAGATTGCGCCGCCCCACACAATTGTCCCGCGCGTTAAGCGCGATGGGCGACGCGGATGTCCCGGTGACGGAATATGCCGTCCCTTATGTTGCAGAATGCTACGACAAAGGCATCGCTGATGCAGACGTGCCGCCTGCTGTCATGCCGGCCTATCGCGGCATCCGGCAGGACGACCTGATCCTAGTTTCACTCCTGCGCCCAAACGCGGCAACACCCTTGTTGCTTGGTCTTCTGGGCGGTGATGATGCCCCGGTCAAACACACGCGTCATCTGGACATTTCAGCGGTTTATTCGCTGGGCCCCCTCGCACCGCCCTTGGCCGAGCGCACAACACCCTTCTTTGACCTGCCACGCCTGAACGGCACGTTGAGCGAAGCCCTGGCCGCGTCAGGCAAACGCCAGTCGCATATTTCTGATGCAACCTTCCCGGAGGCCCTGGGCATGTTCCAGACCGGAGGACGGACGGCATTGTTTGAAGGCGAAACACGCCTCGTCGTGCCGGGACCGAAAAAACAACAGTTTGAGAAAAAGCCGGAACTCTCTGCCCTCGACATGGCAGACGAACTCGTCTCGCAGGTCAAGGCGAACAAGGCGGATGTTTATCTCATCCATTTTCCCAATGTCGCCTACGCCGCCCATATGGGCGATCAAGGCCTTGCGCGAAAGGCGGCGGAGACAATCGACAAGGCCCTTGGCAAGATCACGGCAATTCTTGAAAAGCGCGGCGGCACCTTGGTCATCACAGGTTCGCACGGCAATGCAGAAGACATGCGCCGTGACGATGAAGGACGGATCAACGCAAGCAACACGCGCACGGCCGTGCCGTTCATCATTGATGGCCCCAAAGGGTTTGCCAATACCCTCGGGCTGAAGCCCGGCCGTCTGTCAGACGTAGCACCCACACTTCTCACGCTGCTCAATCTGAGCATCCCGCAGGAAATGACAGGCCAGGCACTCCTTGTGAGCGCTGAGGCAGAACTGCATGAAACGGCTTAAACCAGCAAACCGATCAAACCCCTTGCTTGCGCTCTCTGTCGCCACCTCATCCTTGGTCGCGACCGCATCCGTGTGGGCGCCACTCCCCTCTCATGCACAGACAGAACCCGGACGACTGGAAGCGCTTGAAAGCGAGATCGAAGACCGCACTGCGAAGCAGCAGGCACTTGAAGCAGAGGCCCAAGCGCTGGCCGCTGAAATAGAGACAATCCGGCAGAAGCTCATCAACGCCGCCGCAAAAGTGAGAAGCGGGGAGCGCAATGTAACGGATTCCGAAGACAGGATCGTCGGGCTTGAAGCCGCCCAGGCTGTCTTGCTGGCCCGTCTGGAAGTGCGTAGAGGGGAGCTCGCGAACACCCTGGCTGCCCTGCAACGCCTCAATCAGAACCCACCCCCGGCACTCGCGGTAAAACCTGACGACGCAGTTGGCGCAATGCGTAGCGCCCTCTTGCTCTCAACGATCGTTCCCGAAATGGAAAAAGAGGCACAAGACATTCGCGAACGGCTGTCCGAACTTGATGCCGTCAGGACACAATTACTTGAAGAACGTGAAACCCTGAGCACCGCCTCATTAACCCTGACGACAGACCGGGGGGAGCTGAACCGCCTGCTCGCCGCAAAAGTGGCCGCCGAGGCAGAGCGTCGCGCGGCGGCGGAAAAAGAAGCAGCGGCCCTCACCACCCTGTCAGCGCAAGCAAGCTCGCTGAAAGATCTGATCGCAAAGCTGGAGGATCGCGCCGCAAGGATGCAGCCTGTTGCCCGTCCGGCATTCACGGCTCCAGCCCAAAACCCTAGCATTTCTGCGCCACGCACAGCCATAGCACCCAACGAAACGCTGGTGGCAGCCCTTCCCGGACCGCTTTTTTCAGCATCTCGGGGCTTGATCCAGACCCCGGTCGAGAGCATTTCTATGAGACCGTTTGGCTCGGTCGATGGAGCCGGAAGCAAAAGCCAGGGCATAACAATCGAGACAAGACCGCTTGCCTCGGTAACCGCCCCGTTCGACGGTAGAATTGCCTTTGCAGGCCCCTTCAGACGATACGGGCAACTCTTGATCCTGGAGGTCGGCGAGGGGTACCATCTGCTCCTTGCCGGCATGGCTCGAATCGATGGGATCGTTGGCCAGAATGTATTGGCTGGTGAACCGGTCGGCACGATGGGCTCAGTTGGAACGATGGGCGAAGGCGCCCGGTCCGAGAACACCGGGAGCGCGGGGTCAGATAGACCATCGCTTTATTTGGAATTACGGCGAAACGGCAACCCCGTCGACCCGGAACCTTGGTTTGTAGACATGGATAGGAAGGCCCGCGGCTAATGAATAAACCTGTGATTGCGAGTTTTGCGGTCGGCACATTGGTGGCGGGACTGACATTCTTTGCGCTTCAACCCCTGTCTCAGGGAACTGAGGCAAATGCCGCAAACGCGGAAACCTATCGCCAGCTCAATCTCTTTGGAGATGTGTTCGAGCGTGTGCGTGCAGATTATGTGGAACCAACCGAAGACGCTGAGCTGATCGACAATGCGATCAACGGCATGCTTCATTCCCTTGATCCACATTCAAGCTACATGAACCCGAAAAGTTTCCGCGACATGCAGGTGCAAACCCGCGGCGAATTCGGCGGGCTCGGCATTGAAGTAACGATGGAAAATGGCCTGATCAAAGTTGTAACACCAATCGATGAAACCCCTGCGCAGCGCGCGGGCGTTCTCCCAAACGATCTGATCACGCATCTGGACGACAAGGCCATCCTTGGCCTCACCCTTTCTGAAGCGGTGGAGCTGATGCGCGGGCCGGTTGATACCGCCATCCGCCTCACCATCGTTCGCGAAGGCGCAAACGAGCCGCTCGAAATTTCGGTGACCCGCGACATCATTACCATTCGGTCTGTCCGCTATAACCGCGAAGGCGATGTTGGCTATATCCGCATCACAACCTTCAATGAACAGACATCAGGCGGCCTTGATGAAGCCATCGAAACACTCACCAAAGAAATTGGCGAGAAACGCCTGAAGGGTTTTGTGCTCGACCTGCGAAACAATCCAGGCGGCCTTCTTGATCAGGCAATATCGGTTTCCGACGCTTTCCTCGACAAGGGAGAGATCGTTTCGACCCGCGGTCGTCGCGCAGAAGACATTCAGCGCTACAATGCCCGCGGTGGTGATCTCGTTGACGGCAAACCTGTGATCATTCTCGTGAACGGTGGCTCTGCCAGTGCGTCCGAAATTGTGGCTGGCGCACTGCAGGATCATGAACGCGCCACCATCCTCGGCACACGGTCATTCGGCAAAGGCTCTGTACAGACCATCATCCCATTGGGATCAGATGGCGCCATCCGCCTGACCACGGCGCGCTATTACACACCAAGCGGACAATCGATCCAGGCGACCGGCATTGACCCCGACATTATCGTCAACCAGAAGCTTGATGAAGATCGCGCGAAACTCATCGCCGGCGAAAGCTCACTTCCAGGCCATCTGGCATCGGAAGATGGCGAAGACACAACATCAGGCTCGGTTGCCTTTGTCCCGACGGAAAAGGAAGACGATACGCAACTTCAATACGCATTGGATCTTCTGAACGGCGTTCGGAGCTACGAAGTCAAGGCAAACACGACGACAACACAAGCAACCGAAACCGTCCCGAACTAAGAAGAAGCCACAGCGGGCATCTTTCTAGAGGCCGCACGACACGAAGAAGACAAGACAAATGCCGAGCGACATTGCTGCTCCATCCCCCAAAAGGCGGTTACTGCCTCCTTTGGCAACCAAGCGCATCAACCCACTGGTTATTGCCAGCGCTGTGGTGCTGCTTGCCTATGCGGGGACGCTCGCATGGCTCTGGCTGGGGGCCAATCCGGGCTATGTAGGGCCTTTGCAAGTCATTGCACTTTCGGGTGAACCAACCCTGTCCGGAGATGCAACATTACGTGCAAGCACAGATGAGCCTCTGGAACCCCTTCTGCTGGACGAGACAGCAAGCGCGCTACCGCTGCCCCTGACCCTTGATCCGGTTGAGCCGCGTCGCAGCACGGACACACATGAGCCAGTCTATCCAGGAGATGCAACCGTATCGGAAAGCTTCCCGGAGACGGTTGTGAAGACCGGCGCTCTCCCACTCGCCCCTGTCCCTGGCCTCGTTGCCAACGGCCCACATGGCCCGCTGCCCGTGATCTCCGCAAGTGGCGAACGTGCCTCGATTGTGTATGCACGGCCCGCAGACCTGACGGCCGCCACGTCATCCCTACCCAAAATTGCCTTGATTGTGGGGGGGCTTGGCATCTCTGAAACCGCGACACGGAATGCCATTGAAAATCTGCCACCGGAAGTAACCCTTTCCTTTGCCCCCTATGGACGCAATCTCCAACAATGGATCGACCGGGCACGCGATGCCGGACATGAGGTGTTGCTGGAATTGCCATTAGAGCCTTACGACTACCCGGCAAATGATCCTGGCCCCTACACGCTCCTCACCTCGCTTGACGCTGGCGAAAATATGGACCGGCTTTCCTGGCTCATGAGCCGCTTCACCGGCTATTTTGGCGTGACGGTGTACCAAGGTGCACGCTTCACTGCGGAGCGTGATGCAATGGAACCGCTCTTTGAAGCGCTCGCCAGCCGCGGCGTTGCCTTCATCGACACAGGCGTCAGCCCGCGCAGCGTTGCCGAGAGCCTTGCCCGGAACCAGAAGCTGCCTTGGGCGAAAGGCACGCGCACCATCGACCTCGCGATCACACCCCGCTCGATTGACGATGCCCTGACTGACCTGGAAGTAGCGGCGCAAGAACGCGGCGTGAGCGTCGGGTTTGGATCAGGCTTTCCGGTGACTGTGGAGCGCGCTGCAAAATGGGCAGAAGATCTTCAGGATCGCGGCTTCGTACTCGTGCCCGTAAGCCACACCACAAAAACACTCTGACGTTTCATCTAAAGGAAGTCCCATGGCGCGTGTCGAAGCCCACACCCTGCCCTACCGTCCCTGTGTAGGCATCATGCTGGTCAACGACCAGGGGCAAGTCTGGATTGGAAACCGGACAGGCTTTGATGATGTTGAGACAGGCGAAACATGGCAAATGCCGCAGGGCGGGATCGACAAGGGTGAAGAGCCTCATGTCGCAGCCCTGCGTGAACTGAAGGAAGAAGCAGGCACCGACAAAGCCGAGATCATTGCGCAGACAGATGACTGGCTGCACTATGATCTGCCGTCTGAGCTTGTCGGCATCGCGCTCAAGGGAAAGTTTCGTGGGCAGACACAGCTTTGGTTCTTGGCTCACTTCACCGGCAATGACAGCGACATCGACATCGCCGCCGATGATCATCAGGAATTTTCAGAATGGCGCTGGGCGGACCTGGATGAACTGCCAGACCTCATCGTTACGTTCAAGCGACCCGTCTATGAGAAAGTCATCGCCGAGTTCCGAAGCGCTGTGGAAGCATTTCGCGCTTAGGTCGCGCGCTCTGGCTCGCAGGCTGTCACCTCAGACTGCCATCCAAAAAGCCATCTCAGGCAGTTTGGGCCGTCATCCGGGCGCGTCTTGCGCGACGCTGCCAAACCTTCCAGACAACAGGTTCCATCATCCGCATAAAGCGGCCATGAGGCGCGAGCCCGACAGCCTTTGCGATCATGGAAACGAGCCGGTTTGTGTGGTGCCGCTGGTAGAGGGATAGAGCACACGCCTCGTAAGCTGCTGCATATTTTTCACGAATGTAGACCGTTCCATCACCGGGGACGGTGTTAGCGGCATAGTAAGCGGACGCGAGCTCATCATCATCCGCTTCATTGACGCGAACGGCGGCAACTTTCACCCGCTCCCAAAAACTCGGCGCATCACCAAAACTCTGCAACGTGTCATAGAAGAGCTTGTAGTGGCGAAATTCATCGGCTGCAATGCGCTGTGCCACCTGTTTCAAAACGGGCTCTTGCGTCCCTTCCTTGATCGCGGTGTAGAAAGACGAGGTGCCGCTCTCCACAACACATCGCGCAATCAGCTCACCCGCCCGTGAGCCGCGAACACTTTCGGCCACATCCATCGGGATACGGTAAATCTCTTTAAAGCGCGCGAAGCTTTGC
>JAVKCY010000066.1:0-8568 GCA_040223265.1 Parvibaculum sp. | reverse complement strand
GGTACCAGAGATCGCCAACAAGTATCGGCGAAACAGTTTGATCGCCTCGTCCATTCTGTTAGCGCTCCTCCACTTCGACATCACCGTCAAAAGCGTCGCAGCTCAAGGCTTGCAATTAGATGGGTTGGATCAACAAGCTATCATCATCATTCTGATGCTCGTGACGGCGTACCAAGCATTGCAGTATTTTCTTATCTATCTAGAGAACGGCTACACCGTTCAAATGCCTGAGCTATCGCGACTCCGGACGCACCTCCGTCTTTATGGTCTCAGATCCGAACGTGACCGTCTCGACCCCAACGCTGAATACAAAAGCGAAGGTGAGCGTGACGAAGGTCAAAAACCCCAGAAATTTGAAGCGTTCGACCTTGCTGATCAAGCTCTGCAAAAAGCCACTCGTGTTTTGAAGCTGCTCTTTTACATTCGGCACAATTTTTTCATTGTCATCCTGCCGGTGCTCATGTGCCTCACAAGCATTGCATGGGGTTCGTTTGCACTTTGGAGTATTCAGAATGCGGGGCCCGCCCCCCTGCCCCGTTTTGTCGTCACAGACGGTGACACAATCCGCGCCGGTGATGAGCGCATTCGCATCATCGGCATCGACACGCCGGAGCTTGGCAAGCACGCCCGGTGCGCGGCGGAGCAAAACGCGGCAGAAAAGGCCAGCGACTTTCTCGCCTCCGCCCTTGAGACTGGCAATGTCACCATCACACGGCAGGGAAAGGACCGCTTTGACCGCACCCTCGCCTATGTGCACATCAACGGGCGCGACATTGCCGAAACCATGATCGATCTCGGTCTCGGCAGACCTTATATGGGCGGTCGGCGCAATGGATGGTGCGAGACAATCCCTCCTGCACGCACTTAAAGGCGTTCCATCAATGACAACCCGTGAAATACGTCGCAAATTTCGTCTTTGAAATTTAGACAGGATCTTATGATGCTCTGGAACTACCTAAAACTTTGTTCAAAATTTTCCTTCCAACCCGCTTTTCAAGGACTCGATTTCTTGTCGCTGTTAGCAGGACTCGTGGTATCCGCTTGGTATTGGTGGAAAAACGAAGCCTTGCCGGATGCCACGCTTGGCCTCATCGCCGTGATTATACTTGCCGTCATTACTGCCTTAATTGTTTTGCGGTTCGTCAGCGCTCCCTACTTTCTGTGGCGTAAGGGCCAGGCGGAGTTATCAGCACTCAAAGTGCATCGCCCTGATTTTGTAGAAAGAGCGATGCTGAGGCTGGAATTCCATGGTGATGTCCAAATCCCTACTGCAGTCGATCGAGAGAACATTTACTCATGGTTCGCCCTTTACGGCGAATCAAGACAAATAATCGCAAATGATGCCAACGGGAACAAAATCGCTGGCGCTGAGATTCCATCTTCATGGATCGTATCCGTCGTCTTTGAAAGGCCGGTCAATTTTCATCAGGTTGCCACATCATTCTCGACGGCCGCCCTGCGCGTCTGCGAAGTTAAGCAAGCAAATGACAGAGCAGTGCTCATTTACCTAGAAGGACCCGTTCCGCAGGGAAACCTAGAAATCAGAACGCGCGCTTAATTCGACTTTCCCGTTTCAAATAGCCAAAACCGCGGCACGCAAAAGAAGGAACAATTCGAGAAATGTCAAAAATAAGCAATCCAAGAAACGCCCTCTTTGTGTTGCTCATGTTGCTGGCGGTTCTATCTGCGGAACTTGTCTTCGCGGAGCCCAATCCATCGGAGTTCAATGTAGCATCGCCCGATCAAAACATTTTAGTACCCGCCAATGTGGAAGAGTTCGCAGCAAACGCTATCCCCGCTGCACGACCACAAAACGCAAGCGAAAGTCCTGCGGCACAACATGAACAGGTCACTTCGGGAGCAGAAAGCGACCCGCATCTCATCGCACAACAAACCATGGCAAACGCGGCCGAGACACAGAGCTGCCTCGTCGCAATTGGCACGGTTCTTTTGTTTCTAACGCTTATACTCACATGGCTTGCTCATCGCTCCGCACTTGATGCATTGAACGTGACGAAAAAAAGCTTCCAGACCCAACTGCGGGCCTATGTTTTTCCAAGTGGCACAACCGCGCTGCCCTACAAGTCTCTCGGTACCGGCAGAATAGATTCTTGGCTCATTCACTTCAATTTCAAGAACTCAGGCCCGACCCCAACCTTGAATGCTTCCGGAATGCTAAACTGGAGACTGCAATGGTCGAAGGAAGACCTACCCCCGGAATTTGGGTATCCAGACGAAGAGCCTGCCGTAAACTGGCACTATGCCCCGTTTGAGGAACAAAATGCCGGACCGGTCAAATTAGAAATTTCAGCGGCAATAGACGCTTGGAAGAAACAGATGCGAATATTCGTATGGGGATGGATCGAATATAATGACGTCTTCCCAGAAACCGAACGCCACCGAACCGAATTTTCAGGGGAGCTCTTTGTCACTGCGGACCCGACAAGCGATGCGTTTAACTGTTTTATTTTCCAACCCTCTGGCCCGTTCAATGGTCACGACGATACTTGTTTTCGGCGACCGGCTACGCTCGACTGATTGTGTGTCTGATCGACGGTACCGCGTACCCCTCCAACGTTCTGGATTGCCAATATTCACCAAAGTGACCCCATGAAGCTTCCAATCATCCCCGATCTCCCAGAACTACCAGAACACGGTGCCAAGCAACGCCGCAACCTTCTCGCCTGTTCGACAGCTATATGTGCAGCTTATTTCCTAAAGATCGATATTTGCAGTGTTGATGTCTGGGGGACAAAAATTTCCAATCTTAACTCCACTACCATCGTCTTGTTGCTGGCGTTGATCGGCCTATACAACCTCGCCACTTACGGGCTAACGGTTAACAGTCTCTTCGCCCATGCAAGCTCGGACGCCTACAAAGCCAAGCTGATGACCAAAGAAAGAGGAAAAAATATTTCAGGTATCGATGCGCGACTTAAAGTTCATTATCGCGATAATGCAGATGCCGACACAGAGCTGAAAATGAAAGACTTGGAGCGTGTGTTCGATGAAGTCGTCGCCGCGAGAGTGGCGGCCTCAGAGCTGAAGGCGGGGATTACAGACCGTGTTCGATTTGTTCTCGTCGATCTGATCTTTCCTTTGATACTTGTGATCACCGCGGCCTGCATCGCAGGTCGCGCTTGGTCAGGAAAGATTATGCTACATGATTGCAGCGCATCGGTTACGGCGCTGGGTGTGGTATAGAGTCCACCCAGCGGGAGCGATCAATTGGTGGTAACGTCGATCCGCGCTGAATGGCTACCGCCAAACGCAGACTTCCACTGCACATATGCCCTTGCCTGGCTCGGCGTCAAAAGGGAGTGGGATTTGACAATAGACGATATGGAAGCCCAAGCTATCCGAACTATCCGTGACAGTTGTGAGGTGAATTGATGGCAAATATGACCTTGGGCGAATATCTGATTAAATCCGCTCGGGCGCAAAGCGCACACGCCATGCTGGCCAGCGCCGGGGTTGCCGTCATGGCCGTTACGTTCCTTGCTTCTGGAATGATCGCAGCCGGAAACGCTAAGAGCCTTGTTTTTGTCATCATCGTGGCTTTTGTGAGCTTCTACACTTTGGCTGTCGACGCAGCGGAGCAACAAGTGAGACCTGAAGAGAGCACCAACAAAATGACCTCCGTTGTTGGCGTGGCGCTATCCTGCGGTGCTGCATCCGGGCTATGCGGCATACTGTTCCGTCAGTTTTCCTAGATTCGGTCCGTTGCTCAGACTAAGATTGAAAGCGTAGCAGCTATGGACGACGCTGAAGAGAATATCATCTTCGCTACTGACAACGACCATTGGGTTGCGAGGGCGGCGGCGTAGGCAGTTTAAGAAGGGTCGCTACTCGGTCGCCCATGCTTTCCAAGCCTCCATGCGCCCTTGCACCGCCAAAAGCAGGTCTTTCAATGCCCGTTCTCCGTCTGGGGTGAGGGCGGAACTAGCCGCTGGATCGGCTGGCGACACGAAGACCGGTTTGTCGGCCTCGATGGGCTCAAGCAGGACCGCTGGCACCTCTCGCGCGACCGGCACCGGGATATGCACCTCTTGCACCTGCAACGGCTGGCGGGGCGTCTCGCAGCCGGTCATGAGGATAAGACACCCAATGGCCAGTGCCGCATAGACCAATGTCTCAAAGCTGCGCATGTAGCTCTCCCATAAACTGGTTCATGTGATCGGGACCGGCGCCGGGGCGGTTCAGAACTTCGCGCCTACGCTCGCCAGCGAGCCGGGCGGCTTCAGAGGCGGCACCGCTCGCCCTGTCACTTGCCGCCCTTGCCCGTTCTGCGATGAGAACTATTTGTTCGTTCTGCTTCCCAATGGCTTGCTGCAACGTCACCACGTCGCCCTCACACACTGCCAGATCGACCTTCACACGGGATATGTCGCGCTCAAGCCCCGACACTGTGAATGCGTGATAGGCATAGGCCAGTGATGCCGCAATCAACAGCGCTCCGCCTATGATGGCGTATTGCTGAAAGCCGCCTAGAAATTTGAACATGCCTATTCCCTATGCTTTGAATTTGGCCCTGAATTGACGTAGAGCCCGAACCACGCCGCCGCCGCGCCCCATATCGTCGCGACAAACGCCGATTGCTCGACGCTCGGAGACGAAAGCGCCATGAACCACTCACCAACGCGCCAGCACTGAACTCCGTACAATGCCAGCATGAGCCGGGGGAAGATGCGCCAGCGGTCAACCTGATCTGGATCGATCATGATCCCGCAATCCTGTCTTTAATCAGATCGACAAAGTAGGCACCAAAGGCACCAATTGCCGCCATGGCCCCAACAAGGCCAAACCGCCAACGCTCAAGCGAACGAACTCTTGTTTCATGATCGGCGCTCGTTCCGCGAATTTGCGACATGAAAGCATTGCTCTCAATTGAAGACCGCGTTGCCATGTCTATCTTGTCGCCAAGCTCTTTGAGTGTGTCTCTAACGCGCTCATGATCGCGGGAATTTTGCTCCGCCATGGAGCCGACAACGGCCTTCAGCTCAGATACTTCACGCGCCATCTCTTCACTCATGCCCTGTCTCCATCAATCACATCACACCAGCACTCGCCGGCGAGTATTGCCGCCGCAATGGGCGGATACACCCGCTTGTAGGTTGGCCTCGACTCTTTAATCATGAAGTGTCCCCTGTCATCGAAGCCGGTCCCGTACCCCACGCATGGGCAACCGCTCGTATCCCAATGGAAGTTTCCCCAATGCAAAAGCACCTCGGAAAAACCCGGCACACCAACAAAGCGGATCATGCCCTTGTGAGCATCGCCCAGCATTGCCCGCGCGCTTTCATCAAAGCGTGATGCCCCGATAGGCTTCAGTTCCAGCTTGTACCGGCCCGCAGGAATGCGCGTCTCGTGCATCTTTTTGACGGGCCTGAAAGTGTCTTCGAGAACGTCGCAGGCCCATTCATCGTCCAGAAACAGCGCGCCCAATGTGGAATGGCCGTCATCTTTCAGACGGCGGAGCAACACGTCCACCTTTACACAGGCCAGTTGGCTTGATCGGAAAGGTCGCCGGATACGAGCGACAAGTCTCTCTCCAATTCATTCGAGCGAACGCGAACGGCCGTTATCCATGCCCAGTCAGCTTTAAGTTCGGTCGCGCGTTTTGCCTGTTCATTTGTCCATGAACCGTCGGAAACGAGGGCCTCGGTAAGTGCTGTAGCCTCCGCATTCATATTGAGCTGTGCGTGTAGAGGGTAGCGCTCAAGGATGCGGTTGCCAGCCTCAGCTTTGATGTCGGTGATTGTGATGGGTGGCGGTGTGTAAGGAGTGATTTCATTGCCTTCCGCCTGCCAGCGGGCAAGCGCCTGCCAGTCCGCATTGGCTGGATCAAGCGCGGGCACGATGCGCTTACCATCCGAACATGTCACGTGCACATCGCCAGACTCAAGATAGATTGCTGTAAAAATTTCCCGCATCAGAACCTCGCATCCAAAGCGAATGCCGGTGACTGGAGCACACCAAGGTTTCCAGGCGTCCCGGCGCTGGCCAGAATGATGTTCACGAACCCTCCGTCCTTCGTCACAGAAGACGAATGCAGCGAGTCACAGGCTCGTGTTGCTACAAATACTTCGTTGAATATGCCGCCGGATACAAAGCCGACCGAAGGCGTTACACGCATCGGCGGCGAAACCTGAACACCGACCGCTGCCACATTGCCTGCGCCAACAAGACCGCCAAACAGGCCGTTCGGACGTCGGTAGAAGCGCTGACACCGAAGCCTCTCTACTGCCTCATCAACAAAAACGGTATCTTGAGCCATGTCTCCTCGGTCGAGCCGGAGATCCTCAACCTCGAACCCGTCCGCAGCACCTGCCGTGCCCACAGGTGTGAAACTGAGGTTCACACCGAGCTGTGTCACGCTGGCCTCAATCACGGCAGAGCTGGTCAGGGTGAACTTTTGCCAGCTCGTCGTGAGAACAGCATTTCCATTTTCCACAACATTTGCCAGCGTGGACGCGTGCTGGTCGGACCCCGTTCCGGACACGATGCTCATTCCAAGCGTGCCGCCCGCCGCTGAGTAGTTTGCCAAAGCCCGCGCTCGGAAACTGAAGGTCATTTTGTCCCCGCGCAGAAGGACACTCTCCTTCGTTTCCAGTGCGTGCGCCAATGTGATAGCCGCAACCTGTGTGTTGCCAGCATTTCGCGTAACACGCATTGCGAATGGCATGGTGATTCCAACGACCTGTGCAACCCCCGCTCCGGACACGCCGCCGCCCCGCTGCACGTGAAACTGTTCGGCCACGTACCCATTGACGTCCGCAAAGCTCGTCCCGTCCGTCCAGCACCCAAGCCCGCCATTTACAATGAAATTGTGACCGCTCCGGCCGCCAGCTGCGGCCGCATCTAACGTGGCTTGCAGACCGTTCACATCATCAATCACGTGTTCATGGTCGGGGGGAGCGTAGATACCATCGTGTGTATGCGAAGCTGTCTGTGTCGCAAGCGCATTCACCTTGGCAAGCAGCCGCTTCACCGCTTCCGCCATTATCGCCCAGGGGCCGACATCGCCGCGACGCGGCACAGGCACGTCCTCCACAAAGTCACGGTTGAGGGAGTAGGCGACCGCGTTTGCACTTCCGCCCACATAAGGCGCGGTAAGCGTAAAGCTCGTGCCCGCGCCGTCTGCCGCCACCGTGTAGGCAATATCATCCCCGTCGATCTGGAAGATGTGGCCAGCGAGCACATTACCGCTTGCAATGCCCGGCGCGTTGAGCGTGACCAGCGCGGAGCCGTTCACCACATCCACACTGCCCTCTCGATAGGTTGTAACCGCCATCAAAGCCCTCCCAAAAACGCGCTGACGCGCAGGTCATAATCCATATTGAACGCTGGCAGGGTGCGTACCGGGTGCGGCCCGGCCTGCGCGCCATGCGCGAACCATTGATCGCGAAGCACAATCCGTCCTCCTGCAACCATGGCCGTTACAGATCGCCAACTCGTGAAATATTGCGAGACACCACTCACTGTCGCCAACGCGAAGCCCGACCCAAAGAGCAGCTGCGTCCCAGCCAACTGAAATGACCGACCACTTGCGATCAGATCTGCACTCGCCTGCAACCGTCCCCAGCCGTTCACATGGACCGCCCCTTGCGGTGCCGCCCCTAAATCAAAATCAATCGTATGTGGCACGTCCCAGCCTGCAGCTGCATTCCGCACCGGGAAAGCGAAAGTCCCATTCAACCGGGAAAGAGCTGTCTGGATCTTCTGCCGTGTATCGAATATGACCGCTCCATTGTCATCGGTCAGAAGCAGGAAGTCCGGTTCGCCTCGAAGCGTCATATTTCAGCTTCCTGCCCCGTAACACTGAACCCCGCAGCTGGTGTGGAGGGCGCAAGCGGGCCCACCATAAATGTCGCACGTGCGCCAGAGACTTGTCCGTCCGACCAGTGAAAATCAGGTCCGTTCACCCCGCCGCGCTGCTGAAGATCGATCGTCTGTTTTCCAAGCACGCGGAAGTCGCCCGCGCCTGCCGCCGCGCGCACATAGCGATGATCATTGTCAATCTTTCCCAGTGACTTGAGCGCCGCTGCTCCGGCCTCAAACCTGAAGCTAACCGAAGGTGGCGTCACAACGCCAAACTCCTCTTCATAGACACGCACCTCCCAGTGGAGTGTCATCCCATTGGAGATGAAACCAAAAACGTGCAGATAGACGTTGGTGGCGTCGGCGGTGAACGTACAAAAACGAATGCCCGCGTTCGCCGCATTCCCCCCTGGCACCGGCACCATGGACCCAGCGCAGGGCTGACGATACCCATCGACGATAATGTCCCCGGAGAGGAACGGTACAAACCCGAGGCCATGATTAAAGAGCGCGACCTCGATCGACTGCACGCCACCGACACCAACCGCAGGCGCAGTCACTGGCGACATGCCTGCATCCGTTGACTTGCGCGGGCTTGGCCCGACCCAGAGATAATCAAAACCAGAGTGGAAGGCGATCTTGTCGAGATGGGCCATCGGGTTGATGAGCGGCGCATAATCCGTGCCGTCAACACCCGCATTCCATATCGCGATATCGCCTGCCGAAATGCCCGCGACCGGCTTGTCC
>JAVKCY010000061.1:0-12439 GCA_040223265.1 Parvibaculum sp. | reverse complement strand
GCAAATCCGCCAAAGCATCTCGGCAGCCGCATGATCAAACAGCAAAATCAGCTCACGGTGCCGGTCCTCAAGCCCGACATAGACCCGCGCCATATCCCCCGGCGACCATTCGCGAAACCCGTCGATAAAATCGATAATATCAACGGGCACACCCTGCGGCGGCGGTGTCTTATATTCTGACGGCTGCGGCAATTGCAGACCTTGCTGCACAAAGGAATAGTCCGTCGAACCGGCAATATCCGGTCCACCATCCGGTCCACGCGGGATCAACAAAAACTGCAGCCCCAAGGGTCGCCGTTCAACATGAAAGAAAAAACTCTGCGTGCCGCGTTCAACCGACCCTTGGGCGGCATCGCCCGTGTGCCGCCCGTTGAGCGTATAGGGCTCACCGCGGCCCGAATCAAAACGACCGACAACACGACCCTCTGCCTCCTGCAACGTAAGGCGCATCCCGGTTGATGTACCGATCCCTTCAAAGCGACCGGAGAATTCGGCAGCCCACGCAATAGAAATAGACGGAAGCAGTGCCAGACAAACAATGCCAAGCGCACGTCCCAAACCAAGCAATGATCGTATTGGCCGATAAGCCATGAACCGGTAAGCCATGAAACACAAACTCCCCGGCAGACGAAACACTCCGGCGATCAGATAGGAAATCAGCGCCCCTTGAATTCCGGCGCGCGTCTTTCGACAAATGAAAGCATACCTTCTTTGACGTCTTCCGTCCGCATCAATGGCAGCAATTGCAGATAAACATGATGCACATGCTCGGGGAAGGGTTCGTTCAACCCCATCCGCATCATGCGCTTCGCTGCCTGCACGGCGAGCGGTGCATTCTCGGCAATTTCCGCGGCAAGTGCGTGCGCCCGGTTCATCAGGTCAGGCCCCGGCACAACCTCGGAGGCAAGGCCCCACTCAACCGCCTCAACCGCTGAAAGCGTTCGCCCGGTAAAGATAAGCTCTGCCGCCTTCGACCAGCCGAGCAGGCGCGGCAAAAACCATGTCCCACCAGACTCCGGCACAAGGCCACGCTTGGTGAAGGCCGCCGCCATCTTCGCATTGTCGGCCATCAGCCGAATATCGCACCCAAGCGCCGTATCAAGCCCATAGCCCGCCGCACCACCATTGATCGCGCAAATGGTTGGCTTGTCCATCTCGTGAAGCACGGTCGGCGGGGTATTGCGCAGATCCAGCGCATGATACCCGCCGCCGCCAGACAGAAGCCCCTTGCCCGCCGACTGCGCCTTCACATCAAGCCCTGCACAGAACGCGCGCCCTGCGCCGGTCAGCACAACGACCCGCACGTCTGCATCTTCGTTCGCCTCAACCAGACGAGCGGTGAGCGCTGCCAGCATCTCCCGCGAGATCGTATTCATGCGCTCCGGCGCATTGAGGGTGATTGTCGCGATATGATCCGCGACCTGATAAAGAACCTCATCGGTCTCTGCCGCCGCAGTCCGGGCTTTCGCATCTGCCATTATCTTCTCCTGTACTCTTCCATTATCCGACGATTTTAAGCTCTCGTGCGTAACGCTGCCAGTTTTCAACATAATGAGCCGCTGACAGCGCAAGCCCAGCCGCCTGTTCGTCGCTCAGTGTGCGCACCACCCGGCCAGGCGCACCCAACACCATGGAATTGTCGGGAATGTCTTTACCTTCCGCGATCAAGCTGTTGGCGCCGATCAGACAGTTTTTTCCGATCTTAGTATTGTTAAGAATGATACTGCCAATACCGATCAGGCTGTTGTCCCCCACCGTACAGCCATGCAGCATGACCTTGTGCCCGATGGTCACGTTTTTCCCCAGCGTCAGCGGCGAGCCCGGGTCCGTATGCAGCACAGATCCGTCCTGAACATTGGAATTCTCACCGATCGTGATCATCTCATTGTCACCACGCAGGACGGCGCCAAACCAGACACTGGCATTTTTGTGCAACGTCACATTGCCCATCACCTGCGCATCCGGCGCGACCCAATAAGCCCCCTCTTCGGGCAGCTGCGGGCGCACGTCACCAAGGGCGTAAATGGGCATATCTTTCTCCTGACAAATCACATGGCTAAAATTCTGATGATTAAATATGCCATGGGGCGCACGGCAAGGGCAGTTAAAACTCAGCATTGTGCCTGCAATATCCCCGCATTTTCATCCCCGCATTTTCAATGTCATGGCCGTGACAAGATTGAGCCTGTATGCTGCCCCGCATGCTGCTAGAGGATGCAGAGCGAAGGAACCAGCCGAATGACAAAAGATCGGAACCAGAAATCTTATGATGCGAGCGAGGATCAGCCCATCAAACGGCCTTTGGGGCGCACGCTGGCAGAATTGTGGGACCACTCGATCAGCCGACGTGGATTTCTGAAATCCGGTGCCAGTACAGCCCTTTTGGCCTCGGGCGGTCTTGCCCTGCCTCTCTCCCTTTCTGCTTGCGACGCAGCCCCCTCTTTTCGGTTCACCGAAATCAGTCACGGTGTGGATGGCACCCATCACGTCGCGCCAGACCATCAGGCCGACATTCTCATCCGCTGGGGGGACCCTGTCCTGCCAGGCGCACCCGCTTTCGATCCCGACAACCAGAGTGCAGAAGCGCAGGCGCAGCAATTTGGCTACAATAATGATTTTGTCGGTTTTGTCCCCTTGCCGTTTGGCCGTCCACTTGCCGACAACGCCCTGCTCTGCGTCAATCATGAGTTCACCAATGACGATTTGATGCACGCCGCCTTTTCAGACGTCGACAACCCGATGCTCGCCTACAGCAAAGAGGTCGCAGAGATCTCCATGGCTGCACACGGAGGGTCGATCATCGAAGTAAAGCGTGATGCAAGCGGCAAGTGGCAGCTTGTGGCAGACAGCCCCTTCAATCGGCGCATCACCGCATCGACCACGCCAATGTCCATCAGTGGGCCCGCAGCCGGCGACAAGCGCCTGCGGACGTCCCGCGACCCCGAAGGACGGAACGTCATTGGCACGTTCAACAATTGCGCCGGCGGCATGACCCCCTGGGGCACCTATCTGATGGCAGAAGAAAATATCCACGGCTATTTCATGGGAGAAGTGGACGGACACGCTGAGGAACGAAACTTCAAACGAATGGGTATCCCCAGCACCTTCTATCCCTGGGGGCTTTATGACGAGCGCTTCCACATTAACAAGGAACCGAACGAGGCCAATCGCTTTGGCTGGGTCGTTGAAGTGGACCCGTTTGATCCAGCCTCCAAGCCTGTGAAACGCACGGCGCTCGGCCGGTTCAAACATGAGGGCTGTGAAACCGCCACATGCCCGCTGGGGCGCGTGATCGTCTATTCAGGCGACGATCAGCAATTTGAATATCTCTATCGCTTCGTGAGCGACAATGTCATAAGCCCCGACAACCGGGAGGCAAATCGCGACCTGCTGGATCATGGCACGCTCTACGTCGCACGGTTCAGCGACAACAATACGGGCACCTGGCTTCCCTTGACTTTTGGCGCCGGCCCCCTGACGGAGGCGAACGGTTTCACCAGCCAGGCCGACGTTCTGATCGAAACACGTCGCGCCGCAGACCTGTTGGGCGCAACCCCCCTCGACCGCCCGGAAGATGTCCAACCAAATCTCAAATCCGGCAAAGTCTATGTGGCGCTGACCAACAATGCCAAACGCGGTGAGGATCAAACCGACAAAGCCAATCCGCGCGGGCCCAATTTCTGGGGCCAGATTTTGGAGATCACGCCGGAAGCCGCCAACCATGCTGCAACCAACTTCACCTGGGACATGCTCGTTGTGTGCGGCAACCCTAAAGACGGAACTGTTGCTGCCAGGTGGAATGCGGACACGAGTGAAAATGGCTGGTTTGCTTGCCCGGATAATCTGGCCGTCGATCCGCAAGGCCGCTTGTGGGTCGCGACCGACCAGGGTGATCATTGGGCAAAAGCGTCGGGCACGGCAGATGGTATCTGGGCCGTGTCGACCGAGGGGAAAGAGAGGGGCCGTGCGCAAATGTTTTTCCGCGTCCCCATTGGTGCGGAAATGTGTGGGCCCTGTTTTGCGGACGATGGCGAGACGTTTTTCGTCGCCGTTCAGCATCCCGCATCCGACGGTACTGAGGATTATCAAGGGTTTGAGCGGAAATCCACCTATCGGGACCCGGCCACAAGATGGCCAGATTTCGATCAGAAAATGCCACCCCGCCCGTCACTTGTCGCGATCCGGCGAAAAGGTGGTGGCGTGGTTGGCTAATCTCACCGCTGGTTTTGGGTTAACCAGTTCACATGAGACCGCCAGTTCAGATAAGACCGAAGGAAGATCGCCACAGGGCAGGCGCACCATCTGATCCATATGGGCGTCAAACCCGCGAAACGGCGCGATACGAAGGGGAATGACATGAGACTGTTCAACTTTCTTTTCATCACTCTCTTCGCGCTGCCATTCGCGTTTATATTTGCATTCCAAAATGGCCTGCTTGACGGGTTGGTGGATGAAGATCTGATCCCGGTTGAACCATTCATCAAGGCGGAGCTTGCTGGAACCGTCACCCCGGAAGAGATTGATCTCGCCGTCAATGACGCCCTCGACAAAGACGCCTATGAAGACGCGCTGATGTATGCAGACATTGCAGACTATGCCGCTATTCCCATGTCAATCGAAACCCGCCAACGGCTCATCGACGCAGGCTCACTCTTGCTGCGTGTATCGCGCGACACCGGCAGTTTTTTCGAAGGTTTTTTGACCGGCGAAGGGTCTGACACGGCAGGCTTCATGGGCGCCATCACCTCAGACCTTACCGTCGTCGGTGACCTGCGCGACATTGGCGAAGAAGGCTCAAAACTCGTGGCGGGAGAGGATTATTCAGAACTCATTCTCGGCCTGTCCGTCGTCGGCGTTGCGGCAACAGGAGCAACAATTGCGTCTGGCGGTAGTGCCCTCCCCGTCAAGGTTGGCGTCTCGCTCATGAAAATCGCCAAACGCACAGGCGCGCTGACGCGGGCGTTTGCACGGCAATTGGGTGATCTCGTCCGGGCCAGCGTCAACTTCTCGCGTCTGCGCCGGTCGTTGAACTCAGCAGACCTTGCCAACAATCGCACCACCCGCCGCACCGTGACCGAATTCGGCAAGACATTGGATCTGACCAAACTCACCCCGGTGTTGGATGACATGGCAAGCCTCCAGCGAACTGCCGGACCTGCCGAATCCATCCGACTGCTTTCCCGGGTGGAAAGTGTAAATGACCTCCGCCGGGTTACGCGCATGAGCAGCAAACTCGGCACCAAGACCCGCGGCATCATGACCTTGACCGGCAAGACAAGCCTGCGCGCGTTCAAAACCGTCGCCAACCTGGTGCTCATGATGTTGCAATGGGTCTGGGCGATTGCCGCTGGCCTCCTCACCCTGTTCCTCGGCATGGGCGCACGGCGCACCATAAGGCGGGTCCGCCGCGCCTGATCAAGACGGGAAACCTCTCCGAAAACGAAAAGCCCGCCCCGCAACAAATGCAGGACGGGCTTAAACTCAAAGATGCTTTTCGTGGATTAAGCGAAGGTCAGTGTCTGAACCACAACGACGGTACCGAGACCCGCAACCACCAGGTTGGACGCATAAGCCATCACCGGCACATTCGTGCCCGGCTTGAAAAAGATCGACCAGAGCGCATCACCCAGTGACTCATTTTCATGCGCAATCAGCAAGGCACTGATGTAAACGGTCATGAGGGTGAAAATCGCAAAAAAGGCATCGCGCGGGGCCATCATGCCCGTTTCAAAAGCCACAACCATGGCGAGTAGCGCAGCAACAGCCGTAAAATTCCAGAACGGAGAGCGCATGGGGGATCACTCCTAAATATCTTGCACTGCAACACACCCTATTGCGCTGCATAATGGATAGATAGGAATTCACTGACAAATAGTCAAGTGTCGTCAACAAAATCAGTCGAAATTTTGTTTTCTTATTGTTTTCAAACTGTTAACACGCCGGTCAAACGAATTTATAGCTAAACCAGAAGGATGTTCAAAACGAGCACACCGATGAAAAGACTCCAAACCCCAGACAGGAAAGCACTGGCTGCGAGCCATGCCGGCGGACGATTTTCAATCACCTGTGCCCGCAGCGCATTGCGCATAATGACGGACGGACCGGCAAAAATGAGGGTCGCAATGCCCGCAACCAAACCAAGGGTCGTTTCCTGCCACATCTGAAAACTTGGCGGCTTTTTCGTGACAAGCCGGTAGAGGCTCGCCACCAGCCCGGCCGTGACAACACCCGTCGCCAAACTCCACACATACGCCATTATCATTCGACCGTCCCCATACTCCGGGCGCTCACGCGACCCAAGTTCACAACTCTTAGGCGCTGCCCAGAACCAATTTCAGTGCGATCCCAACCCTCGGAACCAAAATCTTCACCCTCAAAGTCCAGGGTAGAAGACCGCAACAACGGCATTTTCGCCTCATCAGCCAAGCCTTCGTCTGTCAAGACAAGCCGTGCCATCCGCACGGGCCCGGCAACCGAGCTGGCGACCATTCCAGTAGTGCATCCAATGACACATTCGACATGTCCCGGTACACCTGCCCCCGGTACACCTCCCACATATTGCCCGCCCGTCGATCCCATCGCCAAGCTCACAGCATCGACCGGCCCACCGGCATAAAGAATATAGCCGAGCAAAGTCAGCATTTTTACGGCAAAGACACTCATTGAATGGCGGCTCCCATGGTTTGCTTCCACCATCGCAAGCGCCGTACCAGTTAATCCTTCCCGAATGCCCCGCAAAAAAACCGGCAACCCCCGACAATCCCCTGAGCCAGTCACAAAAAATATACGAAATAACAAGAGGTTAGCCGCTAGAGTACGCAACAGAGCTTGTAGGCCGTGCCAAAACGGCAAGCTCCAATAATGGGGAAAAGTCCCGCTTTGCGCCGCTGAAACAAAACCTGTCTCAAATCAGGTCACGGACAGACGGGACCAAACTCGTTAAGCTACCACCCACAAACCGAAAAACGGACGCGTCGCCATATGAGCAATGATCAATATGTTCAGGAACGGCCAGCCTGGCTTATCCCTCTTGTCGTCATTGCAGGCGTCACGATCTTTTCCGCTGCCTTCGTCTATTACTATTTTGGCCCGACGCCGTCTGAACTCCTGGGACTGGATCCGCGCGCAAGCGAAAGCACAGAACGCGTGGATGTCGAAATCGGCGAAATGCGCTTCCTGGTGCCAGCCAATTTCACCCGCTATCCCCTTCAGCGGATTGGCGGGCTTCAGGAAGAGATAGACCTTCACGCGCTCTTGCCGGAACTTTCGCCCTATTCACTGCGACGCCGGGAAGAGTTTGAAAGCAACGCGGAAGACTCGAATGCCATACATTTCAAGATTTTCAAGACAGATGATCTGCTACCCGCCGCAAGACGTCTTGATGACGTCTACATGCGCCACCTGACCAATCATCAGCCACTCGAAGGCCCATACGGTCTGTCGCTCTACAATTTTGCGGAAACGTCAGGCTACCGTGATCAAATTCTCCTCACCGCGGACATGGAGCCGGACACTTTCCTGCTCCTTTGTTTCAACGCGAGCGAAATCGTCTTCAGCCCGACCTGCACACGCACCTTCCACTTGCAGGACAATATTGCGATCACCTATCGCTACAAGCGTGCGCACCTGGAAGACTGGCTCCGCATCGACACGGCCCTTATCGCGCTCGTGCAAAGCTTTATCGTTCCCCACAAGGAAGACGAAACGCTAGACCGCTAAGCGGGCTCCACCGACCCTGCGAGCGGCGCAAGCCTGATCCCATAAGGATCAGGCCGCCACTACGTGTGTGCGCTTTCTTGGGAACAAGCGATAAAGGGTCGCCGCAAGCGCTGGCAGGCCCGTCACCGCACCAACCATGTTTGCAAAGAACATGAAGCTCAAGAGCAGCCCCATATCAGCCTGGAACTTGAGATCAGAGAACACCCAGCTCGACACACCAAGCGACAGAGTAAGGCCGGTGAATATCACAGCCATGCCTGTTTCCTGCATGGAGAGCGAAAAGGCTTCCACAATGTCCAGCCCGGCTTCCAGATGGACCTGAAGGCGCGAGTAAATGTAGAAGGCATAGTCTACGCCGATGCCCACCGCGAGAACCAGAACCGGCAGAGTCGAGATTTTGAGCCCGATCTCCAACCAATTCATCAGCCAATAGCCAAGGAAGGTAGCAACAACCAGAGGCGCACAACAGCAGATGACCGCGCGCCAGTCACGATAGGCCAGCAAAACAAGAAATATGATCGCACCATAGACATAGAGCAGCATCGGGGTCTCCGAGCCCTCGATCACCTGATTTGTTGCAGCAATGAGGCCCACATTCCCCGTCGCGAGGCGGAACTTATGGTCTGGGAAAGTCGCACCATTCTCTGCGATCCAATCCTCCGTCGCCTTGATCACACGCTTTACGGTCTCCGCCTTATGATCTTCGGTAAAGGCAATCACGTTGAGGTAGTTGCAGTTAAAGTCCGTCAGGCCAGAACTGGTGCTGATCCCTTGCGTCGTGAGAACAAGCGTAAACCGGTTGCGTGGCAGCTCCTTGAATTTGAGGCTCCCCTCACTCCAGATCGTGCTGGCAAGCTTTGCAGCTTCCGGCAGAGACATGACGGACCGTACGCCATCAACATTCATCAGGTGGAGGCCAAAGCGTTCGACGGGTTTCATCATCTCCCATTGAATGCAGGCATTCTCAGGCGTCTCGATCACCACCACAAAGGCATCAAGATTGATGGCAAAGTTTTGGACAATGAACTGAGAGTCGAGATTATAGCGCGCATCCGCCCGAAGTTCAGCCGCGCCCGGGTGCACATCACCGATATGCCGACCCCGGCTTTGGTACACCGCAACAACAAACAAAACACCAATGAGCACCAACGTCAGCATGGCGGGGAACGGACGGGCAATCTGCCCAAGCCACGCCATCAAACGGACACGCCCACGGCGAAGCTTCGCAGCACGCTCAGCATAATTTGCTTTGACAGGGAAATAGGCGGCGACCAACGGCAGCATGATAAGGTTGGACACAATCTTCAGCGCCACACCAATGGATGCGACAATCGCCATCTCCTGGATCATGGGCACAGGGATCATGTAGAGCGTCGCAAAACCGACAAGGTCCGTTACCAGCGCCATTGAACCCGGCACGAGCAAGCGCGAGAACGTCGCACGTGCGGCACCTTCCGCTGTAGCGCCCGCAACAATCTCCGATGAAATCAGATTGATCTGCTGAATGCCATGGCTCACGCCGATCGCATAAACCAGGAACGGCACCAGGATCGCCAAGGGATCAAGCCCGTATCCCAGGAGATTAAGCAACCCGAATTGCCAGACCACGGAGACGAGCGAAGACCCCACCGCCAGCGACGTCAGAATGCCGGATCGGCAATAGAAATAAACAGCCGCCGTTGTAAGAAGGAACGAAATAACAAAGAACCAGACAACGCCCCCCGCACCATCGGCAATATCGCCAATCATCTTGGCAAAACCAATAATGCGGATATTGACCTTGTCGCTTTCATACTTCGCCCGAATGCTGCTTTCGATGCGCTGGGCAAAATCGATATAATCGAGAGGTTCCCGACTGATCGGATGAATTTCCTGCAGCTCAAACCGGATGAGCGCAGCCTTGCTGTCATTCGAGAACAGCTTGCCCTTGAACCCCCAACGGTCCGCATCTTCACGAATTTTTTCTACAGCGGCGTCATCGATATTATCGCGCGTAACGTCAGATGGGACGAGATTATAGGCGAGGAACCCCTCTTCCGTGATCTGCATCACCCGCGTATTGGGGGTCCAGACAGACGTGACCGAGCCGCGGAAAACACCCGGCAGAAAGAAAATATCATCTGTCACATCATGCAGCACCCGCATGAATTCAGGTGTCCAGATAGTGCCTTCCTTTGCCTCAACGGCGACCATGACCGCGTTAGGGCCCGGCAGCTTTTCCCGGTAATCAATAAATGTCTCAACATAGGGGTGATTAGTTGGAAGCTGTTTCAGGAAGCCCGCGTCGAGACGGAGTTCAGTAGCATGCAGGCCCATCCAAATGGTGAAAGCGGCAAGCAGCAAAAGCACCAGCGCCTTCACCTTGAACATGAAGTTTTCGACAAATTTAAGCATTACACGCCCCCGACCAACCCCCGACGGGGGCCTCAAAAATGGGCACGCGCCGTTCATGGCAGCTGCTGCCATTGTTCTATGATGTCACGAAATAGTGAGATCTGTCTAAATGCGCAAATCTTCCCTATGCGTCGCACAAGACTGGCATAGGTTGGTAAGAAATACGTCGCGTCGTCCTCGCGCCGGAGAGTAATGTGTAATCGAGCCGTTCAGCGGGTCCCCCGCGCCGGGCACGCGAAACATCATTCTTTCGGCAGGTCGATTTCAAGAATCGCCATATTGAAGTCATATGAAACTTCGCCCTCATCTTCATCGCGGAAGATGACACCGATAAATTCATCGCCAATATTTACCTCAGCGGAATCATCCTTGTTCGCACGCCCTTGAACCGTAATGGTGTCCAGTCGAAAGAGTTTGCGAAGGTAGGTCTGAACACGGGCAAGTTCCGATTTTTCCACGAGGGCATCTCCAAATAGCGTTGCGGCACGGGCCGCTCTCAGGTCAGGTTTCACCAGGCAAAGGCAAGCCGTTCGAGGCCCTGATGAAACAAATGAGCGCATGTTGTAACCGCTACCACCATCAGGTGCAATCCGCCCCAAAAAACAGCAAAAAAATGTCAAATAGACCTGTCTGAGAATGCTCCGGCGAACGCTAAACCTGCGGCGCTTCGCCCCGTTGTGATTAAGGGCTATTCTGTGAAAAGCTCCATGCAATCATGAAAAGGCTACCGTCCCAGGGAGGACAGCTCGTGAACAAGCAGGCTTCAAATTGGCTCATCGTTGTCGCTGTCCTTATAACGGCAGCGGCCATTGCCGCACTGGCGCGCGCAAATGAGCCGGACATGGCAACCGTCGAAACGGTTGAAAACACATATCTCAGCGCCGAGACCGCTTGGATAAGACCCACATTGGGCGCCAATCGCAATACCGCCGCTTATGTAACCCTGACAAATTCGGGCGCCACCGCGGATCGTCTGATCGGCGGCTCAGTTCCCGGTGCCCGCGCCGTCGAGGTTCACACGTCAGGCATGGAAGGCGGCGTTATGCGCATGCGGCGTCTGGAAAGCATCGACATTCCTGCAGCGACTTCCGTCACCCTCGCCCCTGGCGGCCTCCACATCATGATTTTTGACCTTGAGGCCCCACTGGAAACAGGGAGCACCGTCCCCCTCACCCTTTCGTTTGAAAAGTCAGGCGACATCACCCTCGACGCTCAGGTGAGATTGACGCCCCCCACCGGGACCCATGAAGCGGGTATGAGCGAAGAGATGCCAGCAGCACCCGGTAGTGATGCCGGAATGATGGATCATTCCGGCCACTAAGGCTGCGTGCTTTACAGGTCGAAGGGCAGGCCTCAACGCAGGCCATCACCGCGCCGTATAGCCACCGTCAACGACAAGCTCTGCGCCTGTCATAAAGGACGACTCGTCCGACGCCAGGAACAAAATCGCATTGGCGATATCTTTTGGCACACCTAATCGTCCAATCGGATGCAGCAACGTGAGGAGTTCGAACGCTTCATTCTCACTTCCCATCCGACCGGCAATCACACCATCATTCACGGCATTGCGAACCAAAGGTGTATCCACAAAACCCGGATGAACAGAATTCACGCGGATACCATATCCCGCTTCCGCACACTCAAGTGCTGCAACTTTTGTCAGAAGCCGGACACCGCCCTTCGCCGCATTATAGGCAGCCGCATTGGGTTGCCCGATAAGCCCCATAATCGATGAAATGTTGATGATGGAACCACCGCCCTTTTCGTTCGCATTCACCTTCATCGCGCGGATTGCATACTTGCACCCCAGAAAAACACTATCGAGATCAATTGCCGTTACATGACGCCAGTCAGCAAGACTGAGATCTTCAATCGGTCCACCGCTCGGCGCGATCCCGGCATTGTTCACAAGAATGTCCAACCGCCCATAGACCTTGACGGCATGGGCCACAATCTTGTCCCACGCGGCCTCATCGGTCACATCATGCGCAATAAAACTCGCAGTGTCAGACCGGTTCTGAATTTCGTCCGCCGCTTTCTCACCCGCCGCTTGATCGATATCGGTGAGCAGCACCTTCGCGCCCTCAGACGCGAGCAATCCGGCCGTTGCCGCCCCAATCCCTTTGCCTGCCCCGGTTACAATTGCAACTTTGCCATCCAAACGTCCCATTCGTGCCTCCCTTAATGTTTTGCACCATGTGATATGGCTGCGCGCGCGATGCGCAACGCATAATTGAGCGGGTGGAGGTGCGCGCCGCCCTCATCCAATAGGCCGCCTTTGTAGGAGTTGGATTGCACCTGTGTGCGCATCTCCTCATTGGTCAAG